>JAHYIZ010000046.1 GCA_019429405.1 Paracoccaceae bacterium
CTCCAAGTCCGTATCGCCGTGCTCAACGGCTACACCGCGCTCGGCATACCCGTCACGGAAGCTGTGGGATAAGTCCGTCCGGGGAAAGGGGAACCTCGGCCATCACCCGATTTGTGCAACAGAGCCAGCGTTGCGGGTCTGGAAGTCTCGCCAGCTCGTGTAGGGGCTCAGATCGCCCGCGTAGCCGACGGCCTCGCTGATATAGGGATCGTTCGAGGCCGCAAGCTCGGCGCGCACCTGGTTGAGCGTGCCAAGCCCGACATCGCGGCCCCGCGCCACGTTCAGCGCAAAGAGGTCAGCACTGATGCGCACCAGATCGTTGCGCACGGCATCGACAACATGCACGTCCACCTCTTCGGCGGGCTGGGTCGTGATGCCCGCAAGAATTGCCGCCGCCCCAAACTCGGAATAGCCCGGCTGCGGTACATAGTCATGCTGCGCAAGCGTCGCCAGCGGCATGGTAAATGCGCCCTCGGCGTTGGTCGGGTTCAGGAAAGCGTCAAACAGCGGAACCTCGATCAGCGCGCCACCCTCACCAACCACGGTCAGCGTTTGCGTGATGAGCGTGTGCCCGAACCGATAGGCCGCAGCGGCAAATTCGTGGCTGATGCCCGCGTTGGCCTCGGGGTTGTAGTCATCAAAGCCGTGGGTGCTGTCACCCCGAATACCCTGCCCGCCCAGAAGTTGCGGCAGGAATTCGTCAAACACCACGCGCTGATACTCGGTTTCGTTCAGGATCTTCGCGGCCTGGAACAGCTCTTCCGTGGTGCCGGGGAAGCCCGCCACCTCAAGCGCTGCAACATGGAAGTTGTGGTTGCGCGCAAAGATCGTGTGCATCGCGGTCAGCGCGATGTTCTCATTGGCCCTGCCATCGCCTGCCACGACATGATCGAGCAGATTGATATAGGGGTTCACGTCGAGCAGCAGCGCAAAGCCCTCGCCCATGAAGTCGGCTGCAAGCGCGCTGACCGTGGCCGCGTCATAACCGCCGCTATTCACAAGTGTCGGGTAGTATTCGGCCAGCGTCATGCCCGACGCAGGCAGCCCGCCGCCCTTGAACACGGTGCCCGCCGCAATGTGGTGGTCAAGCAAGGTGCGCAATGTCGGCAAGAGATCGAAATCGGGGTTCGACGGGTCTGGCGCGCCCATCAGGATGTGAGTCCCGAAGCCCTGGTTGCCATCGCTTTCGCGCAGCAGTTGCCCGACTAGCTCCGACGACCCATAGGTCTGGTTCTGGTCAACATAGGGTGAGACGTTGTTGGTGTGCAGTGGCAGCCCGGTTACCGGGTCAAAGCCCGCCACCGTGCCCCGCGTCAGGTCGGCAGGGTTGCCCGGCCCCGACCCCGGCGCGCCGATTTGCACGGTGCCGTTGCCGCCCTTGGCCAGCACCGCAAGCCCGTGGTCGAAATACTGGCCAAACGCCGTGAAGAAGCCGCTGACATTCGCCGCCGGTGCCGCATCTGCGGGCTGCACGGCCAGAATGTTGGAGATGTCGCGCGTGTCGAGCCCGTCGAAGATCGGGTTCAGCGCGAAGTTTCCGGTGGCCTCGTCAAACGCGCCGTAGCGCGCTTCGGTAACGCGAATGTAGGGCTCTGCCGCGGCACCCCAGCCGGGCTTGTCGATGTTGTTCTCATAGCCCGGCAGATCGCGCACGCCGAGGTGGTTTTCGTTGTCGTCTTTGCCATCGGGCGAGATCCCGCGCACGAGGTTGAGCAGACCGCTGACATCTGAAGGCGTCAGACCAAAGGCGCCGCTGGGTTCATCATCATCTTGCGGCCCCGCGCCTTCAACCCGCAGCGTGCCAGTGCCCGCAAAGACGATGCTGTGCGTGCCATTGCTCAGCGTGGTCATGCCGTTGCTGACCGTCTGGGTATAGTCGGCAAGGGTCGAGCCCGCAGGAAGTTCGATCACATCCTGCTCGCGCAGAGTGCCAATGATCGTGTCGTTGCCGCCATTGGAGCGGAACAGGATGCGGTGCGCCGACTGAAGGCCAGAGATGTCAACCGTGTCGTCACCGGACGAACCGTTGATGACGATGGTATTGAACGAAAGGCTGGTGGGCGAAAAGTCGCCCGATGTCAGCACCTGGTCATTACCGTCGCCGGTGTTGATGACGATCTCTTCGACGCCCGTCAGTTCGGTGATCACCGAGTTGAAGTTGGTCCCGTTGCGGGTGATCACGATTTCGGTGGCGGCGGCGAGGTTGGCAAGGTTGTTGCCCCCCCACGGCCCCCCATGCGGCCCGCGTATAGACCCGGAAGACCTCATTGGCGGCGTTGCCGTTGATGATGACGGTGTCGTTGTCGGCGCCGCCGTTGATGATGTCGCGCCCGTCGCCGACGTTCCAGACAATGGTATCATCGCCCGCGCCCGCGTTGATGGTATCGTTTCCGGCGCCGCCAAAGATGATGTCATTGCCGCCGTTGCCATTGATCACATCATTGCCGTTGAAACCGAGGATAAGCTCGGAATTGGCGCCGCCGTTGACCGCGTTGTTGTTGCCATTGGTGCCCTGAACCAGCGCGTTGGTAGCCGCGGAATAGACCGTGGCCCCAAACTGAAGCTGCTCGATGCTGATCAGCGTGTCGGTGCCTTCGGCGCCTGTCACCACGAGGTTGGTGCCATTTAGCGCAAAGCTATGCGCTGCCGCCGCGTTGGCAAAAACCGCCCGGTCGGTGCCCGCACCGCCATTGAGGTTGTCATTGCCAGCGCCTCCGGTCAGCGTGTCATTGCCCGAGCCGCCGGTCAGCGCGTTGTTTGCCGCATTTCCGGTAAGAACGTCGGCATTGTTGGTGCCGGTGACATTCTCGATACTGGCGATCGAGGTAAACCCCGACGCCGTTCCTGCGCCAAGATCGACAGTAACCGCCGCTGACGTTGCCGAATAGACCAGCGCGTCGCCGGTGCCGCCCGCCAGATCTGCGGTGATGCTTTCAACATCTGCCGCGATCGACCCGCCGCCTTCGACCTGCGTGAGCCGGGCGCCATTGAACACGACATTCAGGGTTTCATTGCCAATGCCGGTATCAATGATGGCCAGGGTGTCGAAACCGGCACCGCCAGAAACCACATCGTTGCCACCATTGTTGCCGTCGATATCAAAGACGATGACATCATCGCCATCGCCGCCGTTGATGGTATCGGCCCCGGTGCCACCAAAGATGGTATCGTTGCCGATACCGCCGCCCAGAACGTCATTGCCGCCGCCGCCGTTGATGATGTCGTCGCCGTCAAGGCCATTGATCGTGTCATTGCCGTTGCGGCCATTCAGAAGGTTGGCGCCGACACTGCCGTTCAGGGTCTCTGCACCATTCGTGCCAACGCGCGCCGTTATCGCCGATGTCACGGTCTCTACCCGCCCGTTCAGGTCGGTGTAGGTCATGATCACGCGGTGGAAATCCTGGTTGTTGTTGATGTTGAAGGTGGTGCCGGTGCCCACGTTCACCCAGCCGTCAACGCCGTTTGCCGAACGCTGCCACTGGTACGAATAGGCGTTGTTGGCTGCCGGCATGCCATCGGCATCCTGCACCGCCGAGCGGTTGGCGGTCAGCACGTTTTCGGTGCCGGTAATCATCAGCGCGCCCGTCGGGGCCGCGTTGACCAGAGAGAAGTCACGGTCGACAAACCGCGCGATCTCGATGTTGCGCAATGTGTCGGTTCCGTCCGAAAGCAACTGCCGCCCGGTTTGCGGGTCGATCACCGCGCTGACCGTGTCATGGCGGTCGGTCACGCTGCCATCACCATTCTGGATGATCGTGTAATTGGCGAAGACATCGTTGAACAACGCAACGTCAATGTCGCCGTCAGAAACGTCGGCTGTCACGACTTCGCGCACGATGTGGAGCTGCGTCGGCGTGATGACCCGGTCGATCATCAGTTCAAACAGCGATTTGCCGACCCAGGCCGAAGGCACGGAATTGCCATAGGCGTCGGTGGCCGCGAAGACATGCTTGAGGCTGTCGATCGAAGCGATCTCGTTGGCGGGGATGTTTTCGGCGTTTGGCGCGGTCAGCCGGATCCGCACGTTCAGCCAGCGGTCGCCATCCAGAATGTCGTCGCCAGCGTTGCCTTGCAGCATATCCGACCCGGCGCCACCCAGCAGAATGTTGCCCGCCTCGAAAAACCCGTTCGCGCCAACCTGCACAATCTGCGAAAGCCCGGCGATGCGGTCGATACCTGCCTGATCAAGGCCATCGTTGAAGAAGATCGCTTCATTGGCGCCGACCCCGCCGACCAGCTGCGGTTCCCCCGCCGTTCGGTCATCGCCGCGCAGCACATCATCATGTGCCCAGCCCGACAGCGCCTCGACCTTGTCAAAACGGTTGCGCAGGATGTCGGCCTGTTCGGTGGTGAAGATCTTGACGCGAAGATCAGCATCGGCGGCGACGGCTATCGGTGCCGATATGGCGCGAGACCACGTCATCGGCGGTGCCGCGAATGCCATCGGGGCCGGGGTCGGCCAGCGCGGTGTCGGCCATGATCAGCTTGGCAAACGAGTTGTTTTCCAGCTCGGTCAGGAAGTTCTGGCCCTGCGTGCGCGTGAGGTAATAGAAACGGTCGCCATCTTGCAGCGCTTCAAGCTGCGCCTCGAACACGGCGTTGAAGGTAGACCCGAGCATGCCGCCAAACGGCATCGTCTTTTCGGCAAGACCACCGATCCAGAGGTCAATCGCGTTGACCCCGGTCAGTGCCGCATCGCCATACAGGAAGGCCGCGCGTTCGGCGTTCCACGCGCTCAATTCCGGCTCGCTCAGATCAGGGTTGCCGAACACGATATTCATGGCCGCGCCGCGTTTGTCGGCCAGCGTCTCGGCCGCAAGCATGGAGGCATGCGTGCCATAAGCCGCGATGAAGTTTATGACCGACGACGTGTTCTTCAGATTGACGGCGAATTCTACCCAGTTATCATAGAGTTGCAGGAACGTTGACCCGGTCGCCGCATAAAGCTGGGCGCGCGCATCGTTCAGCGTGGGCATGCCGGTTTCGCGCCCCCGCGCGATGTTGATGGCCGCAAGGTCAAGCGGCAGCCCGACCAGATTGTTGCGCAGCGCGTCAACCACGAATTCGTCGATCGCATTGCCATGTTCGCGCGTCAGCCCTCGCACCAGCGCGGCTGCGGCTTCATCGGCGGAAATCTCGTTGCCATCCGCATCTTGCAGGAAAACAATCGGGTTCAGGAACGAGGCAATCAGGCCCATGTCGTCGCTGCTGCCATCGGCAAAGATTCGCGGCATGCTGTCGGTCAGCATCGAATGGCCGAAACGGTAAACCGTGTTGGCGAACTCGGCAAAGATCGCCGGGTTGATATCGGTGACCGAGTTGAACACGAACGGGTCGATGTTGGGCTGAATCTTGCGCGCGAATTCTTCAAACACCAGATGCTGGTACTGCATCTCGGTGGCAAAGCGCGCGGCCTGGAACAACCGCTCGCCATCCCAGACCAGTTGGTCCGCGGGCGGAATCGGGTCGCCGGGCGCGAGATCGTCAAGCAACCATTCATTGATGAATGCGATGTCGTCAGACCCCAGAATCGTAAGCTTTTGCAGCTCGATCTGGCGGTTGTGCCAGAATGGAAGATGTGGTGAACGGCGGTCAGGCCGATGTTTTCGTTGCCGCGCCCGTCGCCGGTGATGAAATGGCGATCCAGCAGCTCGTCATCATAGGCGCCCGCTTCCGACAGCCCGAGCGCGTCATCACTGTCGGCCACCTTCAGCGCGCCGGTCTGGCTGTTAAGCGGATTGGCGGCGTGGGCGATGTCGTCAAGGAAGGCGTGGCCGATGCGAATGGCGCCTGCGCTAAATGTATTCACAGGAGCGACCGGGGTGCCGGAAACCACGACGTCGTCGGCGGTGTTGGGAATGCCGTCGGCGCCCAGCCCGACAATCACCTGCGCGAAGCCATTGGCATCAGGAATGAACTTGCCGTAGGCATCGGTGCGCAAGAGCGGCACGTTCAGCACGTCGCCATCGGTCAGCTCGATGCCGAGCATGTCGCGCGCCTGCGCCTTCACATCGGCCCAGGTCGCCAGCCCGTCGCCCTCGGCGGCGTTCAAAAGCCGCCCGGTTGCAACAGGCCGCCCGAGACTGTCGAGCGTGTATTCACGCAAGAACACCTGATGCGAGGCATGCGAGGTATAGGTCTGGTTCTGGTCTACATAGGGCGTGGTGGTGTTGCGGCCCTCGTGGAACGTATCGTCGGCGGTGCCCATGATGCCATCGGCGCCCGGCCCTTGATAAGCGGTTGACCGGGTGACGGCCATGAAGGCCAGATGCGGCGGAACCTCATCACCCGATCCGGCGATGCCGTCGGGCCCATGGGTGATCAGCGGATCATCGGGTTGCAGCGGAATGAAGACGGTGCCGTTGTCACCCTTGGTGATCAGGTCAAGCCCGTGGTCGAAAAACTGCCCGAAAAAGGTCATCCAGGCGTTGAAGGGCGCCGAAAGCCCTTCGTCGGGCGCAATATTCGGCAGCAACGCCAGATCGGCGTTGGTCAGAGCCTGGCTGACGGTATCGCCTTCTTCGATGACAGTGCCGGGCGCGACCGGAACCTTGCCGGGGTTTGCCTCTTCCCAGGCGGCGACGGCAAGTTCGTTATTGAACCAAGCGGTCACCACCGCCGGGTTGTTGACGCTCATGTCAACGATCAGATTCGAGATGATGCGCGGGTCGGCATCCGCGACGTTGCCGGTGTGGCCGCCATTGGTGCCGGGCAGGAACGGGTTGGTGGGCGCCCCGATGACGCCGTAATCGGTGTTGGCCACCTCGGACATGCCGGGGCCAAGCGCCATCGTGTCACCGTCGGCATCATTGATGAAATTGGTGTCAAGCATGCGCGGCATGATCGTGTCGGCGGCGCCCCAAGTCTCACGGCCTTCGACGATGTTGTTGTAGGTGCCATCGACCGTGCGCAGGCCAAAAGGCACATGCGGATCAGGGATTGCGAGCATCGCGCCCGGCGTTCCCTCGGGCACGACATTGCCTTGGGCATCAACGTAGATCTGGGTCAGCGGCGTGCCTTCGGCATTTGCTTCAGAGATCTTGATCTGGCGCAGGATGAATTCCAGATCGGCGACATTGAGCTTGACCATTGTGTGCTCGCTTTCTAGCTGAACGCCAACGTCGGGACAGATCTTGAAAGCCCTGCCGAAAGGCATGGCGGCAAATCTGCGGTCATTCCGAAGTGGCGTAGTTTTCCCTTGCCGAGCATGGTGCCCGAGTCGCGTCTGCGACATGACGTCGCATAGCGGGGCAAGTATTCCGCCAATGGGGGCCTGGGCGCACTGTACTTTGGTCGTGCGCAATCGAGGCTCGTCAGTCCCGCGACACCCGCCTTCAAAGACGCGCTGCCGGGGCCAATGTCCGAATGGCCGGGCAGCACCTGCCCGGCGCTCTTTACGCCGGTCGCGAAGGCCAGCTTTGCCGATGGTGGCCGCCGCGGCCATGTGCTCCGGGCGATGCGCCTGCGGATTGTCCCCGATCTGCCCCCGACCCTGCTCGCCCCCCAACACCGCGCATTCGAGGTCTTCGGGTGATTACGGCTTCGAGGTCTTCTACTTAGTCTGTTTCGTCACGGGCAATTCGCCTACGTCGCGCCGGGGTCCGCAAACGCCTGGTCTACAAGCGCGGGGTTTCCACCGAATCCTTGCGAAATTCATCCGTTCTGCCTGTGCCCATGGTTCATCGCCTTTGCTGCAGATCACGTGATCAAAGGCGTGGCTCCAAACCGTGACAGGTCCAGTTGGCGCAGGACCGTGGCGTGATCGTCACCCCTAATTCATCCAGAACCCCTATCGTGTTGCTCTTCGCTGAATAACCCCCTATGCCGCACCGCAGCGAGCTGGACCCGGCGCGATTCCGGGTGGCTCTTCCGGCCGTCAATCCGCCGGGCAACCACATTAAAAAGCAGCACTTGCACGCCGAGATCGCGCAAGGCGCGCAGAATCGGTATCGGACACCATTTTCATGATCTCACTCGACGCTTACCGCAGCCAGTGGCTCGGCAACATTCGCGGCGACCTGCTGGCAGGTCTCGTCGTGGCGCTGGCACTCATTCCCGAGGCTATCGCCTTTTCAATCATCGCCGGGGTCGACCCGAAGGTGGGCCTTTATGCCTCATTCTCGATCGCCGTCATCATTGCGATCACAGGCGGACGCCCCGGCATGGTCTCGGCCGCCACCGCCGCGACAGCTGTCTTGATAGTGTCGCTGGTGCGCGACCACGGGCTTCAGTATCTGTTGGCCGCCACCGTGCTGGCCGGTCTGCTGCAGATCGGCGCGGGCCTGCTGAAGCTCGGCATCATCATGCGTTATGTCTCGAGGTCGGTCATGACCGGCTTTGTCAACGCGCTGGCGATCCTGATCTTCATGGCGCAACTGCCTGAACTCGACCCGCGCGATGTCACCTGGATGACCTATGCGCTGGTCGCGGCGGGCTTGGCGATCATCTACCTGCTGCCCTTGTTGACCACGGCAATCCCCTCGCCGCTTGTCACCATCGTCGTTCTGACGGCGCTGGTCTTCGCGCTGGGGCTTGATGTGCGCACCGTGGGCGACATGGGTGCGCTGCCCGATACCCTGCCGATCTTCCTGATCCCGCAGATCCCGCTCACTTTCGAGACGCTCTTGATCATCCTGCCCTATTCGGTGGCCGTGGCCGTGGTGGGTTTGCTCGAAAGCCTGATGACGCAAAACATCGTCGACGATCTGACCGACACGAAGTCGAACCGGAACCAGGAAACCATCGGCCAGGGCATTGCTAATGCGGCAACGGGGTTCATTGGCGGCATGGCAGGCTGCGCCATGGTCGGCCAGTCGATCATCAACGTGAAATCGGGCGGCCGCGGGCGTCTGTCGTCGTTTGCGGCCGGGGTCTACCTGCTGTTCATGGTCGTGGTGCTGGGCGATCTGGTAAGCATCATTCCCATGGCAGCACTTGTCGCAATCATGATCATGGTCTCAATCGGCACCTTTTCCTGGTCTTCGATCAAGGCCCTTACTGTGCATCCACGATCATCCTCCATCGTGATGATCGCCACAGTTGTGACCGTGATCTATACCCACAACCTCGCCATCGGGGTGCTGGTCGGCGTCCTTTTGTCGGGCATCTTTTTCGCCGGCAAGATTGCGCAACTGTTCCGCGTCACCTCCGATATCAGCGACGACGGGCGCGTGCGGACTTACAGGATCGAGGGGCAGCTCTTTTACGGTTCGGTCGAGAATTTCATGGATGCCTTCGATTTCAAGGAGGCACCGGAGCGTGTCGTGATCGACGTGAGTGCGGCGCACATATGGGATATCAGCTCTGTGCAGGCGCTTGACATGGCGATACTGAAGTTTCGCCGCGATGGGGCCGAGGTCGAGGTCGTGGGCATGAACGTGGCGACTGAAACCCTGGTTGACCGGCTTGCCATCCATGACAAGCCCGGCGCCATGGACAAGCTGATGGCGCATTGAGCGAGGATAGAACCATGACAGACAAGATCATCGCCTTGGTAGATGGCTCCATCTATTCTGAAAGCGTCTGCCACCACGCCGCCTGGATCGCGCAGCGGACCGCGGCGCCCGTCGAAATCATTCATGTGTTGGGCCGCCGCGAGGCCCCGGAAAAGGCCGACCTGTCCGGCGCGATCCGGCTTGGGGCGCGGACAAAACTGATGGAGGAGCTGGCCGAACTTGACGCGCAGCGCGCAAAACTCGTCAGCCACCGCGGCCGCGCCATCCTTGAGGATGCGCGCGCCATCGTTGACCGGGACGGTATAACCGTGATCACCACCCGCCTGCGCCAAGGCGACATCGTCGAGGCCATCGGTGAGATTGAGGGCGACGCCCGCGTCATCGTCATCGGCAAACGCGGCGAGGCGGCGGATTTCGCCAAGGGGCATCTCGGCTCAAACCTCGAACGCATCGTGCGTGCGGCGCATCGGCCCGTGTTCGTCGCCTCGCGCGCCTTCAAGCCGATCGAGAGCGCACTCGTGGCCTATGATGGCGGCTCGTCGGCGATAAGGACGGTGGACCACATCTCGCACAGCCCGCTCTTCGCGCAGCTGGCCATCACCGTGGTGACAGTCGGCAACGAAACACCCGAGATCAGGAAGGGCCTCGCGGACGCGCAGGCACTGCTGAAGGCTGCAGGTATCGAGGCCGAAACGCGCATCGTGCCAGGCCAGCCGGAAACCGAACTCGGCAAGATGGTGGACGACGAAGGTTTTGGCATGGTCGTGATGGGCGCCTATGGTCACAGCCGCATCCGAAGTCTCGTGATCGGGTCCACCACGACCGAAATGGTGCGGTCCTGCAAGGTGCCCGTCGTCCTGATGCGGTGAACGCAGTGACCGGGCTGACCCGAGACGTTGAAAGCGGGGTCGGTTCAACTCGTAACGTACTGGCCCATCAGCCCGGCGTCCTCATGGTCGAGAATGTGGCAGTGGACCATGAAGGGGCGCGCTTCGGTCGCGGGCTGGGTGAAGGTCAGCAGAAGTTCCGCAGGCTGGCCGAGCAACACCGTATCTTTGGCCGCGGCAAGATGCGCCGGTGGCGGCGCGCCGTCGATGCTGAGCACCCGAAACAGCGTGCCATGCAAATGGAACGGGTGCGGCATCAGCACCGGAAACACCTCCCAGATTTCCGAACTGCCGAGTTTGGGGTCAAAGTCGATGCGGTGCATGTCGTAGCGCTTGCCGTTCATGCCCATCGCCGGGCCGCTGCCGCGCGACGATTGCCCGCCCGGCAGACCTGCACCGCCGCCGGCAGTGCCGGTGCGCCCGCCAAGCCCGGGCCACATGTCGAGCGTGACCTTGCGGCGCAGCACTGCGCGCGTGGGGTCGGGTGCCGCAATTGGCACAAGGCGCGCGGGAAGCGCGGCAGGCGGTGCTGCCAGCGTAGGATCAACGCGAAAGCTGACCATCGGGCCGGGGCCATTGGTGGGAATGCCGGTGGGGCCGTGCCCGCTGAGCACGCCCATGCCGCCAGCCCCCGCCTCGCCCTCAACCGGGTCTGCCAGCGTGCCCAGCACCGCATCGCGCCCGTCGCCGAAATCGACCACGATCTCGAACCTCTCGCCGGGCGAAATGGTCAGCGCCGCCATCGGCACCGGCGCGGGCAGGTAGCCGCCATCCGAAGCGATGACGTGAAAGATGCGGCCATCATCGAAGCTCAGGTGAAAGTTGCGCGCATTGGCGCCATTCAGCAGCCGCAGCCGCACCAGCGCCTTTGGCACCCGCGCGGCGGGGCTGATGGCGCCGTTCACCATCAATGTGTCGCCGCGCGTGCCCAAGATGCGCTCGCGCGCGAAGTTGCGAAATTCCAGCTCGCCCGCTCTGGTGAAAAGCCGGTCTTGCAGGATCAGCGGCAGGTCGTTCAGCCCGTAGGCGTGCGGCAGGCCAAGCTCTGCCCCGGTGCCATCTTCAAGGATCATCATGCCCGCAAGGCCCATGTAGACCTGCCGCCCGGTGTCGCCATGCGGGTGCGCGTGGTACCAGGCCGTGGCCTCGGGCTGATCGACCGCAAGCAGCGGGCGCCAGGTTTCGCCGGGTTGAATGGCCTGGTGTGGCCCGCCGTCGACATCTGAGGGCACCAGCAGCCCGTGCCAATGCGCCGTGGTCGGGCGGTCGAGCCGGTTTTCCACCGACATCTGCACCGCGTCGCCCCGGTGCAGCCGCAGCACCGGGCCTAGGAACGAGGCGGAATAGCCGTAGGTCGCGGCGGCGGGCAGATCGGGCGCAAAACGGTGCCGCCCCGGTGCTGCCACAAGGCCAAGCGCCCCGGCCCGATCACGCGCATCCCACAATTCGGGGATCGGCAGCGCCGCCCCGGCCCCTGATGCGCGGCCTGCCCGCGCCATTACTCCCAGTGCGCCTGCCCCGGCCAGCAATCCGCGACGTGTCAGCATGAACCCATCCTTATGTGGCATACGACGCCCGCCCCTATTGCCTGCCCGGCTGCGCGGGCAAGATCTGCTCTAGCACCGCGCGGTCGGGGCGCAGTTCCGCTTCGCCGGCGCGAAATCCGTTTTCGCGCATCATGTAGGCAATGATGTCGACGTAGTCCTGCACCGGCAGAGACCCCGCATCTTCCCAGGGCATCGAGGTCGCAGCCACGCCGAAATAGTCATAGGCGTTGCGGTAGCGCCCGAAGATCGAGATCATCGAAAAGCCGTGGCACCCGGCGCAATTCGTCATAAAGGCGCGCTCGCCGCGGGCGGCCTGCGCGCCGGTGTAAAGCGGTTCAGCAGCGGCGCCTTGCACCAGCAGGCATGCGCCCAAAAGCGGTGCAACCACGCGCCCGGTGGGTTTGCCCCATCGTGCTGCCAATAGCGCAAGGCCCTCAGATAGTGTCATGCGTGGGTCTCGCGCTTGCCGTCACCGGCGGGTGGCGCGCGTTTGTTCAGCCTTTCGTCATCTTTCAGACCGCGCCGAAACGCGGTGACGCCTTTGCCCACATCGCCCATCAAGGCGGCAATCCTGCCGCGACCGAAAAGCACCAGAACCACAAGGGCAATCAGCGCCAAACCCGGCAGCCCGATGGAATTGAACATTTGGCCCCCTTTCTGCGCCGGTATCGGCGCAATTCGCGCAACGCGGGCTTATGGTGCCGCGTTCAGTTGCCGTGCCCGTCTGCCGGGATGATCTGGCGCAGAACGGCACGTTCCGAAGTGAGCTCGCGTTCGCCGGGCGGAAACCCGGCGGTGCGCAGCATGTAGGCGACGATGCTGACATAATCCGCTTCGGGCAGGCTGCCCGGCAGGTGTTTGGGCATCGATCCCGAGATGAAGTTGAAATACTTTGCGGCACTCGACTGGCGCCGAAAGATCGTCAGCATCGACGACCCGTGGCAGGCGGCGCAGTTGGCAACGAAAGCACGCCTGCCAAGGTCGGCCTGCGCCGCCGTGTACCAGGCCGTCGCGGCGCTGTCGCGGGTTGCGGTCTGGGCAAAGGCGGGGGCAGCACAAGCCAGCGCCAGCAACACCATTGCGAAGCGGTTAGGGGGTGCTCGGCGCGGGCTCTCGGGCGCGCTGCAATTCTTCAAGGGGGCCTCCGCTGTTCTGCTTTGCTGTCGCGCTCCTGAGCATCCGTCCGGTTCAATAGTAAAAGGCGTCGGGGTCTTCCTTGGCCTCGGGCGACAGTTCGGCGACCGACGTGTGATCGCCAGACATGTCGAGGTATTTGCAGACAGGGTCATGCCCGGCAGCACTGACCCAGACCGTGTAGCTGCCCGCGCAGACCATCATGCTGGCCACGCCCTCGGCATTGGTGGTGGCGCTGAACGGGTGCGCGGTGATGCTGGCACCCCTGAGCGGCGCCTTGGTCTCGGCATCCAGCACGGTGATCTCGATCCGGTGCTCGGGCGGCGCCACGAAGTTCAGCCCGAAGGCCGCGGTGGCCGCCTCGTGCGGCGGCTCGGCATCGTCGCGCGCGATGCGCGCCTGCCAGGTCTGCCGCGAAACCTCGGCGGGCGCTTGCAGGGTAACCTTGGTTTCATGCAGCCCCGAAGTGCCGTGCAGCTGGTCAGCGCCCATCTGCACCATGGCCACTTCTGCACCGCTGGCATCGGTGATCTGGATCTTGCGGCCCGCCATGTCGCAGCCACCCGAGCATTTCAGCCCGAGGGTGACCGTGAAGCTTTGGCCCGCCGCAATCGCCGAAGGTGCGCCCCAGACAAGTACGCTTGCCCGGTGCGCAACCACGGTGAAGAAGAAATCATGTATCGCCTCGCCACCCGGTGCGTGGCCTTCAGGTGCCCCGGCAAACACCGCGCGCCAGCCGTGGCTGCCCAGTTTTGTCGGCGCGGCAAAGGTGCCGGGTTCGGTCGTGTTGGTAGCGCCATCGAGCATTGAGAAGGTCAGGCTGCCGACCGTCGAGCCGGTATCATCGAGAATCTGGACGCTCTGGCCGCGCAGATCGCGCCCCGGCGTGGCGCGTGCGGCACACCGCAGCACCAGCGCGCCGCCCGCGGCGACTTCGCCGGGCTCGACGTCGATCAGCATGTCGAACGAGGTTTCGAGAATGTCGGATTGCTGGTTCATGGCATTGGGCCCGGTCATTCGAGGTATCGGGTCGGGCGGGAACCGAAGCTCCCGCCCGCTTCGGCACCGTGGTTACATCGCGGTTTCTGCGGCCGCATGGGTACCGGCAATGTAGGCATGCACCAGACCGCGGCCGAGGCCGTGCTGGTTGCCGCCGCCGCTGGCCTCGCAGCCCGCATAAAGGCCGGGGATCGGCTGGCCTTCCATGTCGATGACCTGACATTTGCCGTTGATCCGCAGACCGCCATAGCTGTCGTGCCAGACCACCACGATCGAGGCGGCATAGAACTTGGGCCGCTCGATCTTGTGCATCGGCGCATCTTCGCCGCGGCCAAAGTCAGTGTCGGCACCGGCATCGACAAAGCCGTTCCAGCGCGCCACGGTATCGGCCAGATGCGTCATCGGCACCCTTTGATAGCTGTGGCCAGCGTTGATCTTGGCTTGCAGTTCCTCCAACGTGTCGGCGCTGAAGAAGTAGCCGTTGTCGGCCACCCACGGATAGGTCAGGTTCAGCTCTGCCCGCTCGACCGCGCCTTCGTCGAAGATCGCCCAGAGCGGACCCGAGTGGAAATCTGGCCCTTGCGAACCTTCGTTGATCTGCAAGGCCGCATCGAGACCCGCATGGCGGTTATACATGCCCCGGATGTGGTCGCGGCCGGAGTTGCGCCAGTCGCCCTGCGTGATTTCCACCCCCCGCACCGGCACGTTGTTGCCGCCCGGAAAGGCGGTGCCCGCCTGGTTGCCGCGCATCAGGTTCATGTCGTTAAAGAACCTCTTGCCGACCTGGTTGACCGCGATGAAGTGCTCGAAGGTGTTGGCATTTGCCGCAAAACCGGTCGAGCCGCGGAACGGGAAGGTCGGGTGGCCGGGGTACATGTCGGTGTAAGCGTCACGCGTGGCAAGGCGCGTGGGTATGTGCGCGGTCGCGCCATAGGACAGGTTCTGCTGCATCCCGGCAAGGTTGGCGCCGACGCGAAGCCCGGCAATGATGCCGCTGGCGTCAGCCGCCCGGTCGCCGATCAACGCTTGTGCGCTGGGACCGAACGCAGGTTCACGCATCGCCGGATAGAACATCGAGCGGAACTGCGGGTTGCCCACATGCCCGCCCGTGGCGATGATCACCGCCTTGCGGGCGCGGATGTATACGGTCTCGCGGGTTTCGTCGATATTGCCGTTCTGCCAGTAGCTTTGCATCGGCGTGTTCGATCCAGGCAGTATGCGCGGGCTGTAGCTTGCCCGAACGCCGACGATCCGCCCCGAGAACTGATGCTCGCGGTAGATCTCGTCCATGTGACGGTTGAGCATGATCTTCACGCCCTTTTCGCGCGCCGAAAACTCTAGCCCGCGCGAGAGCGCGGCGCCGTTGTTCACCGCGCCCGGTGCCACCACCGAACTTGCGTCGCCCATGATGCGCGGCGCGAAGTGGCTCGAGCTGGTGTTGCTGATCCCCGCGTCTTCGCGCGTCACGGTGCCGGCCTTGATGTCGGTCTTGTCGCCCAGCATCAGGAACGCGCTGGCGCGCCGCGCCCGTGTCATGCCAGCGTTGCCGTGGGTGCCGCTGATCCGGCTGAAACGCACATAATTGTCCATCAGGAAGTTGCGCGTGTCAAAGCAGTTGTCGGCCCAGGCTCTGTGCAGTTCGCGCTCGTTGTAGCGGTAGGGCGCGTTGGCCGAGCTGTCGACGATCGACCAGTCGGTCATGTCGCGGAACAAATGATCGGTGTCCTCTGTCAGCTCTTCATCGGTGTGCAGCTTGCCGACCTGGATGAAGCCTTCCTTGTCAAACTCGCCCGCAAGATCGCGCAGTTGCAACGGGTCGCCGCCACCCAGCGAAACCTGCGAGCCCGAGTGCAGCATCTTGCCGCCAAGGTCGAAGTTCTGGTCGATGATCATCACATCGTTGCCCAGATCACGCGCCCGGATGGCCGAGGGCAGGCCCATGCAGCCGCCGCCGAGCACCAGAACGTCAACTTCATAGTCCCAGGTTATGCCGTCTGTTGGCGAAGGCATTGTTTGCGCCGCTACGACGGCTGGCGCGCCAAGTGCCGCCGCGCCGACCCCGGCTGCGGCACCAGCCTTGAAGAAGTCACGGCGGCTTAAGCCAGACCGCGCCCTTTCGCCTGTTTCTACTTTCTTGGACATTCCCATTCCTCCCGATTGCGCCGCGAATATGGGCAAACGCGCCCCGCTGCCGCAGCAATTGATTCAGACCTGAAAGCGGGCCCGCCGCATTCGGCGCGTCGGATGCAAATCCTGATCCCTTGCGATCCTGCCCATGTCTTGCGCAGCTGACGGGGTGCAGTCTGGCCCTCCCAAGCCAATTCGCGGCCCTCTTCACAACGCGTGATCGGTTCGGTGCGTCACCTCCTTTTCGGCGCCACGCGCCTGTTAAAAACGCTAGGTGTGCGCGAGTTCCCCAACACGACTGCTGCCAAAAGGGTCATGGCTGGTTGCCAATCGGCGGCACGAAGCCGGGGTCGTATTGTTCGTCATAAGCCGCGTAGCCCAATATCTCGCGCGATGCCTTGGGCATGATCCGGGCCAGCACCGAACGGCTGTCTGGCAACTCGTCCGGTCCCGCCGGAAAGCCCATCTCGCGCATCAGATAGGCCAAGATGTCGAGATAGTCCTCGGTCGGCAGCCCGCCTGGGTTGTCGGCGGGCATCGAGCCTGAGGCAAAACGGAACCAGCGCCCGGCATCTTCATAAAGCGAGAAGATTTCGATCATGTTAGTGCCATGGCAGCCGCCACAGGTGGTGGGGTAGGCGCGCTGCCCACGATCGGCTTGCGCGTCCGAATACCAGGCCTCGATTTCAGGCGGCGGCACCTCGGCAGTGGGCGTCAGCGCCGCAATCTGCTGGCCCAAAGCCGTCTGGGCTGACAAGAGGAAAACCGCCAGCGTTGCGATTATGCGACCGCATCGCCCGAAACCGTCACCAGTGGTGCCGCGAGAATGTCGGGTCTCAGAGGTGCAACTACTGCTCGTCAACAATCTAGCCTCCTGCAAGAAGCCGCTTTGCGCCGGGCGCCCAGCTGACCCGTAAGACGGGCCGCTTCAGGCCCACTGCGACATAATGACGCATACAAAATTCTGCATGTCCAGCGCCCCAACCTGCCGCGACGCAGCGCCAGGTACTGCACTTGCGGCACCCGGAATTTCTTGATGCGCACCTCGCGCGCCACAACTTTTGCGTTTCATTGGATTTTTATAAATATACTGCGAGTCCTGCGGAAGCCGAATTTGGTGACTTGACGTCTGGGCTTGGAACGATTCAGCTACGCCTATGATCGTAAGCGCGACGGCATCACCCTATGCGGCGAGGCTTGACGGCTGGTTGAAGCGCCATGGCATGAGGTCTTCGATGCCGCTCTGCGGATGGCCGTCGAGGATGGCGCGCAGGGTGGTGGCGATAT
>JAHYIZ010000047.1 GCA_019429405.1 Paracoccaceae bacterium
GACAAGGCCGGGGGGCTTCGCGCCCCCCGGACCCCCCGCGGGGTATTTTTGCGAAGAAGAAGCCGAAAAGGGGCAAGCGATGAAGGCAGCCGTGATCACCTTTCCGGGGTCGAACTGCGACCGCGATCTGGCGCGCGGGTTCGAACTGGCCGGGGCCGAGGTGGTGCGGGTCTGGCACAAGCAGACCGAGCTGCCGGCGGGTACCGATATTGTCGGGGTGCCGGGCGGGTTTTCCTATGGGGACTATCTGCGCTGCGGTGCGATTGCCGCGCAAAGCCCGGTGGCGCGGGCGATTGCCGCGCATGCCGCGCGCGGCGGCTATGTGCTGGGCATTTGTAACGGGTTTCAGGTGTTGACCGAAATGCGGCTGTTGCCGGGGGCGTTGATGCGCAACGCGGGGCTGAAATTCATCTGCAAGCCGGTGACGTTGCGGGTGGCAACCACCGACAGTGCCTTTACGTCTGGCTATGCGGCGGCGGCCGAGGTGGTGTTTCCGGTCTCGCATCATGACGGCAACTACACGATCGAAGCCGAGGGGCTGGCGCGTCTGCAGGGCGAAGACCGCGTGGCCTTTCGCTATCTGGCCAACCCCAATGGCTCGATGGATGACATTGCGGGTGTGCTGAGCGCCAATCGGCGGGTTCTGGGCCTGATGCCGCACCCCGAGCGCGCGGTCGAGGCGGCGCAGGGGGGCACCGACGGATCGGCGCTCTTTCGCGCGTTGGCCGGGGTGATGGCTTCGGCATGAGCCACGGCGCTTGAGGCGGGGCGCAAGCTCGCCTAAGTTGGGGCATGCCCGCAAACCCGCCCATTCCAGATCTGACCGCCCCGGTCGCATCCGAGCCCGCACTGGAGCGGGGGGGTGTGGCGCGGCGGGGGCTGGCGCGCGGAGTGCTGCTGCGGGTGGTGGTGGCTGCCATTCTGGTGACCGCCGCCGGGGTGATCTGGGCTACCAACGCCTGGCTGACCGAACGGTTCACAGAAACGACGCGGGTGCGGGCGGACCTGCGGCTGGCGCTGTATTCGGGCAACGTGATGTCGGAGTTGCAGCGCACCTCGGTGGTGCCGCTGTTGCTGGCGCGCGATCCGGGGCTTTTGAGCGCGCTGCAATCGGGCGATTTTTCGCTGACATCGGCACGGCTGATTTCGGCCCGGCGCGAGATTGAGGCGGCCTCGATCCGGCTATTGGATGTGAACGGGCGCACGGTGGGCGCCACCAACCGCGTTCTTCTGGGCAAGATCTACGCGACAGACAGCTTTTTTGTCGATGCGATACGGTCGCGCGATACCGTGTTCAGCACCAGCACCAAGGACGGCGGCGCCACCGAGTTTCTGTATTCGCGCGTGCTTTTGTCTGACGGCCGGGCGCTGGGGGTGATCGTGGTCGAGGCCGACCTTGCCAAGTTCGAGCGCAGTTGGGCGGGCATATCGGACGCGGTGGCGGTGACAAACAGCGAAGGCAAGGTGATCTTGTCAACGCAGTCGAGGTGGCGCGGAGCGACCCTGGCAGAGGCGCTGGCAGCGCCTGCGGCGCCAAACGCGCTGCAACGTGCCTTGCAGGCAACCAGCGACTGGGCCGGGACCGCGCCCGATGCCTACCTTGGCGGCGCGGCGGTGATGCGCGCCGATGCCCGGCTGCCCTTTCGCGGCTGGCGCATGGTTTCGTTCACCAGCTACGATTCGGTGCGCCAGCGCGTGAATGCGGTGCTGGCGCTTGAGATCATGGGGTTCGCGATTCTGCTGGCGGCGGTGTTCTACCTGCTGTCACGGCGCGCGCGGGTGCAATCGGCGGTGTATCGGCGCGAGTCGGCGGAGTTGCGGGTGCTGAATGCGCGGCTGGTGCGTGAAATCGCCGAGCGCGAGCGGGTGCAGAAGGATCTGGCGGTGGCCGAGCAGACACTGGCGCAATCGTCCAAGCTGGCCGCACTGGGCGAGATGAGCGCGGCGGTGAGCCATGAGCTGAACCAACCGCTTGCGGCCATGAAAACCTACCTTGCCGGGGCGCGGCTGCTTTTGCAGCGCAGCCGACCGGAAGAGGCACTGACCTCGTTTCAGCGTATCGACGACCTGATCGAGCGCATGGGGGCGATTACGCGCCAGCTAAAATCTTACGCGAGGAAAGGCGGCGAAGCCTTTGAAGAGGTGGATGTTCGCACCGCTTTATCATCAGCGCTGGCGATGATGGAGCCGCAGCTCAGGGCCCGCACGGTCACAATTTCACGCAGCGTGCCGCGTCGGCCGGTTGTGGTGCTGGCCGATCGTATCCGGCTGGAGCAGGTGATCATCAACCTCTTGCGCAATGCGCTTGACGCTACCAAGTCTGTGCCGGAGCCGCATATCGAGCTGCGCCTGAGCGCGGCAGAAACGGCGACCCTGATCGTCGAGGATAACGGGCCGGGCCTTGCCGACCTTGAAAAGCTGTTTGAGCCGTTCTGGACCACCAAGAAGCCGGGCGAGGGTACCGGCCTTGGGCTGGCGATTTCGTCGGGGATTGTGAAAGACCTTGGCGGGCGGCTGACGGCGCGAAATTCGGAAACGGGCGGGGCGATTTTCGAGGTCAAGCTGCCGCTCGCGGCAGACAGCAAGAAGGGCGAAACGCCCAGGGCAGCGGAGTGAAGCGATGGCGCGAATGATGAAGGTGGCAATCGTCGATGACGAGGAAGACCTGCGGCAGTCGGTGTCGCAATGGCTGGCGCTGTCGGGGTTCGATGCGGTGGCCTTTGCCTCGGCGGAAGAGGCGCTGAAAGTGGTCGGCGCGGATTGGCCCGGCGCGGTGATTTCAGACATCCGCATGCCCGGCATGGACGGGATGGCATTTCTGAAGCGCCTGATGAGCCTCGATTCTGCGCTGCCGGTGATCATGATCACGGGCCATGGCGATGTGCCGATGGCGGTTGAGGCGATGCGGATGGGCGCCATGGACTTTCTGGAAAAGCCGTTCAACCCGGACCGCATGACCGAACTGGCCAAGCGCGCCACGCAGGCGCGGCGGCTGACGCTGGACAACCGCGCGCTGCGCCGCGATCTGGCGGAGGGCGCGCAGGTGATGGGCAAGCTGATCGGCAGTTCGGCCCCGATGGAGCGGCTGCGCGAAGATATTCTCGACCTCGGGCAGGCTGACGGGCATGTATTGATCGACGGTGAAACCGGCACCGGCAAGACGCTCGCGGCGCATGCGCTGCATGCCGTGGGGCCGCGCGCGGGCAAGCGCTTCGTGGTGGTTTCCTGCGCGGCCTACACCGAAGATGTGCTGGCGGCCAAGCTGTTCGGGCCAGTCAGCGAGGGTGGCGGGCTGCCGCTGGTAGAAGATGCCCGCGGCGGCACGCTCTGCCTTGAGGATATCGAGGCGCTGAGCCAGAGCCTGCAGGCGCGGCTGTTGACCTTCATCAACGAGCAGGGCACCCCGGCTGAAACGCGGGTGATTGCGATTTGCAACACCCATGGCGAAGGCCGCACGGTTGAGGACGCGCTGCGCGCCGACCTCTATTTTCGCCTCGCCGCGCTGAAAATTCTGCTGCCGCCGCTGCGCAACCGTGGCGAGGATATTCTGACGCTGTTCGCGCGCATGTCCGAGCAGTTCGCCGAAGAATACGGTTGCCCGGCGCCGGTGATTACCGCGCAAGAGGCGGCGCAGCTGTTGCAGGCGCCATGGCCGGGCAATGTGCGCCAGTTGATCAACATCGCCGAGCGCGCGGTGCTGCAAAACCGGCGCGGCACCGGCTCGATCGCCTCGCTGCTGATGGCCGATAACGAGGATGCGGGCCCCGCCATGACCACCGAGGGCAAGCCGCTGAAGGACTATGTCGAGAATTTCGAGCGCATGCTGATCGACAACACCATGCGCCGCCACAAGGGCGCGATCACGGCGGTGATGGACGAACTCTGTCTGCCGCGCCGCACGCTGAACGAAAAGATGGCGAAATACGGGCTGAGCCGGGCCGACTATCTTTAGGCCGGGCGTGTGCCGCGTGCGGGGCAGGGGGGCTGCGCGCCCCCCTCTTGCGCCGAGGGCGCAATTCACCCCCTGCGGGATATTTTTCTGAAGCAGACGGGATCGCGGGCGCCTGGTAACGCTTCGGTTACGAAAAACCGATTGTGTTTGACGCGGCAAGGCCGCTAATGTCGGCGCAGTGCCGAGGCAGCGTCATGCGCGCCGCCCGGTGCGCATGAGATTCGCTGGCGAAGCGCCGTGTTTCCGCCCGGATGGGTGGCTGGCGCAGACGTCATCCGATTGGCCGCAAGGCCGCAAATTCGCCCGCAAGGTCTTGATTGACCAAGGGTTTCATTATGGGTGCTTCGGTAACGGGGTGCTTTGGGTCAATGGCAAAGATGCGCGCAGCGATCGGGAAACAGGGGGCGGGCAGGCGACTGGTCGCCGTGTCTGCGCCCGTGGCCACGCGCTTTGGCGCCGCAACACATCGACACGCCCCAGTTTGCGCGCGGCCTTCGGGCCGGTTGCGTGCTGGGCCGTGTGAGAATTGGAAACATGGCAAAGAAGATGCTGATCGATGCCACCCACGCGGAAGAAACCCGCGTCGTGGTGGTGGACGGAAACAAGGTCGAAGAATTTGACTTTGAAACGGTAAACAAGCGGCAACTGGCCGGCAACATCTATCTGGCGAAGGTCACGCGGGTTGAACCCTCGCTGCAGGCGGCCTTTGTCGATTACGGCGGCAATCGCCACGGGTTCCTCGCCTTCGCCGAGATTCACCCTGATTATTACCAGATCCCGGTGGCCGACCGTCAGGCGCTGATCGAGGAAGAGCGCGCCTATGCCGAGCACGAGGAGGCCGAAGAAAACGGCCGCCCGCGGCGCCGGTCGGGCGCGGGGTCTGGCAATGGGTCGGGCAGCGGCTCGCGCCGCGCCGCGCGGCCCGAGCGCGCCGCCGATGCGGATGCGGTGACGCGCAGCGATGACATTCCCGGCATGGGCGTGGTCGATCTGGACGCAGAGCCTGACGAGGCGGTGTTTGACGCCGCGCCGGTGGCGGAGCCTGCAGCCAACGGCAACAGCCACGGCAACGGCAACGGCGAAGAAGCCGAGGCCTATGTGGCTGCCGACCACGCCTCTGAAACCGACGACGAGATCGAGTCGGTCGCCGATGAGGACTTGTCAGACGAAATCCATTCGCAGCGCAAACCGCGCCCGCGCCGCTACAAGATTCAGGAAGTCGTCAAGGTGCGCCAGATCATGCTGGTGCAGGTGGTCAAGGAGGAACGCGGCAACAAGGGAGCGGCGCTGACCACCTATCTCAGCCTTGCCGGGCGCTACTGTGTGCTGATGCCCAACACCGCGCGCGGCGGCGGCATCAGCCGCAAGATCACCAACATCGTTGACCGCAAGAAACTCAAGGAAATCGCGGGCGAAATGGAGGTGCCGCAGGGCGCCGGGCTGATCATCCGCACCGCCGGCAGCCAGCGCACCCGCACCGAGATCCGGCGCGATTATGAATACCTGATGCGGCTTTGGGAACAGATCCGTGACCTCACCTTGCGCTCAATCGCGCCCGCCCCGGTCTATGAAGAGGGCGATCTGATCAAGCGCTCGATCCGCGATCTTTACAGCAAAGAGATCGACGAGGTTCTGGTTGAGGGCGACCGCGGCTATCGCACCGCCAAAGACTTCATGAAAATGATCATGCCGAGCCACGCCAAGAACGTGAAGCATTACGTTGACCAGTTGCCGCTGTACGCGCGCTTTGGCGTGGAAAGCTACCTTGGCGCGATGTTCAACCCGACGGTGCAGCTCAAATCGGGCGGCTATATCGTGATCGGCATCACCGAGGCGCTGGTGGCGATTGACGTGAACTCGGGCCGGTCCACCAAGGAAGGTTCGATCGAGGATACCGCGCTCAAGACCAATATCGAAGCTGCCGAGGAAATCGCCCGGCAGCTTCGCCTGCGCGACCTTGCCGGGCTGATCGTGATCGACTTCATCGACATGGAAGAGCGGCGCAATAACGCCAGTGTCGAGAAGCGGCTGAAAGAAAAGCTGAAAACCGACCGCGCGCGGATTCAGGTGGGCCGCATTTCGGGCTTTGGCCTTCTGGAGATGAGCCGCCAGCGCCTACGCCCCGGCATGATCGAAATGACGACACAGCCTTGCCTGCACTGCCACGGCACCGGGGTGATCCGGTCCGATGACAGCATGGCACTGCAGATTTTGCGGGCCATCGAGGAAGAGGGCACCCGCAAACGCAGCCGCGAAGTGCTGGTGAAAGCGCCGGTGGCGGTGGCCAACTACCTGATGAACGCCAAGCGCGACCATATTGCGGGCATCGAGTCGCGCTACGGGCTCTCGGTGCGCATTGAGGCCGCCCCGGACCTGATCAGCCCCGACTTCACGCTTGAGAAGTTCAAGACCGCCACCCGCAACGTGCCCGAGGTCACGCTTGCGGTGGCTGCGGCCGATCCGCTGCTGATGGCCGAGATCGACGAGGAAGACGAAGATATCGTCGAGGAGGCCGACGAGGCGGAAGCGGCACCCGCCGCGCAGACCGGCGCGAGCGCCGCCGGCGACGAAGGCCCGAAAAAGAAAAAGCGCCGTCGTCGGCGCAAGAAGAAGACGGGTGGCGAGGCCGGGGCCAATGGCGAGCATGCCGAGGCTGCGGGCGACGAAGACGAAGATGAGGGCGAGGGCGCGGGCGACGAACCGCTGACCACGGGCAACGTGGCCGCCCCCGTTGCCGAGGCGCCTGCCGAGGCTGCCACCGAAGCCGAGGCGCCCACAGCCAAGGCTCCGCGCTCGCGCGGCCGCACGCGTGCGTCACGTTCAAAAGCTGGCGCCGCAGCCGAGGCTACCGCCGAGGTCGCAGATGAGGCGGTGGCCGAACAGCCTGCCGAGGCAACCCCGGTGGCGCCGAAGAAAACCTCCAGCCGCGCGCGCAAGCCGCGTGCCAAGGCCGAGACGGCAGCCGAGGCCGCACCCGCGCCAGCATCCGCGCCCGCACCCGCCAAACCGACGCGGTCGCGGTCAACGAGGGCTAAGCCTGCCGCCGAGCCGGCAGCTGCCACGGCGCCCGCCAAGGCACCCGAAGCGGTGGCCGAACCCGTCGCCGCGCCCTTGCAGGTTGCCGAACCGGCGCAGGTGGCCTCGCCCCCGGTGCCGCAGCCCCCGCTCGACCCGGCGCCGGCAGCCGATGCGCCCGCCAAGCCGAAAAAGCGCGGCTGGTGGTCGCTGGCGCGCTGATCGGTCTCGAAAACGTGCAAACGCCGGGCATCGCGCCCGGCGTTTTGCGTTGCGCCGCTGCCCTTTAAGCCCTCCAGACATGCATCCTGGCCGCTGTCGCCGCCAACCGGGCGCACTGGGGCGATTTGTCCACGCGCTTGTGATCCTTGCAGGCGTGACAGCGCCCCATAGAGCGGCTAGAGGACTCTCATGTTCGGCATAGACATCATCGACGCCTCGTTCCTGCCCGCCGCGCTGGTTGCGCTGGTGGCGGGGCTGTTGTCCTTTCTCAGCCCCTGCGTGCTGCCGATCGTGCCGCCCTATCTGGCCTATATGGGCGGGGTCAGCATGGGCGATCTGCGAGAGGGGCGCCGCAGCGCGGTCTTGCCCGCGCTGTTCTTCGTGCTCGGGCTGTCAACCGTGTTCCTGATCCTTGGCTTTACCGCCTCGTTTTTCGGACGATTCTTTTTGCAGAATCAGGAATGGTTCGCCCGCATTTCGGGCCTGATGGTGATCGGCCTTGGCCTGCATTTTCTGGGTGTCTACCGGATCCCTATCCTTGACCGCGAAGCCCGGCTTGATGCGGGCGAGCGCGGTGGCTCGGCGATGGGCGCCTATGTGCTCGGCCTCGCCTTCGCCTTCGGCTGGACCCCTTGCATCGGCCCGCAACTGGGCATGATCCTGTCGATCGCCGCCTCGGGCGGCGAAATGGCGCGCGGCACGGCGCTGCTCGGCGTCTATGCGATGGGGCTCGGCATTCCCTTTCTGCTATCTGCCATCTTCATCAGCCGCTCCATCGGTTTGATGAACCGCCTCAAGCGCCACATGAAGCTGATCGAGCGGCTGATGGGTGCGCTTCTGGTGGCGGTTGGCCTGGCCCTTCTGACCGGCGCTTTCTCTGCCTTCTCCTACTGGCTGCTGGAAACTTTCCCCGCGCTCGGCCTGATCGGCTGACCCCCGTCTTCTTCATCGCCCAAATACCCCACGGGGGTCCGGGGGTGTGAAACCCCCGGCTTCGGTCAAGCCCAATCCGGGCGGCGTTTTTCCAAAAACGCGGCGATGCCCTCATTGGTGTCGCGCCAGAGCATGTTTTCCAACATCACCACGCCCGCGTGGTCATAGGCCGCCGCCAGCCCCATCTCGATCTGCTCGTAAAACGCGCGCTTGCCGATCTTGACCGCCGCGCCCAGCTTGCTGGCGACCAGCGCGGCAAGGGCTGCGGTTTCGGCCGCAAGCGCCGCGGGTGCTGCCACCCGGTTCACCAAGCCCAGTTCGCGCGCCCGCGCCGCGTCAATGAAGGCGCCCGTGGTCAGCATCTCGAACGCCGCCTTGCGCGGCACATTGCGTGACAGCGCCACCATCGGGGTTGAACAGAATAGCCCGATGTTGACCCCGTTCACGCCAAACCGCGTGCCTTCGGCCGCCACCGCCATGTCGCAACTGGCGACAAGCTGGCATCCGGCGGCGGTGGCAATGCCGTGCACCTCGGCGATCACCGGCTGCGGCAGGGCAGGGATCATCTGCATCAGCTCGGCGCACCGCGCGAACAGCTCGGCAAACGCGGCGCGGCCCTTGTCGGGTGCTTCGCGGCCTGCCTGCATTTCCTTCAGGTCATGGCCCGCGCAAAACGCCTTGCCCGCGCCCGCCAGCACCACGACGCGCACCGCAGGGTCTGCCGCCAGCGCGCCAAAGGCATCCTTCAGCGCCGCCAGCATGGCAACCGAGAGCGCGTTCATATTGCCGGGCGAGTTCATCACCAGTCGCGCCACCCCGCCGGTGTCGCTGCGTTCCACCAATTCGGCCATTGTCATTCCCCTCCGTTTGCCGAAACCTTAGGGGCGAGCGGTGCGGGAGGGAAGATGCAACACCAGATGGACGCGGGCGCGCTGACCAGCTTTTTGGCGCGCGAGTTTCAGCAGGTGGCAGAAGATTTCGCCATCGAGCGGCTGACGCCGGATGGCATCAGCGTGCGGCTGCGCGTGGCCGGGCGCCACCTGCGCCCCGGTGGCACGGTTTCCGGCCCCTCGATCTTTGCGCTGGCCGATGTCGCGGTGTATCTGGCGATCCTGTCGCGCATCGGCCCGGTGGCGCTGGCGGTCACCACGTCGGCGAACCTCGATTTTCTGCGCAAGCCCGCGGCTGGGGTGGACCTGATCGCCGAGACCCGGCTTTTGAAGCTCGGGCGCAGCCTCGCGGTGGCCGATGCGCTGATCTACTCGGAAGGCCTGCCCGATCCGGTGGCTCGCGCCGCGATGACCTATTCGATCCCGCCCCGGAGGTGAAAGGGGCAGATTGACGGTGTGCGATTTGGGGTAACATATTACCCATTTTGCAATGCATTGAAAAAGCGCATAAATATTGCCACTTTGGCGCTTGACCCGCGCGTGAATTTGCCGCAAAAGCCGCTATCCGAAGCCTAAAGCCACCGAAGGGCCGAACGCCAATGAAAACCTTTACCGCTACCCCGGCGGATATCGAGAAGAAATGGATCCTGATTGATGCCGAAGGCATCGTTCTGGGCCGTCTCGCCACGATCGTCGCCATGCGCTTGCGCGGCAAGCACAAACCCACCTTCACGCCGCACATGGACATGGGCGACAACGTGATCGTCATCAACGCCGACAAGGTGCAGATGACCGGCAACAAACGCGCCGACAAGAAGTATTTCTGGCACACCGGCTTTCCGGGCGGCATCAAGTTCCGCACCGCGGCACAGGTGCTTGACGGGGCGCACCCCGAGCGTGTGGTGATCAAGGCGGTCGAGCGGATGATTTCGCGCAACCGTCTGGGCAGCCAGCAGATGTCGAACCTGCGCGTCTATGCGGGCAGCGAGCATCCCCATGAAGCGCAGCAGCCCGAGGTTCTCGACGTTGCGGCGCTGAACCCGAAAAATACCCGGAGCGCATGAAGATGGTTGACGACATCAAATCTCTCGACGATCTGAAAGCCGCCGTGGCGGGCACCCCGGCGGACGCCGCTGTTGCCACCCCGGTTGCAGCGCCCCGCCTGCCGCAGCGCGACGCGCTGGGGCGCGCCTATGCCACCGGCAAGCGCAAGGACGCGGTCGCCCGTGTCTGGATCCGCCCCGGCAAGGGCAACGTGGTGGTGAACGGCAAGCCGATGGCCGAATACTTCGCGCGCCCGGTGTTGCAGATGATCCTGAAACAGCCCTTCACCGTGGCCGGTGTCGAAGGTGAATTCGACGTGATGGCGACGGTCGCGGGGGGCGGGCTTTCGGGCCAGGCTGGCGCGGTCAAGCACGGTATCTCGAAGGCGCTGCAGCTTTACACCCCCGAACTGCGCGGTGCGCTGAAAGCCGCAGGCTTCTTGACCCGCGACAGCCGCGTGGTGGAACGCAAGAAATACGGCAAGGCCAAGGCCCGCAAGAGCTTCCAGTTCTCCAAGCGCTGATCCTTTCCGCAATCTCATTCAAGGCGCCGTCGCAGGACGGCGCCTTTTGCTATGCCTGAAGTGCCGAAATTCGTGCCCGGTAGGCGGCAAGGCAGGCGTCCTCTGCGGCCCGCACTGCGGCATGACTGCGCATCTCGGCCATCAGGGCCTCGGTTGCCGCGCGGTATTTCTCAATACTGTCATCACGCTGGTCAGCGGCGGCACGGTCAAGAAAATAGGCGTCGGTATGGCGCAGAATGGCATCTTGCGACAGCGGCACCCCGCCACGGCCCCGCGCGCGGCGCAGCAGGAAGCTGTCATAGGTCTTGATCGGGTGGTGGTTCACCTGCGCAAGCGCATGCGCGATGTCGCCGGGCTGAAAGCGGCGCAAGTGGTCGAAAAGCCGCGCCTCGGGCGGCAGCGCAAAGCGCGAGCCATCGGCGCGCATCACCTCAACCGGGCGGGGCAGGCGAAAGCGCACCATTGAATGGCTGTGCACCGCGCCAAAGTTTGCGGGCGTGCGCGTCAGCGATTTGACCGGCGCGTTGCTTTTGTGCGCCAGCGGCAGGCGAAAGCGATAGCGCGCGCAAACCGGCCCCGGTTGCCAGCGCTGGTGCGGCTGGTTGCCGAAATTGGCGAAGTTGAGCGCCAGAATATCGACCTCGTCCGGCACCTCGGCCAGAAGGTCAGGCAGCAGGCCCTCGCCCGCGTGGATGTTCAGAAACTCATCGCTGTCGAGCGCCATCAGCCAGCTTGCGAGGTTGAGCGGAAAGGCCCGGCGAAGTGCTGCAAAGCCGCGCACTTGCGGCATTTCGCCCGTTGCAACAGAGTGGCGAACATGCCCGCAAAACCCCGCCGCTTGCAGCGCATCCAGTAGCGCGTCCGACCCGTCGCTACAGTCGTTCGAGGCAATCAGCACGGCGGCGAAACCTAGCACCAGGTGGTGCGCGACGAATTCGAGCAAGAATGGCCCCTCGTCCTTCTGGCACGATACCAGAACCGGCGCGCCGGGCAGGGCGCCTGCGATGCGGTCGGCGGTGGCGTCGGCGGCGCACATCGGCCCCCCTTTCGGGCGCAGGCTATGCGCGCGCGCGGCACGGCGCAACTGCGGCGCGATCAGGTGGCTACAGTGATGCGCGGCGAGCCTGCCACCATTTCGCCAATGATCGCGGCGGCGGCATAGCCCTGCGCGTGAAACATCGCCAGCACCTCGGCGGCCGCTTCAGGCGCCACCGCAACCAGCAGCCCGCCCGAGGTCTGCGGATCGTAAAGCAGGTTGCGGTGCCAGTCCGGCAGGCCATCGGGCAAGCGCACATGGCCCTCATGCGTGGCCCGGTTGCGGCTGCCCGCGCCGGTGTTGTGGCCTGCCTGCGCGTGCGGCACGGCGGCGCCAAGCAGCGGAATATCGGCCAGCCGCAGCCGCGCGCCAAGGTCTGAGCCTTCACAAACCTCGTGCAGATGCCCCATCAGCCCGAAGCCGGTGACATCGGTCATCGCATGCACCTGATCCATCGCGCCGAAATCGGCCCCGATGCTGTTGAGCTTGGTGGTGCTGGCGCGCAGTTCGGCGTAATCGGTCTCGCTCAGCCCGCCCTGTTTCAGCGCGTGGCTCAGCACGCCCACGCCGAGCGCCTTGCCCAGCACCAGCACATCGCCCGCCCGCGCGGTGCAGTTGCGCTTGATGTGGTCGGGGTGCACGATGCCCACCACCGCCAGCCCGTAGATCGGCTCGGGCGTGTCGATCGAGTGGCCGCCGCCGATCAAGATGCCCGCCCGCGCCGCCATATCGGCGCCGCCTGCCATGATCCGCGCGATTGTGGCCACATTTAGTGTTCCTACCGGCATGCCCGCAATTGCCAGCGCAAACAGCGGCTTGCCGCCCACCGCATAAACATCTGACAGCGCATTGGCCGCTGCAATGGCGCCGAAATCATAGGGGTCATCGACCACCGGCATGAAGAAATCAGTGGTGGCCACCACCGCCGTGGTCTCGTTGATGCGGTAGACGATGGCGTCGTCCTTGGTCTCGATCCCTACCAGCATCGCCGGGTCTCGTAGCTGCGTGGGCAGGCTGGCAAGGATTTCATCGAGCAGCGCGGGCGACATCTTGCAGCCGCAGCCTCCGCCATGGGCCAGCGTGGTGAGTCGGATCGTCATTGGTGCCTCCGGGTTCGGTCGGCGCCGCTATAGCGCGGGCACGGGGCGCCGGCCATGCGCCAAAGCGGCGCTGCCCCCGTGCCATGGCTGCGGGTTTCGCAAGGCGGCGCGCTGTGCTAGGCCCTGCGCGCCCGCCCCAAGGAGCCGCAATGCAAACCCGCCCGCCGCCGCAAGCCTCCATTACCCGCGCTGCCGCACGACTGTCGGTGGCGCCGATGATGGATTGGACCGACCGCCACTGCCGCCGCTTTCACCGCGAAATCAGCCGGGGCGCGTTGCTTTACACCGAAATGGTCACGGCGCCTGCGGTGATCCATGGTGACCGCGCGCGGCTCTTGGATTACGCGCCTGCCGAGCACCCGGTGGCGCTGCAGCTGGGCGGGTCGGACCCTGCCGAGCTGCGCGAAGCGGCGCGGATTGCTGCCGGCTGGGGCTATGACGAGGTCAACCTCAACTGCGGCTGCCCGTCTGACCGGGTGCAATCGGGCGCTTTCGGCGCGGTGCTGATGAAAACGCCGGGTCTTGTGGCCGATTGCGTGGCGGCGATGGCCGAGGTGGCGGGGGTTGAGGTCACGGTCAAGTGCCGCATCGGGGTCGATGACCAGACCCCGGCCGAAACTCTGCCCGGCTTTCTTGAAACCGTCGCCGCAGCGGGGGTGCGCCGGTTCAGCATCCATGCGCGCAAGGCGTGGCTGCAAGGCCTGTCGCCCAAGGAAAACCGCGAGGTGCCGCCGCTCGACTACCCATTGGTGCTGGCGATGAAGCGCGCCTACCCCGCCTTGCACATCTCGCTTAACGGCGGGGTGGGCAGCCTTGAGGCGGCGCAAGCGCTCCTGGCCGAGGGGGTGGACGGGGTGATGGTGGGGCGCGCCGCCTACCATGAGCCATGGAATATTCTGGGCGGCGCCGATGCTGCGCTCTTTGGCCTGCCCGGCCCGGCCAGTGCCTTTGCCGTGGCCGAGGCGATGCGGCCCTACATCGCCGCGCACCTGGCGGGCGGCGGGCGGCTGCATCAGATCAGCCGCCACATGCTGGGCCTCTTTCACGGGCGCCCCGGCGCGCGCAGCTGGCGCCGCGCGCTTGCCGAAGGGGCAAGTGCCGAGGGCGCCGGGCTGGCGCTTTACGATGCGGCACTGGCCGAGGTGGCGCGGGCCTAAAGCGCAAACCGAAAAGTGTGGCGCGGTTTTCGGATAGAATGCGCGCAATTACAAATGGCACCAGCGGTTCGCGATTCAGGATGAACGCAAACCGCTTTAGCCCGCGAACGCCGCGAGTTCCGCCGCAAGCGCCGCCGCTGATGCCGGGGTCAGCCCCACGAGCGGCAGGCGCAACCCGGCGCCCATATGGCCCGCCTGGGCCAGCGCGTGCTTGACCGGGGCGGGGCTTGCCTCGATGAACATCGCGGCGGCCAGCGGCGCCAGCCGTTCGTGCCGCGCCAGCGCTTCGGCCGTGTTGCCCGCAGCCCAGGCCTGCCAGAGCGCCACGCATTCTGCCGGGGCATAGTTTGACAGCACCGAGGTCAGGCCGCGCGCACCGAGCGCATAGAACGGCAGCGCCAACCCGTCATCGCCGCAATGCACCACGAAACCTTCGCCACAGGCAGCGCGCAAGGCAGTCACGCGCGCCGCATCGCCCCCTGCCTCCTTGATCGCGACAATATTCGGGCAAGCCGCCGCCAGTTCCGCCGCGGTGGCGGGTGCGATTGCCACGCCCGCACGGCCGGGCACCGAATAGAGCATCACATCAGCCGCCCCCGCCGCCTCGGCCACGGCGGCGAAATGCGCCACCAGCCCCGCTTGCGTTGGTTTGTTGTAGTAGGGCGTGACCACCAGCACGCCATCGGCCCCGGCCTCAACCGCGCGGCGGGTGGCGGCGACGGCCTTGGCGGTGGAGTTGCTGCCGGTGCCCGCCAGCACATAGGCGGCGCCCTTGGCCCGCGCCACCGTGCGCGCAATCAGCGCGAGCGCTTCCTCATCGGTCAGCGTCGCAGCCTCGCCGGTGGTGCCCACGGGCACGAGGCCCGCAATGCCCGCCACAAGCTGGCGGTCAAGGTGGCGGTCGAACGCGTCCCAATCCACCGCGCCGGTGGCGGTGAAGGGGGTGACAAGCGCGGTAAAGACGCCGTCGAAACGGGGTGTGGTGGTCATGGGCAGTTTCCTTTGGTTGCGGGCGCGGATCAGTCGATCACGACGCGGGTCTCAGACATTTCGCGCAGCGCGATGCGCACGCCCTCGCGCCCGAGGCCCGAGCCTTTCACGCCGCCAAAGGGCACATGTTCGGCGCGAAAATCGGGGCCTTCGTTGACCATCACGCCCCCTACCTGAAGCCCGCGCGACAGGCGCCGGATCGCGGCGTGATCATTGGTGAAGATGCCCGCCTGCAGGCCGAACTCGGAGGCGTTGACCTCGGCCATGGCGGCATCGAGGCTGGCAAAGCTGCGCATCGCCAGCACCGGGCCAAAGGTCTCGGTCGCCATCAGGCGGGTGCTTAGCGGCACGTCAGCGATGACGGTGGGGGCGAAGAGCGTGCCTTGCGCTTTGCCCCCCGCCAGCAGGCGGGCGCCTGCGGCCTGCGCTTCGGCCAGCCGCGCCGTCAGTTCGTTGGCGGCGGTCAGGTCGATCACCGGGCCCATTTGCGTGGCATCTTGCGCCGGGTCGCCGGTGCGATGATCGGTCACCAGCGCCAGCAAACGCGCGGTAAACTCTGCCTGCACCGCCTCGTGCACATAGAGCTTTTTCACCGCCGCACAGCTCTGCCCGGCAATTTCAAAGCGGTGGCCGATGGCGGTTGCCGCCGCCGCGTCAAGATCGGCGTCGGGCATCACGAACAACGGGTCATTGCCGCCAAGCTCCATCAGGCAGCGCACAAGGCCGCTGGCGCGCTTGAGCGCAAGCCCCGCCTGCGGCCCGCCGGTAAAGCTGAGCAGGTCGATCGGCGCACGGGCCAGCGCCAGCGCAGGTTCCGCCCCGCCATGCACGATCTGCACGAGGTCGCGCGGAAAGCCCGCCTCGACCGTCAGCCGCACCAGATGGTCGGCGGCGAGCGGCGCCTTGGGCGAGGGCTTGACCACCACCGCATTGCCCGCCGCGATTGCGGGCCCAAGCTTGTGGCACAAAAGATTGACGGGGTAGTTGAAGGGTGTGATCGCGGCCACCACGCCGGTCGGCACATAGGTGACCACCGCCTGCCGATCCTTGCCGCCCGACACGATGCCGCAATGCAGCACCTCGCCGTCAAGGAAGGTTGCGGCATCGCCCGACAGGCGCAGCGTGTTTTGCGCGCGCCGCGCCTCGCCGCGCGCCTCGGTGATGGTCTTGCCCATCTCGGCGCTGATCGTCTGCGCCAGCGCTTCGGCATCACGTTCCACCAGCGCCGCGAGGCGGTTCAGCAATTCGCGCCGCTCATAGGGGGTGGAGCCACGAAAGGCGGCGGCGGCGGCGCGGGCGCGGGCGACGCATGCCAGCACCTCGGCGTCGCTTGCCTGCGCCAGTTCGGCAAGTTGTACGCCGCTGAACGGGTTGGTGACGGCAAAACGGGCGCTGCGCGGAGCGCGGGCGGCAAGGGTCATTCGGTCTCTCCTGAGGTCAGATCGGGTGTGGCGAGCAGGTCGGCCACGGAAATCGGGCGGGCGGGCCAGCGCGGCATGCCCAAGGGGTGCGGCGCTTCGGGGCGGGCGATACGCGCCACCCATTCGGCGCAGAAACGGCCCTGGCAGGCGCCCATGCCGAACCGGCCATCAAGGCGCAGTTCGCGGGTGGTGGGGGCGGGGCCAAGTGCGCGCAAGTCGGCAAGGGTGCGGTTTTCGCAGCGGCAGATGACGGTGTCATCGGGCAGCGCGGCGAGGCGGGTTGCGCCGTCATGGGCATAAATGCGTGCCAGCCGCGCCTGTCCGGCAGCCTCGCGCGCCACGGCGGCGCTTGGCACCGGGGCCGGTTTTCCGGCAAGGCGCGCGGCCAGCGCCTCGCCCCCGGCGCGGCCATCGGCAAGCGCTGCCGCAGCGCCCAGCGCCTCGCGGCAATCGCCAAGGCGCAGAACGGGCAGGGCGGCGCTGTCGGTCAGGCCCGTGTCATTGGCGCGGATGCCGTCATGCAGGCCGATGCGGTCGGCGGTATAGCGGCGGGGGCCGTGGCGGGTTTCAACCTCGGCCACAAGCGTGCCATCGGCTTCGGTGATTCGGGTCAGATGCGCGCCGGTCAGCAGCGGCACCCGTGCCGTGACCAGCCGCGTCAGGTGCCGCGCGGCTTCGGCCATGTAGGACCGAGGCAGCCCGAGCGACAGCAGCGGGTGCGAAAACGGCCGCCCCGCCTCGATGATCGCCACCGGCGGG
>JAHYIZ010000048.1 GCA_019429405.1 Paracoccaceae bacterium
GAAGGCGGCGAGGAAGATATCCATGTGGGGAACGGGCTCCAAAAGGGCGATCCCCACCCCAGAATCCATCCCGACCAAGACCGCAAGACCCCTCGGATCAGGTCAAATCCCAAACGCGATTCCCCTGTCTTACCGGGCGGTTTCTGAACCGTGGGTTCCAGGTGGTGGCGCTGTCGGGCGAGTTGAGCCAGACCGAGCGCAGCCACGCGCTGCAAGCGATGCGCGATGGCCGCGCGCGGGTTTGTGTGGCAACCGATGTGGCGGCGCGGGGCATTGATTTGCCGGGGCTGGAGCTGGTCGTGCACGCCGATCTGCCAATGAACAAAGAGGGTCTGCTGCACCGCTCTGGTCGCACCGGGCGGGCCGGGCACAAGGGCGTGGCGGCGGTGATCGTGCCCTTTTCGGCACGCAAGAAGGCCGAGCGGCTTTTTCAGTTTGCCAATGTTGCCCCTGTCTGGGCTTCGGCGCCCAGTGCCGAAGAGGTCAGCGCGCGCGATGTGGAGCGGCTCTTGTCCGAACCAGTGCTGACGACGCCTGCGACCGCGGACGAGGCGCCGCTGGTAACGCGACTGATGCAGACCTACGACGCCGAGGCTTTGGCGGTGGCGGTGGTTCGCCAATACATGGCGCAGCGCTCGGCGCCCGAGGATTTGGCTGTGGTCAGCCCCGACGGGCCAAAGCCGCGCGATCGGGCGGAGTTTGGCGAGAGCGTGTGGTTCAGCCTGTCGATCGGGCAGGAAGGGCGCGCCGACCCGCGCTGGCTGCTGCCGATGCTTTGCCGCGCGGGCGACCTGTCACGCCGCGACATCGGCGCGATCCGGGTGCAGGAGGTGCGCACCCTGGTGCAAATTCATGCCGACGCGGGGGCGCGGTTCATGTCGGCGCTGGGCGCGGGGATGCAACTTGAAGATGGCATCGCGGTGACTGTGCTCGACAAGGCGCCGGTTGGCACCGAGGCCCATTCGGCGCCTCGTCTGCCCGAGGCGCGGCGGGCGGCGCCTTCGACCCCGCGTACCTTTGGCGCGAAAAAGGCTTACGAAAAGGCGCCTTACGAGAAAAAATCATTTGAAAAGGCGGTGGATGCCAAGGCTCCGTCCGACCAAAAACGCGTCGAGAAAAAACCCTATGGCGGCAAGTCTCCGCCGCCGCCGCCGGCCGAGCATGAAGCCCTACCGCGCGAGAAATCCGCGCCGGCGCCATCTGCGCCTGACGCCCCGGCGAAAAAGCTGCACCGCAAGGGGGCAGCGGCCTATGACCCGCTGAATGCCCCGGCGCGCCCGGCCAAGCTGCGCGCCCGCGTCGCACCAGAAGGTGAAGCTGCCACCAAGGAGCGGGGCGCAGGTTGGGCAAAGCCTAAGCCGAAGGCCAAGCTCGCAGGCAAACCGGGTGCCAAGTTCGGCAAGCCCAAGCCCAGGGGCTAACGCGCTGCGCGCACCGTCTCGACCATCAGCGCCACGTTGTCGGGGCTGGCATCGGGGGTGATGCCGTGGCCAAGGTTGAAGATGTGCGGCCCACCCGCGAAGGCGCGCACGATGCGCCGCGTCTCTTCCACCAGCCCTTGCCCGCCGGTGACCATATGGCGCGGGTCGAGGTTGCCCTGCACACAGCCATCCTTTTGCACGTTCGCCGCGGCCCATTCCGCCGAAACGGAATTGTCGAGCGCCACGCAGTCGGCGCCGGTGGCGCAGGCAAAGCCCACATAGCGCGGCCCCGCCTCGCGCGGGAAAGCGATCACCGGCAGACCGGGGTGACGCGCCTTCAACGCCGTGATGATGCGCGCGGTGGGGGCAAGCGCGAAATCGTCGAAATCCTGCCCTTTCAGGCTGCCGGCCCAGCTGTCGAACAGCTTGACGACCTCGGCCCCTGCCATGACCTGCGCCGAAAGGTATTCGATGGTTGCCTCGGTCAGAAGGTCGACAAGTGCTGCAAAGGTCGCGCGGTCGGCCGCTTTCAGCGCGTGCGCGGGGCCTTGGTCGGGGGTGCCGCGCCCGGCGACCATATACGTTGCCACGGTCCAGGGGGCGCCGGCAAAGCCGATCAGCGCGGTTTCGCGCGGCAATTCGCGGGCGAGAATACGCATGGTTTCATAGACCGGGGCGAGGTGGTCATGAATATCCTGCGGGCCTTTGAGCGCGCGCAGGCCCTCCGCCCCTGTGATCGTTGAAAGCCGCGGGCCTTCACCCGCCTCGAACCACACGTCGGCGCCGAGCGCCTGTGGCAGCAGCAAGATATCGGCGAACACGATCGCCGCGTCAAAGCCGAAGCGGCGGATCGGCTGCAGCGTTACCTCGGCGGCAAGCTCGGGTGTGTAGCAGAGCTTCAGAAAATCGCCCGCCTGCGCGCGCGTGGCGCGGTATTCGGGCAGATAACGCCCCGCCTGCCGCATCATCCAGATGGGCGGCGTGGGCAGGGTTTCGCCCGCGAGGGCGCGCAGCAGCAGCTTTTGGGTCATCGGGCACTCCGTTTGCACCCCTTCATCGCGGCCACGGGGGCGATGTCAAGCACCCACTGCCTTGCGCGGGCGATTTGGCACCGCTATTGCGGGGGCATGGATATGCCCACACCCAGAAACCCGCTGAAGATCGGCACGCGTGGCAGCCCGCTGGCGCTGGCGCAAGCACATGAAACCCGCAACCGGCTGATGGCGGCGCACGACTTGCCCGAGCGCGCATTCGAGATCGTGGTGATCAAGACCACGGGTGACAAGGTGCTTGACCGGCCATTGAAAGAAATCGGTGGCAAGGGGCTGTTCACGCGCGAAATCGAGGATGCGCTGGCCGATGGCGGCATCGACATTGCGGTGCACTCGATGAAAGACATGCCGACGCTGCAACCGCAGGGTTTGCTGCTTGAATGCTACCTGCCGCGCGAAGACGTGCGCGATGCCTTTGTTTCGCCCCGTCATGCGCGGCTGGCGGATTTGCCGCAGGGCGCGGTGGTCGGGTCTTCCAGCCTGCGTCGGCGCGCGCAACTGGCCAACCGCCGCCCCGACCTGAAGCTGGTGGAATTTCGCGGCAACGTGCAGACGCGGCTGAACAAGCTGGCCGAAGGGGTGGCCGAGGCGACATTTCTTGCAATGGCGGGGCTGAACCGGCTGGGGCAGGCGCAGGTTGCGCGCGGCGCCATCGAGGTGGCCGAAATGCTGCCCGCCGTGGCGCAAGGCTGTATCGGGATTGAACGGCGCGCGGCGGATAGCCGCGCTGAGGCCTTGCTGGCCGCCATCCACCACGCCCCCACCGGCCACCGCCTTGCCGCCGAACGCGCCTACCTCGCCACGCTTGACGGGTCGTGCGAAACGCCGATTGCGGGGCTGGCGGTGCTGGAGGGCGAGGCCGTCTGGCTGCGCGGCGAGATCTTGCGGCCCGACGGATCGGAAGCAATCGCAGGCGAGGCGCGCGCGCCCATCGCCGATGCGGCAGCGCTTGGCGAAAGCCTCGCGCGCAACCTGCTCGCGCAGGCACCCAAGGGCTTTTTCGACTGGCGCTGAGTGCCGCGAAAGCGCGCCCGACGGATCAGGGCAGCACCTTGCCGGGATTCAGGATGCCTGCAGGATCGAGCGCTTGCTTGATCGCGCGCATCGTTGCCAGTGCGACCGGGTCCTTGTGCGCCGCCATCGTGGCGCGCTTTGAAAGCCCCACACCGTGCTCGGCAGAAAACGTGCCGCCCATGGCGACCGCTTCGTCAGCCACCGCTGCGCGGATCGCGTCGGTCAGCGCCGCATCATCGCGCGATGGGTAGGCGGTGTAGTGAATGTTACCATCGCCAAGATGCGCCACCACCATTTCTTCGGCGCCCGCATCGAGCCTTGCCAGACGTGCTGCCATGCGCGGCAGAAATTCCGCGACCCGGTCCAGCGGCAGCGCAATATCGGTATCGACCAGTGGCGCGCGGTTGAGCGTGATTTCGGCCGCCGCCTCGCGCATGGCCCAAAGCTTGCGCCGCTGCGCGCCGCTGGCGGCCAGAACCGCCTCGCGCAGGGCGCCCGTTTCGGCCGCTTCGGCCAGAAGTGCCTGCACCGCGCTGGCCAGGGCGGGTTCGCCGTCTGTGCCGGGTGCGGCATCGTCGGGCCGGGTGCTGGCCACTTCGCAAAGAATGTTCACCGGGCAGGGCGGAAACGGGCAGGCAAGCTCCGGCAGGCAGGCGGCCAGCCGTGCCATGTAGCCTGCGGGCATGTATTCATAAGCTTCGACCCCGCCCCCGGTGGCCGCCTGCAACCGATGCAGCAGCGCCAGCGCCTCGGGCAGGCTGTCGAGCCCCAGAAGTGCCGTCACATGCACGCGAGGCGCAGGCGCAAGGCGCAAGACCGCAGCCGTGATGACACCCAGCGTGCCCTCGGCACCGATGAAAAGGTCGCGCAGGTCGTAGCCGGTGTTGTCCTTGTGCAGCGCGCTTAAGGCGTTCAGCACACGCCCATCGGCCAGCACCACTTCCAACCCGAGGCAGAGCGCGCGTGCGGTGCCGTAGCGCAGCACGTTCGAGCCACCTGCATTGGTCGAAAGAAACCCGCCCACCTGCGCCGAGCCCTTGGCGCCAAAAGTCAGGCCAAACACCAGCCCCTGCTCGGCCGCCGCCGCATGGATGCGTTCGAGCACCACCCCCGCCTCGGCCACCATCGTGCGCGCCCCGGTGTTGACCTCGCGGATGCGATTTAACCGCTCGAGCGACAGCATCAGCGCACCCTCGGCGAATGTGCCGCCATTCAGCCCGGTGTTGCCGCCCACCGGCACCACCGCCACCCGCGCGGCCGATGCCAGCCGCAGCACAGCCGCCACCTCGCCGGTGCTGGCGGGGCGTGCCAGCGCAAGCGGCTGCCAGTGGTACTTGCCCGTCCACTCGCGCCCGAAGCCTGCCGCATCGGCCCCGGTCAGCACGTTCGCGGCACCCAGCGTTGCGGTCAGTTCAGAAACTAGGTCCATAGCGGCCCCCCAACATCCGCGCATATATTTCATGCGCGCCACCGCCTGCGCCAGAGCCAATCGGCGGTGGCGCGGGCAAGGCAGAGGCCTCCGGCGGGGATATTTGGACCAAGGCAAGCGGCTTGCCTTGGTCCAAATATCCCCCGCGGAGCGCGCTGCGGCGCATGGTTCAGGCAAGGGCTGGCGAGGCGCGCACGGTTGGGGCAGGATCGGCTGAAAAGGGAGACCCCGATGGCGCAAGATCCGCTTCTGACCCCGTTCCAGCTAAAGCACCTGACGCTGAAGAACCGCATCATGTCCACCGCGCACGAGCCCGCCTATTCCGAAGACGGGATGCCGAAAGACCGATACCGCCTGTACCACCTCGAAAAGGCGCGCGGCGGCATGGCGCTGACGATGACGGCAGGCTCGGCGGTGGTCAGCACCGACAGCCCGCAGGCATTTGGCAACCTGCATGCCTATGACGATGCGATCGTGCCATGGCTCAAGGCGCTGGTTGATGATTGCCACGAACACGACTGCAAGGTGATGATCCAGTTGACGCACCTTGGCCGCCGCACCGGCTGGAACAAGGCCGACTGGCTGCCGGTGCTGAGCGCGAGCCCCGTGCGCGAGGCGGCGCACCGCGCTATTCCGAAAGAGGCCGAGGATTGGGATCTGGAACGGATCATCGCCGATTACGCTTCGGCGGCGCAGCGGATGCAGGCGGCGGGGCTCGATGGCATTGAGTTTGAGGCTTACGGGCACCTGATGGACAGCTTCTGGTCGCCCGCCACCAACCGGCGCAGCGACGCCTGGGGCGGCAGCCTCGACAACCGGCTGCGCTTTACCTGGGCGGTGCTTGATGCGGTGCGGGTGGCGGTGGGGCCGGGGTTCATCGTGGGCCTGCGCATGGTGGCTGATGAGGCAATGGAGCATGGCCTTAGCCGCGACGAAGGGGTTGAAATCGCGCGGCGGCTGGCGGCCTCGGGCAAGGTCGATTTCCTCAACCTGATTCGCGGGCACATTGATACCGATGCGGCGCTGACCGGGGTCATTCCGATTCAGGGCATGGCCTATGCGCCGCATCTCGATTTTGCGGGCGAGGTACGGGCGCAAACCGGGCTGCCGATGTTTCACGCCGCGCGCATTCCAGATGTGGCCACGGCCCGCCACGCGATCGCCAACGGCAAGCTCGACATGGTGGGCATGACGCGCGCGCATATTGCCGACCCGCACATCACCACGAAGGTGGCGGCGGGCGACGAGGCGCGCATTCGCCCTTGCGTTGGCGCAACCTATTGCCTTGACCGCATCTACGAAGGCGGCGGCGCGCTCTGCATCCACAACGCCGCGACCGGGCGCGAGGCCAGCATGCCGCACAGCATTGCCCGCGCCGGTGTCGTACGGCGGGTGGTAGTAGTGGGCGCGGGACCATCTGGGCTGGAAGCGGCGCGGGTGGCCGGCGAGCGCGGGCACCGGGTGACGGTGCTTGAGGCTGCGGCGCGGCCGGGCGGGCAGGTGGCGCTGATCGCGCAGCATCCGCGGCGGCGCGAAATGGCAGGGATCATCGACTGGCGACTGGCGGAACTTGCGCGGCTGGGCGTCGATCTGCGCTGCAACGTTTACGCCGAGACGGCGGACGTGCTCGCGCTGGCGCCAGACGTGGTGGTGATCGCCACCGGGGGCCTGCCGCACCTGCCCGAGGCCGCGGCAGGGCTGGCGCGAACAAGCTGGGAGGTCATTTCCGGCGAGGTGGCACCACAAGGCCGGGTGCTGGTCTACGAAGACGGCGCGGGCCACGCCGGGCTGATGGCGGCGGAAATGGCGGCGCGGGCAGGGGCCGAGGTAGAGCTGGTAACGCCCGAGCGCACGCTTGCCCCCGATGTGGGCGGCATGAACCATGTGCCCTACATGCGCGCCTTTCACGAGCTTGGCGTTCGGGTGACAATCAACACCCGCCTTGCAGCGGTGACGCGGCAGGGCAATGGCCTGACGGTGCAGATGGGCTCTGACTTCGCGCCGGGGTGGGGGCAGGAACGGCGGGTCGACATGCTGGTGGCGGACCATGGCACGCTGCCGAACGACGAGCTTTACCACGCGCTGAAACCGCTCAGCCGTAACCTTGGCGCGGTCGATTATGCGGCGCTGATTGGCGAAGGCGAGGTGTTTGCGCCGCGCAACCCCGGCGGCGCCTTCACGCTCTACCGTATCGGCGATGCGGTTGCGGCGCGCAACATCCACGCGGGCATCTACGATGCGCTGCGCCTGGGTATCCGCAGCTAGGCCTGGCCGCGGTCGGTCACGGCCAGCACCACAAGGCCCACGGCGCCGCCGATGTAGAGGTAGGCGCCAGCGCCCAGAAAGTCGCTGAAATCGGAGACCGTGAGCGGCAGGCCAAGCGCGCGCAACTCATCATTGAGGTTGAAGGCTGCGTAAATCACCACCCCGATCGGCACCGCGCCCGAAGCAAGTGCCAGCAGGCCGGGGCAAAGCCGCAGAAGCGCCAGAACCAGCACCAGGGCGGCAAGCGGGAATGAGGCAAAGAACAGCTGCACCACGAATGCCATCTCGCGCAGCCCGTCGAACCCAAGGTCTTGCAGCATACCGACCGGCGTGATCTTGGCCAGCAGAGGCAACGAGATGACGGGCAGGAAGAAACTTCCGATCAGGGTGGCGGCGAACAGCGCGGCAAGCACGGTCTGACCAATGGGGCGCATGATACCTCAAGACGAACAGCTGCGGCGAGCTTTCGCGCGCGCACTGGGGCGTGTCAATGGCGACCTCCAAAGCGGGACATTTTACGCACGGCAAGCCGCTTGCCTTGGGTAAAATATCCCCGCCGGAGGCATGCAAGAGCGCAACAAGCGTCAAGGCGCCGGGACGCGCGCAAGCAACTCAAGCACCTTCGGCCCAAGCTCGGCAATCAACAGCTTCACCCCCTCGGCTGAAGGGTGGATGCCATCTGCCTGCATCAGGGCGCGGTCGGCGCGGGTTTGCAGCGTTAGTTCCATGATCGGGGCGAGCAGGTTGGGCACCATGAGCGCGCCATGGGTGGTCGCGAGATCAGGAAAGATGGCATCGAACTCGGCCTTGAATTCGGGTCCGTAATTCGCGGGGGCGGGCAGGCCTACCAGCAGCACCGGTATGCCCCTCGCCTCAGCTTCGGTCAGGATCGCGTCGAGATTGGCGCGCGACTGCGCAGGGGGCAGACCGCGCAAAAGGTCGTTTCCGCCAAGAGCAACCATCAGCGCATCGCCGCCACCCTCCAGCGACCAGCCAAGCCGCGCGAGGCCGCCGGCCGTGGTGTCGCCCGAAACGCCCGCGTTTTGGACCACAACATCGGCCCCGGCGGCGGCAAGCCAGGCTTGCAGTTGTGGCACGAGGCCTGCTTCAGGTGCCAGCCCGTAGCCTGCGGTCAGGCTGTCGCCCAGTGCCACCAGGTGCAGCGGCGCCGCAACCGCTGGTGATACCAGCAGAAATGTGACCGCCGCGAGGTTGCGCATGGCCCGCCACGCGCCATATGAAACTGCAGAGATTGAGGCGAGGGCAGCATTGATGGATACGGTTCTGGGCCTGCGCGATGCGCGGCTGACATTGGCAGGCAACGCGGGGCCGGTGGAAATTTTGCGGGGCATCACGCTGGATATCGCGCGGGGCGAGAGCGTGGGGCTGGTCGGGCCTTCGGGGTCGGGCAAGTCGTCGCTCCTCATGCTGATGGGCGGGTTGGAGCGGGCAAGCTCCGGCGTGGTCACGGCCTTGGGTCAGGATCTTGGCGCAATGAACGAAGATGCGCTGGCCCGCTTCCGCCGTGGCAATATGGGGATCGTTTTCCAAAGCTTCCACCTCATTCCCACAATGACTGCGCTTGAAAACGTGGCCCTGCCGCTGGAACTGGCGGGCGTGGCAGATGCGTTTGACCGCGCGGCCGACGAATTGGCCGCCGTGGGGCTGGCGGCACGGGGCGGACACTACCCGGCCGAGTTGTCGGGTGGCGAGCAACAGCGCGTGGCGCTGGCGCGAGCGGCGGCGCCGCGTCCCAAGCTGTTTCTGGCGGATGAACCGACCGGCAACCTTGATGCCGCAAATGGCGCTGCGATCATGGAGTTGTTGTTTGGTCTGCGCGATCGGCACGGGGCAACGCTGGTGCTGGTGACGCACGCGCCCGAATTGGCCGAACGCTGCGACAGGGTCGTGCGGTTGGCGGATGGGCGGGTGGCGCCATGATGCTGGCATTGCGGATCGCGCAGCGTGAACTGCGCGGCGGCATTGCCGGGTTTCGGGTGTTTCTGCTTTGCCTGATTCTGGGCGTTGCCGCGATTGCGGCGGTGGGCACGGTGCGGGCGGCGATTCAGGCGGGGCTTGATGCGCAGGGCGCCGAATTGCTGGGGGGCGACGCGCAGCTGGAATTCAGCTATCGCGCCGCGACCGAGGATGAGCGTGCCTGGATGGCGGCGCGCGCGCTGGCAATGTCGGAGATCATTGATTTTCGCTCGATGCTGGTGCTGGGCGAGGGTGAGGCTGCCGAGCGCGGTCTGACCATGGTCAAGGCGGTTGACGCGGCCTATCCGCTGATCGGCACGGTGGGGCTGGAACCTTCGATGCCCTTTGTCCAGGCCTTGGCAGGGGCTGGTGGGCTGCCGGGCGTGGTGGTCGATGGCGTGCTGGCCGATCGCATGGGGTTGGAGGTCGGCGATACCGTGCGGCTGGGCGTAAACAGTTTCGTGGTGACGGCGCGGCTGCTGCATGAACCTGACGGTGCCTCGGGCGGCTTTGGCTTTGCGCCGCGAACCATTGTGGCGGCGGCGGCGCTGGAAGGGTCGGGCTTGCTCGAACCCGGCTCGATCTTTTCATCCGCCTATCGGCTGACCTTGCCTCAGGGCACCGACCTTGCGGCGATGCGCGCAGAGGCGCGCCAACATTTCGACGGGGCCGGGATGCGCTGGCAAGACAGCCGCCGCGCCTCGCCGGGGGCCGAGGTTTTTGTTGACCGGATCGGGTCGTTTCTGGTGCTGGTCGGGCTTGCGGGCCTTGCCGTGGGTGGCGTGGGCATATCTGCTGCGGTGCGCGCCTGGATGGAGCGCAAGACCGAAACCATCGCCACACTGAAAGCGCTTGGGGCAAGTGGCGGTCTGATCCTCATGGTCTTTGTGCTGCAACTGGTGGTGCTGACGCTGATTGGCGTCTTCGTGGGGCTGTTGCTGGGGGAGGGTGGGCCACTGTTGGCAGCGCCGGCAATTGCCAAAGTGATGCCGATTCCGGTGGTCTTTGGGGTCGCACCCTGGGCCCTGGCGGAGGCGGCGATCTACGGGGTGCTGGTGGCGGCGCTGTTCACGCTCTGGCCGCTTGGGCAGATGCGGGCGGTGCAGGCTGCGGCCCTGTTTCGCGATCTCGGGCCGGGGCGGCGGGGGATGCCGTCGCTCGGTATGGTGGCAATCAGCGCAGCGCTGCTTGCGGCGCTGGTTGGTGCATCGGTCTGGTTTTCGGGGGTTCCTTCACTCGCGCTGGGCACGCTTGGTGGCATCGCCGGCGCCTTGGCGCTGCTGGCAGGGGCTGCGCTGCTGTTGCGCCGCGCAGCGCGCATGGCGGCACGCGCGCGCGGGGTGCGCGGGCGGCCGGGGCTGCGGGCGGCGCTGGCCGCCATCGGCGGGCCGCGCAGCGAAGCGCTGTCGGTTGTGATGTCGCTGGGGCTGGGGCTTTCGGTTCTGGCGGCGGTGGGGCAGGTGGACGCGGGGCTGCGCGCCGCGATTCAGAACGACTTGCCTGAACGCGCGCCTGCCTATTTCATGGTCGATATTCAGCCTGACCAGCTTGAGCCGTTCAAGGCGCGGGTCACGGCATTTCCCGAAGTGACGCGGCTTGATACCGCGCCGATGCTGCGCGGCGTCATCACCCAGATCAACGGGCGCCCGGCGCGCGAAGTTGCGGGTGACCACTGGGTGCTGCGCGGAGACCGGGGCGTGACCTACGCCGACGAGGTGCCTTCAAACACACGGGTGGTGGCAGGCAAATGGTGGGGGCCGGGCTACAGCGGGCCGGCGCAGGCGAGCTTTGCCGCGCAGGAGGCATCAGAGCTGGGGCTGGTGCTGGGCGACAAGATCACCGTCAACGTGCTCGGGCGCGATATCGAAGCCGAGATTACCTCGTTCCGCGAGGTCGATTTTTCGTCTGCAGGCATTGGGTTTGTGCTGACCCTCAGCCCGGCGGCGCTGGCGGGGGCGCCACATTCCAACATCGCTACCATCTATGCGCCACCCGAGGTTGAGGCCGCGATCTTGCGCGATGTCGGCGCGGCGTTTCCCAACATCACGGCGATCCGCATCCGCGATGCGATAGAGCAGGTGACCCGCGCGCTTGATGCCATTGCGCGCGCCACGGCGCTGGCGGCGGGGGTGACGCTGGCCACCGGTTTTGTGGTGCTGATCGGGGCGGCGGCGGCTGGCGAGCGCGCGCGGGCGTGGGAGGCGGCGGTGCTGAAGGTGCTCGGCGCCTCGCGCGGCACCATCCTTGCCTCATTCGCGCTGCGGGCGGCCTTGATGGGGGCGGCCGCTGGGCTGCTGGCGATCGGCTTTGGCGCCGCGGCGGGATGGGCGGTGCTGACTTTCGTGATGGAATCCGAGTACCATTTTGCGCCGGTTCCGGCGCTGGTCATTGTGCTTGGCGGGCTGGCGGCGACGCTGGCAGCGGGCTTGCTGTTTGCGCTGCGCCCCTTGGCGGCGCGACCTGCGCAGGTGCTGCGCGCCCGCGACTGAGGCGCACGCGGCGGCTGGTGATCTGGCGGGGTTAAAGCGTGAGGTGGCGCACCCGCGCGCCCCATTCGATTGCGGCGGCGTGCAGGCGGTCAACGTTCAACTCGTGCCGGATTTCCTCGAGCAGGCGCAGCTCGCCATCACGGATGGTGCCGTCGGCGGCGGCAACATCGCAGGCGAGTGCATAGGCCGTCTCAAAGAACTTATCCGGCAGGGCATCGCGCACGAGGCCGAACAAGGCATCAAGACCGTCTTCTTCTTCAAAGAGTGCATAGACGGTTTTGGCCACACGGCGAATACGGTCAATGTCGTAGCTGGCGAACACCGGCATGTGGTTGACCATGCGCTCGATCGCCACCAACTCGGCGGTGCGGATACGTTCATCCGAGACCGAAACCGCGACCATTACGGCCACCAGGGCATCTTGCGCGGAAAGTGAGGCGAGGGCTTGGGGCACGGGGGGTGTTCCTTTGCGTTACGTCCCGCAAATTATTGACGATTGCCGCCCCGTTCAATAGGGGAAAGTGCAAGGGCGCGGTTGGCGCCGCTATGAGGTGTGCGATGACAAGCTTGCGCGATGCCGCGATGAACTCCAAAGCCTGGCCTTTCGAGGAAGCGCGCCGCGTGCTCAAACGCTATGAAAAAGCGCCGCCGAACAAGGGTTTTGTGCTGTTTGAAACCGGCTACGGGCCGAGCGGGTTGCCGCATATCGGCACCTTTGGCGAGGTGGCGCGCACGACGATGATCCGCCGCGCCTTCGAGATCATTTCCGATATTCCGACCCGGCTTTTGTGCTTTTCGGATGACATGGACGGCATGCGCAAGGTGCCTGAAAACGTGCCCAACCGCGATATGCTGAAAGAGCACATGCAAAAGCCCCTGACGGCGGTGCCCGACCCGTTCGGGCATTATCAGAGTTTCGGCGACCACAACAATGCGATGCTGCGCCGGTTCCTGGACACGTTCGGGTTCGAGTATGAATTTGCCAGCGCGACCGACTATTACAAATCGGGCAAGTTCGACGAGATCTTGTTGCGCGCGGCCGAGCGCTATGACGCGATCATGGAGATCATGCTGGCAAGTTTGCGCGAGGAACGGCAACAGACCTATAGCTGCTTCCTGCCGATTTCTCCGAAAACCGGCAAGGTGCTATATGTGCCGCTGACCAATGTGAACGCCAAGGCGGGCACCATTTCCTACGTCGATGAAGATGGCGACGAGGTGACGGTGCCGGTTACGGGCGGGCGCGTTAAGCTGCAATGGAAGCCCGATTTCGGCGCACGCTGGGCCGCACTCGATGTCGATTTTGAGATGTACGGCAAGGACCATTCCACCAACACGCCGATCTATGATGGCATCTGCAAGGTGCTGGGGGGGCGGGCGCCCGAACACATGACTTATGAGCTGTTCCTCGACCAGAGCGGCGAGAAGATTTCCAAATCGAAGGGTAACGGGCTGTCGATTGACGAATGGCTGACCTATGCCGCGACGGAATCGCTAAGCTATTTCATGTACCTCAAGCCGAAAACCGCCAAGCGGATGCATTTCGACGTGATCCCCAAAGCGGTGGATGAATACCACCAGCAATTGCGCGCCTTCACCACGCAAGATGCGGCGGCGCAGTTGGCGAACCCGGTCTGGCACATTCACGGCGGCAACGTGCCCGAAAGCCGCATGGTGGTGCCGTTTGCGATGCTGCTGAACCTCGCCAGCGTTTCGGGGGCCACTGACAGGGCGGGGCTTTGGGGCTTCATCAACCGCTATGCGCCCGATGCCAGCCCCGAAGCGAACCCTGATCTTGACCAGGCCGCCGAATTTGCGGTGCGCTATTTCCACGATTTCGTGGCACCAACGCGTGCTTTCCGGCTGCCCAGCGACAAGGAGCGGGCGGCGCTGGAGGATCTGGTGGCGCGGCTGCGGGTCTGGCAAGGCGGGCTTGACGCCGAGGCCTTGCAGACGATGGTTTTTGCGGTGGGCACCGAACACGGGTTCGAGCCGCTGCGCGACTGGTTCACGGCACTTTACGAGGTGCTGCTGGGGGCCAGCCAAGGCCCGCGTTTTGGTGGCTTTATCGCGCTATATGGCGTGAGCGAAACCACCGCGTTGATCGAACGGGCACTTGACGGAAGGCTGGTCTAGGCACCGTTCAAGCACGCCAAAGCTGCCACCATCGCCGCCAGCGAGCGGCAAGGGGTTTGGCGGGTTCGGCCAGAAATCGGTCGGCAAGCGCGAAAATTTCGTGTTCTGCGAGGGCTTGCCGTTTCGCGCAGCGTTTGTCGAAAGAGCGTGCGGCGGCGGTGGGCGCGCTACCCTGTGCCATTCGCGCGCGCAGAACCGCCAGATCGTGGTGATCACCTAGCAATTCGCCCAGTGCGTCGGCTACCTCGATATGCGGTGCCATCATCTCGGGCCAGATCGGCTGCAACAGGCGGGCGTGATACCAATGTGTCTTGATCTGCCCACGCCAGCGGTGCAGCGCCGCATCGTCATGTGTCTTGCGCAATACTTTCAAATTGTCGCGGCAGGCTGACCAGGTTTCGCGAAGGCCGCTTTCCAGCGCATCGAAACCCTCGGCCTCAAGGTGCCAGTGATTTGCACGGGCGGCGATTGCAGCAAGGTCCGCGGCGAGTGCATCAAGATTTGTGCGCAGGGCGGCCGTGTCGGCGGCGGAAAGAGTGCCGTCAAGCCCGACCTCGCCGTTATCCGCGCCTTCGGCGGCAAGGTTGACAACGATTTGCGCCATAACCTCGGCATCGCGGTGCTTTGCAATCAGCCTTGCTGCGTCGCGAAGCGCTCTATTCTCGCGTTTGAAGGTGGTGAAGCGGGGCGCGACCAGACGCAGCAGGCCGCGCGTCATCTTTATATTCTTGCGGATCGCGTGAAGTTGCCCCGATTCAGGCGCGGCTTTCGCAAGTGTGATTGCGTCGCTCAACAGCGACGGGGCGATACGTCGAAGCGCATCCTCCGCAGTTTTGTCGGCAAGTTCAAAGCTGAAGTTCATGTCTGCATGATGCCACGGCGGCGGGCGGAGGGGTCAATGTTTCTTTAACCTCGACTGCTAGCTCTGGTCGCGCCGGGGCATGAGGCGCCCGGCGGTTCCCAGCATGAGCATTCCCGTCAAGAGCCGGCCCGCGACCCACGCCCGCGTGCCTGCGCCCCAGATGCGGACCCTGCGCCGCTGGGGCGGACCGGAACACCTAAGGGGAAGCTGCATGAACAAGGCTATTACCGACGGGCTGGTGCTGATGCCGCCCGCATTCGAATTCGGGCTTGGCGTCTGGTCGAGCGAAAACGGCACCGCCGGATCGGCTACATATCAGGGGGCGGCCAATGCGGCGCTGGTGACGGCGGATCAGGACTTTGGCAATTGCCTTGAACTGGTCAAGACCGCCAGCACGCAAAAGCTGCGCTACATGGGGCAGACGCCGATCTTGCCCGGCTGCTATCTGCGCGTGACAGCCCGCGTCAAGGCGATGAGCGGCAATCTGCCCTCGGTGCGCATTGCCGCCTATGCGATGGGGGCGGGTGATGTGCATGTTGGCGGGCTGACCGAAGTGGGCAGTTCGGTGGCGCTGACCGCCTATGGCAAGGTCGCGACGGTGCAGGCGATCATCGGCACTGGCGCACGCGGCGGGGTGGACATGCCTTGGGGCACGGCGCCGCTTTACGGCCACTTCGGGCTGGACCTGACGGGCGCTAACAACGGCGTTGTGCGCGTTGACGACATTGAGGTCGAAGACATCACATCGGCATTTCTGCGCGATCTGATGGATTGGGTCGATGTGCGCGATTTCGGCGCCAAGGGTGATGGCGTTACCGATGACCGTGGGGCCTTCGTGGCCGCCGATGCCGCCGCTGCGGGGCGCGAGATACTGGTGTCTGCGGGGGTTTACCGGATCGGGTCGAACCTGTCGGTCAACGCCCCGGTGCGGTTTGTGGGCACCGTGACCATGGATGCCTCGGTGCGGCTGCTGCTGCTGAAAAACTACGACTTTCCGACCTATGCTGACGCCTTTGGCGACGAGCACCTTGGCTTCAAGAAGGCGTTGCAGGCGCTGTTCTACTTCAACGATCACAACATCCTCGACCTTAAGGGCCGCCGCGTGGAAGTGACCGAGCCGATACTCATCACTGACGTGGCGCCCGGCCTGAGCACGTTTTCAAGTCGCCGCGTCATTGCCAACGATTGAGCAACCTGTTGTCTGGAAATTCTGCTGAGAGCGGGTCACGCATCCTGGCATTCCCATTTGATGTAGGCCTTTGTGTCGGAGGCCCATTTCTCGTCGATCTCGACCAGCACGGCGCTGACGA
>JAHYIZ010000001.1 GCA_019429405.1 Paracoccaceae bacterium
TGAACCCGCACACGCAGTTTGAGGCCGAGGCCTACATTCTGACCAAGGAAGAGGGCGGCCGCCACACGCCGTTCTTCGCCAACTACCGGCCGCAATTCTACTTCCGCACGACCGACGTGACCGGCACGGTGAAGCTGCCCGAGGGCACCGAAATGGTGATGCCGGGCGACAACCTGAAGTTCGAGGTCGAGCTGATCCAGCCGATCGCGATGGAAGAAAAACTGCGCTTCGCCATCCGCGAGGGCGGCCGTACCGTCGGCGCGGGCGTCGTGTCGAAAATCATCAAGTAATCTGCCAAAAGCAGAGCCTGTCAGGGGCCGCCTTCGGGCGGCCCTTTTGATTTTCGGGCTTCGTCATTGCCCCCGGATGTATCGACGCTTTGCGTGGCTATTTTGCGGTCAAGGCGGGCGCGATGTCCGTTGCAAAATTCACCGCGGCGTTCAAGCACGATGCGGTCGCCCGGTCGCAGCGGGGCGACCCGGCCCGGCTCAAGGTCAAAGCGGGCGCACCATCACCCAAAAGCCGTCAAAGTCGAACAGCCACCGCGTGAACCGGCTGGCACGCCGCGCCCGCACGGTGAACCCCAAGCGCTCATACAGGGCACGCGCACGCAGGTTTTCTTCAACAACATCAAGGCGGACGGCGCGGCACCCACGCGCTTGCGCCTCTACGCAAAGTGCCTCTAGCAAAGCAGTTCCGATACCCTGGCCGCGCATATCGGCCCGCACCGACAGGCCATCAACCACGATGCGTTCTTCGGCCATGTCCCGTGCCAGCAGGCGCAGGCAGGCGGCGCGCCACAGCCCGCCCACGCGGCCATAGACGGCAAGAAGGTCTGCCAATCCGCCCCCCACAAAAGCGCCGCCTGCCGTCCGAAACCCGGCGACGCCCAATATCGCGCCGCTTGCATCGCGCGCTATCAGCACATGCGCCGGGTCAAGCACCCGCCCGATGAATTCCAGCGCCCTCGGCGTTGGCCCAAGAACCCGTGCCAGCTTGCTGCCAAAGGCAAGCCAGTAAAGTTCAGCCGCGGCGCGTCGGTCAGCGGGCGACAGGCTGCGTGCATAGACCACTTTCATCGCACACCTTTTGCGAACGAAACCGCGGTGGCGGCAGCATCGGGGGTGACCAATGGGTTCCGCAACCACGCTGCCAAAGCAGCTAAAGTTTGTGCGCCGCCAACCGTTGTGAGACTTGCACCCCGCACGCTGCCCCGCTTGCATCCGCCACCTGGTGCAATATGACTGGCCCATTCGCGCAGGAAAGCCAAGCCGCATGCCCAGATCTTCTGTTTCCGCCGCCTATTGGCTTGGTTTTCGCCACAGCCTGCCGTTTCTGCTTGTCATCATTCCGTTCGGTTTGCTGTTCGGCGTCGCGGCCAGCGAGGCCGGGTTCAACCTGACCGAAGTCATGGGCTTTTCGGTGTTGGTGATCGCGGGTGCCTCGCAGTTCGCTGCCGTGCAACTGATGGTGGACAACGCGCCAGTGGTGATGGTGCTGGCGACCTCGTTGGCGGTCAATCTGCGGATGGCGATGTATTCAGCGTCTCTGGCCCCGCACCTTGGCGCGGCTCTGACGTGGCAAAAGGCGCTTGCCGCCTATTTCATGGTCGATCAGACCTACGCACTGGCGATTCAGGAATATGAGCGCCGCCCCTCCCGCACATTGCCCGAAAAGATCGCCTATTACGCGGGTGTTTGCACGCCCGTGTGCCCGCAATGGTATGCCATGACCCTTGTTGGCGCCACCGTCGGCAAGGCCATTCCGCCGCAATTCGCGCTCGATTTCGCGGTGCCGATCACCTTTTTGGCCATGCTCGCGCCAATGCTGCGCAGCCTCGCGCATGTGGCGGCAGCGACCGTTTCGGTGGCCATGGCGCTGCTGTTGGCATTTCTGCCGGGCGGGGTGGGCTTGCTGATCGCCGCAGCTGCCGCAATGTTTACCGGCGCCCAAGTCGAGCTTTGGCAACAACGGAGGCGGCTATGAAATATTCAGCCGCCGAGATCTGGCTGGTCATCGTCGGCCTTGGTATCGGCACGTTTCTGTTGCGATTTTCGTTTCTGGGGATGATCGGCAACTGCCCGCTGCCCGAATGGGCGCTGCGCTATCTGCGCTATACGCCGGTTGCCGTGCTGCCGGGTCTGGTGGCACCGCTGGTGATTTGGCCTGCGGCCACAGGCGGGGCCTTTGACGTGCCTCGGTTCCTGGCAGCGTTGGCAACGGTAGGTATCGGCATCGTCACGCGCAACAACCTCGCAGGGATCGTTGGCGGTCTGGCGGTGCTGTATCTGGCGCTGTTCAGCCTAGTGTAGGCGCCACGCCTGCGCGCAACTCAGCCGGGGTCACCATCAGGACGCCCGAATTGTCATCGGGGTCGCCGTCATAGTGCTCAGAGCTGATCACGCCCGGCAGCTCTCCAAATGCGCGTGACAGCGATTTGGGGAACATCGTTGTCTTGATGCCCTCAAAGCCCGGCAGGCCGCTCAGCACGGTCGAGACCGAATTCGAACAAAACGCCTTGGGCACCGCACCATAGGCTTCAACCTCGGCGCGCAGCGCTTCGGCAACCTCAAGCGAAACCGGAATTGTCTGTTCCAGCACCCAATAGGTCACGCGGGCGTGGTAATCGATGTAGAACGTATACATCTGGTCGGTGATGCCATAATGCACATCGTTCCGCTCGGGTACAAAGGGGTGATACCAGGTGCCCGCCGGGTCGAACAGAACGCGCTGCGTGCCGTTGATGATCAGCGCCGAATGCTCGCCTGCACCGTTTTCGACATTGATCACCGTGAACAGCGTGATCGACGGCGATTCCTTGCTCGAATAGACCGCACGCGCCACGGCATCATCAGGTGCCCATACCGGTTCGGCGCCACAGGCTGCCAGAAACAGCGGCAAGAACAGAAGGACAAGCAAGCGGCGCATGGCAGGGCTCCGGGTTCGGACGTTCAACCGTTTACGATCGCGAGGAACACCAAAAACACCGCGATAGCAATGGATGCGCGCTTGCTGAAGGTAATGAATCCGGCAAAGGTGCGCTCTTGCGCCGCAGTGTTCATCCCGCCTGCCGTGTGTTCGCCCATGATGTTCTCCCTCGTCGATCTGATCCAGTTTCAGACGATCTAGCAAATCTGCGGCAAACTGTCACGCCCCGGCGTGCGCTTCAACGGCCTGCCAAAGCCAGACCCCATCGCCACGAGGTTTCCGCGTTGCGCGGCCGGTTTGCAGCAGGTGGTTCAGATGTGCCACCGTTTCGACCAGCGCCAGCCCGTATTCCGCCTCGCCAATGCTGCGCCGGAAGAGCGCCGGGAAACACGCGCAGGCGGTGCGCGGTTCGGCCAGCAACAATTGCAGCCGCGCCAAGCCCTTGTGGTGGCCTTCGACCATCTGCGCCAACCGTCTTGGCAACCCGGTGAACGGCGTCTTGTGGCCGGGCAACACGAGGTGCCGATCTTGCGCGAATTGCGCAAGATGCGCGCAAGAGGCCAGCCAGTCACCCACCGGGTCGGCATCGGGTTCGGTTGCATAAACGCCGAGGTTGGCGCTGATCGAGGGCAAAAGCTGATCGCCCCCGATCACAAGATTGTCATCAAGGCTCCAGAGTGTCGCGTGCTCGGGGGCGTGGCCGTTGCCGACCCGCACGTGCCAGTTTCGCCCGCCCGCACTGATCACCTCGCCCTCGGCAATGCGGCGGTAGCCGAGCGGCAGCGGGTGCACCATGTCGCAAAAGTTGAAGGCGCGCTCGGTCGCGCGGCGCGCAAGCAGCGCGGGGTCCATCCCCGCCGCCTGCCAGTATGCGAGCGTTTCGGCCACCGGCACGGGTTGTTCGTCCAGCACAAGCATGCGCGCGAACAGCCAGCTTGTGCGGGTGGTCCAAAGTGCTGCGCCGCGTGCCTGAAACCAGCCGGCAAGGCCGATATGGTCGGGGTGGTAATGCGTGACCAGCACCCGCGTCACCGGCTTGCCCGCCAGCGGCCCCGCCAGCAAGGCAGCCCAGATCGCGCGCGCCTCGGGCGTATCCATGCCGGGGTCAACCACGGTCCAGCCATCGCCATCGTCCAGCGCATAGGCGTTGACATGGTTCAGCACCATCGGCAGCGGCAACCGCAGCCAGAGCACCCCCGGCGCTACCTCGTGCGCGCCACCATGCTCGGGCGGATCAGGCCATGGGTGGTGCACCGCAGCCATGCCCGCGCCATCCATCACAGCGCCAGATCCTCGGGCGTGAGCGCAAACAGCCCCTCGGCGCCTTCGCGCGCCTCGGCCAGCGCGGCCGCGTATTGCGGCAGCAGGCGGCGAATGTAGACCGCGGCCAGCGCCGAACGCGGCCCCGTGCCACCCTCGGCCACCGCCGCGCGCAGGTGGTAATGCGCCCCCAGCACCCGCGCAAAGGCGCGCAGATAGGGCACGGCGCCGGCGAAGCGATCTTCCATGCCCTGCGCTACCAGCACTTCGGTTGCCTCGCGCAGGGTTTCCGCCGCCGTCCAGACATCCTCGGCCAGTTGCGGCAGCAGCGCGCGCGCCGACTCGGCGTCATCTTCAACCTCTTGCAGCAGGCGAAACGCCGCCTCGCCGCCATCCATCATCTTGCGGCCCACCAGATCCATCGCCTGAATGCCGTTGGTGCCCTCATAGATCGCCGTCACCCGCACGTCGCGGTAGAACTGCGCCGCACCCGTTTCCTCAATATAGCCCATGCCGCCATGCACCTGAACGCAGGTTTCCGATACGTTCATGCCCACATCGGTGCCGTAGGCCTTGGCAATCGGCGTCAGCAACGCCGCGCGCGCGGCCCAATCCGCCTCGCCCGTCGCCCGCCCCAGATCGAGCGCCACGGCGCAGGAAAGCGCAATGGCGCGGGCGGCAAAGACCTCGGCCTTCATCGTCACCAGCATCCGGCGCACATCGGCATGGTTGATGATCGGCCCCATCTGGGCGCGCTCGCGCGCGTATTCTAGCGCCTTTTGATAGGCCGCCTCGGCCACCCCCACGCCCTGCACCCCCACCGCAAGGCGCGCGTTGTTCATCATGGTGAACATCGCGGCAAGGCCCTTGTGCGGCTCGCCCACCAGCCATCCCTTCGCGCCGTCATAGGCCATCACGCAGGTCGGCGAGCCGTGCAGGCCCAGCTTGTGTTCAAGGCTGACGACCTTGAGGCTGTTGGCCACGCCGGGGTTGCCCTTGGCATCGGGCAGGAACTTCGGCACCATAAACAGGCTGATCCCGCGCGTGCCGGGCGCCGCATCGGGCAGCCGCGCCAGCACGAGGTGGCAAACGTTTTCGGTCAGGTCGCTGTCGCCCCAGGTAATGAAGATCTTTTGCCCGGTCACCGCATAGGTGCCGTCGCCCAGCGGTTCGGCCTTGCTGCGCAATGCACCCACATCGGTGCCCGCCTGCGGCTCGGTCAGGTTCATCGTGCCCGACCATTCGCCTGAAATCAGTTTGGGCAGATAGAGCGCCTTTATCTCGTCGCTGGCGTGGTGCTCCAGCGCCTCGATCTGGCCCTGCGTCAAGAGCGCATTCAGCTGCAGCGGCAGGCAGGCGCCCGACATCATGTCGTTCACCACCATGTTGAGCGTTTGCGGCAGGCCCATGCCGCCGTGCCCTGCCGCAGCCGCAACCGCCACCCAGCCGCCCTCGGCAATGGCCGCGAACCCCTCCTTGAAACCGGGAGATGACCGCACCACCCCGTTTTCCAGCCGCGCCGGGGTCAGATCGCCCGCCCGCTGAAGCGGCGCAAGCACCTCATCACACATTCGCCCGGCACCATCGAGAATCGCTTCGACCATGTCGGGCGTTGCCTCGGCAAAGCGTTCAGTGGCGGCGACAGGCGCCAGCGGCACCACCGCGTCGAGAATAAAGCGGAACTCGCCCACTGGTGAACGATATGGCATGGCTCTCTCCCTCGCTCGCACCTTGGCAACGGGTGCCCTGGCGCATATGGCTTTCCCAAACGGTAGCCCAAGCCCGCCCCCGAAACACCATCAACGCAGCGTCACGAATGACCGAAGCAAAAGCAACCCGACTGATCGCCCCGGACGCGGCGGGCCTGTCTGACGCCGCGGCATTGCTGCGCGCGGGCGATCTGGTCGCCTTCCCCACCGAAACCGTTTACGGCCTTGGCGGCGACGCAAGGAACGATCACGCGGTGGCGCGGATTTTCGAGGCCAAGGGGCGGCCCCGGTTCAACCCGCTGATCGTGCATCTGCCCGACGTGGCCCAAGCGCGCGCCTTCGCGCATTTCTCGCCCGATGCCGAACGGCTGGCGGCGGCCTTCTGGCCCGGCCCGCTGACGCTGGTTTTGCCGCTGCGCGAGGGCTCGGGCCTGTCGCCATTGGTGACGGCGGGCAATGATAGCGTAGCGATACGGGTGCCCGCGCACCCGGTGGCGCAGGCTTTGTTGCTGGCGTTCGGCGGCCCGCTGGCGGCACCCTCGGCCAACCCTTCCGGCAAGGTCAGCCCAACGCGGGCGGCGCATGTTCTGGCTGGCCTTGCGGGGCGTATTGCCGCAGTGGTCGATGGCGGGCCCTGCGACGTGGGGCTGGAAAGCAGCATTGTGGCGCTTGATCCCGCCCGGCTCTTGCGCCCCGGCGGGCTGCCCGCCGAAGCCATTGAAGCCTGCCTTGGCGCGCCGCTGGCCACCTGCGCCGACCCGGCCCGACCGCTTGCCCCCGGCCAGCTTCCATCGCATTACGCGCCTGCCGCAAGCTTGCGGATGAATGCCCACGCGCCACGGCCCGGCGAGGTCTGGATCGGCTTTGGCGCCTCGGAAGGCGCCGATCTTTCGCTTTCTGCCTCTGGCGACCTCGTCGAAGCCGCCGCCACCCTGTTTCACGCCCTGCGTGAGGCTGACGCGGTTGCAGGCCCTGCGGGGCACATTGCCGTGGCCCCGATCCCCGACCATGGCTTGGGGCGCGCCATCAACGACCGGCTGCGCCGCGCGGCGGCACCCCGCTAGGGGCCGCCACGGACCCTTTCATCTGATCACGAGATTTCAATACTTCGGCGCCTACACCGTAGAAAGTTGGAAGGTGTGGCGCGATGACCGAACCAGATCGGCGGCAGGGCTTGGCGGAACTGCGCGCCGCGCGCGCGCAGTCGAACGGTCTTTTTGCTGCGGTGTTTGCATTCAGCGTAGTCGTGAACCTGTTGATGCTGACCGGGCCGCTTTACATGTTGCAGATCTATGACCGGGTGCTTGGCAGCCAGTCGGAAGAAACTCTAGTTGCGCTGACAGTGCTGGTCGCATTCCTGTTCTTATGCATGGGCCTGCTTGACCATGTGCGGGGCAGACTCATGGCCCGCGTCGGGGCCTGGTTTCAGGGCCAGCTGGACGCGCGGGTGTTCCGCGCCGCGGTGCGGCGACTGGCGCTTTTTCCCAGTGATCCGCTCGCGGCGCCGGCGCAGCGCGATCTGGAAGCGGTGCAGCGGTTTCTGGCCTCACCGGTGCTGATGGCACTGTTCGATTTGCCGTGGACGGCGCTGTTCATTGCCGCGATCTTTGTCTTTCACCCGCTGCTTGGGTGGCTGGCGGTGGGCGGCGGCGCGCTGCTGATCTTGGTTACGCTGCTCAACCAGTGGCTGACACGAGCGCCACTTGAACGTACCAATCGCGCCGCGATCGGGGCCGAACGGTTTGCCGAAAGCCTCAAGGCCGAATCCGAGGTGATGCAGGCCCTTGGCATGGCGGGGGCGGGGTTTGCACGGTGGCAGCAGGCACGCGGGCTGGCGCTGAACCGCACGATAGCCTCAACCGATCTCATCGGCCTCTTTTCGGTGATCTCAAAAACCTTCCGGCTGTTCCTGCAGTCGGCAATGCTGGGGCTGGGCGCGTGGCTGGTGCTGCGGGGCGAACTGACGGCTGGCGCGATGATCGCAGGCTCGATCTTGCTGGGCCGTGCGCTGCAACCGGTCGAGGTTGCGGTGGCCCAATGGGCGCTGGTGCAGCGCGCGCAGGAAGGCTGGTGGCGGCTGGCAGCGCTGCTGACAGCCGAGCCCGCGCCGCTGCCGGTCATCGCGCTGCCGCGCCCGCGCGCCCTGCTGGACGTGCAGGGGCTGACCGTTGCGCCGCCGGGCGAGAATCGCGCGGTGCTGCGCGGGGTTGCCTTTCGGCTGGAACCGGGGCAGGCGCTGGGGGTGATCGGCCCCTCGGGGTCTGGCAAATCGACGTTGGCGCGCGCGTTGATTGGCGCTTGGCCCGCAGCGGGCGGCACGGTGCGGCTTGATGGCGCAACGCTGGCGCAATATGACCCCGATGTGCTGGGCAGCTACATCGGCTACTTGCCGCAGCGGGTGTCGCTGTTCGACGGCACAATAGCTGACAATATCGCCCGCCTGACCCCGGCACCTGACGGTGCGCAGGTGGTGGCAGCGGCGCGCCGGGCGGCTGCGCATGAGATGGTCCTGCGCCTGCCTGACGGCTATGATACGCAGCTTTCCGCGCTAGGCGGGCGGCTCTCGGGCGGCCAGACCCAACGCATCGGCCTCGCGCGGGCACTTTATGGCGAGCCGCTTCTACTGGTGCTCGACGAGCCGAATTCGAACCTCGACAACGAAGGCTCGACCGCGCTCAACCTTGCGATCAGAGCGGTCAAGGCCGCCGGGGGGGCGGTGCTGATCATGGCGCACCGGCCCTCGGCGATCCTGGAATGCGATCTTCTTTTGGTACTCGATGCCGGTATCGCCCGTGCCTTCGGCCCGCGCGACCGGGTGCTGAGCGAGATGGTGCAGAACCATGCCGAAATCACGGCCAATCCCGGCCCCGGGGGTGTGCGATGAGGGCGCCCTGCGAAAACGCGCGTGGTTCGGCGCGCCGCTATCTGGTGATCGGTGTGGCGACACTTGCCGTTCTGCTCGGCGGCTTTGGCGTCTGGTCGGTTATGGCCACGATCTCCGGCGCAGTGGTGGTGCCGGGGCGGATCGAGGTGGAACAGAATCGCCAGATCGTGCAGCACCCCGATGGCGGCGTGGTCGCCTCGATCCATGTCGCCGAGGGCGCGCGGGTCGCGGCGGGCGACCTCTTGCTGCGGCTTGACGGCGCGGCGCTCGGTTCAGAGCTTGCCATCGTCGAAGGCCACCTTTTCGAAGTCTTCGCCCGCCGTGGCCGGCTTGAGGCAGAGCGTGACGGTGCAGACGAAATCGCGTTTCCGGCCGAGCTTTTGCGCATCGCCGCCGAACGCCCCGAGGTAGCAGAGCTGGTCGAAGGGCAGCGGCGGCTCTTTGCGGCGCGGCGCGAGACGCTGGCGCAGCAGACCGACAAGCTTGCCGAACAACGCGGCCAGATCGCCAGCCAGATCGACGGCATAGATGCGCAAAGCGCCGCGCTCACCCGGCAGCTGGACCTGATCGAACGAGAGCGTGCCAGCCAGCAGGATCTGCTCGACAAGGGGTTGGCGCAGGCCAGCCGCGTGCTTGCGCTGGCGCGCGAGACGGCGCGGCTGCAAGGCGATGTCGGCGGCCTTGCCGCCAGTCGCGCGCAGTCGGCCGGCCGCAGCGCCGAGATCGAAATCGAGGCGCTGCGCCTTGCCGCTGCGCGCCGCGAAGAGGCAAGCAACATGCTGCGCGACATCGGCTACCGCGAGCTGGAGCTGGCCGAGCGCCGCCGCGCGCTGGCTGAACGGATACTGCGGCTTGACGTCGTTGCCCCGGTCTCGGGTGTCGTGCTCGGGTTGCAGGTCACCACGCCACGCGCCGTTCTGCGCGCCGCCGACCCGGTGCTCTACCTGATCCCACAAGACCGCCCGCTGGTGATCGCGGTGCAGGTTTCGCCGCTCCACATCGATCAGGTGCGTGTGGGGCAGCCTGCAAGACTGGTGTTTCCTACATTTTCGGTACGCACCGCGCCCGAAATAAACGGCCAAGTCAGCCTGATTTCGGCCGACGCGCTCACCGACAGCCGCACCCAGGCCACCTACTACCGCGCCGAAATCGTGCTCGATGCGGACCAGATTGCGGCACTGGGCGGGCTGGCCTTGATGCCCGGCATGCCCGTTGAAGCTTTCCTGCGCACTGAGGCGCGCACCCCGCTGGCCTATCTTATCAAGCCCTTCACCGACTATTTTTCCCACGCATTTCGGGAACATTGAACAGCCAGGCCGCAGTACCGGCGAAAATTTCGGCGAGGCGGGGCGCCGCGGTCGAATGCCCGCGATGTGGTGCTGCCGCAACCTAAAGTGCGGGTGCTGCACCAACATTTGGCAGATGCCTTGAAATTCGCGCGCGACTGGGTCAGGGGTTAGCAACCGCCGCGCCCGGCGCGGCGGAATTTCGCAAATAGCGCTCCAGGTTTTGAAATTATGGTATCCGCATGCATTCCTCAGCTCTGATTCACCCCGTGATCCTCTGCGGTGGTGCGGGCACGCGGCTTTGGCCCTTGTCGCGGCAAAGCTACCCCAAGCAGTTTTCGCGGCTGATGGGCGAGGAGAGCCTGTTTCAGGCCTCGGCGCGGCGGACCGCAGGCGGCGGGTTTGCGGCGCCGGTGGTGGTCACGGGCGATGCCTTCCGGTTCATCGTGACCGAGCAGCTGGCGGCGGTCGGGGTTGCCCCGGCGGCAATCGTGATCGAACCCGAGGGGCGCAACACTGCGCCTGCGGTGCTTGCGGCGGCGCTTTTGCTGGCGCAGCGCGACCCCGAGGCGCTGATGCTGGTGGCGCCGTCCGACCATGTCATTGCAGATGCGCAGGCGTTCCGTGCCGCAGTTGCTGCGGCGGCACCAAGCGCGCTGGCGGGAATGCTTGTCACCTTCGGCATCGCCCCCACTCGCGCCGAAACCGGCTATGGCTATCTTGAGCTCGCGCCCGGTGCCGATGCCGCAGCGGTCGCGCCGCAGCCACTGGCGCGGTTCGTCGAAAAGCCCGATGCCCCGCGCGCCGCGGCAATGCTGGCAGAGGGCAACTATCTTTGGAACGCGGGCATCTTCCTTTTTACCGCCGCCACCCTGCTTGCCGCGTTTCGCGCGCATTGCCCCGACCTGCTGGAAGATGTGGCCGAGGCGGTTGCCAGCGCGAAGTCCGACCTCGGCTTTACCCGGCTTGCCCCTGAACCCTGGGCGCGGGTGCGCGACATCTCGATTGACTATGCGATCATGGAAAAAGCCGCGAACCTTGCGGTGATGCCCTATGGCGCGGGCTGGTCAGACCTTGGCGGCTGGGATGCGGTCTGGCAGGAAACCGGCCCAGATGGCGCGGGCAATGTGACATCGGATCATGCCACCGCGATTGGCTGCACCGGCAGCTTGCTGCGCTCTGAGGCAGAAGGGGTGGAACTGGTCGGCATCGGCCTGCACGACATCATCGCGGTGGCGATGCCCGATGCGGTGCTGGTCGCCAGCCGCGCCGACAGCCAGCGCGTGAAAGACGCGGTGGCGGCACTGCGCGCGCGCGGCGCCCGGCAGGCGACGGCATTCCCGACCGATCACCGCCCATGGGGCTGGTTTGAAAGCCTCGCCATGGGCGAGCGCTTTCAGGTCAAGCGGATCGTCGTCAAACCCGGTGCGGCGCTCAGCCTGCAAAGCCACCACCACCGATCCGAGCACTGGATCGTGGTGCAGGGCACGGCGCGCGTGACGATTGACGGCGAGGTGCGACTGATCACCGAGAACCAGTCGGTCTACATCCCGCTGGGCGCCATGCACCGGATGGAAAATCCCGGCAAACTTCCGATGGTGCTGATCGAGGTGCAGACGGGCAGCTACCTCGGCGAGGACGACATCATCCGCTATGAGGATGTCTATGCTCGCAGCTAAGGTGCCGCCGCTCACCTGTTTCAAGGCCTATGATATTCGCGGCCGCCTTGGCCCCGAGTTGAATGAGGCTATCGCCCGGCGCATTGGGCGTGCCTTTGCCGAAGTGCTGGGGGCGCAGCGCGTGGTGCTGGGGCGCGATTGCCGCGCCTCGTCGGAAATGCTTGCGGCAGCGGTGGCCGCAGGGCTGATGGAAGCCGGGGTCGAGGTGCTGGACCTTGGCCTGTCGGGCACCGAAGAGATGTATTTTGCCACCACACATCTGGGCGCGGATGGCGGCATCACCGTGACCGCGTCGCACAACCCGATGGAATGGAACGGCATGAAGATGGTGCGCGCGGGCTCGGCCCCGATCAGCGCCGACACCGGGCTAGCGGCAATCCGGGCGCTGGCGGAAAGCGGCGATTTTGCGCGCGCGCGCATGGGGGGGCGGATCACGCCGGCCGAGGGCACGCGGGCCGCCTATGTGGCGCGGGTGCTGTCTTTCGTCGATGTCGCGGCGCTGAGGCCGCTTCGGATTCTCGTCAATGCGGGCAATGGCGCGGCGGGGCCGACCTTTGATGCGCTGGCCGCAGTACTTGCCGCAGCGGGCGCCCCGCTGGTTTTCGAGCGGCTGCATCACGACCCCGACGGCAGCTTTCCCAATGGCATCCCGAACCCGCTTCTGCCCGAGAACCAGCCGGTGACCGCGAGGGCCGTGGTGGCGGCGGGCGCCGATTTTGGCGTGGCATGGGATGGCGATTTCGACCGCTGTTTTCTGTTCGATCACACCGGCGCCTTCATTCCCGGCGAATATGTGGTGGGCCTGCTCGCCGAAGCATTTCTGGCCAGGGAACCCGGCGCGAAGATCGTGCATGACCCGCGCGTGATCTGGAACACGGCAGATGTGGTTGCGCGGGCGGGCGGGCAGGCCATTGCCTCACGCACCGGGCACGCCTTCCTCAAACGGGCGCTGCGCGATACCGGCGCGGTTTACGGCGGCGAGATGTCGGCGCACCACTATTTCCGCGACTTCATGTGCTGCGACAGCGGCATGATCCCGTGGCTGTTGGTGGCCGAACTGGTCAGCCGCCGCGATGTGCCGCTGGCCGAAATCCTGGCCGAGCGGCGCGCCGCCTTTCCGTCATCGGGCGAGATCAACTTTCGCGTGGCCGATGTGGCCGCCGCCGTGGCGCGCGTCGAGGCCGCCTATGCCGCGGCCGCCACCGACCGCGACGAGACCGATGGCCTCAGCCTCAGCTTCCCCGGTTGGCGCTTCAACCTGCGCGCCTCCAACACCGAACCGCTGTTGCGACTCAACGTCGAGTCGCGGGGCGATACTGCGATGGTGCAGCGTGCAGTTGCGCAGATCGCCGCGCTGATCGGCTAGCTGCTGAAAGAATGGGCCTAAATTTGCCTTAGACCTTCATCCCGAGCAGGGTTGAAGATGAAAAGGCCAGCGGCACTGCTGCGGCCCAACGCGGGTTGCGCCCCGCCTTAGTCTTTCCCCATCGTCATGTGAACAGGAAATCGCTCGACTCGATCAGTGCCGGGTCGATGCCGCGCAACACCATGCGGGTGCCGTCGGTGCTGCGCAGTTCGGCGTCGCTGGCGCCATAGGCCAATATCAAAAGGGCAGACGCGGCGTAGCCAACAACCTCGATCCGGTCGAGGCCAAGCTCGAAGTCGTAGACAATGTCGAGCCCGCCGCCCGAAGCGAACACGAACCGATCGGCCCCGGCGCCGCCATAAAGCCGGTCGGTTCCTGCCCCACCATCCAGCCGGTCATCGCCACCTTTGCCGTAAAGGTAATCATTGCCGCCAAGGCCAAGAATCTGGTCGGCCTCGCCAGTTCCGGAAAGGGTGTCGTTGCCGCTAGTGCCGGTTACCTGCGCCGCCGCTTTGCCATAGATCACATAGGCCGCACCGGCATCAGGTCCGCCAGCGTCGCTGCCATGCGCGCCGATAATCAGGTCGTCATAACCGTCGCCGTTGACATCGCCTGCGGTGGCCACGCTGAAACCGGTATTATCCCAGGTCGCTGCCCCCTGGAGCAGAAACCCATCAGCAGAATTGAGGTTGCCAAGGTCGATATCGGCGCGCGTGCTACCTGCCCTGCCGAAAATCACATAGGCCGAGCCAGAGTCATTTCCGCCTGCGTTGCTCCATGGCGCACCGACAATCAGGTCTGCATAGCCGTCGCCGTTGACATCACCAGCCGACGAAACGCTCCACCCCGCTCGGTCCCCCGCCATCGGCCCCGAAAGGCGGAAACCGTCAGCGGCGGCGAGATTGCCGAAATTGATATCGGCACGCGAGCCGCCAGCCCGGCCAAAAACCACATAGGCAGCGCCGGCATAGCTGCCTGCTGCGTTGCTTGCCTGCGCCCCGATGATCAGATCATCAAGACCATCGCCGTTGATGTCGCCCGCCGAGGCCACGCTCCATCCGGCTTGCTCGCCTGCGATCGGTTGAAGGCGGAAGCCATCGGTAGCGGCGATGCTGCCGAGGTCGATATCGGCGCGCGTGCTGCCTGCCCGGCCGTAGATCACATAGGCAGCACCGGCATCGCCGCCGCCAGCGTCGCTTCCATATGCCCCAACGATCAGATCAGCGTTGCCATCGCCATTGATGTCGCCCGCAGACGAAACGCTGAACCCCGCATAGTCCGCCGCGGCCGCCCCCAGAAGCCGGAAACCGTCGGCTGCGCCGAGGTGGCCAAGGTCGATGTCGGGGCGCGTGCCGCCCGCCTGGCCGTAGATGACATAGCTGGCCCCGGCATCATTTCCGCCTGCGTCGTTCCACGGCGCGCCGACGATCAGGTCATCGTAGCCATCGCCGTTGACATCGCCCGCAGACGCGACGCTGTAGCCAGCCTGGTCCCCCGCCGCCTCTGCAAGCAGGCGGAACCCGTCGCCAGCCGCAAGCCCGGCAAGACCTATGTCGGCACGCGTGGTGCCTGACTGGCCAAAGATCACATACGCCGCGCCAGCCCAACCCGCGCCGGTATCGGCCCAAGGGGCGCCGATGATGAGGTCGCCAACACCATCGCCGTTGATGTCACCCGCCGACGAAACGCTGAGTTGGGCATCGCCCCACGCCACGCCACCCTGCAGGCGATAGCCGTCAGCCGCGGCAAGGTTGCGAAGGTCGATATCGGGGCGCGTGCCCCCGGCCTTGCCATAAATAACATAGGCCAGGTTGGAACGGGTTCCGTCCGCATCACTTGCCTGCGCGCTGATGATCAGGTCAACAACGCCGTCGCCGTTGATATCACCCGCAGACGCAACGCTGTAACCCGCCAAATCCCCTGCCGCCCCCCCCAGAAGACGAAATCCCTCCGCCGGAGCAAGGGCACTGAGATCAATAATGCTTGCGCTTCCAGCCATGGCAGGTGCCCCGGTTTATAGGGTCTCGGCTCAACCTAGCCATGCAGGATTTAAGAACTTCATAACGTCTGGCGACTTTTGCGACGCACCCGGCTTTGCGCGCGCGACGGTCGATTGCATCGGATGGGCAGGGCGACGTTGGCAGCTTACAGGCGCAGGCCGCTGGCGGCGTCGAACAGCTTCGCCTTGTCCATCTCTACCTCGAAATTGAACATCGACCCTTCTGGCCGCGCGTCTTGCGGGCGCACCCTTGCGATCAGGTCCTGGCCGCCGATTTCGAACACGATCATCGTGTCCGGCCCGGTCGGCTCGACCACCGCCACCGGCAGATCAAAGCAGAAACGGTTGGGGCCGGGCAGTTCCGACCCGGCCGCAAAAATCGTCTCGGGGCGCAGCCCCAGGATCACCTCTTGCCCGTCATGGTCGGCCACGCGGCGCGCCATTGCCTCGGGCAGCGGAAAGCGCAAGCCAGCCCCCGGCGCGCCGCATTCCACGGCCATGCCGCCATCGCGCTGCAACCGCCCGGCGATCATGTTCATCGGCGGCGAACCCATGAAACCTGCAACGAACAGATCGGCCGGATCTTCGTACACCGTGAGCGGGTCGGCAAACTGGCGAATCGTCCCCGCATCCATCACCGCGATGCGGGTGGCCAGCGTCATCGCCTCAATCTGGTCGTGGGTGACATAGACCACGGTCTTGCCAAGCCGCAGGTGCAGTTTCTTGATTTCGGTCCGCATCTCTATGCGCAGTTTCGCATCAAGGTTTGAAAGCGGCTCGTCAAACAAGAAGACCTCGGGCTTGCGCACCAGTGCCCGCCCCATCGCCACGCGCTGGCGCTGCCCGCCCGAAAGCTGCGCCGGTTTGCGGTCAAGATAGTTGTTGATCTGCAAGAGCGTGCTGAACTCTTGCACGGCGGCATCCTGCACCTGCCGGGGGATGTTGCGTACCGACATGCCGAAGGTGATGTTGTCGCGCACGGTCTTGGTCGGGTAGAGCGCGTAGGATTGAAACACCATCGCAATGTCGCGGTCGCGCGGCGGCACATCGTTGACGCGGCGCCCGCCAATGTAGATGTCGCCCGAGGTCAGCGTTTCCAACCCGGCGATCAGGTTGAGTAGGGTCGATTTTCCGCAGCCAGAGGGGCCGACCAGCACCACAAATTCGCCGGGCTCGATGGTCAGGTCAATGCCCTTGATCACCTCGGTAGCGCCGAATTTCTTCCAGATTTCCGCAAGGCGAATATCCGACATATTTCTATCCCTTCACCGCGCCCGCCGAAAGACCGCGCACGAAATAGGAACCGGCCAGCACATAGACCGCCAGCGTCGGCAGCGCCGCGATGATCGCCGCGGCCATGTCCACGTTGTATTCCTTGACCCCGGTTGAGGTGTTGACCACGTTGTTGAGCGCCACCGTCACCGGGTTGCTTTCGCCCACGGTAAAGGCGATGCCGAACAGAAAGTCATTCCAGATCTGGGTGAATTGCCAGATCAGCGTGACGACGATGGCGGGCAGCGACATCGGCAGGATGATGCGAAAGAAGATGCCGAAAAATCCGGCGCCATCAACCTGCGCCGCACGCACAATGCCATCGGAAACGCCGATGAAGAAGTTGCGAAAGAACAGCGTGGTGAAGGCAAGGCCGTAAACTGTGTGCACCAGCACCAGCCCCGGCACCGTGCCCGCAAGCCCCAGCACACCCAGTGTGCGCGCCATCGGCAGCAAGATCACCTGAAACGGAATGAAGGCGCCAAACAGGATCAGCGCGAAAATCACATCGGCGCCGCGAAACCGCCATTTGGTCAGCGCGTAGCCATTGAGCGCGCCGAGGAATGTCGAAAGCGCCACCGCCGGTACCACCATCAGCACCGAGTTCCAGACATAGGGCTGCAACCCGTCACACCGCACCCCGACACAGGCCGACCCCCAGGCCTTGACCCAGGCATCAAAGGTAACGGCCTGCGGCAGGCTGGTAAGGGTGCCAAGCCGGATCTCTTCCAGTGATTTGACCGAGGTCGAGATCATCACCACCAGCGGCACCAGATAATAAGCGCAAAAGAGCGCCAGCACCGCAAACAGAATGCCGCGTTGCACAGTTTGCCAAGGCCCCCGGCGCCGCACGATGCCGTCGATCTGGCGCCGGGTCATTTGCGCCCCTCCCGCAGTTCCGAATAAAGATACGGCACGATGATCGCGATGATCGTGACCAGCATCATCACGGCACTTGCCGCCGCCACGCCAAGCTCGCTGCGCTGGAAGGCATAGGCATACATGAAGGTTGCGGGCATGTCGGTGGCATATCCAGGGCCGCCGCCGGTCAGCGCCATCACCAGATCGAAGCTCTTGATCGCCAGATGCGCAAGGATGATCACGGTTGACATGAACACCGGGCGCATCATCGGCAGCACGATGCCGAAATAGGTGCGCAGCGGCCCGGCGCCGTCAATTGCGGCGGCCTTGAGCACCTCGTCATCGACAGATCGCAGCCCGGCCAGAAACAGCGCCATCGCATAGCCCGACGATTGCCAGACCCCGGCGATGACCACGGTGTAGATCGCGAAATCGGCGTTCACGAGCCAGTCGAAGGTAAAGTTTTCAAACCCGGCGCGGTGCATCACCCGCTCCAGCCCCAGTCCGGGGTTCAGGATCCATTTCCAGACCGTGCCGGTCACGATGAACGACAGCGCCATCGGGTAGAGGTAAATAGTGCGGATCGCGCCCTCGATGCGGATGCGCTGGTCCAGCAGGATCGCGAGCAGGATGCCGATCAGCAGGCACAGGCCGATGAACAAAACCGAAAAGGTTACGAGATTGCGCAGCGCCACATTCCAGCGCGGCGTCGCCCAAAGCCGCACATACTGACTGACGCCGTCGAGCGTATAGTTGGGCATCACGCCGGACTTCGTGAACGATATGTAGACCGTCCAGGCGATGAAGCCGTAGACGAAAAACAGGCTGACCGCGAACAGCGGCGAAACCACGATCTGCGGCAACCACCGGTCGATACTGCGCCACGGGCTGCGGGAATGAGTTTTCGACAAAGCCATGATTGATCCGGTGGCCGGAGGGGCACCCCCCCGGCCACCTCTCTTTGCTATTGCGCCCGCGCCACGGCGGCGGCGAGCTGTTTCGCGGCGTCTTGCGAACTCATGTTCGAGTTGAAGAACGCGGTGACCAGATCGAGGATCTCGCCGCGCACCGACCGTGACACGGCCATTTCATGCGCCATCGACGGCACCAGCGCGTTGCTTTCAACCGCTGCCACCAGATCGGCGTGCGAAAGCTTGGCGCAGGCGTCGAAGTCATCAAGCGGGACGTCAGTCCGCGCCGGGATCGAGCCCTTGGCAAGGTTGAACACGCTCTGGAAATCGGGCGACATGATCAGGCTTGCCAGCGTTTGCTGCCCGGCCAGATTGTCGGCACCCGCAACCTTGAAGAAGGTGAAGCTGTCAGAGTTGAGCACGAAACCGTTGCCCGGCGTAGGAGCGCAGAGAATATCGACGCCCGGCACCAGCCCGGCGGCCAGAAACTCGCCCTTGGCCCAGTCACCCATGATCTGGAACCCGGCTTCACCCCGGCTGACCATGGCCGTGGCAAGGTTCCAGTCGCGCCCGGAAAAGTTGGGGTCCACAAAGCCGCGCAGCATGCGCAACTGGTCAAACGACGCCACCATCATGTCGCCGCTCAAGGCCGCCTGATCAAGCTCGACCAGCGCCTTGCGGTAGAAATCGGCACCGCCGACCCCCAGCACCACATCCTCGAACAGCGTCGCATCTTGCCAGGGCTGGCCACCGTGTGCCAACGGGATGATCCCGGCGGCCTGCAACTTCGCGGCGGCGGCGTTGAACTCGGCCCAGGTGGTGGGCATCGCGTCAACCCCCGCTTTCTTCAGCGCTTCGGGGTTGGCCCAGATCCAGTCAACGCGGTGGATGTTGACCGGCGCCGCCACATATTTGCCCTCGAACTTCATGATCGAGGCCAGCGCAGGCGGCAGAACGCCATCCCAGTTTTCGCCCGTTGCCACCCCGTCGACATCATTCAGCGCGCCTTCCAGCGCCCATTCCTGAATGCCCGGTCCTTTCAGCTGCACCGCTGTCGGCGGGTTGCCCGCCACTACGCGCGCGCGCAGCGCGGTCATCGCCGCGTCGCCGCCGCCGCCGGCAATCGGTGAATCGATCCATGTGCCGCCTTGGCTTTCGAAAGCATTTTTCAGCTCTCCAACCGCCTTGGCTTCGCCGCCCGATGTCCACCAATGCAGGACTTCAACCGTGCCATCTGCCTGCGCACCCGAGGCACAAAGCCCCCCGGCAAGCGTTGCGACAGTCAGGGTCTTGATGATCGAAACCATTTGAGTGTCCTTTCCTCCAAGGGGTCAGGGCCGCAAACGTCGCTGTGCTTGCGCGCCTCGCATACGTTCCGCCCCCGCCCGGTTCGCGCGGCCATTCGTGCGCACCGAAGCCGCAGGTTGAACACGCCAATCAAGGCCCGGCATGGCGCGCGTCGCATTGACAGCCGTCAACGCCGGCGCCGATTTCGGCCCGGCGGAATTGGTGGCCGCAAAGAGTAGCGCGACTTTCACGCGCACCGTTGATTGCGGTCAATGCAACCTTGGGGCAAGCGGCGCGAAGTCAGACCACTTGATCCGAGTCAGCTTCGGTGAATGCCATGGAACATGGAAAGCTTTGGGCGCTGGTGATGAACGCGACCCGTGCGCGCATTCTGCGCGGGGTGCGCAAGGACAGCCAACAAGGCGAGACCGAACTGGTGCTGCGCGCGCCGCATCGGGCACTGCGCGACATCATGTCAGACAGACCGGGCCGGACCGCGGCGTCGTCTGGCCGTGGGCGGCGCTCGGCCATGGAATACGCGTCCGACCCGGTGCGTGAAGATGCGGTTGCCTTCGCGAAAGAGGTTGTCGTGCTGCTGGAAACCCATCGCAAGGCGGGCGATTTCGATCGCCTCGCGGTCTTTGCCTCGCAAGACATGCTTGGCATTGTGCGCAAGGAACTGACCGACGGGCTGAAAGCGACTGTAACCGTCGAGGTCGCGAAGAACCTGATGCATGAGACCGAAAGCGATCTGATGCGGATCGTAGCGCAACCTTAGCGCAGCCCTTGTTGCGGCCCCGCGCAGACGCTTCGCGAGCGCCGCGCGATGCGGAGGAAGGTGGCATGTTCCAAAATCGTGCCGAAGCCGGAAAGATGTTGGCCCGGCGCTTGCTGCACCACCGCAACGCCAATCCCGTGGTGCTGGCGCTGCCTCGCGGTGGCGTGCCAGTCGGCGCCGAGATTGCCAGCGCATTGAATGCGCCGCTTGATCTGATGCTGGTGCGCAAGGTGGGTTTGCCGGGGCAGCCCGAGCTTGCGTTGGCCGCCATCGCCGGCCCGAATGGCGAAGAACTGGTGGTGAATGACGAGGTGGCGGCGGCCTCGGGGCTTGGCGCCGCCGAGATCGAGCGCCTCGCAGAGCTGGAGCGCCCCGAGCTTGCACGCCGCAAGGCCGCCTACATGGCGGGCCGCGCGCCGGTTTCACTGGCGGCAAGAACGGTGATCCTGACGGATGACGGCATCGCCACCGGGGCAACGGTGCGCGCGGCCCTGCGCGCCTTGCGGCGTGCGGCGCCGGGGCGCATCATCCTTGCGGTTCCGGTCGCGCCGGCCGATGTGCTCGCAAGTTTGCGGCCCGAAGCGGATGAAACCGTGTGCCTTGAATCGCGCGGTTTTCTAGGGTCGGTCGGGGCGCATTACGCGCATTTTCCGCAGGTGCACGACGGCGAAGTGATCGCCTGTCTTGCTGCAGCGCCGAAAGCGGTCTGAACGCCCCGCGGGCCACCCTCGCGCGCGCCAAGGCCAGCTTTGGGGCCGCGCCTCAGTCCCAAAGCTCGCGCAGTGGCCTGCGCAAGGCATGCGCGACCTGATCAAGCTCGCCCGGCGACAGCTTGCGGCGCAAAAGGTCGAACACCGCCACAGCGCAATCTTCGGCGTCTTCAAGCGGCGCGTCGATGAACGGGGCAGAGATGCGCGCCAGAAATTCCGCTTTGCCACGCGGGTGGGCGGGGGTTTTGGCAGGCACCCAGCCTTCATAATAGACCCCGCGCAGCAGCAACGGCAGTTGCGCGGCAAGATCAGCCGCCTCATCCACGGTCAGAAAATCGCGCAATGCATGCAGCGTGACGCGCAACAGCATGTAGGCGCGGCGCTTGTCATGCCAGCCGAGATCTTCGCACAAAAGATTGATCCATTCTGCCGCAACCTGCGGCGCATGGTCCAGAGTCGAAATTTCAAGGGTCTTCATACCGCCCCCCCATGTTTGCTGGTACATTGGCGCAAGTCTGCGGCGCGGGCGTGCCCGGTGCATTGACGCCAGTCAACGCGGCGCCCCGGTTCGGCGCGCGCTGCAGCAATGCGGTTTTGGCGCCAAATGGACCGGGCGACCATACGCGTACCTGTCAGGCGGCGTCTGGCAATTTTGGGTCACGCGTTCTTGCCCATTTCAAGTCTGATGCCGCGAAGCGGATCGCGGCGAAAGTCTCATCAATGCAACCCATCGTGACCAGTCTCGAAAGATCGGAAATCTCGAAACGGTCCGGGCAATGGATGCGGATTGCCCCTATTGCATCCAAACGGTGCGTGATCCGGCTGATCGTCTCCACCGATGTGCCCAGCAAATCTGCAATGTCTGCGCGCGGAAAGTCGATCGTCAGAACGCCGCCGCCCCTTGCAATCGGCGCATACGGCATGAAGCGCGTTGCCAGCGCCAGAAATGCGCACAGCCTTTCTTCAACGGTCAGCGCCCCGAGCGACCAGGCCAAAAGCCTTAGCTGGTCCAGTTTGGTCACCCGCAAGGAATAGACGGCCCGCGCCAGATCGGGGGCGTCTTCCAGCAATCTTCTGAAACCGCCGCGCTCAAACCGGCAGAGCCGCGCCGATGTCGCGGCCTCGACCTCGCCAGGCAACTTTCTGCCGTGTTCAGCAATGAAATCACCCGGCAACGCCATGCTGACGATCTGCCGGTGCCCGTCGATGCGGTGGCGCTGCGTGCGCAGGTAGCCCGAAACCAGCACCCCGACCAGATCGTGTTCGCAATCATCGCCCCAGACGCGGCTATTAGCCGAAAACGTCTGGATGGAAGCAAGTCTGGCCAGACGCAATTGCGTCGTGGCGCGCAACTGGCCGCAAATGCCCTGCCGCCGCATTGCGCAACCGGCGCATTTCGAGTCGAGAGAGATTACCGGACAGGACACCACAAAGCCCCCCACTTGTCGTTCGACACCAAGCCGGAGCGGGCCACAGGACAGATCGAAGACAAGGGCGCAGCCCACGAAGCAACGCAAAACCCAGCACACCTGCCCTGAAACCCGGCAATCTGCCAGCGCCCGCAGCATCTTCCTATCATCACCCGGCAATCGCTGCCTTGACAGACATCAAGTGCTGCCCGACGCTTGTTTTGGGACATTCGGGAGGGTGCCGGGCCCGCGAACGTCGGTTATCGCGGCCGGAATGAAAGCAAGGGTCGGCCCAAATGGCATTGCCAGAACACGAACCTCTGCTTCCGCCCGCACTCCGGCACGGTAGCGGCAAGCATATCGGGCAGCTATTCGAGCGCTTTGGCCCTGCCGAGCGTGCGGCAATCGCCGCAATTTCATGCCTGAAGAAAATTCGCACCGGCGAGACCGTGATTGATGAGGGTGAGACGTCCCAGCATCTGGGATATGTCGTTGATGGCATTCTGTGCATGAAGAAAGTGCTTCCCGACGGGCGGTCGCATATCATCGGGTTTCTCACCCGCGCCGACATGTTTGGCCGCATCTTTGACGGCGGTGCCGGGTATTCGGTTGCGGCACTGACGGATGCCGAGCTGTTCTGCCTGCAACGCGAACCTTTTGAGCGTATTCTGCGCGGCAACCCTGCGGTTGAACGCTCCTTTCTGGTCAATGTGCTGGATGAACTGGATGCCGCCCGCGCCTCGGTTCTGCTGCTGGGCGGGCGCCGGGTGCTGGAGCGCGTCGCGGCGTTTCTGCTGCTGCTGGCGCGCGGCAATTCTGAGACTGGCGAGGGCGCCGGGCAAATGCCCTTTGTGGTGCGCGTGCCCGTGCGTCGTGTCGAGCTTGCGCAGTATCTTGGCACCCGGCCTGAATCGCTCAGCCGCGCGCTGCACGCGCTGCAAGCGCGCGCGATCATCCGGATCATCGACGCCGCCAATTTTGAAATCATCGACCGCGCCGCGCTGGCCGAGATCGCCGGTCAGGATTGATCTGCATCGCTTGGTTGACGCGCGTCAATGCACCCGGCGCGCCCGGCGGTGACACTTCGCCTTGGCGCGGTATGCGATCCGCGCACCAGTGCTGCGGTGGCGTCAAGTGCCGCCGGGGGGGGGCTGAATGGCGTGGGGCGCGATCCGAAAACCGGCAGCCGAGCGGCGCAAGGCCGCGATGCCCGACCCCGATGCCGCCCGCAAAGGTTTCAGCTGGCAAAGCGCGGCCGTGTTGCTTGATGGCCTGCCGGACGGCGGGCTCAACATCGCGCATGAGGCGCTTGATCGGCATGTGGCGGCGGGGCATGGAGGCGAAATCGCGATCCGCTGGCTTGGCAAGGACGGCGCACGGCGCGATCTGAGCTACGCCGAAATGGCGGCGATGGCGGCACGCTTTGCCAATGTGCTGGCCGCGCAGGGGCTGCGGCGCGGCGACAGGGTCTTTGCGCTGATGGGTCGCACGCCCGAGCTTTACGCGGTGGCGCTGGGCACAATGAAAGCCGGAATGGTCTTCACACCGCTCTTTTCCGCCTTCGGCCCCGGCCCGATCCGCACCCGCATGGAAATTGGCGAGGCATCGGTGCTGGTGACAACCGCCGCCATCTACAGCCACAAGATTGCCGACTGGCGCGCCGAAATCCCGTCATTGCGGCTTGTGTTGATCGTCGGCGACGCGGCACCCGAGGGCTGCATGGCGCTTGGCCCGGCGCTGGCCGCCGCCCCCGATCACTTCGCCACCGTCGCCACCAAGGCCGATGACATGGCGCTCATACATTTCACGTCGGGCACCACGGGGCGGCCCAAGGGCGTGGTGCACGTGCATCAGGCGGTTCTTGGCCATGCCCTGACCGGGCGCATGGCGCTCGAACTGGCGCCGGGCACGGTTTACTGGTGCACGGCCGACCCCGGCTGGGTCACCGGCACCTCGTATGGCATCATCGCGCCGCTGGTGAACCGCTGCACGATGATTGTCGATGAAGCCGAATTTGACCTTGAGCGCTGGTACGCCACGCTGGTGCGCGAAAAGGTGGCGGTCTGGTATACCGCCCCCACCGCGATCCGCATGATGATGCGCGCGGGCGCTGACGCCGCGAAAGGGTATGATTTTTCGGCGCTGCAATTCCTCGCCAGCGTTGGCGAGCCGCTTAACCCCGAGGCGGTGGTCTGGGGGCAAAAGGTCTTTGGCAAACCTTTCCATGACAATTGGTGGCAGACCGAAACCGGCGGCATCATGATTGCCAACACCCGCGCCATGGATATCTTTCCCGGCTCGATGGGTCAGCCGCTGCCCGGCATCGAGGCGGGCATTGTCACCCGCAAGGGCGCGGCGCTGGTCGAACTTGGCCCCGGCGAGATCGGCGAACTTGCGCTGCGGCCCGGCTGGCCCTCGATGATGCGCGCCTATCTGCACGAAGAGGCGCGCTACGCGAAATGCTTTGTCGATGGCTGGTATCTGTCGGGCGATCTGGCGATGCGCGACGCGCGGGGGTATTTCTGGTTCGTCGGTCGCGCCGATGACCTGATCAAGACATCGGGGCATCTGATCGGCCCGTTTGAGGTGGAAAGCGCGCTGATAGAACACCCGGCGGTGGCCGAGGCCGCCGTGATCGGCCTGCCCGACGAGACGGCGGGCGAGGTAGTCAGGGCCTATGTGACCCTGAACGCGGGCTTTACCGCAAGCGAGGCGCTGGAGCAGGAGATCCGCGGCCACACCCGCAAACGGCTTGGGCCGGCGGTGGCACCGCGCGAGGTGGTGTTTCGCGAAAGCCTGCCCAAGACCCGTTCGGGCAAGATCATGCGCCGACTGCTGAAGGCGCGCGAGCTTGGCCTGCCCGAAGGCGACATTTCCACATTGGAGACAGATGAGCGATGACCCAGCAAGCAAAGCCCCATCTCGACCGTGACCATGTGCGCGACCTTTTGCGCGGCATGATCCGCATCCGCCGGTTCGAGGCGAAATGCGCCGAGCTTTACACGCAGGAAAAGATCCGCGGCTTCCTGCATCTTTATGATGGTGAAGAGGCGATCGCGGTGGGGGTCATGGCGGCGCTGGAACCGGCTGACCGGGTGGTCGCGACCTACCGCGAGCACGGGCAGGCACTGGCGCGCGGCGTTACCATGGAAGCCATAATGGCCGAGATGATGGGGCGCGCCACCGGCTGTGCAGGCGGGCGCGGCGGCTCGATGCACCTCTTTGACGCGGCCACCAATTTTCACGGCGGCAACGCCATTGTCGGCGGCGGGCTACCCTTGGCCACGGGGCTTGCGCTTGGCGACAAGATGCAGGGCCGCGCGGCGGTAACCGCGTGTTTCTTTGGCGAAGGCGCAGTGGCCGAGGGTGAGTTTCACGAGGCGCTCAACCTTGCAGCGCTCTGGTCCTTGCCGGTGCTGTTCGTGTGCGAAAACAACCTTTACGCCATGGGTTCGGCACTGTCGCGGGTGCAGGCGCAAACCGATATCCACGCCAAGGCTGCGGCCTGCGGAGTGGCCGCGCAGGTCGTCGATGGCATGGATGTGGTCGCGGTCGAGGCCGCCACGCGCTGCGCCCTTGCGGCCATGCGCACAGACCCTGCGCCGCAGTTTCTGGAGTGCCGCAGCTACCGTTTTCGCGCGCATTCGATGTTCGACGCCGAGCTTTACCGCGACAAGGCCGAGGTGGCCGAGTGGCGCAAGAAAGGCCCGATTGTCCGGTTTCAGACTTGGTTGCTGGAAAACGGGCTGATCCGCCAGCCCGAAATCGACGCGATCGAAGCGGAGGTCGAAGCCGAAATCGACGCCGCCACCAACGCCGCCGAAGCCGCGCCGCTGGAGCCGGTGCAAGACCTGCTCCGCCACGTCATGGCCGAGACACGCCCGACGCCGCCCAAGCCGCCGCGCGCCGCGAAAGCGGCGGAAACCACTTATCGCGATGCCATTCGTGCCGCCATTACGGAGGCGATGCTGCGCGACGAAAAGGTGTTCTTGATGGGCGAGGATGTGGGCGCCTATGGCGGCTGCTATGCCGTGTCCAAGGGAATGCTGGCCGAGTTTGGCCCCGACCGTATCCGCGACACGCCGCTGTCGGAATCCGGGTTTACCGGCGCGGGTATCGGCGCGGCGATGGCGGGCATGCGCCCGATTGTCGAGCTGATGACAGTCAATTTCAGCTTGCTGGCGCTTGACCAGATCCTCAACACCGCCGCCACGCTGCGCCACATGTCGGGCGGCCAGTTCGGCGTGCCGCTGGTGATCCGCATGGCGACCGGCGCGGGCAAACAGCTTGCCGCACAGCATTCGCACAGTCTCGAGGGGTGGTATGCGCATATTCCCGGCCTGCGCGTTCTGGCACCCGCCACGCTGGAAGATGCGCGCGGCATGCTCTGGACCGCGCTGCAAGAGCCTGACCCGGTGCTGATCTTCGAAAACGTCATGCTTTACAACCACGCGGGGCCGCTTGCCGCCAACGCCGGTGCGGTCGAAATCGACCACGCGGCGGTGCGCAGGCCGGGGCGCGATCTAACGCTGATCACCTACGGCGGCTCTTTGTTCAAGACACTTGAGGCCGCCGAGGTGATGGCGGGCGACGGAATCGAGGTCGAGGTGATCGACCTGCGCTGCCTGCGCCCGCTGGATGATGCCACCATCACCGCCTCGGTCAGCCGCACCCGGCGTGCCGTGGTGGTGGACGAAGGCTGGCGCAGCGGCTCGCTTGCGGCGGAAATATCGGCGCGGATCACCGAACAGGCGTTCTTCTCGCTCGATGCCCCGGTGGGCCGGGTCTGTTCCGCCGAGGTGCCGGTGCCCTACGCCCGGCATCTGGAAGAGGCCGCCATTCCGCAAGTGGCCGGAATTGTCGCAGCGGTTCGCGAGATGATGAGGAGGGGCTGATGGCTGTATTCAAGATGCCGTCGCTTGGCGCCGACATGGAAACCGCCAAGGTCGTCGAGTGGCTGGTAAAGCCGGGTGACATGGTGGCGCACGGGCAGGTGGTCGCGGTGGTCGAAACCCAAAAAGGCGCCATCGAGATCGAATGCTTCGAGGCAGGCGAGGTGGTGCGCCTTGATGCAAAGGTCGGCGAGACTCTGCCGGTCGGCGCGCCTCTGGCCCTGATCCGGGCAGCAGGCGAGGCGGCACCTTCCAAGGCCAAGCCTCGCCCGGCCAAAGCGCGCCCCTCCAAAGCGCCGCCCGACAGCGCGCAGGGCCAGCCGCCCGATGCCCCACCCGAAATTCCAACGCCGCCGCCCGAGGTGCCAGAGGTGCCGCGCGAGGTGCCAGAGCAGGCGCCCGACGAAGCCCCCGGCACAGCCCCCGCCGAGGTGCCCGAACCGCCGCCAGAAGTGCCCGGGCCGACGCCGCCAGAGGTGATGCGCGCCGTCGCGCCGCCGCCGCAAGGCGCGGGCCCGCCCGCGTCGCCCGCCGCGCGGCAACGGGCGGCCGAGGCTGGCGTTTCGTTGGCGGCGGTCGTGGGCACGGGGCCGGGCGGGGCGACACTGCTTGGTGATGTCGAGCGGCACATTGGCGCAGCGCAGGCAGAACCGCCCGCGCCGCCTGCCCGCCCCGGCAAACAGGGGCTCGATATGGCCGAGATGCGCAAGGCAATCGCTGCCGCCATGGTGCGCTCAAAACGCGAGATCCCGCATTACTACCTCTCGCATCAGATCGACCTGCAACCGGCCACCGACTGGCTGGCGGCGACCAACGCGCGCCGCCAGCCAGAGACGCGGTTGCTGATGGGGGCGCTGCTGCTGCGAGCCGCAGTTCTGGCCGCGACCAAATCCGCAGACCTCAACGGCCAGTTCACCGACGGCGCCTACCGCCCCTCGCAGGCGGTGCACGCGGGGCTGGTGGTGGCGCTGCGCGGCGGCGGGCTGATTGCCCCGGCCATCCGCGACGCCGAAACGCTGGCACTGGATGCGCTGATGGAGGCGATGCGCGATATCGTTGCGCGCGCCCGCAATGGAAGATTGCGCAATTCCGAACTGACCGAAGGCACCATCACCATCTCGAGCATGGGCGAGACCGGGGCCGAGGCGCTTTTTGGCGTGATCTACCCGCCGCAGGTGGCGCTTGTGGGCTTTGGCGCGCCGCAGCGCCGCCCATGGGTTGTGGGCGACACAGTGGAGCCCCGCATGATTCTTTCCGCCACCCTTTCCGCCGACCACCGCATCAGCGACGGCCGCCGTGGCGCCCGCCTGCTGACCGAAATTGAACGCCTTTTGAAGGAGCCAGAATCGCTATGACACCCGAAAAGATGCGCGCGGCATTTGTGGAAGAGCTGGTGCGGGTCGCGCCCGACATCGACCCCGCGACCTTGGCTGACGATGATCACCTGCAAGACGATCTGGAGCTTGACTCGATGGATTTTCTTAATCTTGTCAGTGCCCTGCACAGACGGCTCGGGATTGAGATTGCCGAGGCCGACTATGGGCAACTTTCGTCCACCCGATCGGCGGTCGCGTTTCTTCTGGCCCGACAGGGCTGATGCGAGGGTTCATCGGCAACGTGTGATTGACAGGATCCCGAATCTGAATGTAGTCTTAATTAAGCGCATGATTAATTGCCCTTTCGGTAAGAGATCCTCATGGCAAGCCAGATGACCGCCCTCGATTCGCCGCAAGAAGCGGCCGAAAGCCTGCTTGACGCGGCCGAGGCGCAGTTTTCGGAGAATGGCTTTCACGGCACCACGACGCGGGCGATTGCAGCGGGCGCGGGGGTCAATGCCGCGTTGCTGCATTACTACTTCGGCAGCAAGGAACAGCTCTTTGCCACCGTGGTCGAGCGCCGTGCCGCCGAAATCAACGCGCGCCGCCGCGCGCTGCTGGCCGATCTTCTGGCCAGAAACCCGGCGCTCTCGCTGGAGACCCTGCTAGAGGCGTTTTTGCGCCCGACGATCGAGTTCGGGCACGACACCACGCGCGATGGTCAGCGTTATGCGCGGCTACTGGTGCATGTCGCGGCGGGCACCGACGAACGCTCGCGCCGCCTGACCGCGCAAAACTACAATGCCATCGCACAGGAGTTCATCGCGCGGTTCGTCGATGCCGTGCCGGGGCTGACGCATCGGGAAGCGGTGCGGGGCTACCTGTTCGCCGTCTCCATCGCGCTGTCGCTGATGGGGCGCACGGGCCGCGCTGGCGACCTGTCAGACGGGGCCTGCCGCGACGACGACGTGGATCAGGCCATCGAAGAGGCAAAGATATTCGCAGCGGCGGGCATACGCGCGCTGGCCACGCGACGATACGACACCTGAAGAAACGGGGCAGAGGAGGCCCCGAAACACCCAAAGGGAGGATACCATGAGAACCAAACTGACCCTCGCGGCAGGGGCTGTTGCCGCTGTTCTGGCGCTGCCGATGTCGGCACAGGCGCAATCCATCAACGTAACACTGGTCAACGGCCATCCGCCGATTTTCCTCTGGGTCAAGCACCTGACTGAAACCTACATTCCAACCGTAAATGCCGCGCTTCAGGGGTCGGGCTACACGATCAACTGGACCGAAGCCTATGGCGGCACTTTGGCCGCGGTGGGGGGCGAACTTGAAGCAATCGAGGATGGCCTGGCCGAAGTGGGCGCGGTGCCCACGGTCTTTGAACCCACCTCGTTGCCGTTGCAGAACGTGACCTATTACACCCCCTTCGGGCCATCAGACCCGAACCTTGTGATGCAGGTCATGGATGATCTGCACGATTCGATCCCCGGCATGATCACTTCGTGGGAAAAATATGGGCTGGAGTATCTGGGCGGCGGCTTTGCGCTCGATAACTACGTCTTGATGACCAACTTCCCGGTTACCGCTCTGGATGACCTCAAGGGCCACCGCATTGCCGCTCCGGGCGCTGCGGTGAACTGGCTTGAAGGCACCGGCGCCGTTGGTGTGGCGGGCAACCTGACCACCTATTACAACGACATGCAGACCGGCGTGTTCGATGGGCTGATCGTGTTCCCGACCGCCGCAGCCCCCGCCAAGCTGCAAGAGGTCGCACCCTATGTGACCGTGACCGATTTCGGCGCACAATATGCCGGGTCGCTGGTGGCCAACAAGGAATGGTACGATGCGCAGCCCGCCGTTGTGCAAGACGCCCTGCGCAAGGGGGCCGAGGCCTACACCACCGCTTACCTTGCCGAACAATCGCTGCGCGTGGCGGCGGCGATGACCGCGCTTGGCGGCAGTGACCCGTCAAAAGTCACGACGCTGAGCGATGCCGAAAAAGCGCGCTGGGCGGCGGCGCTGCCTGACGTGGCCGGGGCATGGGCGAAAGATGCCGATGGGCAAGGCCTTGCCGGCACCGAGGTGCTGAACGCCTATGTTGCCGCGCTGAAAGCGGCCGCCGTCACGCTGCCGCGTGACTGGTCGCAGCGCTGAAGGCACTGGCCGGGGCGCGCCACGCGCCGCCCCGGCCCACCCCGCCGGGAGAATTCCATGTCGACCCTCGTAGAACTGCGAACGGGCGTTCGCGCCTTTGATGTTGCCGCCTCGCTGCTGGACAAGGCAACCGTGGTGGCCAGCGCGCTGGGCACGCTCTGCATTCTGGGCATCATGGCGCTGATTTCGGCTGATGTGATCGGGAGATTTGGCTTCGGGCGCCCGATTGCGGGGGTGCCCGAGATCGTGGCGATGTCCATTCTGGCGATCGTGTTCTTGCAGATTGCCAACACGCTTTCACGCGACAAGCTGACCCGCTCTGATGCGATTCTTGCCGTGTTGCGGCGGTATCGCCCGAGGCTTGCCGATATGCTCGACGCTGTTTTGCACGGCGCCGGGGCGTTCCTCGTTGGCGTGCTGATAACCGCCTTCCTTCCGTTGTTCCAGCGCAGCTACGGGCGGCGCGAGATGGTGGGCGCGGTCGGGCAATTTCTGGCGCCGATCTGGCCGGTGCATCTGATCGTGCTGGCAGGGGCGGGACTGTTGTTCGCGGTTTTCGTGATGCGCGCGCTGGCGCTTTTGCACCGCGCCGCAAGACCATGGGCCGCGCTATGACCGGCATCGAAATCGGCATCGCATCGCTGGTTGGCATCCTTGTGCTGATCTGGACCGGTATGCACGTTGCCATCGCCTTGGCGCTGGTCAGTTTTTTCGGCGTCTGGATGCTGCGCGATAACCCGCAAATCGCGGCGCGGGTGCTGTCACTGGCGGCGCGCGAGGGCATTTCGAGTTACCTTTTCGGGGTGGTGCCGCTGTTCGTGCTGATGGGGCTTGTGGTCAGCCGCGCCAACATTGCGCGCGATACCTTCGATGTGGCCAACCGGGCGTTTCGCAGGGTCGCGGGCGGGCTGGGCATTGCCACGGTCGGGGCCAACGCGGTCTTCGCGGCCATCACCGGCATCTCGATTGCGTCTGCGGCGGTGTTCTCTAAGGTCGCGGTGCCTGAAATGGTGCGCGCCGGACATACCGCGCGGTTTGCTACCGGAGTGGTGGCCGGGTCATCGGTGCTGGGCATGCTGATACCGCCCAGCCTGCTGATGATCCTTTACGGCATCCTGTCCGAGCAATCGGTAGGGCGGTTGTTTATGGCGGGCATCGGGCCGGGTCTGCTGCTGGCGTTCGCGTTCGGGCTTGGCATATTCGCGATGGTCCGCCTGTTCCCCGGCTTCACCGGGCGCGCCACGCCACAGGTTTTGCAACCCAGAAGCTTCGGCGCGGCAATTGCCGACACCAGCGCCAAGCTGCTGCCGATTCTCGTGCTGATCGGGTTGGTCCTTGGCGGCATCTACGGCGGGGTCTTTACGCCGACCGAAGCGGGGGCCATTGGCGCGCTGGGCGCTATCGTCATTGCCTTTGCCAAGCGGCGGATGAACCTGCCCACGCTCTGGCGCGTGACGCTGGAGGCCGGGCACATCACCGCCTCGATCTGCTTTCTGATCATCGCCGCGACGATGTACAGCCGGATGCTGTCGCTTTCGGGGCTGCCGGCATTTCTGGCCCAGTGGATTATCGGTCTGGACCTTGGGATCTACGGCTTTCTCGCGGCGTTCGTACTGGTGCTGATCGTCCTCGGCACCATCCTCGATTCGTCGTCGATCATGCTGATCACGCTGCCGCTGGTGCTGCCAATCGCGCAGCAAATGCAGATCGATCTTATCTGGTTCGGCGTCATCACCGTGCTCGCGGTGGAAATCGGGCTGCTGACGCCGCCGCTCGGGATTTCGGTCTATGTCATCAAGAGCGCGCTTGATGACCCCAACGTTTCGCTCGGCGACGTGTTTTGGGGGGCGGCCCCCTTTGCCTTGATCATGCTTGCCTGCCTGATCCTGGTCATCGCCTTTCCCGCCATCGCCATCGGCATTTTGTAAGAAAGGGCCTTTCATGCGCATCCTCGACCTTTCGGTTCCGCTCGAAGCGGGCATCGCCTCGGACCCGCCGGGATATGAGCCGAAGATTACCTATCTTGGCCACAAGGACACGCCGGCGCAGGTGTTGCAGTTCTTTCCCGGCATGACCGCCGACCAGTTGCCGGGCGGCGAGGGCTGGGCGATCGAGATGTTGCAGATGCAAACGCACAACGGCACCCATCTGGATGCGCCCTACCACCACCATTCCACCATGAACGGCGGCGAGCGCGCGATCACCATCGACGAAGTGCCGCTGGAATGGTGCTTTCAGCCCGGCGTGAAACTTGACTTTCGCCACCTGCCAGACGGCCATGTGGTTACCCCCGAAGAGGTCGAGGCCGAGCTTGCGCGCATAGGGCACACGCTTTCGCCGCTTGAGATCGTGGTGGTCAACACCGCCGCAGGCAAGGCCTATGGCCAGCCTGACTACCTGAACCGCGGTTGCGGCATGGGCCGTGCGGCCACTCTCTGGCTCTTGGAGCGCGGTGTGCGGGTGACCGGCACCGATGGCTGGAGCTGGGATGCGCCGTTTTTCTACACCCGGCAGCGCTGGGCGGAAAACCCCGATCCCGCGATTGTCTGGGAAGGCCACCGGGCCAGCATCGACATCGGTTACTGCCACCTCGAAAAGCTGACCAACCTCGACCAGTTGCCGGCCACCGGGTTCAGGATCTCGTGCTTTCCCTTCAAGATCAAGGCCGCCTCGGCAGGCTTCGTACGCGCCGTGGCCATTTTCGACGACTAAATAACGTGCCCAACTTCGCCAGGCGCTGCCCCGGCATCGCGCTGGCCCGATAGGAGACAGAACATGGCAAAATCGCCCCGCAAGATCATCATCACCTGTGCCATCACGGGCGGCATTCATACCCCGACGATGTCGGACGCCCTGCCCTACAAGCCCGCCGACATCGCCGCGCAGGCGATTGCCGCCGCCGAGGCAGGTGCGGCGATCCTGCATCTGCACGCGCGCGACCCGGAAATCGGGCGCCCGACGTCGGACCCCGAGGTGTTCATGCAGTTTCTGCCGGTGATCCGGCGCGCCACCAACGCCGTGGTCAACATCACCACCGGCGGCGGGCTTGGCATGACGGTCGAGCAACGCCTTGCGGCACCTTTGCGCGCCAGCCCCGAGATGTGCTCGCTCAACATGGGTTCAATGAACTTTGCGCTGCACCCTATGGCCGACAGATACAAGAACTGGAAGTTCGACTGGGAAGAACCGTTCCTGCGCGCCAGCGACGATTTCATCTTTCGCAACACCTTCCGCGACATCGAGCGGGTGGCAAAGCTGCTGGGCGAAGGCCATGGAACCCGGTTCGAGCTGGAATGCTACGATGTCGGCCACCTTTACAACCTCGCCCATCTCGCGGATCGCGGCATATTGAAGCCGCCGTTCTTCATCCAGACCATCTTTGGCATTCTCGGCGGTATCGGCCCCGAGCCGGAAAACGTCGGCATCATGAAGGCCACCGCAGACCGGCTTTTTGGCGGCGATTATCTGTGGTCGGTGCTGGCCGCAGGGCGCCACCAGATGCCGTTTCTGACGCAGGCACTGGTGCAGGGCGCCAACGTGCGTGTCGGGCTGGAGGATAACCTCTACATCGGCCCCGGCCGCCTCGCCACCAGCAACGCCGAGCAGGTCACCAAGATCCGCGGCATCATCGAGGCGCTTGATTTCCAGATTGCAACGCCTGACGAGGCACGCCAGATGCTCGCGCTCAAGGGCTCCGACAAGGTGGCCTTCTGATGAGCGAGCAGCATGACAGCAAGGCCATGCAGCGCGCGGTGGTGCAGTTTGATTGCCACGGCACTGCCAGCGGCAAGATGCGCAATGATCTGGCCGTGCACATGCGCCAGCCCTTTGCCGAAGGGCCGTTCGAGATGGCCACCGATGAAGGGTCGTTCCACGGCGGCGATGGCACCGCGCCGCCGCCGCTGGCGCTGTTCGTGGCCGGATTGACCGGCTGCATCATGACCCAGATCCGCGCCTTCGCCAAACGCATGGGGGTAACGCTGACCAACCTGACGGTTGATGCCCGTGTGCAATGGGATTGGGAGGCAAAGGGCCGCGTCTACGAAACCGGGCCACGCAGCTTTGAGGTCGACGTGGCAATCGAGAGCCCAGACGCCGAAGAAAAGGTTGCCGCCCTTATCAACGCCGCGCGCAAGGGTTGTTTCATCGAGCAGACGCTGGGGCAGCAAAACACGATCCGCCACCGCATGAAGACGGTTGAGGGATGGAAGGAGCTATGACCAATCCGCTCGACGGCTTCACCGTGACCGAGGCCGACATTTCCCATGTCGGGCACGGGTTGCAGCGCCCCGAGTGCATTCTGGCCGAGCGTGATGGGTCGCTGTGGTCGGCAGATGCGCGGGGCGGCGTGGTGCACATCCGCCCCGACGGCACGCAAGAGCTGATCGCGCAGGCGCATGATGACCGCTTTGCAGCAACCGACGATGCCGCTGCGCGGTTTACCCAAGGCACGCTGCCGAACGGGCTCGCGTTTGATGCCGATGGCGCCATTTTCGTTTCCAACTTCGGCACCGACCGGCTGGAGCGGATGACCCGCACGGGGCAAAGCGAGGTGCTGCTCGACACCATCGACGGCGCCCCGATCGGCAAGGTCAATTTCGTGTTGCGCGACAGCAAGGGGCGGATCTGGCTGACCGTCTCAACCCGCATCAAGAACTGGATGCAGGCGATCAGCCCCAATATTGCCGATGGCTATGTGGCGGTGCTGGACGAACGCGGTGCACGGATCGTCGCCGATGGCTTTCGTTTTACCAATGAAATCCGTTTCGATGCCGCCGAAGACTGGCTCTATGTGGTTGAAACATCGGGGCGACGCATCACCCGCCTGCGCATTGGGGCCGACACGCAGGTAACGGCGCGCGAGGTCTTTGGCCCATCCGATACCGGCGGCTTCATCGACGGCATCGCTTTTGATGCTTACGGCAACCTCTGGGGCACGCACGTGATGTCAGACCGCATCTTTGCACTGACCCCCGAAGGCGATTTTCGGGTGATCCTGGATGACGACGTGCCTGGCCCCTCGGCAGCGCTCTATGATGCCTTCGCGCGCGATGCCGTAACGCCAGAGCTGATGCTCGCCTGTGGTGGCCGCATCGCGCCGTGGTTTGCCTCGGTAACATTCGGCGGGCCAGACCTGCGCAATGTCTACATAGGCTCGCTGCGCGGCACCCGCATTCCGAAGTTCCGGAGCCCGGTTCCCGGCCTGCCCATGGAACACTGGCACCGCTGAGGTGGCGCCGCACCCGGCGCGTTGCCAAACATCGGTCGCAACGGAGCCATGCCAGGCTATGGATCCCGCGCCGTGGCCGGGCACCCCTAGTCGAAGGTGCCGGTCACGCGGCCAAGCAGCATGAAGGCCCGCGCCGAGCGGGTTTCTGCAAGTTCTGCCACCTCGGCATCGGAGGCATTCTTTGCAAACTCGGAAAAGGTCTTGTCGAACTGGCGAAGAAAATGGTGCGCGGCGTCGCGGAATATGGTGTCGCTTCGCATCCGCCCGGCAGTCAACGCCAGACTGGTGCGATCACGCACCCCGCCAAGGCCCGCCAACTCCCGCCCGCGCTCGCCATTTGCAAAACGGCGCCACAGCTCGGGCCGGGTGCGGTCGGGCCTGAGGTCGTCCATGAAGATGCCATCTTGCGACAAAAGCGTGAGGACGTCTTGCGCGGCGCGGATCAGCTTGGCCATGCCGCGCTCTTCCAGCGCCCGGCGCAGCGCACGAAAGCCTTCGGCATCTTCGCTGCTGTCGGGAAAGTTCAGCGCGCGGATGAAGTCGGCGACCGAAACAGGGGCCGCAAGCTGTTCTGCCGGGGTGCCGAGTGCAAGCGTCGGCTCATCCTCGCCCGGCGTCTGGCGGGGGACGATCAGCGCCGCCTTGCGATCTGCCGAAGGCTGCACCGCCTGCCCGTCGCGGCGCGAGGTAAAGGTGGCAACGGCGGTTTCGGTTTGCCGCGCAGAGGCGGCGATTTCTTCAAGCCTTCGCTCGATCGGCCTTGCCAGCGCGGCCTGATTTGCCTGCCAGCCCTGCCGCATGGTGTCGATTGTCTGTTGCAGGCGCCGGGATTCGGCGCGCAGTTCGCGTGCGGTGCGGGCCGTGATAGCCGCCACCCAAATCATCGCCACGGGCAGAAAGATGCCCACCAGCGTCATCATGACCGGCAGCACCCCGGTGCCACCCTCGCCGCTGCCATCGACCAGTGCAAAGAACAGCGCCACCAGCCCCAACCACAACACCGTCAGCACCAGCGCTATGCCTTCTGCGCCGCCGATCCTGCCGGTGGCCGGCGGCGTGGCAATGCCACGCAAACCGATTGCCGGGCCTTCGGTCTGTGGGTCTGGGCGGGTGTCTGGCATGCGCCCCCCTGTCAGACGAATCGGACGTTGAGGATTTCGTAGCTCTTCTCGCCGCCGGGGGTGCGCACCTCGACGCTGTCGCCTTCTTCCTTGCCGATCAGCGCGCGGGCAAGCGGCGAGCGGATGTTCAGAAGCCCGTTTTCGATGTTGGCCTCAACCTCGCCGACGATCTGGTAGGTACGCTCTTCGCTCGAAGTCTCATCGACCAGTGTGACCGTTGCCCCAAACTTGATCGCGCCGGTAAAACGGCTGGGGTCGATGACCTCAGCGCGGCTGATGATGGCCTCAAGTTCCTTGATGCGACCCTCGATAAAGCTCTGGCGCTCTCGCGCGGCGTGGTACTCGGCGTTCTCCGACAAATCGCCATGCGCCCGTGCCTCCGCGATGTCGCGGATCACGGCCGGGCGATCTACCGTCTTCAAGCTTTTCAGCTCATCGTCGAGGGCAATGAATCCCCCGCGTGTCATCGGAATTTTTTCCATGGAGTCCAGGCTCGCGAAAGGGCGCAACAGATGGCGTGTGACCTCTGTAGACCCGTGTTGCGGGCGCAAAGTCAAGACCAAGGCAGAATTTTGCGACGATCGGCCAATTTTGGCCAAAATCCTTTGCGAGGTTCCCTCACGGCAGCTTGAGGAACGGCAGAATGCGAAGTTTTTTTCTGGTGACATTGGTCTATCTGGCGTTCGCGGTGGCGGTGGCGGGTGCGACGCAAGGTGATTTGCCTGCGGTGTTCGGTTCGGCGGGCGAAGCCATGGTTACCCTGGCGGGCCTGATGACGATTCCGGTGACGCTCGTCTTTGCGCTTGCCGCGCTGCGCGAAGTCTTCTGGCCGACGCCGAATGCGCGTTTGCGCTTGGTCGACGTCTGGCTGGCGGCGGCTTCAGCGCTTGTCTTGCAGGTGGCCTTTTCGGTGCTCAAGACGGCGCTGCCCGGCATCGTTCCGTTCTACGCCGACCCCGCGCTTGCCTCGATCGACGCATGGATTCATGGCGGCATCAATGCGTTTGAACTGGTGCATGTCTGGGGGCAAGGCGTGTCGCCTGACTACGCAAGCTGGGCCTATCTTCATGTCTGGTCGTTCGCGGCGGTGCTGTTTCCGATCGTGCTATCGCTGACCGATGATGACGTCGCGCGCCGCAAGCGCTTTCTGACACTTTACCTGGGCTGCTGGATCGTTCTGGGCAACCTGTTGGCGCTGGCCGCGTCATCGGTGGGGCCGGTGTTTTATGACCAGCTTGTTGGCGGCGCGCGCTTTGCCGATCTGGGCGTTGCGTTGCAGCAAAGTGGTATTGCCGGCTCTCAGATCGGCGCCGTGCAAAGCTTTTTGCTCCACAATTACCTCGCCAACCTGCAGCAGCCAAGCGCCGCAATTTCAGCATTTCCGAGCATGCATGTGGCGATGGCTGCGCTTTGCGGGCTGTATCTTGCCGAGCGCAGCCGCTGGCTAGCGCCGCTGGGCGCCGCGTTCGTGCTGGTGATTTTGTTCCTGTCGGTCTTCACTGGCTACCACTACGCCATTGATGGTTATGCCGCTATTGCACTCGTAACGGCCGCATGGTGGGCGCAGCGAGCCAACCGCGCCGTGCTCGGCGCCCGCATTGCGCGCGCCGCAGATGCGCTGATTTCGCGCGGGGCGCCCGTTGCGTTACGATTGCCTCGTTCTCTCAGGTAAGTTACGCACTTGCGCAGGAGCAAATGCCGCCTGACAGCCGTAGGAGCCAAGCATGACCGGGATCGAGCGCGAATCGATGGACTATGATGTGGTGATCGTGGGCGCCGGGCCCTCGGGCCTTTCTGCCGCGATCCGGTTGAAGCAGATCAACCCGTCGCTTTCAGTGGTGGTTCTGGAAAAAGGCTCCGAGGTTGGCGCGCATATCCTTTCGGGGGCGGTGCTTGACACAATCGGGCTTGATGCGCTGATCCCCGATTGGGCGGAACACGGCGCGCCAGTGAAAACCAAGGTTGCGCGAGATGATTTCTTGTTGCTCGGGCCTGCCGGGCAGATGCGCATACCCAATTTCACGATGCCCCCCTTCATGAGCAACCACGGCAAATACATCGTCTCGATGGGCAATGTCTGCCGCTGGCTGGCCGAACATGCCGAGGCGCTTGGTGTCGAAATTTTCCCCGGCATGGCCGCAAGCCAGCTAGTGCTGGAAGGTGAGCGGGTGGCGGGCGTGGTTGCGGGCGAGTTTGGCCGCGAGCCCGATGGCAGCATCGGCGCAAGTTATGAGCCGGGGATGGAGCTGCGCGGCAAATATGTGCTGCTCTCGGAAGGTGTGCGCGGCAGCCTCGCCAAGCAGGTGATCGCCAAATACGACCTGTCGGCAGGCAAGGAACCGCAGAAGTTTGGCCTTGGCATGAAGGAAATCTGGCAGATCGACCCGGCCAAGCATCGCCTCGGCCAGGTGACGCACACGATGGGCTGGCCGCTTGGCAGCAATGCGGGTGGTGGCGGGTTCATCTACCACGCTGACAACAATCAGGTTTTCATCGGCTTTGTGGTGCACCTAAATTACGCCAACCCTTGGGTTTCGCCCTATATGGAGTTTCAGCGCCTCAAGCATCACCCGATGGTCGCCGAGCTGCTAGAGGGCGGCAAGCGCGTGGCATACGGCGCGCGGGCGATCTCTGAGGGCGGCTGGCAGTCGATCCCGAAACTCACCTTCCCCGGTGGCGCGCTTTTGGGATGCTCGGCGGGCCTTGTGAACGTGCCGCGCATCAAGGGCAACCACAACGCAATGCTTTCGGGCATCGAGGCGGCCGAGGCTGCGGCGGCGGCGATTGCGGCAGGGCGCGCGGGCGATGAACTGGTGGCCTATGAAGCTGCGCTGCGTTCTGGCCCTATCGCAAAAGACCTGCGGCGCGCGCGCAACATGAAGCCGCTTTGGGCCAAGTTTGGCATGCTGGCAAGCCTTGGCCTCGGCGGGTTCGACATGTGGGTGGCCAATCTGACCGGCTGGAACCCGCTGGGCACCGTGAAGCATGGCAAGAACGATGCCAAGGCGACCGGCCTTGCGGGCAATTACGCGCCGATCAATTACCCGAAACCCGATGGCAAGCTGAGCTTTGACCGGCTGACCAACGTCGCCTTTTCGGCCACCAACCACGAAGAAAGTCAGCCCTGCCACCTGCATCTTGCGGACCCCGACATTCCGATTGCCGTGAACCTTCCTGGCTACGCCGAGCCCGCACAACGCTATTGCCCGGCGGGGGTCTATGAGGTGCTGGAAACCGCCGAAGGTCCAAAGTTCCAGATCAACTTCCAGAACTGCGTGCATTGCAAGACCTGCGACATCAAGGACCCGAGCGAGAACATCACCTGGACCACGCCGCAAGGGGGTGACGGGCCGAACTACCCCAACATGTAACGCTTGCGCGATACCGGAACGAAGGCTGCGCACCTGCATTGCGCGGGGCCAGCGGCCCCGCTAGGCTTGCCGACATGCCCATGAGGAGCCGTATCTTGCCCCGTCGTTCCGCCAGTTGCCTTCTTGCCCTGTTCGCGCTCGGGGTTGCAGCACCGCTGCCTGCCCGCGCCCAGTCCGCGCTCGATTTCGCCGGGCCATACCTCGCCGCCCGCGAAGCGGCACTGGCAAATGATTTTGCCGCTTCGGCGCGCTACTCGCTGCAAGTGCTGGCTGCAGACCCTCAGAACATGTTTTTGCAGGAACAGGCGCTGATCGCGCAGGTTGCGGTGGGTGACATGGCGGCGGCGGTGCCGTTGGCGCAAAGCATGGCAACCGGGCCGACCGGCAGCCAGATGGCGACGCTGGTGCGGCTAGCCGATGCCGCCGCGCGCGCCGATTATGCTGGCATTGAGGCCATCGTGGCGGAAGGCACGAACACAGGCCCGATGCTCGACGGGCTTATGCGGTCTTGGGCGCAGCTTGGCAGCGGGCAGGTGTCAGATGCGCTGGCAGGGTTTGACGCTCTGGCAAACGATGGCGGTTTTGCGGCTTTCGGGCTTTACCACAAGGCGCTTGCTCTTGGGCGTGTGGGCGATTTTGAGGGCGCCGACGCGATCTTGTCAGGCGCCGAGGGCGGACCCTTGCGCGCAACGCGACGTTCGGTGATCGCGCATGTGCAGGTTCTTAGCCAGCTTGACCGAAACGCGGACGCGCTGTCGCTGATCGCCGATCTGTTCGGGCCCGACCCTGACCCCGATATCGACGCGCTGAAGCGGCGGCTGCAAGCCGGCGAGTCGCTGCCCTTTAGCTTGATCGGTTCAGCGCGCGATGGACTGGCCGAGGTATTCTTTACCGTCGCGGGGGCGCTGACCAGCGAAACCCCCGACAGCTACGCGCTCGGCTACGCGCGGCTGGCGCTGCATGTGCGCCCCGCATTTCCCGATGCCGTGCTGCTGGTGGCCAGCCTGCTGGAAAGGATGGGCCAGCACGACCTTGCCACAAATATCTATGGCAATATTGCGCGCGGCGCCGAGGCCTTTCATGCCGCCGAAATGGGCCGCGCCGGGGCGCTTTTTGCGCTCGGGCGCAAGGATCAGGCGCTTGAGGTTCTGGCTGCGCTGGCGCGCGATTACCCCGACCTGCCGGGGGTCTGGAGCGCGCTTGGCGACATGCAGCGTCGGATGCAGCACTATGCTGAAGCGGCCGCTTCTTATGATCAGGCGGCCAAGATTTACGGCGCGCCTGCGCCCGAGCACTGGTTTATCTACTATGCCCGCGGCATGGCGAACGAACGCGCAGGGGCGTGGGGCGCGGCAGAGACCGACTTTCGCACGGCTCTGCGGCTCAACCCGGAACAGCCACAGGTACTGAACTACCTCGGGTATTCCTATGTTGACCGTAACGAGAACCTCGACGAAGCGCTGGGAATGATCGAACGGGCGGTCGCCATGGTGCCGAATGATGGTGCGATTGTAGACAGTCTCGGATGGGTTCTCTACCGGCTCGGGCGCTACAGCGAGGCGGTCGGGCACATGGAAAAGGCAGCGTCGCTGATGCCGGTTGATTCGCTTGTGAACGACCATCTGGGCGATGTCTATTGGGCGGTCGGGCGACAGCGCGAGGCCGAGTTCCAATGGCGCCGCGCGCTTTCGCTTGAACCTGAGACCGAGGCCGAGGCCGACCGCATCCGGCGCAAACTAGCGGTGGGGCTTGATGCCGTGCTTGCGGAGGAAGGTGCCGCACCCCTGAAGGCGGTTGCCGCCAATGGCAATTGAGGAAGAGGCGCCGGCCAAGGTCAACCTGACGCTGCATGTCATCGGTCAGCGCGCTGACGGCTACCACCTGCTCGATTCTCTGGTGGTTTTCACCGCGCTTGGCGACCGTTTGCGCTTTGCGCCCGCCCCGGATTTGCGACTGGATGTGACGGGGCCGCTGGCCGCGGGGGTGCCTGCGGATCACACAAACCTCGTGCTGCGCGCGGCAAAAATGATGGGCGCTGGCGGCGCGGCGATCACGCTGGAAAAACATTTGCCGATGGCCGCCGGGGTGGGGGGCGGGTCATCCGATGCCGCAGCTACCCTGCGCGGTCTCGCGCGGCTTTGGGCGCGGGCCTTGCCCGAAACGCCAGCCATTGCGCGGCTGGGGGCTGACCTGCCGGTATGTCTGGCGCCCCGGCCCCGGCGGATGGGCGGCATCGGCGAAGACCTTGCCGAAGTGCCGCAGCTGCCGCCCTTCTGGATGGTTCTGGTCAACCCCGGCGTGGCCTTGGCAACACCTTCGGTTTTTGCGGCGCTGAACGACAAGACGGGCCGCCCGATGCCGCAAACACTGCCGCGCTGCGGTTCGGCATCCGAGCTGGCCACATTCCTTCGGATACAGCGCAATGATCTTGAGGCCCCGGCGCAGCGTCTGGCCCCGGTGATTGGCACCGTGCTGGCGGCGTTGTCGGGGCAATCTGGCTGCCTTTTGGCGCGCATGTCCGGGTCGGGGGCAACCTGCTTTGGCCTCTTCGCAGACCCGCTGTATGCCGCCGCCGCCGCGCGCGCGATTGGCGCCGCCGAGCGCAGCTGGTGGGTTCGCGATACCGGGCTTTTCGCGTGAAGCGGCCTCAGGCGGTGCGTGCCACGACGTAATCGGCCAGATCGCCCAGCATCTCGCGCAAAGGGTTTGCGGGCAGCGCTGCCAGCGCTTCGCGCGCGTGCCCGGCCCAACGCAGCGCTTTGGCGCGCGTCGCCTCCAGCGTGCCGTGTCGCGCCATCAGCGCCATCGCATGCGCAAGATCGCCCTCGCGCTGATCACCCTTTTCGATCACCCGGCCCCAGAAAGCGCGCTCCTCTGCGTCGGCCCGCGCTATGGCCAAAATGACCGGCAACGTCAGCTTGCGTTCACGGAAATCGTCGCCGGTGTTCTTGCCGATCACACCCGCCTCACCCGCATAATCGAGGTAGTCGTCGACCATCTGGAACGCCACGCCCAAGGCATCGCCAAAGGTAAAAAGCGCGCGCACCTGCGATTCGGGCGCACCGGCGATGACCCCGCCCACCTCGGTTGCCGCCGAAAACAGCGCCGCCGTCTTGCCGCGGATCACTTGCAGATAGACCGCCTCGCTGGTGCGCAGATCTTGTGCGGCGGTCAGTTGCAGCACCTCGCCCTCGGCGATCACCGCCGAGGCGTTGGCGAGGATATCAAGCACGCGCATGTTCCCTGTCTCGGTCATCAGCTGGAACGAGCGGGCAAAGAGGTAATCGCCGACCAGCACGCTCGACTTGTTGTCCCAAAGCAGGTTCGCCGTGGGCCGCCCGCGCCGCCGCGCACTTTCGTCAACCACATCGTCATGCAAGAGCGTGGCGGTGTGGATGAATTCGACCGTGGCGGCCAGATGCACATGGTAGGGGCCGCCGTAACCGCAAAGCCGTGCTGCGGCGAGGGTCAGCATGGGGCGCAGCCGCTTGCCGCCCGCCTCGACCAGATGCGCGGTCACCTCGGGAATGCGCGGCGCATGCTCGCTGGCCATGCGGGTGCGGATGAGGGTGTTGACCGCCGCCATATCATCGGCAAGGGCCTCGGCCAGCCGATCATGTGGTTTGTGAGCTTTTTCAAGTTGCCCCATCGTCGTGGCCTCCAATTTTACGGTCAACCTCGACAGGGCAGCCATTCGTGCCTAAGTCTGGTCACATGAAAGAGCTTTTGCGCACCACCGACCCGGTGAAACTCGCTATCGCCACCGCCCTTCTTGAGGGCGAGGGTATAACGGCGTTTCAGATGGACGTCCACATGAGCGTGCTTGAAGGCAGCATTGGCATATTGCCGCGCCGACTGATGGTGGCTGATGGCGATCTGGAAACTGCGCAGGTTGTGCTGGCCGATAATGGTCTGGGCGAGGCCTGATGTATGCCGCCGAAGAGCTGAGCGAGGACGCCTTTCTGGGCGGCCGTCTTTCGCTGTTGCAGCCACGCACGGGGTTTCGCGCCGCGATGGATGCGGTGCTGATGGCTGCGGCCTGCCCGGCGCGGGCGGGGCAATCTGTGCTTGAACTGGGGTGTGGTGCAGGGGTTGCAAGTCTGTGCCTTGGGGCGCGTGTGCCCGGTTTGCGGCTTACGGGGCTGGAATTGCAGGCCCGATACGCCGACCTCGCCCGCCGCAACGCAGAGCGATGCGGCTTGCCGCTCGAGGTATTCGAGGGCGATCTTGCAGCACCCCCATCTGCGCTTCGCGCCCGCAGTTTTGACCATGTGCTGGCGAACCCGCCGTTCTTTGCCCATCCCGGCAGCGCCGCCGCCGACCCCGGTCGAGAAGCCGCGCAGCGCGAGGCAACGCCGCTGGCCGCTTGGGTGGCCACCGCGATGCGACGGTTGGCAAGCGGCGGGCATCTGACAATGGTCCTGCGCGCTGACCGTCTGCCCGATGCTTTGGCGGCGTTGGGCCAGGGCGCGGGCAGTGTGACCGTGCGCCCGATTGCCGCGCGTGTCGGGCATTCGGCAGGTCGGGTGCTGATTTTGACCCGCAAGGGCGGGCGCGGGGCGTTCAGGTTACTGGCCCCGTTTGTCATGCACGCGGCCCCGCACCATCTGCGCGACGGCGAAGATTTGACGGATGCCGCCCGTGCCATCTTGCGCGCGGGTGCCGCGCTGGAGTGGTAGCCCCCGGTAGCGCCAAGAGGTCGCAATGAATTTCGCGCAACCGCACCCTGTGGGGCGTGACACTGTCTGCGGAATGTGGTGCAATCAGTTCGAGAATTATCAGATGAAGGAGACGGCCATGACGGTTGATGCGCACATCGAAGAGCTTCGCAAAAAGCATGAAGCGCTTTCCGCAGCGGTCGAAGAAGCCCAGCGCAGCCCCGGCTCCAGCGATGTCGAAATCGCCGAAATGAAAAAGCAGAAATTGAAGATCAAGGAAGAAATTCACCGGCTGACGAACGAATAAGCGTCAGCGCCGCGCCGCGTGCGCGGCCAGCAGTGCCCCGCCAGCTATCAGTAATGCCGCCAGCGCCAGCGTGGCACTGGCGGTTGCTTTGTCTGCAAGCACCAGTGCCAGCGTTGATAGCAGGGGCGCTGCATAGGAGGCGGTGCCGAGCATCTGGATGTCGCCGCGCTTGACGCCGATATCCCAGGTGTAGAACGCCAGTCCCACCGGCCCCAACCCCAGCGCCGCGACCGCGCCCCAGCCGATGGCGCCCGTGGGCCAAACGGTCACCTCAAGCGCCAGGTGCGCAGGCACCGAGAGCGCGGCCGTCGCCAGACAATAGACCGCAACCGCCGCAGTGGGCACATTCCCCAAGCGGCGCGAAATCAATGAATAGCCTGTCCAGGTGAGCGCGCAAAGCAGCGCCAACAGGTGCCCGGTCTGAAGGCCGCCACCCGAACCGCGCCCGCCTGCAACGATCAGCGCAGCACCCGCGAAAGCCATCAGCGCACCCACAATATGCGCCCAACGCAACCGCTCGCCCGGCAAAAGGCCGGAAACCAGCACGATCAGTAACGGCCAAAGGTACGCGATCAAACCTGCTTCGGCTGGCGGCGCCAAGCGCAGGGCGCTGAAATACAGAAAATGGTATCCGAATAGACCCGCAGCACCAAAGGCGTAGACGCCGAGCGGCACCGCCCGCAACTGCGCCAGTCCGCCCGTGCGCACCACCCAGACAAGGCCAATGGCGCCGCCGATGGCGAAGGCCAAGGCGTTAAGTTGCAGTGGTGGCACCGGCGCAGTGCCAACGGTGAACAGCGCCAGCAGCGACCAGAGCGCCACCGCCGAAAACCCGATCAGCGTGGCGCGCCCGCGCGCGGCCGTTGCCATGCGTCAACCTCTCTCTTTGAAGCCCCGTTACGGTGAAAATGCCGCGTCGCGTAGCCGCAGGTCATTCTGGCGCCGTGCCAGATCGGCCTCGGCGGCGGCGAATTGCGCGCGGAATTCGGGGTTCAAGAGACCGCGGTCGGCGCAGAACTGATAGAGCGCGTGGTGCGGGTCGGTGTTGACCTCGGTCACAACCGGGCCGCGCGTGGTCAGCGCGACATCAAAGCCAAGAATACCGTGGCCGGGAAACATCCGGTGCGCTTCGGTAGTGATGGCTACCACCTGTGCCCAATCCGGCAATCGCATGCCCGTGATCGGCGCTTCGGGGTTCAGGTGCGAATGCGTAATCTCTCGCCTCCCGCCCGCTTCGCCCAGCATGACCCGCAAAGCCTCGCCGGTTTGCGGATCGACGTGGACAAGCGCGTTATCGCCGCCCAGCAGGGAATCGACCATCGCGCCGGCTGCGGGCAACTTGATGCCGGCGTAGAGCACCTGCGGCCCGCCCGGCACCCAGATCGTACAAACCCGAACGCTCGCGATTACCTCGCCCGCGATGGCGGTGATTTCAGGTGGCTGGTGCAGCAATTCCTGAAACAGATATCCGCGGTGAAAGTGCTGCGCAATTTCGCCTGCCAGTGCCGCAAGGCTGACGCTGCGACCATCGCCAAGCAGAATCTCTGCCCCGTCGGGTGAAACCGACAGAAACGATGCCGCGCCAACCGACTGCGAACTGTTCACCGGCTTGCCGAACACCGGCAGGTTTTCCGGGTTGCGCAGAAACGCTGCGATATCGGCTTCGGTGCGCAGCATTGATAGCGCGCCGTAATTTGCATCAGCCGAAAACACTGCGCGCGTTTGCGCCACTGGAAAGCCCGCAGCCCGCAGCACGACTTCGGTCAGCACCTTGTCGGTCACAAGCGATGAAAGCAGCTCAAGCGATGGCGGCGACAGCCGCGCATTGACATCGTGCCCGCCCCTTGGAGAGACAAAGCTCGCCCGCTCTGCCATCGTAAGAGATGGTCGGAAAAGCTCGAATCTCAGGTAGTCGATCGGGCGCAGCCTGCCGCGCCTGCGCGCCAGTCGCACCATATCCCAGATCATCGACGATGTTGAACGTCCGCTCTCGCGCTGCGCCTTTCGCAACCAAAAGCCAAGGTCGGGGTCGTTCTTGCGGATCTTGGTCGCAAGGATCGTTTCGGCGCGTGCCACGGCCATGTTTCGCTCCACCAGCAGGGTGCGGGGGCAACCTAGCGGCCTTCCCCCGCACCCGCAATGCGGTGCGTCAGACGAAGAACTGCGCGCCGTTCGCCGAAATTGTCGAACCGTTGATGAAGCCCGCGTCTTCGGCCGCAAGGAACACCACGCAGCGCGCAATCTCTTCGGGTTCGCCCAGCCGCCCGGCGGGAATTTGCGCGATGATCGATTCGCGCACCTTCTCGGGCACCGCCATCACCATATCGGTGGCGATGTAGCCGGGGCAAATCGCGTTGGCGGTAATGTTGAAGCGCGCGCCCTCTTGCGCCAGCGATTTTGTGATGCCCAGATCGCCCGCTTTCGACGCAGCGTAATTGACCTGCGCGAACTGGCCCTTTTGCCCGTTGATCGAGCTGATCGTGATGATGCGACCAAATTTGCGCTCGCGCATGCCGGGCCAGACGGGGTGGGTCATGTTGAAGACGCCCGAAAGGTTGGTGTCGATCACTTCGGACCACTGCTGGCGGGTCATCTTGTGAAACGGCGCATCGCGGGTGATGCCAGCGTTGTTCACCAGCACGTCGATCGGGCCAAGATCGGCCTCGACCTTTGCCACGCCCGCCGCGCAAGCATCATAATCGGCCACCGACCATTTGTAGGTGGGAATGCCGGTTTCTTCGGTAAACTTGGCTGCCGCCGCATCATTGCCCGCGTAGTTGGCCGCGACCTTGTAGCCCGCCGCTTTCAGCGCGACTGATATGGCCGCGCCGATGCCGCGCGAACCGCCTGTAACGAGTGCCACTCTCGACATGATTCCCTCCCAAAAATCTGCTAACGTTGGAATCCTGTTACCGAAAATAAAGGGGGCGCGCAACATTGTTGCGCGCCCCGATCAAGCATTTGGCAATCGTCTCAGGCCTTTTCGAGGCACATGGCCACGCCCATGCCACCGCCAATGCAGAGCGTCGCAAGCCCCTTCTTGGCGCCCGACCGCTTCATTTCAAACAGAAGGGTGTTGAGAATGCGCGCGCCCGAGGCGCCGATCGGGTGGCCGATGGCAATCGCGCCGCCGTTGACGTTGACCTTGGCGGTATCCCAGCCCAGGTCGGCGTTGACCGCGCAGGCCTGCGCGGCAAAGGCCTCGTTCGCCTCGATCAGATCGAGGTCCGAGGCTTTCCAGCCCGCCTTGGCCAGCGCCTTGCGGCTGGCCGGAATCGGGCCGCAGCCCATGATCGAAGGGTCAACCCCGGCGGTGGCATATGAAGCGATGCGCGCGAGCGGTTTCAGCCCGCGCTTGGCAGCCTCAGCCTCGGACATCAGCAGCACCGCCGCCGCGCCGTCGTTAATGCCCGAAGCGTTGCCAGCGGTGACGGTGCCATCCTTGGCGAAGGCAGGTCTGAGCTTTTGCAGCGATTCGAGCGTGGCGCCGTGGCGGATGTATTCGTCCGCGTTCACCACAATGTCACCCTTGCGGGTCTTCACCGTGAAGGCCACGATTTCGTCGGCGAATTTGCCCGCCTTTTGCGCGGCTTCCGCCTTGTTCTGGCTGGCCAGCGCGAAAGCATCCTGCATATCGCGGCTGATCTGCCACTGCTTGGCAACGTTTTCGGCGGTAATGCCCATGTGATAGCCGTTGAAGATATCCCACAGCCCGTCGCGGATCATCGAATCGATAAAGCTGATGTCGCCCATCTTCTGCCCGGCGCGCAGGTGCGCAACATGGGGCGCCAGCGACATGCTTTCCTGCCCGCCGGCAATCACGATCTCGGCGTCGCCCAGCTGCACGTGTTGCGCCGCAAGCGCCACCGCGCGCAGACCCGAGCCGCAGACCTGATTGATGCACCAAGCCGCCGATTCGATTGGCAGTCCGGCCTTGATATGCGCCTGACGGGCGGGGTTTTGCCCCTGCCCTGCGGTCAGAACGTGACCGAGAATAGTTTCCGAAACCTCGGCTTTTTCAATGCCCGCGCGCGCCACGACCTCAGCCAGAACCGCCGCGCCCAGATCATGCGCGGGCGTGTTGGCAAAAGCGCCGTTGAAGCTGCCAACGGCGGTGCGTGCCGCCGAAACGATTACGACATTGGTCATGGATCCCCTCCCAAATGCGGATAAGCAAATTCAGGGCGCAAAGCGCCCCGATGCCGCTGTGCAGCATGCCGAAAGCTGACTGCGGGTCAAGCCAAATGGTAACAGCTGCCAAGGCACCGCGCAATTAACGTGCGTGGCCGCTTGGCCTCAGGCGCGCATTTTTGCGGTCGGGGCCTTCCATGGCGGCAAAATGGTGGGCGCGCCGAAGTAATAGCCCTGCATGCAGTCGATGCCGAGGCCTTGCAGAAAGGCCGCATCGCGCGCGTTCTCAACCGACTCGGCCACGGTGAACATGTCGAAGTGCCGCGCGATCGACATCAAGGCCTGCGTCAGCACCTGGTTGTCGGCGCTTTCGGCAATGCCCCGAATGAACTGACCGTCAATCTTGATGATGTCGAAGTAGAACTCGCGCAGGTAGCGAAACGAGGTATAGCCCGCGCCGAAATCATCGAGCGCGAAGGAGACGCCGCGCTGCTGCAGATCTTGCATGAATACCGACACGAGTTCGGGCATGACCATGGCCGAGCTCTCGGTGATTTCGAGGATCAGCCTTTCGGCTGCGGTGTCATCCTTCGCCAGGCCACGGTTGAGCGTCTTGAGCCAGTTCGGGTAGCCGATCGAGCGCGCCGACATGTTGATGGCCAGCCGCAGGCCGGGGTCTTCGGCCAGTGCGATCAGGCCCATTTCCAATGACAGGCAGTCGATCTTGCGGCCAAGCTCGGTGGTTTCGATGGTTTCTATAAAATCCTTGGCGGGGATGATGCGCCCGGTCTCGTCAAGCAACCGGATCAAGCCCTCGTAGAATGCAGGCCGATCAGGGCGGGCGCCCTGCACGATCGGCTGAAACGCCAACACGACATCTCGCCGGTCTACCGCGCGGCGCACCAGCGACATGGTTTCACGGTCACGCTCGGCCACGGCGTAATCAAGCGGGCTAACCAAACCCGGCTCGACCGGCTGGCTTGGCGGACATTCGCGCTGATGCATGGCCTACTCCTTGGTGCCTTGCCGCAATGTCGCCGCGAAGCAGCTAAGAAGGGGTAAAAGATCGCGTTTGCCTCGAATTGCGGCGATTTCGGTCGGGGCAGGAAATTGCTCTGCCGCTGGCCAGATGCAACTGCGCGTTAACGCGGGCCTTTTATGTTCGGCGCAAATGTCGGTCACGAGGGGTCAGGGATGTTGGCAGATTCGCGCATGGCTGCGCCAAGATTGGCTTTTGACCCGACCGAGGCACCGTTCGGGGTTGAAGAAATCTTCTATTCGCGCACCGACAGGCGCGGCGTGGTTCAAGCTGGCAACGCAGTCTTTCAGCGCGTTTGCGGCCACGAATGGGCGCGTCTGATCGGCGCGCCGCACCGCATCATCCGCCACCCCGACACGCCGCGTGCCGTGTTCTGGGTGTTGTGGCAAGCGTTGAAGGCGAACCGGCCGATTGGCGCCTACGTCAAGAATCTTGCGCAGGATGGGCGGCACTATTGGGTCTTTTCGGTGGTTCTGCCGTTGGCAGACGGCTACCTGTCGGTTCGCATCAAACCCACCAGCGCGCTCTTTGCCGCGATCAAGCCGGAGTATGAGGCGCTGGCCGCGCGCGAAAAGGCCGAGGCGCTGACGCCCGAGGCAAGTGCGGCTGCGCTGTCTGCGCGGTTGCCGGAGCTGGGCTTCGCAGATTACCCCGCATTCATGGCGCGCGCTCTGGGTGATGAAATCGCGGCCCGAGATGCGGCACTGGGGCGCGCGGGCGACCCACAGGCGCTCGCGTTGGCGGGCATCGGCGGCCTTCTGGAACAGGCGATGGCCGAACAAAAGGAGCTTTCTGCAACGTTCGAATCGCTGCAATCCATTCCCACCAACATGCGAATCGTCGCCTCGCGGCTAGAACCCGCTGGCGGCCCGATCAGCGCAATATCGGACAATTACAAGATTGCCTCGCATGAGATTCTCTTGCGTTTGCGAGCACTTGCGGGGCAACGCGGCAATCTGGGCGACACGATGGCCGAAACCGTCGGGCAGGGCCTTTTTTTGCTCGGGTGCGCGCGGGTGCAAGCGGAGTGCGTGCGGCAGTTCCAAAACGAGCCGCAGGGTGCCGCACCTACCGACCATGCCGCCGAAATGGCGCATCTGCGCGCGCTCGAACTCGAATGTGCCGCTCAGGCCCGCACCGGGCTGGCCGAAGCGGCGACAGCAGCGGCGGGGCTGGCGCACGCCAGCCGCGGTATTCGGCGCCTGATGCTGGGGCTCGATTCGATCCGCGTCATGGGGCGGGTTGAAAACGGGCGTTTGCGCGGCAACGCGGGCGGTCTCGCCGCGACGCTCGACCAACTCGACCGGTATCATGCCGACATCAAGTCACGGCTGGAGGCCATTGCGGGCTGTTCGGAGCAGATCGAGCAGATGGCCCAGACGCGGGGTGCGAAGGCGGCGGCGTGACGCCCGCAAGCTTTGCGTGCAAGAAATGACGTGGGTCGGCACAAACAGGCCCGGCCAGCAAGCCCGTGCCCACCACCTCAAACCCGGCGGCGGTTCAGTTTACCGGCACAGGTTCGCTTTCGGCCACCAGCGCGGCCAAAAGCGCGACCGCCTCGGCCTCGTCCCAGGCCGCGTCGCCGATCAACCGCGCCACCTCGCGGCCCTCGCGGTCGAGTATCAACGTCACCGGCAGACCAAGGATGCCCAGATCGCGCGCAAGGCGCTGGCGTTCATCCCGCAGAATCTGCAATTGCGTCACCCCGGCCTCGGCAAAGAATTTTTCGATCGCGGGCATCGCGTTGCGCCCGGTGGCGACCGTCAGCACCTGAAAATCGTCGCTGCCCATGGCGCCTTGCAGCCGGTCGAGCGACGGCATTTCTATTCGGCAACTGGCGCACCAGGTGGCCCAGAAATTCACCACGAGCACCTTGCCGCGCCATTCCGCCAGGCTGCGCTCGGCGCCGGTTTCATCAAGCAGAACGACCTCGGGCATCGGCGCGGGAGCGGTGGCAAAGTTGAGCTTCTTCATATCGCCCACGCGCAGCGCGGCCAAATCTGTGGCCAGCGCGCCTTGCCCGGCAAGCGCTACGGCGGCGGCAAATGCAATGCGGCGAAGCAGGGTCATGGCGCTGTCCTCTGGGCGGCGGGTATCGCACCTCATTCACTTAGCGCGTTGCCGGTGCTCGCGAAACCCACCTCACCAACTCGTCATTGCAACCGGGGCTTGAGGCCGCGCGCGAATTGCGCCAGATTGGGCACGGGTCGGCAGTTCACCCAGGCGTCACCGTGCCGCAATGGCAAGCTAAACCTGCACCACCTGCACCGGGTCATCTGTCCCAGCGTGCCGCGTCGAAAGCCGGTGACCATCGACCCTTAATGGCCCCGGCACGACACGAGGACCGATATGACACGAACGGCTTATACCTTTGAGGTCGCGGATATTTCCGCGCTGGCCAAGGCGCTGGTGCGGCAGTTGGAAGGGGCGGCGCAACCGCCCGGCCATCTCGCCATGCTCAACATGCTGGCGCGCGGCGCGGGCTGGCGCAACTTTCAACACTTTCGCGCCAGCCGAAGTGCCGAGGTGGCGCTGGCCGAAGCCCCCGCTGCCGAGGTAACAGATTTCGCGCAGGTCACGCGCGCGCTGCGCCAGTTTGACGCGCAAGGGCGGCTGATCCGCTGGCCGTCGCGGGCAAGCCAGGTCACGCTGTGCCTCTGGCCGCTTTGGGCGCGAATCCCCGCCGACACCTCGATGACCGAACGCGAGATAAGCGCGCGGCTTGATGCTTGGCACCTCTTTGGCGATGCGGCGCAGTTGCGCCGGTCGATGGTCGGCGCGCGGATGCTGTCGCGCAGGCCCGATTGCACCGATTACCGCCGGGTGGAACAGCGCCCGCCACCCGAGGCGCTGGCGCTGATCGGCCAGCTTCAGGCACGCACCTGACGCAAGACCGGCGCGGGCATTTGCGCGCAAGGCCCGCGCCGTGTAAGGCTCGGCGCAACTGAGATTGCGCCGGGGCCATACCGATGACAGATTCCACCGAAACCCAGTCTAACGCCATGTGGGGCGGGCGTTTCAGCGCCGGGCCAGATGCGATCATGCAGGCCATCAACGCCTCGATCACCTTCGACAAACGCCTTTATGCGCAAGATATTCAGGGCAGCCGCGCGCACGCCGCCATGCTTGCCGCGCAAGGCATCATCAGCAAAAGCGATGCCGAGGCGATCGGCGCCGGGCTGTTGGCGGTGCTGGCCGAGATCGAGGCGGGGGCGTTTCCGTTTCGGGTGGCGCTGGAAGACATTCACATGAACGTCGAGGCGCGGCTGAAAGAGCTGATTGGCGAGCCTGCCGGGCGGCTGCACACGGCGCGCTCGCGCAACGATCAGGTCGCAACCGATTTTCGGCTTTGGGTGCGCGATCAGTGCGATGCCGCGATTTCGGGGCTTGAGGCGCTGATCCGCGCGGCTCTGGCGCAGGCCGAAGCGGGCGCCGAATGGGTGATGCCGGGCTTCACGCATCTGCAAACCGCGCAGCCAGTGACATGGGGCCACCACATGCTGGCCTATGTCGAGATGCTGGCGCGCGACCGGGGCCGGTTCACCGATGCCCGCGCGCGCATGAACGAATGCCCCTTGGGGGCGGCGGCGTTGGCCGGAACCTCGTTCCCGATCGACCGCCACGCAACCGCCGCGGCGCTGGGGTTTGACCGGCCGATGGCCAACAGCCTCGATGCCGTCTCTGATCGCGATTTCGCGCTGGAGTTTCTGGCGGCGGCATCAATCTGTGCCACCCACCTCAGCCGCCTTGCCGAAGAGCTGGTGATCTGGTCGTCGGCGCAGTTCCGCTTTGTGGCGCTCAGCGACCGCTGGTCTACCGGCTCTTCGATCATGCCGCAGAAGCGCAACCCCGATGCGGCCGAGCTGATTCGCGCCAAGATCGGGCGCATTCTGGGGGCGACTGTGGCGCTTTTTACGGTGATGAAGGGGCTGCCGCTCGCCTATTCCAAGGACATGCAGGAAGACAAGGAACAGGTCTTTGACGCCGCCGACACGCTGATGCTGGCATTGGCAGCGATGGAGGGCATGCTGCGCGACCTCACGGTGAACCGGGCCAATCTGGAGGGCGCCGCGGCAAGCGGGTTTTCCACTGCCACCGATCTGGCCGATTGGCTGGTGCGCGAGGCGGGCTTGCCCTTCCGCGAGGCGCACCATGTGACCGGCTCGCTGGTGGCGGTGGCCGAGGCGCGCGGCTGCGATTTGCCCGAGCTTTCGCTTGCCGACATGCAGGCGGTGCACCCGGCAATCACCGATGGGGTGTTCGCGGTGCTCGGGGTGCACAACTCGGTTGCCTCGCGGGTCAGCTATGGTGGCACCGCGCCTGCGCAGGTGCGCGCGCAAGTCGCGCGCTGGAAAGAGGTGTTGGGATGATTCGCGCTGCGGGATTGCTTGCGATCATGCTGGGCGGATGCACTGACCCGGCGCTGAGCGCGTGCATCACGGCCGACGATGCCGGGGTGCGGGTGCAACCGGTGCTGACCGGCCAGTTCGGCGGGCTGACGGTGGGGGTGGCGCCATGATCCGGCTTGCGCTGTTGCTTGCTCTTTCTCTGCCGCTTGTCGCCTGCGGCGTCGCTGGTGCGCCGACGGCGCCTGGTGCCGCGGTGACGCTGCCTGCCGGGGTCGGCCCGGATTTCGGGCGCTGATCTTTCATGCTGAACGGAGTGCACATGCCGCGCCTTGCCCCTTACTGCCCCGTCTTACTTCTGTGCCGGAGAGGGTGATGGACCATTTTCTGTACCACAACGGCGTGCTGCATGCCGAAAGCGTGCCGATACCTGAAATTGCAGCAGCGGTTGGCACGCCCTTTTACGTTTATTCCACCGCCACTCTGGTGCGCCATTACGGGCTTTTAGCCGAGGCGCTGGCAAGCATGCCGCATCTGATCTGCTTTGCGGTCAAGGCCAATGGCAACCTGGCGGTGCTGAAGGTGCTGGGCGATCTCGGGGCGGGCATGGATGTGGTGTCGGGCGGCGAATACCTGCGTGCCCGCGCCGCTGGCGTGCCCAGCAGCCGGATTGTGTTTTCGGGCGTCGGCAAGACGCGCAGTGAATTGCGGCTGGCGCTGGAAGGCGGCATCCGTCAGTTCAACGTGGAAAGCGAGCCAGAGTTGCGCGCGCTGTCGGAAATTGCGGCGTCCATGGGCCTGCGGGCGCCGGTGGCGCTGCGGGTCAACCCCGATGTCGATGCCAAGACGCATGAAAAGATTGCCACTGGCAAATCAGAAAACAAGTTCGGCATTCCGATTGCGCGGGCACGCGCGGTTTATGCCGAGGCGGCGGCGCTGCCCGGCATCGAGGTGGTTGGGGTCGATGTGCACATCGGCAGCCAGTTGACAGACATTGCGCCGTTCCGGCAAGCTTTTGAAAAGGTGGCAGAGCTGACCCGCGCCTTGCGCGCCGATGGCCACACCATCAGCCGCCTTGATCTGGGCGGCGGCCTGGGCATTCCCTACGCCCGGTCGAACGAGGCGCCGCCCTTACCGCATGACTATGGGCAGGTGATCCGCGAATCCGTGGGCAGCCTTGGCTGCGAGATCGAGATTGAGCCGGGGCGGTTCATTGCGGGCAATGCCGGGGTGCTGGTGGCCTCGGTGATCTGGCTGAAAGAGGGTGAGGGGCGGCGGTTCCTCGTCGTCGATGCCGCGATGAACGACCTTGCGCGACCCTCGATGTATGGTGCGCACCACGACATCGTGCCGGTGTTTGAGGCGGCACCGGGGCTGGAGCATGGGCTTTATGATGTGGTTGGCCCTGTCTGCGAAACCGGCGACACTTTTGCCAAGGCCCGCGCCCTGCCTGAAATGGGCGAGGGCGATTTGCTCGCATTCCGGTCGGCGGGCGCCTATGGCGCGGTGATGGCGTCGGAATATAATGCTCGGCCCTTGGTGCCAGAGGTGCTGGTGCAGGGGGATCACTTCGCTGTCATCCGGGCGCGGCCGAGCTATGACGAAATGCTTGGCCGCGATACTATTCCCGCGTGGCTTTAGGGCGGGCGCGACCCGCCGGGGAGAAGCATGAAAACGACCCGCGGCCCGGTTGAAACGGCTCTGCGGCGGCTGCGGGTGCCGCTGGCGCTGACGTGGGCGGGCTTGGCGCTGGAGCGCGCGCTACGGGCGTTTTGGCCACTTCTGTCTTTGATAGCAGTCGTTTACGCGGCGCTTGCATTTGGCGCAGCGGGCGCGATGGCGGTGGGCGCCGTGCAGGTGGCGGGCGCGCTTGCGCTTGTTGCGGGGCTTGCGGCGCTCGGGTTCGGCATCTGGCGATTCCGTGCGCCCGCGCGCGCCGAGGCGGCAGCGCGGCTTGACGCCGCGCTGCCGGGGCGCCCGATTGCGGCGCTGCATGACAAGATGGCCCTGGGCGGTGTCGCGGCAGAGCCACTTTGGGCGGCGCATCGCGCGCGGATGGCGGCGGCGGCAGCGCAGGCGCAGGCCGTGCCGCCGCAACCGGCGCTGGCGCCGCGCGACCCCTTCGGGCTGCGGCTCGCGGCACTGGTGGCGTTGGGCATGGCGCTGGTATTTGCGCCGCCGCCCCGGCTGGCGGACCTCGCGCCGGCCCTGCCCGGCGGGCAGGGTGGCGCTGCACTGGCGGCGGTCGGGCCAAGCTGGGAAGGCTGGGCAACCCCGCCGCGCTACACCGGTCGCCCGGCGCTTTACCTCAATGCGCTTGAAGGTGAGGCACTGGTTCTGCCCGAGGGAACACGCCTGACGCTCCGCCTTTACGGCGCGCCTGACGAGTTGCGGATTGTGCAGGATGTGGGCGATCTGGCCCCCGTTGCCGTGGCCGAGGCGACGGGCGCCATGCGGGCGGTCGAGTGGGCCGCGACGCGCAGCGGCCAACTGACGATAGAGGGGCAAGGTGGCCGCGCCTTTGTGCTGACCGTGCAGCCGGACGCGGCGCCATCGGTGGAGCCGCTGGTGGCCGCGACCCGCCGCGCCGACGGCAAGCTGTCGCAGCCCTACCACGCGAGCGACGATTTTGGCGTGGTGCGCGGGCAGGCGAGGATCGAGCTTGATCTGGCAGAGGTTGACCGGCGCTTTGGTCTGGCGCCCGAGCCCGAGCCGCGACAGCCGGTGGTGTTTGATCTGCCGCTGCCAATTACCGGCGGCCGCACGGATTTCAACGCCGTTCTGGTTGAGGATGCGGCGCGCCACCCGTTCGCCAACCTGCCGGTGCGGATGACGCTTTCGGTCGAGGATGCGCGCGGGCAGGTGGGCACGGCGCCGCCTCTGGTGATGGAATTGCCGGGTCGGCGGTTCTTTGACCCGCTGGCCGCAGCGTTGATCGAAATGCGGCGCGACCTGCTCTGGTCGCGGCAAAACGCGGCGCGGGTGGCGCAGGTGCTCAAGGCTGTCAGCTATGCCCCCGAAGACGCGGCACCCAACGCCCGCATCTACCTGCCGCTCAGGCTGGTGATCGGGCAGCTTGACGGCGCGTTGGCGCAGGGGTCGCTTGCGACCGAGTTGCGTGACGAGTTGGCCGAGGCGTTGTGGCAGATGGCCGAGACGCTTGAGGATGGCGGGCTGGCCGATGCACTGGCCGCCATGCAGCGCGCGCAGGAAAGGCTTTCCGAAGCGATGCGCAACGGGGCCTCGCCTGACGAGATTGCCCGGCTTATGGCCGAGTTGAAAGACGCGACCGACAGATACATCGCCATGCTGGCCGAGCGCGGCGCGCAAGATCCGCAAAGTGAGTTCGCGCAGAATAATCAGGGCCAGCAGATTACCGGCGACCAGATTCAGCAGCTGATGGACGAGATCCAGCGGCTGATGGAAGAGGGCCGGATGGCCGAGGCGCAGGAGCTGCTCGACCAGCTTTCGCGGCTGATGGAAAACCTGCGGGTCACGCAAGGTCAGGGCGGCGACGGCATGACCCCTGGTCAGCAGTCGATGCAGGATCTGAGCGAATCGCTGCGCAATCAGCGGCAGCTTTCCGATGAGCTTTTCGGGCAAATGCAGCAGCCGGGTCGGCCCGGCCAGGGTCAGCAGGGCGAAGGCGAGCAAGGCAGCGAGCCGGGCCAGCAGCCGGGGCAACCGGGCCAGGGCCAGGGCGCGCCGGGCCGTGGCCCCAGCGGCGACGGCCTGCCTGATCGCCAACGGGCGCTGCGCCAGCAACTTGAGTATCAACAGCAGATGTTGCCGGGCGACGGCACCGCCGAGGGGGAATCGGTGCAACAGTTGCTCGATCAGGCCGGGCGCGCGATGGACGAGGCCGAGCGCGCCCTGCGCGAGGGCGACAATCCGCTTGCGCTTGATCGGCAGGCCGAGGCGATCGAGGCGCTGCGCGAGGGGATGCGCGCCTTGGGCGACATGCTGGCGCAGGATGGGCAGAACGAACAGCGCCAGCCCGGCCAACGGCCCGGCGACGTGGCGCGGCTTTTGCCGCGCGATCCGCTAGGGCGCCAGGCGGGCGACGGCGGCCTGGTAGGAACCGATGAAACCATGCTGCGCGGTGAAGATGTGTATCGGCGCGCGCGCGACCTGCTCGACGAAATTCGCAGGCGTAGCGGCGAGCGGCTGCGCCCGGCGCCCGAGCTCGACTATCTGCAACGGTTGCTGGATCTGTTCTGAGGCGCGGCCTTAGCTGTCGGCCTGCAACCTTTCGGTTACCGCGCGCATCTGCTGGTCGAGCCAGACGCGGCCCGCATCCACCCATGCGACATATTGCGAAAGCGCCGGCTCCAGCGTGGGCAGGCGCGACGATATCGACGGGGCAAAAGCGTAAAGCGCTACAGCGACCGCCGCGAGAAGAACCACCGACATGAAGCCCAAGCGGAACCCCGCACGCTTGCGTGCCCGCGATTCGGGTGCGTCGCGTGACGCGGGGGCGCTGCCACGTTCCGAGGTGGCGCGCAGGGTCGAATTGATGACCTCGATATCAGGAAGCCGGTCGCGCCGCGCGCCATTGGCGGGTTCGGCATCGGTCGTGTCAGGCCGCAGGCGGGCACTGGTCTCGGTCGCCGGGGCTTCGGGCGGCGGCGCAACGGCGGCGGCACGGGCTGCAAGTGCGGCGGGTATTTGTTCCAGCCCGAGGTCTGGCTGGGTTTCGAGCCCGCGGCCTTCGGCGCGGCGCGCCCGTGCCTCGCGCTCGGCTTCCTCGCGCAGGATAGTCAGCAGGTTTTCGTCGAGCATGCGCCGGGTGGCGTCGGATTCGAACGGTTCGCCGTCATCGTCGGCCAGATCCTCAAGGTTGATCGGCACGGCATCAGATGGCGCATCGGGGGGGTGCCGGTGTGGCTCTGCCGCGACTTGCGGCAGCGCATCACCCCATTCCTCTGCGCTGGGAAGGCTGTCCAGTGTTTCGGCCGCAGTGCTTTCGGGCACGAAATCAGCGCCTGGCTGAAACCAGATGTGACCGCAAGAGGAACATTGAACATCGCGCCCGCCACCCGGAATGACGCTGTCATCCACCTCGTATTGCGCGTCGCAGTTCGGGCAAATCAGCCGCATTTTACACCACGTCCACCCAAGCCACTGCCATTCTGGCGTTTGCTTCACACATGTTGTAGCAAGCGCTGAACTGATATCCAAGCCTTTGTGGCACTTTGAGCGTGAGGTGCGGCAATGGGCCAAGGTCGGCAAGGGCGGGGCGCGCGCGTGATCGAGTTGCAGTCGGTAGCGATGACCTATGGCGGCGGCGAATTATTCGCCGACGTTTCGCTGAAGCTTGCGCCGGGATCTTTCCAGTTTCTGACCGGGCCTTCGGGGGCGGGCAAGACCACATTACTAAAACTGTGTTATGGTGAATTGGTGCCCACGTCCGGGCAAGTGCATCTGTTCGGGCAGGAAGTGCGCGACATGCGCCGCAACGATACCGCGCGCATGCGCCGCCGGGTCGGTGTGGTGCACCAGGATTGCAGCTTTCTCGATCACCTGCCGCTGGCAGAAAACGTAGCTCTGCCGCTAACGGTGGCCGGGCGCGCCGCTGATGCGTCGGAACTTGCAGAGCTGCTCGCATGGGTGGGCCTTGCGCCGCATGCGCAGGCGCTGCCGCCGCAGCTTTCGGGGGGCGAAAGGCAGCGCGCAGCACTTGCCCGCGCCGTCATCATGGCGCCCGATGTGATCTTGGCGGATGAGCCGACGGGCAACGTTGATTGGGAAATGTCGCTGCGGTTGCTGACGCTGTTGGTCGAGTTGAACCGGATGGGCAAGGCGGTGCTGATTGCGACGCATGATCTGAACCTGATCCGGGCGGCAAAGTCGCAGGTTTCGGCGCGTGTCCTGCGGTTCCAGAACAAACGTCTGCAGGTTGCGGGGGCCGAGCTGTGATCGCGCGGCGCGACCGCACACGGCAGGCTGTGCCTGCCGCCGCGCGCGTGGTGCCGCCTTCGGGCTTTACCGCGCGTCTGACGCTGTTCAGCGCGGCGGCGATGGCGTTTCTGGCGGTATTCGCGCTTGCGCTGTCGATGGCGACAGGGCGAATCGCCGACCGCTGGAGCGATGAACTGGCGCGCACGGCGACGGTGCGCATTTCGGCGCCTGCGGTGCAGATGGCCGCGCAGACCGCTGCAGTGTTGGCGGTGCTTGCCGCAACGCCCGGCGTCGCGTCGGCGCGGGCGCTGAGCGCGGATGAAATGCAGCTGTTGCTCGGGCCCTGGTTCGGGCCGGATTTGCCGCTTGCCAGTTTGCCGTTGCCGCAACTGGTCGAAGTGGTCGAGGCGCCTGCCGGGATTGATGCCGAGGGCCTGCGGCTGCGCCTTGCCGCCGAAGCGCCCGGCGCGGTGCTTGACGATCATGCGCGCTGGCGCCGCCCGCTGGTTGAGGCCGCGGCGCGGTTGCGGATTCTGGCGATGGTTTCGCTGGCGCTGATCGCGGTGACCACCGCGGCAATGATCGTGTTGGCGGCACAGGCGGCCTTGGCGGCCAACGTTCAGGTGATCCGCGTGCTGCGACTGGTCGGCGCCCGCGATCAGTTCATCGCGCGCGCTTTCGTGCGCCGCTTCACGCTGCGCGCGCTCGTTGGGGCGGTAGCCGGGGTCGCCACGGGGCTGGTTGCGCTTGCGTTTTTGCCCGCAGCGAAGGCCGCCGACAATTTGATGGCGGAGTTCGGCTTTTCTGGCGCAGAATGGCTTGCGCCGTTGGCGATACCGCTGCTGGCCGGACTGGTCGCGTGGGGGGCCACGCGCGCCGCCGCTTTGGCAATGCTCAGGGGAATTCGATGAAACACGCGGTGCAATTGGGCCGTTCGATCTTTTTCGTGTGCCAGATGTATCTGGCCTTGGCACTGGTCGCGACGCTTGGCTTGCCCTACGCCCTGATCGGCGGCCGGCGGGCGACCTACAAGGTCATCCATTTCTATTGCCGTTGGGTCATGGTCAGCGCCGGTGTGCTGGTCGGGCTGCGCTGCGAAGTGCGCGGCACACCGCCCGAAGGCGAGGTTCTGATTGCCGCCAAGCACCAGTCGTTCCTCGATATCCTGATGATTGTCAGCGCGCTGCCCAGCTTCAAGTTCATCATGAAGAAAGAGCTGCGCTTTGTGCCTTTCGTGGGCTGGTATGCCGCGTTGATCGGCTGCGTGCCGGTCGAGCGCGGCAAGCGCGGCCACGCGATCAAGGCGATGGTGGCGGGCGTGAAGGCGGGGCGCGAAGAGGGCGCGCCGCTGATCATCTTTTCGCAAGGCACACGGGTCGCGGCGGGGGCGCAAAAACCCTACAAGATCGGCACCGGGGTGCTCTATCAGGAACTGGGGCAGGGCTGCGTGCCGGTGGCGGTCAACGTGGGCGTGTTCTGGCCGCGCCGGTCATGGATGCGCAAACCGGGGCTGGCGGTGGTCGAGTTCCTGCCGATGATTCCGCCGGGGCTTGAGATCGGCGATTTCATGACGCGGATGGAAGCCGAGGTCGAAGGCGCATCAAACCGGCTAATGGCCGAAGCGGGGTTCACGGGCCACAGCGCCTGACGTTCACGCCTGAGGTTCAGGCGAGCTTCAGCGCCGCGATGCCCGCGATGATCAGCAAGATGCCGGTTACGCGCAGCGCCGTGACGGGTTCGTTGAACAGATAAACGGCTGCAATCGCTGTGCCGAGCGCGCCGATTCCGGTCCAGACCGCATAGGCGGTGCCGACCGGAAGCGAGCGCATCGCATTGGACAAGAGCACAAATGAAATTGCCGCAACAACCAGCGTCCAGACGCTAGGCCAAAGCCGCGTGAAGTTGTCGGAATATTTCAGGCCAAGCGCCCAGCCCACCTCGCAGACGCCCGCCAACATCAGCACGACCCAAGGGCTCACGCGGCAAGCCCTTTGCCGCCCATGCCGAGGTATTTCTTGCGCCGGGCCTTTACGAGGTCGGTCTTCGTGCTGCGCAATTCGTCAAGCAGCAGTGCGATTTCGCTGCCCACGGCAGCAATCGCCGCCGCCGGGTCGCGCTGCGCCCCGCCCAAGGGTTCGGCTACGATGCGGTCGATCACCCCCAGTTTCAGCAAGTCTTGCGCGGTCAGGCGCAGTGCTTCGGCGGCCTCGCGCATTTTCTCGGCATCCTTCCAGAGGATCGAGGCGCAGCCTTCAGGCGAGATCACCGAATAGATCGAATGTTCCAGCATCGCCACCCGGTCGGCGGTGGCAAAGGCAACGGCGCCGCCCGAGCCGCCCTCGCCGATCACCACCGAAATCAGCGGCACCTTAATTTCAAGGCATTTCATCGTGCTGCGGGCGATAGCTTCAGCCTGCCCGCGTTCTTCCGCGCCCTTGCCGGGGTAGGCACCGGGGGTGTCTATCAGGGTGATGACCGGCAGCCCGAACCGGTCGGCAAGCTCCATCAGCCGGATCGCCTTGCGGTAGCCCTCGGGGCGGGCCATGCCGAAATTGCGCTCGATGCGGCTTTTGGTGTCGTGCCCTTTTTCATGGCCGATCACGACCACGGGAATGTCGTTCAGGCGCGCGAGGCCGCCCATTACGGCATGGTCATCGGCAAAATTGCGGTCACCGGCAAGGGGTGTGTATTCTGTAAACAGCGCCTCGATGTAATTCATGCAATGCGGCCGGTCTGGGTGGCGCGCGACCTGGCATTTGCGCCACGGATCGAGGTTCTTGTAAAGGTCGCGCAGCATGTCAGCGGCTTTCTTGTCAAGCGCCGCCGCCTCTTTTTCGACATCCATGCCTTCGCTCTTGCGCGCCATCGCGCGCAATTCCTCGGCCTTGCCTTCGATCTCGGCCAAGGGCTTTTCGAACTCGAGATAGGTCATGGTGCACCCCATTGCGAACCCCGACTATATGAAACGCCGGGGCGGCAAATGCAACGGGCCAGCGGCGCGCCAGAGATGCCAGCGCCCCGCCCCTTGCGGGCCGGGGCGCGGTTTCCCTCGTGCAGCGGGGCCTCCCCAGCCCCCGCCGCTCCGGGATATCAGCGCGCGGTCAGATCGGCCTGCCGCACGATGCCTTCGGCCTGTTTGATCGAGGCGATATCGACCAACCGCCCCTTGTAGACGGTAGCACCCTCGCCGCGCGCCTTGGCGGCCTCCATCGCGGCCAGGATTTCGCGGGCCTCGGCCACGGCGGCGGCGGAAGGGGTGAAGACTTCGTTGCAGAGCGCCACCTGCTTGGGGTGAATCGCCCATTTGCCAACCATGCCCAGCGTGGCCGACCGCCGCGCCTGCGCGCGAAAGCCCTCGTCATCGGAAAAATCGCCAAAAGGCCCGTCAACCGGCAGCACCCCGTGCGTGCGGCAGGCGGCGACGATGGCGGCCTGCGCCCAATGCCACGGGTCGGGCCAGAATTTCGCGCCCTCGCGCAGCATGTAATAGTTTTCCTGGGTGCCGCCGATGCCGGTGGTGGCCATGCCCATGCTCGCCGCGAAATCGGCGGCACCCAGGCTCATCGCCTGAAGCCGCGGGCTCGCGGCGGCTATTTCTTCGACATGGGCAATGCCCGCCGCCGATTCGATGATCACCTCAAGGCTGATCCGTTTTTTGCGGCCCTTGGCGGCCTCAATCGCGCTCACCAGCGCGTCAACCGCATAAACATCTGCCGCGCAGCCAACCTTGGGAATCATGATCTGGTCGATCCGCTCGCAGCCAAGTTCCAGCAGGTCGACCACATCGCGATACCAATACGGCGTATCAAGCCCGTTGATGCGCACCGAAAGATGCTTGGTGCCCCAGTTCACCTCATGGCTGGCCGCGATGATATTGGCGCGGGCGGTGGCTTTGTCGTCGGGCGCGACCGAATCTTCCAGATCAAGGTTGATCACATCCGCCGCGCTGGCTGCCATCTTCTCAAACAGCGCGGTGCGCGAACCGGGGCCGAAAAGTTGGCATCGGTTGGGGCGCTGCGGCGCGGGGGGCTGGATGCGGAAGCTCATCTGTGGCCTTTCGCAAGGAAGTTTCAACGCGGGTGCTGTGCGTGATAGATTATTGCGCACCCAGGCGCAAGGCGCTTTCGCAACTGCAGCGCCCGCATTCCGCGCTGCGGCGGGGCTTGACGCCGCGCCCGGCGCCGCGCCTGATGCGCCCGAACCAGATGGAAAAGCGCATGCAGATTACCGTCAGACCCGAAAGTTTCCGCCTGCGCGAAGCCTTCACCATCTCGCGCGGAACCCGCACCGAGGCGCAGGTGCTGACCGTGCGCGCGACGGCGGGCGGCATCACCGGCTGGGGCGAATGTGTGCCCTATGCGCGTTATGGCGAAAGCCTTGCCAGCGTCACCGCGCAGATCGAGGGCCTGCCTGCGGGCATTACCCGCGACGCCCTGCAAGGTGCCCTGCCCCCCGGCGCCGCCCGCAACGCCCTCGATTGCGCGCTGTGGGATTTGGCGGCGAAATCGGCCGGGGTGCGGGTCTGGCAACTGGCGGGCCTGCCCGCGCCGAAACCGCAGACCACCGCCTTTACCCTCTCGCTCGACACTCCCGAAAACATGCGGGCCGCGGCGGCGCGAAACGCCGACCGGCCAATTCTGAAAATCAAGCTCGGCACGCCAGACGATATGGCGCGGCTTGAGGCGGTGCGGGCCGGGGCGCCGAACCCCACGATCATCGTCGATGCCAACGAAGGCTGGAGCGCCGAGGTCTATACCGATCTCGCGCCGCACCTGATCCGGCTCGGTGTGGCGATGGTGGAACAGCCGCTGCCCGCCGGGGCCGACGCCATGCTGGGCGAGATCGCGCGGCCCTTGCCGGTCTGCGCCGACGAAAGCTGCCATGACCGGAGCACCTTGGCGGCGCTGAAGGGCAAGTACGACATGGTCAACATCAAGCTCGACAAGACCGGCGGGCTGACCGAGGCGCTGGCCTTGCGCGATGCGGCGCGGACGGCGGGATTTGGGGTTATGGTCGGCAGCATGGTCGGAACCAGCCTTGCCATGGCGCCCGCCGTGCTGGTGGCGCAGTGCGCGGCCTACACAGACCTTGACGGACCGCTTCTGTTGGCCGAAGACCGCGCCAACCCGCTGCACTACGAGGCGGGAATGGTTTACCCGCCCGAGGCGGAGCTATGGGGATGAATACGATGAGCAGAACCGTCTATGTCAACGGCGCCTATGTGCCCGAAGAAGATGCCAAGATCTCGGTCTTTGACCGTGGGTTCCTGATGGCCGACGGGGTCTATGAGGTCACTTCGGTTCTGGGCGGCAAGCTGATCGACTTCGCCGGTCACGCCGCGCGGCTGAAACGCAGCCTGAGCGAGATGGAAATGACCGCGCCTGTCGATGATGCCGAATTGCTGGCGATTCACCGCGAACTGCTGGCGCGCAATGGCATCAGCAATGGCATGGTCTACCTGCAAATCACCCGTGGAAACCCCGGCGACCGCGATTTTACCTGGCCTGACCCGGCCAAGGTGCCCGCAACGCTGGTGCTCTTCACTCAATCGAAACCGGGCATGGCCGACAGCGAGCAGGCGAAAACCGGAATCAAGGTGATCACGGTTGACGATATCCGCTGGGGCCGCCGCGACATCAAGACGGTGCAACTGCTCTACCCCTCGATGGGCAAAATGATGGCGAAAAAGGCCGGGGTCGATGACGCCTGGATGGTCGAGAATGGGTTCGTGACCGAAGGCACCTCGAACAACGCCTATATCGTCGCCGGGGGCCAGATCATCACCCGCCAGTTAGGCAACGACATCTTGCACGGCATCACCCGCGCGGCGGTGCTGCGCTTTGCCCGCGAAGCGCAGATGGAGGTGGTCGAGCGCCCCTTTACAGTGGATGAAGCGCGCACCGCCGACGAGGCGTTCATCACCTCGGCCAGTGCCTTCGTGACGCCGGTAGTCGAGATCGACGGCAAGCAGATCGGCACCGGCAAACCCGGCCGCATCGCCACCCGCCTGCGCGAGATCTACCTTGAGGAAAGCCGCAAGGCGGCGGTGTGATGCGACCCAATCGATAGCCGGGCGGTATGCCGCCGCCCGGTAGCTGCTGGCACGGCCGGTCAGCCTGCGTGGAACACCGAGATCGCAGCCGGGTCAACCTGCGCGGGGGTAATGCCCGCAAGGATCAGCCGCGTAACACCATCAACCATGATTGCGGTGTCGCTGGCGCCCATTGCCTGCACCACGAACCCAGGCGTTACCTCCGCCGCGTCAATGAAGATCTCGATGCGATCTTCACCGGGGGTGAAATCAGTCACGGTGCTGACCGCAGTTTCGCCGGCGTCATAACCCGACCAGAACAGATCGGCGCCAGTGCCGCCGGTCATGGTGCTTCCGGCGTATGCAAACAGGCTGTCATCGCCCGCACCACCATCGAGCGTGTCGGGGCTCCCGTCAGGCCAGGTCGCATAGAGGGCGTCGTTGCCGAAGCCACCGAACAGCGCATCAGCGCCGGTGCCCCCATCCAGGTAGTCGTCGCCATAGTCGCCAAAAATGGTGTCATTGTCAGCGTCCCCGACAAGGAAGTCGGCCCCCGCGCCGCCCCGGATCAGATCATTGCCGTTACCACCCGAGGCATAATCCTTGCCCGGGCCTGCAAAAAGATGATCATCGCCAAAACTACCAATAAGGTCATCATCGCCATCACCCCCAAACAGGGTGTCATTTCCCGCGCGCCCGAGCAGCGCATCGTTGCTGTCGCCGGCAACGATCCTGTCATTGGCATCGCTGCCAAAATAGACGGGCTGCGAGGGGCCAATCCACTCGGTATCCCCCGGACCTGCCAATTCCGGCGCGTAGCTTTCATGCCCCACACGGTCAACCAGTCTTATGTTCTCAACAACTTCGCCCTCGGCATGGAATTGCGAAGCCGTCACGCCCTGCAACACAGCCATCGTTTCGCCGTTCAGCGTAACCGCCATGCCGGCGTTATCCGCGAGGTCGACCAGTTGCAGCAGCGGGTCGTCAGGAAGGTCGGAGGTGTTGATTTCCAGATACTCGGCTACAGGGTCGAAATCGGTGATCGTCACCGGCGCGTCTCCCGGTTTCCAGACAGTAAAGAAGTAATCCACCCCCTCTCCGCCTTCCATCGTGTCGCCGTCATCGCCCAGCAGGTCGTCATCCCCGTTCCAACCTTGCAGAAGGTCGGGTGCATCTGTGCCGTCGCGGTCGAACGCCCAAAGATCGTCGTCGCCAAAGCCGCCGTTCAGCGTGTTGGCGCCTTCGAGGTCAATGATGAGGTCGTGCCCGGAACTGCCCCGCACCACATCATTACCCGCGCCGCCGGTCAAAACATCATCGCCCGGACCGCCGTTGACGTAATCGTTGCCCGCGCCACCATCTGCGCCAAAGCTGGTGTGGCCGGAAACGAACGCCTGCAAGGCCGGGATGTCACCGCCGAAGATCAGTTCGCCGAGTTCCGCGCTGGTCATCTCGGTGGCCTCTTGCCACGAGCCATCGTCGCCCGCGCCCGCCCAGAGCGTGTCATTGCCGCCCGCACCGGTGAGCGTGTCCTGCCCGTCAAAGCCGTTCAAAATGTCATTGCCCGCGCCGCCTGCCAGCAGGTCGTCGCCCTCGGTGCCGTCAAGCACTTCGCCCTCGGGCGCATCGTCGTTATCGCCGAAAGTGGGAAGGATCAGCCCCAGAAACAAAAGCGGGATAATGATCATCAAAGCAATAGCACCCATGCGACTCACCTCTGAAAATGATGGCCGGAATAGGGCATGCGCTTGATGAGAGGTCAACTTGCGGCGCTGATTACTGAGGTCTGCAGAAACAGTAGTTGCGAAACCGGGTGATTGTTTCGTTCGCCGCTAAAGCCCGCTTTCGGCCAACACGCTTTGCAGCACCGGGGCGAGGCGGTCGGCCCAAGCGATCTGGCCGTCTTCATGGGCGATCAGGTCGTTGCGCAGCTCGATCAGCACGTTGGGGCGACCCGGCGCCAGCGCGTGGCGGTCAATCGCGTCACCGTCGAGGTGGCCGCTGTAGGGTTCGTTGTCGCCCACGTTCAGCCCCTCGGCAGCGAGTGCCGCAATCAGCGGCAGCGCCAGCCGCGTGTCGCGGTGCGAATAAAGAATGCCCACCGGCCAGGGCCGGGGCGCGCGGCCGCGCAGGCAGGTGGTAAAGCTGTGCACGGCGCAGATGACCGTATCGGGCCGCCGCGCCGCCAGCCGGGCATAGGCCGCATGATAGGGCCGATAAAGCGCCGCCATGCGCCGTTCCTGTTCGGCGGCGTCGGCGTGGCGGTTGGCCGGGATGATCGTGCCATCATAAAGCCGCATCAAAAGCGTGGGGTCATCTTCGCCCCGGTTCGGGTCGATCACGAGGCGCGAGAAATCGGTGAGGATCGCGGGCGCATCCAGCCGTTCGGCAAGATGCCGCGTTACCCCCGCCGCGCCCACGTCATAGGCGATGTGGCGGGCCATATCTTCGGGCGCGATGCCAAGGCTGCCTCCGCCTACCCATGCGGGCACCCGGTTGCTGGCATGGTCGCAGGTTACCAGCCAGCGCCCCGGACGATCGGCACCCAGAATGTGAAACGCCGCGTCCGTCATCCGCCGTTTGCCTTTCTGCGATAGACAGCATTATGATAGCGCAAACAGAAGCGCCCGTTGCCCTGCCGCGCGATTTGCGCCATTACCACCGCAAACCCCCAAAGTGAACCCCATAGCCCAAGGACAGAGGCCCATGAGACGCCTTCGCAATGTGAAAATCGTGGCCACCCTCGGCCCGGCCTCGTCAGATTACACGACTATCCGCGCGCTGTTTGAGGCGGGCGCCGATGTGTTCCGCCTCAACATGAGCCACGGCACGCAGGCCGACCAGCGCGCCCGGTATGACATCATCCGCCAAGTGGAGGCCGATACCGGCCGCCCGATCGCCATTCTGGCCGACCTTCAGGGGCCGAAACTGCGCGTCGGCGTATTCGCCAACGGCGCCGCTGATCTGGAAGAGGGCGATACGTTCCGTTTTGATCTCGACCCCACCGAGGGCGACGGCCACCGCGTGAACCTGCCCCACCCCGAGATTTTCGCCGCCCTGACCCCCGGCGCGCGGCTGCTGGTGAATGATGGCAAGATCCGGCTGGTGGTTGATGACTGCGGACCCGATTTTGCGAAATGCACGGTGACCATCGGCGGCACGATTTCCAACCGCAAGGGCGTGAACGTGCCAGACGTCTTGCTGCCGTTGGCGGCACTTTCTGAAAAAGACCGGTCCGATCTGGAATTCGCCTGCGAGATGGGGGTGGATTGGCTGGCATTGTCATTCGTGCAGCGCGCGCAAGACGTGACCGAGGCGCGCGGGTTGGCGCGTGGCCGTGCCGCGATCCTTTCCAAGATCGAAAAGCCCGCCGCTGTGGAAGCCTTTGCCGAGATTCTCGCCGTATCAGATGGCATCATGGTGGCACGCGGTGACCTGGGGGTGGAATGCCCGGTGCATTCGGTGCCGCCGATCCAGAAGCGGCTGGTGCGCGCCGCCCGCGCCGCCGCAAAGCCGGTGATCGTGGCCACCCAGATGCTCGAATCGATGATCGAAAGCCCGATGCCCACCCGCGCCGAGGTCTCTGACGTTGCAACCGCGATTTATGAGGGCGCCGACGCGGTGATGCTTTCGGCTGAAAGCGCTGCCGGGCGCTACCCGGTCGAGGCCGTTGCCACGATGGATGCCGTTGCCATGTCGGTGGAAAGTGACCCCACCTATCGCGAGGTGATCGAGGCAAGCCGCAAGGCCAAGCGCACCAGCGTGGCCGACGCCATTGTTGCCGCCGCCCGCGAGATTGCCGAAACCACCGATATCAAGGCGATCTGCTGCTACACGCAAACTGGCGGCACCGTCAGCCTGGTGGCGCGCGAACGTCCGCGCGTGCCGATCATCGCGCTTTCGCCGGTTTCGCTGACACTGCACAAACTGTGCCTGACCTGGGGCGTGCATACCGTGCGCTGCGAAGAGGTAGAGCGTTTCAAGATGGCGGTGGTCAATGCCGCGCGCGCAGCGCGCGAATTCGGCTTTGCCGACGAAGACGGCAAGATCGTGGTCACGGCTGGCGTGCCGTTCAACGTGCAGGGAACGACCAACATTCTGCGGGTGGCGCCCTGTGACGAGCGATTGATTCTTAGCACCGATCCGGAGTAGACAGGAGGCACTGGGTGCAAGGGTGTCCCGCATGGATAGCGATCTCTTTCTGGTGATCGGCTTGCTAATCGGTGCCTTTTCGATCCCGTCGATCATATCGGCGTTTTCCGACAGCCGGGCGCCACGCGCCGCCGCCGCGGGGCTGGTGCTGGCCGGGGTTCTGGTGCTGGTGGCATTCATGACCAAGCCGGGCGGCTATGCTCCTTCGCAAATTCCCAACGTGTTTGCGCAGGTTTTCGCGCGGGCTCTTAACTAGCCCCCCTTGCCAAGCCCGCGGCGCCCGCATATAGGCACCTCTCCAAATCCGCGCGTCCGGCCAAGTGGCATGCCGAGTCGCGCGTTCACACACTCGCAAGAGGAGATGAAAATGCCCAAGATGAAGACCAAGTCTGCGGCCAAGAAGCGGTTTACCTTTACCGCATCGGGGCGCGCAAAATCGGGTGTCGCCGGCAAGCGTCACGGCATGATCAAACGCTCGACAGACTTCATCCGCAATGCCACCGGCACCATGCTGCTGTCGGCTGCGGATACGAAGATCGTCAAGAAATACATGCCCTACGACCGCTGAGGAGAAACACCCATGTCTCGCGTCAAATCCGGCGTCGTAACGCACGCCCGTCACAAGAAGATCATCAAGGCCGCTGCGGGCTACTATTCCGCCCGTTCACGCAATTTCAAAACCGCTACGCAGGCGGTTGACAAGGCCAACCAATACGCCACCCGCGACCGCAAGGCCCGTAAGCGCAACTTCCGCGCGCTGTGGATTCAGCGGATCAACGCAGGGGTGCGCGCGTTCGACGCTGAAATGACCTACTCGCGCTTCATCAACGCGCTGGAACTGGCGGGCATCGCGGTTGACCGCAAGGTGCTGGCCGATCTGGCCGTGCACGAACCCGAAGCGTTTGGCGCCATCGTCACCAAGGCGAAGGCAGCGCTGGCCGCGTAATTCCCCCCAACGGGGCGAAACCGAAACCCCGCGCTGGCCTTTGGGCCATGCGCGGGGTTTTCTTTTGGGGCGGGCGGCTTGCAATCGGGGCAGGGTCTGGCTAGCACGAAGGCAAGAAAACTGGGGGTAGTGATGGCGGGTCTTGAAGCGCTCAAGGGCAAGTATCTGGCGGGCATCGCGGCAGCAGCCGATGAGGCCGCGCTGGAAGAGATCAGGCTGGCTGCCCTTGGCAAGAAGGGCGAGATCAGCCTGATGATGCGCGAGCTTGGCGGCATGGCGCCCGAGGCGCGGCAGGCGGCGGGGGCGCGGCTCAATGCCCTGAAGGATGAGATCGACGCGGCACTGCGCGCGCGCAAGGCGGGGCTGGCCGATGCGGCGCTTGATGCGCGGCTGGCGGCGGAATGGCTCGATGTGACCTTGCCGGGGCGGCCGCGCCGCGTTGGCACCATCCACCCGGTCAGCCAAGTGATGGACGAGGTCACCGCGATTTTCGCCGACATGGGCTTTGCCGTGGCCGAGGGGCCGCAGGTGGAAAGCGACTTCTTCAACTTCGACGCGCTGAACATCGCCCCCGAGCACCCGGCGCGGCAGGAACACGACACCTTTTTCATGGCCCGGGCCGAGGGCGACACCCGCCCGCCGCATGTGCTGCGCACCCACACCAGCCCCGTGCAGATCAGGGCGATGCAGGCCCAAGGCGCGCCGATCCGCGTGATCGCGCCGGGGCGGGTGTACCGGATGGACATGGACCAGACCCACGCGCCGATGTTCCATCAGGTCGAGGGCCTCGCCATTGGCCGCGACATTTCGATGGCCAACCTCAAATGGACGCTGGAAGAATTCTGCCGGGCGTTCTTCGAGGTGGACAACGTCGAACTGCGCTTTCGCGCCAGCCACTTTCCCTTCACCGAGCCTTCGGCCGAGGTCGATATCCGCTGTTCATGGGCGGGCGGGCAGTTGAAGATTGGCGAGGGCGAAAGCTGGCTGGAAATTCTCGGTTCCGGCATGGTGCACCCCAAGGTGCTGGCGGCGGCGGGGGTGGACCCGACCCAGTGGCAGGGCTTTGCCTTTGGCATGGGCATCGACCGGCTGGCGATGCTGAAATACGGCATCCCCGACCTGCGCGCCTTCTTCGAAAGCGACCTGCGGTGGCTGAGGCATTACGGCTTTGCGCCGGGTGATGTGCCGACGGTGCATGGGGGGTTGAGCAGGTGAAATGAGTCTACTCGATAAATTCAAAAACTGGGCCGATCTTCGTTTGCGCAAGTCGCAAATCAAAATACTTTATCAAAATCAATGTGCTGTTGAATTCTTAATGGGAGTTCACCAGACATTTCTGGAAGCAAAAATGACAAATGATGCAACCGCGCTCTCCGAGCTTGTTGCGTTAAAGGGGTTCGTAAACGACGCAATTATCTCACTTACCTACAAGACTTGCTTGGAAGACCCGGCTTCCGCTCAACTATTACAAATCAACAATATTTTGAAATTAAACTACGCTGCCATCAATGAAGGACAGAGATTATCCCGCGCTCAATTTGGTATGCCAAGCGGCGACCTTGTCGATTTTGCCAAGCGATTTGCACCCGCCGCCGGATGGGAGCTTCTCTCTGACAATGAGTGGGATGGAATGGTCCATCGTGCTTTGGAAAGCCTTAAAACATGAAACTCACCCTCTCCTGGCTGCGCGACCATCTGGAAACCTCGGCCAGCGTCACCGAAATCGCCGACGCCCTCACCGACCTCGGGCTTGAGGTCGAGGAGATCACCAACCCCGCCGCCCGACTTGCCCCTTTCACGCTGGCCCGCGTGCAATCGGCCGCCCAGCACCCCGACGCCGACAAGCTGCGGGTGTGCATGGTGGAAACCGACGAGGGGGTAAAGCAGATCGTCTGCGGCGCGCCCAATGCGCGGGCGGGCATTACCGTGGTGCTGTGCAAGCCCGGCGACTATGTGCCGGGCATTGATGTGACCCTTGGCATCGGCAAGATCAGGGGCGTCGAAAGCCACGGCATGATGGCCTCGGAACGCGAGCTTGAGCTTTCGGATGAACACAACGGCATCATCGAGCTGCCCTCGGGCGAGGTCGGGCAGAAGTTCACCGACTGGCTGGCCGAAAACCGCCCCGAAACCATCGACCCTGTGATCGAGATCAAGATCACCCCCAACCGCCCCGATGCGCTTGGCATTCGCGGCGTCGCGCGTGACCTTGCGGCACGCGGGCTTGGCCGCCTGAAGCCGCTTGAAATTGAGCCGGTGCCGGGTGGCTTCGCCAGCCCGATCAGCGTCACCATCGACCCTGCGCTAAAGGGCAAGGGCTGCCCGCTGTTTGCGGGTCGCCTGATCCGGGGCGTCACCAACGGCCCCAGCCCGGCCTGGCTGCAACAGCGGCTTCTGGCGATCGGCCTGCGGCCCATCTCGGCGCTGGTCGATATCACCAACTTCTTCACCTATGACCTGAACCGCCCCTTGCACGTCTTCGACGCCGCCAAGGTCAAAGGCGGGTTGCGCATTCACCCGGCCAAAGGCGGAGAAGAATTGCTGGCGCTTGATGGCAAGGCCTACACGCTGCGCCCCGGCATGATGCTGATATCCGACGAGGAAGGCCCCGAGAGCCTTGCCGGCATCATGGGCGGCGAGCATTCGGGCTGCACCGAAGCCACAACGGATGTGTTCCTTGAAAGCGCCTATTGGGACCCGATCACCATCGCCGCAACTGGCCGCGCCCTGAAGATCAGCTCGGATGCGCGCTACCGGTTTGAACGCGGCGTAGACCCCGCATTCACCCTGCCGGGGCTGGAACTCGCCACCGCGATGGTGCTGGAACTTTGCGGCGGCGAGGCGAGCGACGTGGTGCTCGATGGCGCCGTGCCCGATACCGCCCGCGCCTACAAGCTTGACCCCGCGCGGGTGCAAAGCCTCGTGGGGATGGAAATTCCCGAGGCCACGCAACGCGCCACGCTTGAGGCGCTGGGGTTCACCATCAGCGGCGACATGGTTACGCCGCCGACATGGCGCCCCGATGTGCTGGGTGAGGCCGATCTTGTTGAAGAGGTGGCGCGAATCGCCTCGCTCACCAAGCTGCAGGGCCGCCCGTTGGCACGTGAGACCACCGGCGTGCCAAAACCGATCCTGACGCCGATGCAGATGCGCGAAAAGGCGGCGCGGCGGATGCTGGCGGCTTTGGGCTACAACGAATGCGTCAGCTACAGCTTTATCGATGCCGCCTCGGCCACCCTGTTTGGTGGTGGGCAAGATGCCACGCGCATTGAAAACCCGATCAGCAGCGAAATGTCCCATCTGCGCCCAGACCTGCTGCCGGGCCTGTTGCAGGCGGCCGCGCGCAATCAGGCGCGGGGCTACGCCGACCTCGCGCTGTTTGAGGTCGGCCCCGCTTTTACCGGCGGCGAACCGGGTGAACAGGTCTTGCAGGCCACCGGCCTGTTGGTGGGCGCCACGGCGCCGCGCGATGCCTTCGGTTCGCGCCGGAGCCCTGATCTTTACGATGCCAAGGCTGATGCCGAGGCGACTTTAGCCGCAATAGGCGCCCCAGCCAAGGTGCAGATCACCCGCAAAGTGCCGGGCTGGTGGCACCCTGGCCGGTCGGGGGCAATGGCGCTGGGGCCGAATGTGATGTGCACCTTTGGCGAAGTGCACCCGCGCGTGCTGCGCGATATGGGGGTCAAGGGGCCCGCAGTTGCCTTTACGCTGCACCTCGATGCAGTGCCGTTCCCGAAACTGAAATCACGCACCCGCCCGGCACTGATGCTTTCTGACCTTCAGGCGGTCGAACGCGACTTTGCCTTTGTGGTCGATGCGCGCGTTGAGGCGCTGACGCTGGTCAACGCCGCTGCCGGGGTCGACAAGGCCTTGATCGAATCGGTGCGGGTGTTTGACCAGTTTATCGGCGAAAAGGCCGAGGCGCAGATGGGCGCGGGCAAAAAATCAATCGCGCTCTCGGTGCGGTTGCAGCCCAAAGACAAGACGCTGACCGAAGCCGAGATTGAGTCGGTCTCGTCGAAGATCGTCGAAAAGGTCACAAAAGCCACAGGTGGCGTGCTGCGCAGCTAGTCTGGTGCGCTGCCGCTTGCCTTGAAGCGATGAAAGCGTGACGCTCCGCCCATCCTGGGAGGGGTTTCTTGGTTTACGATTACGTCATCGTTGGCGGTGGTTCGGCGGGCTCGGTGCTGGCCGCCCGGCTCACGCAAGACCCGGCAGTTTCGGTCTGCCTGATCGAGGCGGGCGCGAGCGGGCGCGATATCTTTGTGCGTGCCCCGGCACTGGTTGCGGCGATGGTTGCGGGGCGGCCCGCGATTCACAACTGGGCCTTTCACACCACCCGGCAGGCCGGGCTGAACGAGCGGCGCGGGTTTCAGCCGCGCGGCAAGGCACTGGGCGGCTCCTCCGCGATCAACGCCATGCTCTATACGCGCGGCCACCCGGCAGATTATGACGAATGGGCCGAACTGGGTGCCGAGGGGTGGGATTGGGCGTCATGCCTGCCCTATTTCCGCCGCGCTGAGGGCAACGCATGGGGTGCCGACGCGCTGCACAGTTGCGATGGGCCGCTGCAAGTGGCCGACCAGAGCGCCCCGCGCCGCATTTCGCGCGCCTTTGTCGATGCCTGTGAGGCCTCGCACATTCCGCGCAACGAAGACTTCAACGGCGCGCGGCAGGAAGGTGCCGGGCTTTATCAGGTGACGCAGTTTCACCATGGACAGCGCAAGGGTGAACGGTGCTCGGCGGCCGCCGCCTATTTGCACCCGGCGATGGCGCGTCCGAACCTGACCGTGCTGACCCATGCGCTGGTTGAGCGGGTGCTGCTGGAAGATGGTCGCGCGACCGGGGTGCAGCTGCGCCGCAGGATGCGGCGACAGCACATCACCGCGCGATGCGAGGTAATTCTGGCGGCAGGCGCCTTTGGCTCGCCGCAGCTATTGCTGCTATCCGGCATCGGCCCCGAGGATGAATTGCGCGCGCATCAGCTGCCCGTGGCGCACGCGCTGCCCGGCGTCGGCGCCAACCTGCAGGACCATCTTGATTACACGATCTCGCACCGCTCGCTGCGCCCCGATGTTGTGGGGCTGAACCCCGCTGGGCTTGCGCGGCTGGCAAAAGCCGCCTGGAAATGGCGTGGGTCGGGCAGCGGACTCTTTGCCTCGCCAATGGCCGAAGGTGGGGCGTTTCTGTGCTCCGAGCCGGGCCTCGCGCGGCCCGATCTGCAAATTCACTTCGTCATCGGCATTGTTGACCAGCACATGCGCCGCCTGCATCTGGCCGATGGCTATTCAGCGCACATTTGCGCCCTGCGCCCGCACAGCCGTGGCACGGTCGGGCTAATGTCGGCCAACCCAGCACGCGCGCCCCGCATCGACCCCGGCTATCTCAGCGACCCGCGCGACATGGCGCTGATGCTGCGTGCCGCGCGCAAGCTGGAGCAAATTCTCGAAGCCTCGCCGCTGGCGCCGTGGCGCGGGCCCAGGCTTTATCCGCATGACGGCAGCGACGCCGCACTTGAGGCCGATATTCGCGCACGTTCAGATACCATCTACCACCCCGTCGGCACCTGCCGCATGGGCAACGACGAGATGGCGGTGGTAGACCCCGCACTGCGGGTGCGCGGCGTGGCGGGTTTGCGTGTGATCGACGCATCGGTGATGCCACGGGTTCCAGGTGGCAACACCAACGCGCCGACCATCATGATCGCAGAAAAAGCGGCAGAAATGCTGCGCAGCGAAGCGCGGCATTAACGCAGCATTAGCGCTGCATTTCATGGCCGCGGTGGCTGCGCCAACCCGCGTTGCACCGCAGGGCGGGCCAGAAAGCGATCAAGATAGGCGGGCACGTTCTTCAGGTTCTCCCAGCCGACAATTTCGTTTGCCTTGTAAACCTCGCGCAGCGCACGCAGCCACGGCGCAATGGCGATATCGGCAATCGAATACTCGCCCGCAATCCACTCACGCCCCGCAAGCGCGGCATCGAGCACCTTCAACAGCCGCTCAGCCTCGGCGCGGTACCGCTCTTTCGGGCGCGGGTCTTCAATTTCCTTGCCGGCGAAGTGGTGGAAATACCCCAGTTGCCCGAACATCGGCCCGATGCCGCCCATCTGGAACATCAGCCATTGCAGCACCTCGTAGCGCCGCGCCGCGGGCAGAAGCTGGCCGGATTTCTCCGCCAGATAGATCAGAATCGCGCCGCTTTCAAACAGCGGCAGCGGCTGGCCACCCGGCCCCTCGGGGTCAATGATTGCCGGGATCTTGTTGTTGGGGTTCAGCGATAGGAACTCGGGGCTCATCTGATCGTTGGTGGCAAAATTGACCAGATGCGCATCGTAGGGCAGGCCCATTTCCTCAAGCGCGATCGAAACCTTGACCCCGTTCGGGGTCGGCAGCGAATAAAGCTGGATGGCACCGGGGGTGCGCGGCGGCCAGCGTTTGGTGATGGGAAATACAGAAAGGTCGGTCATGGTGTGCTCCTCTTGGCTCAGGGGGCAAGGTAGGCACGAATTCCCCGTTTCGAAAGGCTGGAAATCGCACATGGCTGTGGTAGCGTTAGCACAGCGCGCCTGCGTGGCGCGTGCAACTTTTGCGGGGGCAGAAAATGATTAAAGAGTTCAGAGACTTCATCGCCAAGGGCAATGTCATGGACATGGCCGTGGGCATCATCATCGGTGCGGCGTTCACGGCAATCGTCAGCTCGCTCGTGGCCGATCTCATCAACCCGATGATCGGGTTGGTAACCGGCGGCATGGATTTTTCCAACCTGTTCGTGAACCTTGGCGATGGCACGTTTGCAAGCCTCGCCGCCGCACGCGAAGCGGGCGCCCCGGTCTTTGCCTATGGCGCCTTCATCACCGCAGTGATCAACTTTCTGATCATCGCCTTCGTGGTGTTCCTGCTGGTGAAAATGGTCAACCGGGTAAAAGATGCGGCGGTCAAGAAAGAGGCCGCGGCCGCAGCCGCGCCAAGCGGACCGAGCGAACTGGACGTGCTAATGGAGATCCGCGACGCGCTGAAGAAGTGATCCGACAGACGGAAATGAAAAGGCCCGGTCCTTGCGACCGGGCCTGTGGCCTTACATCGCCAACGCGGCCTGCGGCGTGATGCTGGGCAGCCCCAAAGCCTCGCCCACCGCAGCATAGGTCAGCTGCCCCGCGTGCACGTTCAGCCCCGCAAGCAGATGCGCATCATCGGCGCAGGCCTGCTTCCAGCCCTTGTCGGCAAGCGCCAGCATGAAGGGCAGCGTCGCGTTGCCAAGCGCCAGCGTCGAGGTGCGCGCCACCGCGCCCGGCATATTGGCCACGCAATAATGGAGCACGCCGTCAACCTCATAGATCGGGTCCTGGTGGGTGGTGGCATGACTGGTCTCGAAACAGCCGCCCTGGTCGATTGCCACATCCACCAATGCCGCCCCCGGTTTCATGGTCTTCAGCTGCGCGCGGCTGATCAGTTTGGGCGCAGCCGCCCCCGGCACCAACACCGCGCCAATCACCAAGTCGGCCTCGGTGATCAGTTCGGCGATGTTGCCGGCACTCGCATAGGCGGTCTTGAAATCGCGCCCGAACACATCATCGAGATAGCGCAGTCGCGGCAGCGAACGGTCGAGCACGGTCACATCCGCACCCATGCCTGCCGCAACCCGCGCCGCATGCGTGCCCACCACACCACCGCCAATGACCAGAACCCTCGCGGGCGCAACGCCCGGCACTCCACCCAGCAACACGCCGCGCCCGCCATTGGCCTTTTGCAGCGTCCACGCACCCACTTGCGGCGCCAATCGCCCCGCCACTTCGGACATCGGCGCCAGCAAGGGCAAGCCGCCGCTGCGGTCGGTCACGGTTTCATAGGCGATGCAGGTGGCGCCCGATTTCAAAAGGTCGGCGGTCTGTTCCGGGTCTGGTGCAAGGTGCAGATAGGTGAACAACACCTGCCCCTTGCGCAACCGCGCGCGTTCTACCGGCTGCGGCTCCTTGACCTTCACAATCATCTCTGCGGCGGCAAATACGCTTTCGGCGTCAGGCAGTATCACCGCCCCGGCGGCGACATAATCGGCATCAGCAAAGCCCGACCCCAGACCGGCGCCGGTCTCGATCAACACCTCGTGGCCATGCAGCACCGCTTCGCGCGCAGCGTTCGGTGTGATGCCGACGCGAAACTCCTGCGGCTTGATTTCTTTTGGGCAGCCGATCTTCATCTGGGAATCCTCATGTGACCTGACGAATAGTGTGGCGCAGCATCGGCGCAATTGCTTTGCAAAGATCGGTGGTGCAAGCGCAGCAATTGAATGATATCTTCTGTTGATAGCCCACAAACTCGCAGAAACGTGCAAGCAAATGGCAATTGACGCAACAGACCGCCGAATCCTTGCTGCCCTGCAAAAGCAAGGTCGGATGACCAATGCCGAGCTGTCAGAGCAGGTGAACCTTTCGGCCTCCGCATGCTACCGCCGTGTGCAGCGATTGGAAACTGACGGCTATATCCGCGACTATGTCGCGCTCTTGGATGCGCGCCGCCTTGGCCGCCCAACCACAGTTTTTGTGGAGATCACGCTTTCGGGGCAGGCCGACGAAGTGCTGGATGCGTTCGAGCGCGAAGTGCGCAAAATTCCTGATGTGCTCGAGTGTCACCTGATGGCGGGCAGCGCCGACTATCTGCTGAAGGTGGTGGCCGAGGATACCGAAGATTTCGCGCGAATCCATCGCGCCTATCTTGCGCGGCTTCCGGGCGTCGCGCAGATGCAAAGCTCGTTCGCGCTGCGCACGGTGTTCAAGACCACCGCCCTGCCGATCTGAAGCTGGCCTCCGGCGGGGATATTTCCACCAAGGCAATTGGCTTGCCTTGGTGGAAATATCCCCCGCGGAGCGTCTTTGCGGCGCATGAAAAACCCCCGGCCTTGCGGACGGGGGCTGATCGACGCGGGTTGCCCCGCCAGCTATTCCAGGCGCTTAGAGACCGCCTTCACGCTGGGCCTTTTTACGCGCCAGTTTGCGCGCACGCCGAATCGCTTCGGCTTGCTCGCGGGCACGCTTGACCGAGGGTTTCTCGAAATGCTGCTTGAGCTTCATTTCACGAAAGACCCCCTCGCGCTGAAGTTTCTTCTTCAGAGCACGAAGCGCCTGTTCGACGTTGTTGTCGCGAACGCTGACCTGCATGTGGTTGTCACCACCTTCCTAGGTTTGAGTTGCATGCATTTGCAGGAAGCGGCCATATAGCAGTGGGCGGGCGGCTTGTCTACCGCCGGACGCGCGGGGGAATGGCATGAAGAACTCTGGCCTCGATGTGGCTGCGACAAAAGCCGAGCTGCTGGCTGCCATCATCCCGCAGGTGCCGTTCGATGGCTGGTCGCATGTCGCGTTCAATGCAGCGGTGGCCGAGGTTGGGCTTGACCCCGCTCTGGCACGGGTCATCTGCCCTCGCGGTGCTGTTGACCTTGCCGTCGCTTATCACCGCGCGGGCGATGCCGCGATGCTGGCGCGGCTGGCCGAGGCTGATCTTGCCGCCCTGCGCTACCGTGACCGGGTTGCGCTGGCGTTGCGGTTGCGGCTGGAGGTGGCCGACCCCGAGTTGGTGCGGCGCGGCGCTGCGGTCTTTGCCTTGCCGCAAAATACCGCAACGGGAGCCGCGCTGATCTGGAGCACGACCGATGCCATCTGGCGGGCGCTCGGCGATACCAGCGATGATTTCAACTGGTATTCCAAGCGTATAACGCTTTCTGCCGTGTATTCCGCTTGTGTGCTTTTCTGGATGGGTGACACCTCGGAGGGCCAGCGCGAGACCGCCGCGTTTATTGACCGCCGGATCGAAGGCATTTTGCAATTCGAGAAGGTCAAGGGCCGCGTTTTGGGTGTGCCGGGGCTGAAAGACTTGCTAGCCGGCATCCACGCGCCGGGTGGCATGCGGCCATGATGCGCGCGGTCGAAATTACCAGCCCCGGCGGGCCCGAGGTGCTGCGGCTTTGCCAACGCCCCGTACCGGTGCCGGGTTACGGCGAGATTGTGATTAAACTTGCATTCGCGGGGGTCAATCGCCCCGACGCCCTGCAACGCGCCGGGGCCTATGCACCGCCACCGGGCGCGTCACCGCTACCGGGGTTGGAAGGCGCAGGGCATGCGGCCGAGGTGGGGCCGGGTGTTGCCGACTGGGCTGCGGGCGATGCTGTCTGCGCGCTGCTGCCGGGCGGCGGCTATGCCGAATACGCCGTGTGCCCTGCGGCGCATGTGCTGCCGGTTCCCGCAGGCATGTCGCTGCGCGATGCCGCCTGCCTTCCCGAAACCGCCTTTACTGTCTGGTCAAACGTGGTGATGCGTGGCGGCTTGCGCGCGGGCGAGCGGTTCCTCGTGCATGGTGGCACCTCGGGCATTGGCACCATGGCCATCCAGATTACGCGTGCGCTTGGGGCGCGGGTATTCGCCACTGCCGGGTCGGCAGAAAAATGCGCGGTTTGCGTGGGCTTGGGCGCCACCGCAATCAACCACCGCGAAGCCGATTTCGTGGCGGTGCTGCGCGGCGAAGGTGGTGCCGACCTCATTCTCGACATGGTCGGAGGCAGCTACATTGACCGCAACATCAAGGCTTTGGCTGACGACGGGCGGCTGCTGAGCATCGCCTTTCTGCAAGGCCCGAAAGCCGAGATCAATTTTGCGCATATGATGACGCGGCGCCTGACGCTGACCGGGTCGACCCTGCGCCCGCAAAGCGACTCTGCCAAAGCCGAGATCGCCCGCGCGCTGCGCACCCATCTATGGCCGCTGATCGAGGCGGGAGCGGTGGCGGTGGTGCACGATTCGGAGTTTGCTCTGGCCGATGCCGCGCTTGCGCACGCCCGCATGGAAAGCGGCGCGCATATCGGCAAGATCGTGCTCAAGGTCGCCTGAGCCTACCTGATCGCCCCCATCAGCGCGTTCGGCATCCGGCAATCTCGCTGGGTATCGGCGCCACAAGGGCGCGGCGCCAGACCCTTTGTCAGGCATATCCGAGCCTCCTGAATCATGCCGCGGTCACAGGTGATGGTGATCATGTTGCGCTGCAGCCCCGGATTGGCCTCCAAAAAGGCATCCTCGACCACCGATGCCGGCAGCCGCACATCGCGGTTCAGATTGCGGAAAACTTCGGGTATGGAAATGCTTTCATAAGCTTGCCGCGACGCCGCATAAAATTGCTGCGCAGAAAGTCCGGTGCAGCGCCCGTGCTTTTGCCACTGATACCACGCCAGCCCCGCGCCCCCCATGATGTCGGCCATCGCTGCGGTTTCGCTGCGTGTCGGGTCGCGCGCAATAGTTCGGCACCAGCTTGGCCAGCCGCTTTCATACTGCGGCCAGAGCCCGTGCAAGGTGAAGCTGAAGTCGTGCCGCGCGTCGCATTGATCATCGCGTTGCGCATCGCCGGTAAGCGCGCACCAGTTTGGCGACCATGAAAGCGACATCACAAAATAGTCGAAGTCCCCTGCCTTTTCGCCTTCAGCGAAGGCAGGCGGGGCGGCCAACGCGGCCAGCAGGGCAATCACAACACGCATTTTCGCTTTTCTCGCGCCTCGATCAGAGGTATAGCGACCCCAATTCCCCCCGAAGAATGGAATGGCGGCCAAGACCGCAGCCGTTTTCCCGGCACGGGAGAGATTTGTAAAGGAGAGATCCGATGACCCGCCCGCTGATGAGCAAGGCCACCGCCGTATGGCTGGTGGAAAACACCACCCTGACCTTCAAACAGATCGCAGATTTCTGCGGCATGCATGAGCTTGAGGTTCAGGGCATTGCCGACGGCGACGTGGCAACGGGTGTCAAGGGCGCCGACCCGGTGGCATCTAACCAGCTTGACGCAGCCGAGATTGCCAAGGGCGAGGCGGACCCGGCCTATTCGCTGCGGCTCAAGTTCAACGCCGCTGCGGTGGGCGAGGAAAAGCGCCGTGGCCCGCGTTACACGCCACTGTCCAAGCGGCAAGACCGCCCGGCGGCAATCTACTGGCTGGTGAAGTTCCACCCCGAGTTGGCCGATGCGCAGATCGCCCGGCTTGTCGGCACCACCAAGCCCACAATCGCGTCCATCCGCGACCGCTCGCACTGGAACATCGGCAACATCACCCCGATCGACCCGGTTGCGCTTGGCCTGTGTCGGCAAACTGAGCTGGATGCCGAAGTGCAGAAGGCCGCCAAGAAGAAAGCCGCCGAGGGCGGCCTGATGTCCGATGATGAGCGGCGCAAGCTGGTTTCCACCGAGACCTCGCTTGCAATGGGCACCAGTGCGCGCATCGCAGGGATCGAGGCCGTCACCCGCGTGGTCGAAGATGAATATGCCGCCCCGCGCGACTTTTCCAACGCAGACAGCTTCTTCAACCTGCCTGATGCCGAAGATGACGACGAGGAAGACGGCGGCAAGAAGGGCGGCAAGAATCGCTGAGGCCCGCCCTGATGAACGCGCAACGGCCCGGAGCGATCCGGGCCGTTGGCATTCATACGATCCGGCGCTCCAATTCGCCGGGGTCCGCCACGTCAACGTGCCAGAAGGCCATTGCGCCCTCGGGCAGACTTGTCAGCACCCGGTCGAGCGCCGCCTGATCGACCGCGCGCCGCAGCGCCCATGCTACCGCTTCAATCGCGTGTGGCGGTGTGTGGTTGTGGTGGGGCCGCAGCGCCATCGCTTCGCGCGCCATGTCTTCTCGCGGGGCAAAAGGCGGCGGCGGCACCTCGGGGTGCCAATCGGCCACGAAGATTGCGCGCAGCACGGCGGGCAGCACCTGCGCAAAAGCGATCCCCTCGGCATTGCTGAGCCTGCGGCGAAAGGTGCGAAACACGCCATCCACGGCCGTATAGGCGGCGTTGTCCTAAACGAGCCCCAGCCTTTCCTTCGCGTCGTCCAGAAAAGCCGCCCAGTCTTTGCTGGCGTGGCGGTAGGCCCAAGGCATGGGCATGGCTGACCCCGTCAGATGCTGAGGCAGATATACTTCATTTCAAGGTAATCTTCCATGCCGTGCCGGCTGCCCTCGCGCCCGAGCCCCGATTGCTTGACGCCGCCAAAAGGCGCCACCTCGGTGGAAATGATGCCGGTGTTGACCCCGACGATGCCGTATTCCAACGCCTCTTGAACGCGCGTCACGCGGCCGATGTCACGGGCATAAAAGTAGCTGGCGAGGCCGAAAATTGTGGCGTTGGCCTTGGCGATCACCTCGTCTTCTGTGTCGAACTTGAACAGCGGCGCCAGCGGGCCAAAGGTTTCTTCGTTCGTCACCATCATTGCATCAGTCACGCCGGTCAGAATCGTGGGTTCGAAGAAATTTCCACCCAAAGCATGACGATGTCCGCCAAGCTCGACCTGCGCGCCCTTGGCCTGTGCGTCAGCGATGTGCTCTTCAACCTTTTCCACAGCAGCCATGTTGACCAGCGGGCCAAAATCAACCGCCTCGCTTAGCCCGTCGCCCACACGGGTATTCGCCACCGCCGCACGCAGCTTGGCGGCGAAAGCATCATAGACCCCGGCCTGCACATAGATGCGGTTGGCGCAAACACAGGTCTGGCCGTTGTTGCGAAACTTTGAGGCCATGGCGCCCAGAACGGCTGCATCAAGATCGGCGTCGTCAAACACGATGAAGGGCGCGTTGCCGCCCAGTTCCATGCTGCATTTCATCACCTGATCGGCCGCTTGGCGCAGCAATATGCGCCCCACCTCGGTTGATCCGGTGAAGGTCAGTTTGCGCACAAGGGGGTTCTCGCAAAACTCCTTGCCAATGTCGGAAGACCGCTTCGAGGTGATCACCGCGAAGATGCCCTTTGGCAGGCCCGCGCGTTCCCCCAGCACCGCCAAAGCCAGCGCCGAAAGCGGCGTTTCCGCTGCGGGCCGCGCGACAAAGCCGCAGCCCACCGCCAGCGCCGGGCCGCATTTGCGGGTGATCATCGCATTCGGAAAGTTCCAGGGCGTGATTGAGCCGACCACCCCGATCGGCTGCTTGATCACGGTAATGCGTTTGTCGCGCAGATGGCCGGGAATGGTCTCGCCGTAAACGCGCTTGGCCTCTTCGCCGAACCATTCGATGAAGCTGGCACCATAGGCAACCTCGCCCTTGGCCTCGGCCAGCGGCTTGCCCATTTCGGCGGTCAGGATCAGGCCGAGGTCATGCTGGTTTTCCATCATCAGTTCGAACCATTTGCGCAAGACCCCGGCACGCTCTTTGCCGGTGCGCGCCGCCCAGTCTTTCATTGCGGCGTTGGCGGCGGCAATGGCGCGGGCGGTTTCGGCGCGACCAAGGTTGGGCACATGGCAGATCACATCGCCCCGCGCCGGGTTGGTAACAGGAAACGTGCTGCCATCATCGGCTTCGATCCACTCGCCAGCGACAAAGGCGCGGGTGGCAAGCAGGCTGGGGTCCTGCAACAGGCTCTTGAGGTCCGTGGCGGTGTCGAGCATGGTTTCCTCCTGGTGTCGGTTCAGACCGAGCAAAAGCATGGGGCGACGCGCTTGTCCAGCAAACGGGCGACCGGACGGGGGGAGAAAACGGCATGAACATGGACACCGCCTATCAGAATGCCGCCTTCATACCGGGCGGCGAGGGCTATGCGGCGCGCTGGGCGGCCGAGGCCGCGTCGTTCCGCGCGGCGCATGTGCCCGAGCGGCTGACCTACGGGCCTCGCACGCGAAACTGGGTTGATCTTTTCCGGCCAGAGGGCGCGGTGCGGGGCCTCGTGGTCATCCTGCACGGCGGATATTGGCTGCGCTTTGGCCCGGAGGATTTCTCACACCTTGCCGCTGGGGCGCTCGCGGAGGGCTTCGCCGTGGCGCTGCCCGCCTACACACTCGCCCCCGCAGCACGGATTGCAGCGATCACTGCCGAGGCGGCGCAGGCAATTACCATGCTTGCAGGGTGCTTGGCCGGGCCAATTCACATTACCGGTCATTCGGCGGGTGGGCACCTCGCGGCGCGCATGGCCTGTGAGGGGGTGCTGCCCGCGGCGCTGGCCGCGCGCATCGCACGCGTGGTTCCGATCTCGCCCGTCTCTGACCTCGCACCCTTGATGCTGACCGCGATGCAATCAGCCCTGAGGCTGGATGCAAACGAGGTGGCCGCCGAAAGCCCTGTCTACCTGCCGCGCAGCGCGGCGTTGGATGTGCGGGTCTGGGTCGGCGGCGCCGAGCGCTCGGCCTTTCTGGCACAGGCGGGCGCGCTCTCCACCGCCTGGGGTGCGCCGCTGACGGTGGAACCCGCGCGCCACCACTTCGATGTGATCGAAGGGCTGCAACGGCCTTCGCCGCTGCTGACGGCGCTGGTCGGCTGAAACACGGGGGGGGCCAGCCCCCCGCGCGCCCCGGGGTATTTGGGCGTTAAAAACTTAGCGCGCGAAGCGCGTGCGCCACGCGGGTTGCAGGTCGCCCGGCATCGGGCGCGCCTCGAACACGGCGCGCGCGATGGCACGGGCAAGGCAGGCGGCAGCGGCGTGGCCAAGCACGAAAGGCTGCACCAGCGGATCGGTCACGGGCCGTGCGCCGGTGGCGACCGCAAACACCAGATCGCCGTCGTAAGGCGTGTGGCTGGGCACGATGGCGCGCGCCATGCCGTCATGTGCGGCGGTGGCCACGCGCTGCGCCTGCGCTTGAGTCAGCGCGGCGTCGGTGGCGACAATCGCTATGGTGGTAGCCTCACCCATGCGCTTGAGGGGGCTGGGCTCGGCCTCCGGGTCGTGGCCTTGCGCCACCCCCAACCCACCGAACTCGGCCCCCATCTCCCAAGGCGCCGCCCAGAATTCGGGCCCATCGCCCACAGTCACCGAACCTAACGCGTTCACCGCCACCAACGCGCCCACGGTGATACCGCAGTCGAGTACCAGCGAGGCAGAGCCGAGGCCACCCTTCCATGTGCCGGTCATCGCGCCAAACCCTGCCCCCGCCGACCCGAGCGCGAAGTCGACGCCAGCCGCCGCCAGAGCCTCGTGCCCGAGCCGCTTGTAGGGGTTTTCGCGCCATTCCTTGTCGCCGCCATTGAGCAGATCAAACAGGATTGCCCCCGGCACGATCGGCACCCGCATGTCGCCGACCGCAAACCCACGCCCCGCCGCGCGCAGCCCATCGGCCACACCAGAAGCCGCATCGAGCCCAAAGGCCGAGCCGCCCGAAAGCACCAGCGCGTCGACCTCCTGCACCAGCTTGTCGGGCGCCAGCAGGTCGGTTTCGCGGGTGCCGGGTGCGCCGCCCATCACATGCACCGCCGCCACGAAAGGTCGCGCCCCCAACAGCACTGTGGCGCCGGTTCGCACGCCCGCATCCTCGGCATTGCCAACCAACAATCCCGCGACATCGGTGATCAGGTTGCGCTTGCCCGGTTTCATGCGACCCACTCCTTGCGTTGGCGAAAATATCCCGCGGGGGTCCGGGGGCGCGAGGCCCCCGGCCTGCGTCAGATGCAGCGCCCGCCATCCACTTCCATCGCCACGCCCGTCACCATTCCCGCTTCGTCGGAACAGAGAAACAGCGCCGCGGCCGCCATGTCTTCGGGCGTCGAAAACCGCCCCAACGGGATGGTTGCCAGAAATTTGGCGCGCATTTCAGGGGTGTCTTCGCCCATGAAACTCTTGAGCAAGGGCGTTTCGCCCGCCACCGGGTTGATCGCGTTCACGCGCACAGCGAAGGGTGCAAGCTCCACCGCCATTGCCTTGGTCGCGGTAATCATCCAGCCCTTCGAGGCGTTGTACCACGCAAGCCGGGGCCGCGGCGAAACCCCCGCCGTCGAGGCAACATTCAAGATCGCGCCGGTCCGCGCCGCCTTCATCAGCGGCACGATGTGGCGCGCGGTCAGGTAAACCGATTTCGCGTTCACCGCGAAAATCCGGTCGAACTCGGCCTCGCCCACCTCTTCCATCGGTTGCGGCAGGTGCGTGATGCCGGCGTTGTTCACCAGAATGTCGATCTGGCCCCATGCTGCAATTGCCGCCGCCGCCATTTCCGCCACGCTGGCGTCATTGCTGACATCGACCGTTTGCGCCATGCCGCCACATTCCGACGCCACCGCCTCTGCGGCCTCAAGGTTGATGTCGGCCAACATCACCCGCGCCCCTTCGGCCGCGAACCGCCGCGCGATACCCGCACCAAAGCCGGACCCCGCCCCGGTCACGATCGCCGTCTTGCCCTGAAGTCGCATGATGCCTCCGATTTTTAGGTCAGCACCCAGCCTGCCCACTGGCGCGGCAAACGCAAGGGCGATGTTGCACCCACCCGCGCACGCTGTCATTTTGCGCGCAGTAATTGCAGCAGGAGGCGACGATGGGCAAGGTAGCACTGATCACGGCGGGCGGCAGCGGCATGGGGGCGGCGGCGGCGCGCAGGTTGGCAGCCGATGGCTTTAAGGTTGCCATCCTCTCGTCATCGGGCAAGGGCGAGGCTTTGGCGAAAACTCTGGGTGGCATCGGCGTGACCGGCTCGAACCTTGTTGCGGATGATGTGGCGCGCACGGTCGATGCCGCGATGGAAAAATGGGGTCGCATCGACGTGCTGGTGAATTCTGCTGGCCACGGTCCCAAGGGGCCGCTGCTTGATCTGACCGATGACGACTGGCACCGGGGTATCGAGGTCTATTTCCTGTCCGCCGTGCGCCCGATACGGCTGGTTACGCCGATCATGCAGGCGCAGGGCGGTGGCGCCATCATCAACATCTCGACCTTCGCGGCGTTTGAACCCGACCCGGCCTTTCCCACCTCAGGCGTAGCGCGGGCGGGGCTTGCGGCTTTTGCCAAGCTTTTCGCTGATCGCTATGCAGCCGAAAACATCCGCATGAACAATGTGTTGCCCGGCTACATCGACAGCCTGCCCGAAAAGGCGGAACGGCGCGCGCAGATTCCGATGGGCCGCTATGGCACCACCGAAGAAATTGCGGGCGTCGTCAGCTTTCTGGCATCCGACGCGGCAGGTTACATGACCGGGCAGAACCTGAGGGTGGATGGCGGCATCACGCGGTCGGTCTGAACGGCGTGGCGGCGAGGCTACCCGTGGCTCGCCGACACCGTCTTCAGGACCGAAAACCCGTACAACGCCTCGAACCCCTTTTCGCGGCCATGGCCTGATTTGCCGACCCCGCCGAAGGGCAGTTCAACCCCGCCCCCGGCGCCGTAGTTGTTCAAAAACACCTGCCCGGCACGCAAGCCTCGCGCCAGCCGCATCTGCCGCGCGCCATTCTCGCTCCAGACACTCGCGACAAGACCGTAGGCGGTGCCATTGGCAATCGCCAGCGCTTCGGCCTCGTCGTCAAAGGGGATCACCACCTGCGCGGGGCCAAAGATTTCCTCTTGCGCCAGCCGGTGCCCAGCGCGCACATCGGCCAGCAGGCGCGGCGCAACATAATGCCCGCCCTTGGGCGCATCGGCCACGATCTGCCCCTCGGCAGCCACTGTCAGGTCTGACCCGAGCGCCAGATAGCCTTCGACGACCGCCTTTTGCGTTGCTGAAATCAGCGGGCCAAGATCGTGGTCGCCCAAGGCCGGGCCGACCCGCAACCCGCGATACCGCGCCGCCATCGCCTGCACCACTTCGTCGTAGCGCGACCGCTGCACCAGAATGCGCGAGGCGGCGGAACAGGTCTGCCCCGCGTTCTGGATGCCTGCGTTCACAAGAAATGGCAGCGCCTTGCCCAGATCGGCATCGGCAAACACCAGTTGCGGCGATTTGCCACCCAACTCCAGCGTCACGGGTACGATATTGCGCGCCGCCGCCGCCTGCACCAGCGACCCGACGGCTACTGAACCTGTAAACGACAGATGCCGCACGCGCGGGTGCGCGGTCAGCGCCGCCCCGGCCTCTTCGCCTAATCCCGGCACGACGTTGAGCGCCCCGGCAGGCAGCCCCGCCTCCATTGCGATGCGCGCGAAAGCCAGTGCGGTCAGGCTGGCCTCTTCCGCCGGTTTCAGCACCGCCGCATTGCCCATCGCCAAGGCCGCCCCGACCGAGCGCCCGATGATCTGCATCGGGTAGTTCCACGGTACGATATGCCCGGTTACCCCGTGCGGCTCGCGCAGCGTGTAGACGGTGTAGCCGGGCAGATAGGGGATGGTCTCGCCCATCACCTTATCAGCGGCGCCCGCGTAAAACTCCATGTAGCGCGCCAGCGCCAGCGCATCGGCGCGCGCCTGCGCAAGGGGTTTGCCCACATCCTGCGCCTCGATCTGCGCCAGATCGTCGGCCCGCGCCGCCACCGCCTGCCCGATCCGCGCCAGCACGCGGCCCCGTTCTGTGGCGCTCATCCGGCCCCAGTCGCCCGCCAGCGCGGCCTCGGCCGCCGCCACCGCCGCGTCGATCTCGGCCTCGCCACCGCGCGCGATCTCGGCCACCACCTCGCCGGTCGAGGGGTTCTCGACGGGCAGCGTGGCAGAGGGTTTCAACCAGCGGCCCCCGATCAGCATTTCGGTGGGCGTAAACCAGAGCGCGGTTACAGTCATCGGGCAGTCTCCATCCAGTCGATCGGAATTTGCGGCGTCGCGGCCACGAGGCGGCGGGTGACCTCATGGCGCGGCGCCTCGAACAGCGCCTCGGTCGGGCCTTCCTCCACAATCTGGCCCGCCTCCATCACCAGCACCCGGTCAGTAATGGCACGCACCACGCTCAGGTCGTGGCTAATGAAGAGGTAGGCAAGGCCATGGCTTTTGCGCAATGCCGCCAGCAGGTCGAGCACCTGGGCACGGATACGCACATCAAGCGCGCTGACCGCCTCATCCAGCACGATCAGCGCGGGGCGGGTAATCAGCGCGCGCGCAATGGCAATGCGCTGGCGCTGGCCGCCGGAAAACTCGTGAATGTATTTGCGGCGGTCGTCGGGGTGCAGCCCAACCTCGACCAGCGCCTCCGCCACCCGCTCGCGCCAGTCGGGCGGCGGCACCGGCATCAGGTGAAACGGCTCGGCCACCAACCGGTCAACGCGCCAGCGCGGATTGAAACTGCCGTATGGGTCTTGAAACACCACCTGCACATCGGCGCGCATCGCATTTGGCATGGCGGGGCTAACCCGTTTGCCGAGCAGCCGTATCTCGCCGCCTTGCAGCGCATCGAGCCCCAATATCGCCCGCGTCAGAGTCGATTTTCCGCACCCGGATGACCCCACCAGCCCAAGGCTTTCGCCCTGATGCAGCGTGAAGGAAACGCCATCGACGGCGTGTAGCACCGGGCGCCGCGCGAAGGCCGAGGGGCGCGCCAGCGCATAGGCGCGGGTAGCGTGATCGACCACCAGCAGCGGTTCCGGCGTGCCAATGGCAACCCGCGCGGGCTGATGCGCCGAGGCTGCGAAAAGCGCGGCAGTGTAAGGGTGGGCGCGGGCGCGAAAGAGCTGTTCCGTCAGCCCCTCTTCCACGATCTGCCCGGTTTGCATCACGGCGGTATGGGTCGCCAGCCCTGCCACAACGGCAAGGTCATGGGTGATCAGCATCAGCCCCATGCCCTCATCTTCAACCAGATCGCGCAGAAGATCGAGGATCTGTGCTTGCGTTGTCACATCAAGCGCGGTGGTCGGCTCATCGGCGATCAGCAGCGCGGGTTTCAATGCGATGGCCAGCGCAATCGCCACCCTTTGGCGCTGCCCGCCCGAAAGCTCGTGCGGGTAAAGCCGCAGCGGAAAGCGCGGCTCGGGCAGGCCCACGCGGTCGAGCTTTTCGCGCGCCACCGCCAGTGCCTGCGCGCGCGGCATGGCGCGGTGTACCATCAGCGTTTCGGCTACCTGATCGCCAATGGTCATCAACGGGTTCAGCGCCGTCATCGGTTCCTGAAAGATCATGCCGATGCGGTTGCCGCGCAACGCGCAGAGCGCCTTTTCGGATTGGTTGAGCAGGTCCAGCCCTTCCAGCTCGGCATGCCCGGTGGTTATCGCGCCGTCGGGCAACAGCCCCATCAGGGCCAGCGCGGTCAGCGATTTGCCCGACCCGCTTTCGCCCACCAGCCCGAATATCTCGCCCGGTTGCACGGCAAACGAAACCCGATCCAACAGCGGCGTGCCGTGGATCGAAACCGTGATGTCGGTGACCGAAAGCAGGCTCATCTCTCGCGCCTCAGCCTTGGGTCGAGCGCGTCTCGCAACCCGTCGCCCAGCAGGTTCAGCCCCAGCACCGTGGCCACGATGGCAAGGCCGGGAAAGATCGCCACATGCGGCGCCAGCGTGACCATGGTCTGTGCCTCGGCCAGCATCCGGCCCCAGCTTGGCAGCGGCGGCTGTGCGCCAAGGCCAACGTAGCTCAGCCCCGCCTCGGCCAGAATACCCAATGAAAACTGGATCGTTCCCTGCACGATCAAGAGGTTGGCGATGTTGGGCACAATATGCTCGACCGAAATTCTCGCCCGCCCCTTGCCCGCCACCTGCGCCGCCCGGATGTAATCGAGCGTCCAGAGGCTCAGCGCCCCGGCGCGGGTGACGCGGGCAAAGACCGGGATGTTGAAAATGCCAATGGCGATGATGGCATTGATTGCGGAAGGGCCGAACACGGCGGTGATGAGAATGGCAATCACCAGCGAGGGGAAGGCAAAGATCAGGTCGTTTCCGCGCATCGTCAGCTCATCTGCCCAGCCGGGTCGCGCCGCCGCCAGCAGGCCCAGCGGCACGCCCAGCCCCATGCCGATGCCCACCGCCACCAGCGCCACCGCCAGCGAGGTGCGCGCGCCCACCATCAGCATGGCGCCGATGTCGCGGCCGAAATGGTCGGTGCCAAACCAATGCACGGCCGAGGGCGTTTGCAGCTTTTGCGAAATCGCCAAAGCGGTCACGTCATAAGGGGTCCAGACCAACGAGACCAGCGCCGCAATCAGCGCGACACCCGCCAGCAAAGCCCCGATGGCAAGCCCCGGCTTCATCCGCGCGTCCTAAGGCGCGGGTCAACGGCGGCATAGGCGAGGTCGGTCAGGAATGTCACCAGAATGACCGCGAAAACGAGAATCATCACTACCGATTCCACCACGATCAGGTCGCGCTGGGTGATCGCCTGAAAGATCAGCCGCCCGAGGCCCGGAATGTAGAACACGTTTTCAATGATGATCGCGCCCGCCAGCAAAAACGAAAACTGCATGCCCAGAATTGTCAGCACCGGAATCATCGCATTGCGCAGCGCGTGGCGCACCAGCGCCTGCGAGCCGGTCAGCCCCTTGGCGCGCGCGGTTCGGATATAGTCTTGCCCCAAGGTCTCGATCAGTGCCGAGCGCAGCACCCGCGCCAAAATCGCCGCTTGCGGCAGGGCCAGCGCCACGGATGGTAATACCAGCGCGCGAACCGCCATCAGCGGGTCACTCCAACCGGGAAAGCCCCCCGCCGGGAGAATCCGCCAATTGAGCGCGAAGGCCAGCACCAGAAGCATCGCGAACCAGAAGTTCGGCACCGCGATGCCCAGTTGCGTGCCCCCCATTACCGCGTAATCCGGCCAGCGCCCGCGCCGCGATGCTGCCAGCAACCCCACTGGCACCGCGATCAGCGTTGACAGCAGCAGCGCCAGCCCCGCCAGCGGCAGCGAAATCAGAAGCCGGGCCTGCACGAGGTCGGCCACTGGCACCTTGTAGGTGTAGGAAATGCCAAAATCGCCGGTCACCATTCCGGCCAACCAGTTCGCATAGCGGACAGGCAGAGACACGTTCAGCCCAAGGCTCTCGCGCAGCGCCGCCACCGTGTCGGGTGCTGCGTTCATGCCCAGCATATAGGCTGCAGGGTCGCCGGGGATCACCTCGATCACCGCGAAAATCACCAGTGACGCCGCCAGCAGGCTCGCCACGAGTGAAAGCAACCGCTTGATGATGTATCGCGTCATCTGACCCCCGTTTCGCGGCAGGCTAGACGCGATGCGCGGCCAGGTCCAGTGCCGCCGGTGGCGGCGCCTGTTGCGAAACCGCACGGGTTGCGCGCTAAAACGGGTAGCTTTTGCCGCGCCGCAACTGCGAGGGCTTGACGGCGGCCACCGCAGCGGGCCCAGATGCTGAGGGCCTCGGCTAGAGGCGGATTTATACGATTTTTCGCTTCTGCAGGAGCCGTAGTGTCCAAATCAACCCATTTTCCGTTGCGCGCGGCAGTTGCGCTTTGTCTTGGTTTCAGCCTCGCGGCATGTGGCGATCAGGGTCCTGAGGTCACGCGCGGGCTGCCGCTGGAATATTCGGCCCGGCAAGACGGCGAAACGGTCATTCCGGCGGTTAGCCCCGCTTACCTCAATGAACGTAACCGCCGCCAATGGGTCGAATACTCCGGGCCGGAACCCGTCGGGTCGCTGGTGGTGGACCCCTATGCGCGTTTTCTCTACCACATCTATGAGCCGGGCCGCGCCATGCGTTTCGGTATTGCGGTGGGGCGCGAAGGGCGCGGCTTTCGTGGCACCGCAACGGTGCTGCGGCGCGAAGAATACCCCTACTGGACCCCGACGGCCAACATGGTCCGGCAAGAACCCGAAATCTATGCGGCACTTGCGGCCGGGCTTCCCGGCGGGCTTGACAACCCGCTCGGTGCCCGCGCGCTCTACCTCTACCGGGATGGCGTCGATACCATGTACCGCATCCACGGCACCATGGACCCGTCGTCAATCGGCAAGGCCACGTCTGCTGGCTGTATCCGGCTGTTCAACCAGGACATCGTCGACCTGTTCGACGAATCGGGGCTTGGCATGAAGGTAAAGGTCAGAAGCCCCGAGGAAAGTCTGGCGATGGAGGGGCCGGTGGTTGAGCTTTCCACAGGCTATCTCGTGTCAGCCTCTGATACCGCGGCCATTGAGGCCGACAAAAAGGCGGCCGCTGCGGCCGCCGAAGCCGCTGCCCGCGCCGCAGCGGCTGCAGTTGCAGGGTCCGCCACGATCGCGACCGCAGGCTGAGCCATCGGGCGCCGCGCCCGCAGGCCCTGCCCCAAACGAAATCCCCGCCGGGTGCGGTGGCACCCGGCGGGGATGTTTCAGGCCCGATCAGTGCGCCTCAAGATCGTGCAGGTACCGCAGATAGGCCGCGACCAGATCGACATCTTCCTTGGGCACGCCAAGATCGATCATCTCGGCAATGCTCGACAGCGCGTTCAAAATCAGCACCGGGTCCTTGCCGCGGATATCGGGGCCGAGTTCACCCTGCGCATCGATGCCGTGGCAGGCAGCACAGCCGATGCCGCCCGCTGTTTCCTCAAAGATCACCTTGCCAGCCTCGGCTTCGGGAGAAAGGCTCGGGTCAAGCCGTGGCGCAGGTTCCGCCGCAGCGGGGGCCGCAGGTTCCGCGGCCGGGGCACTGGCGGGTTGCGCCGCATCGGCGGGGGCCGGGCCCCAGCGCACGGCTGTCAGATCGTTGGCCTGTGTGGGCGAGTTTTCCCACAGACCGCTCAGCTCGGCATTGGCAACGCCGGTCTTGGCAAGCTGGAACAGGTAGCCGTTCACATAGTCCTTTGCGATCATCTCTTGCGCCTGACGCAAGAGTTCTGACCGCGCGGCGGCGTCGGTTGTAACCTTGAGCCGGTCCAGCAGTGCTACAAAATCGGGCCGCGCATACTGGAAGTAGTAGTCGGGCCGGGCGTAGATATCGATATCCATCGGCTCGGTATGGCTGACGATAGTCAGGTCAAAATCCTTGCCGCGGAACACCTGCTCCAGCCACTGAGCCCATTCCATGTTGGTGATCTCGGTCTCGATCCCAACCGCCCGCAGTTCGGCCGCGATAATCTCGCCGCCGCGCCGCGCATAGGTTGGCGGCGGCAGCGCAAGGCGCAGCTTGATGCCGCTCAAGCCCGCATCGGCGAGGATCTTCTTCGACAGATCAGGATCGTAGTTGGAGAGTCCGGTCAGATCGACATAGTCCGGGTTGTGCGGTGCAAAATGGGTTCCGATCGGTGTGCCATAGCCGAACATGGCGCCGTCGATAATGTCCTGACGGTTGATCGCATGGGCGATCGCCTCGCGCAGCTTGATGTTGTCGAGCGGCGCAAGTTTGTTGTTCATCGCCAGAATCGTCTCGCCCTCGGTCGAGCCGACAATGACATTAAAGCGCGGATCAGCGGCCAGCTGCGGCAGCGTTTCGGGCGCCGGGAAGTTCGGGAAGGCATCGACATCACCCGACATCATCGCGGCAAAGGCCGCAGTCGGGTCGGAAATGAAGCGGAAGGTGGCTTTTTCCAGCGCCGGTTTGCCGCCCCAATAGTTAGCGTTGGCGTTCAGCGTTACATGGTCGCCCTGCACCCACTCTGCAAACACGAACGGCCCGGTGCCAACCGGATTGGTGGCCAGGTTCGCCGCTGATTCCGGGGCTACGATCACCGCGTCACCCCAGGCCATCTTCCAGTCAAAGGCACCATCGGCGGCCGACAGTCTGACCACTACCTGCTGCGGACTGGCGGCCTCGACCGACTCGATCCCCTCAAACAGCGCCTTTTGCGCGTTGGTGCTCGCCGGGTCGCGGGCGCGGTCGAGGCTGAACTTCACGTCTTGGGCGTCAAAACTGGTGCCGTCATGAAAGGTCACCCCCGAGCGCAGGTTGAAGGTCCAGACCTTGCCATCAGAGGAAACGCTCCAGCTTTCGGCAAGCCCAGGGCGCACCGCGCCATCGGGGCCAAAGCGGGTCAACCCTTCGAAGACGTTGGCATAAACCACCTCGTCGATGGCTGCGGCAGCGCCCGCGGTCGGGTCAAGGTTCGGCGGCTCCAGAACCATGCCCACGGTGATGACATCGGGTGCGGCCCATGCCATGCCGGTGCTCAGCAGCAGCGCGGCAAGCGCGGGGTTGAACAGTTTCCTCATTTTCCATCTCCCTGATTGGCCCAAAGCTTGTTCGCCTCTCGTCGAGCGCATGATTGCCGCGATGCACCCGACGATCAAGCCCATTGCACGTCTTCACTAATTCGTCAGCGCTTATACCCCCCGGCGAAGCGGGACTTGCGGCATTCACCCTGCCAGCAATTCCGCCAGCACCAGCGCCATCACGCGGGCGCTGTCGGCCATGTCATCGACGCCCACCCATTCGTCGGGCTGGTGCGCAAGGTCGAGCACGCCGGGCCCGTAGGCGATGCAGTTCTTCAGCCGCCCGATGCGGTCGATGTGCTTCTGGTCATAGGTGCCGGGCGAAACCACATAGCGCGCCTCGCGCCCCAGCACCCGCTCGATTGCCGCAGCGGTGGTGCGCACGATGGGAGCCTCGCGGTCGGTCATGCTCGGCTGCACCTCGAACATGTCGCGCACTTCGTAGCTGAAGGTCGGGCGCTCGGCCTTCACGCGCTCCAAAAGCGCGCTCACTTCTCGCTTCACCTCGGCCAGATCTTCCTCGATCAGAAAGCGGCGGTCGATGATGATGCGGCAACGGTCTGCCACGCAGGCCGCCGGCATCCCGGTATAGCCCTCGGGCAACTCGTCCTGCCCGCCATGGATCGAGTTGATGTTCAGCGTCGATTGCCGCGCCCCTTCGGGGATCACTGGCATCGCCGTGGTTTTGCCCGCCAGCAGCGGGTAAAGTGTCGCCTCGATTTCCGCCAGCACCGCCCCCATGTGGCGGATTGCCGAATCGCCCAGAAACGGCATCGAGCCATGCGCGATGCGGCCCTTGGTCTCGATCTCGGCCCACCATACGCCACGATGGCCAAGGCAGATACGGTCCTTGTGCAAGGGTTCGGGGATGATGACGTGCTGCACCCGCTCGGGCGCGAACCAGCCCTTTTCCGCCAGATAGGCCACCCCGCCGAAGCCGCCCGATTCTTCATCCGCAGTGGCCGAAATCTCGATGGCGCCGCGCCAGTCAGGGCAGGCAGCGACGAAGGCCTCACAGGCGATGATGCTGGCCGCCAGCCCGCCCTTCATGTCGCATGATCCGCGCCCATAGATGCGCCCGTCGGCCAGTTCGCCGCCAAAGGGGTCGCGCGTCCAGCCGTGGCCGACCTCGACCACATCGTGATGGCTGTTGAAATGCACACAGTCGCCGGGCGCTGCACCTTCGCGCCGCGCAATCAGGTTCCAGCGCGGAAATTGCTCGCTGTCGCCGGGGGCACCGTGGGCGCGCACCATGTGAATGGCAAAGCCCTGCGGTTCCAGCCTCGCAGCCAGATAGTCGCAAATGTCACGATAGTGCAGCCCCGGCGGGTTCAGCGTGGGAATGCGGATCAGATCTTGTGTCAGCGCGATCAACTGCGCGCGGCGAGCGGCGATTTCGGCGTAAATGTGGGGTGCGTTGTCCATCGTCAAAGGCTAGCGCCGCCGCCCGCCCCCCGCAACCGAAAGCGGTGGCGCGAGAACGCGGATTTCGGTAGCTTTTCGAGCGACGGCTCTGGAAACACGCGGTTGCGCACACCAGATTGTGAAGGTCTTTAACATTGGAGGCAGGGATGCCGAGTTTTGAGGCGCAGATCGAGGAAAGCCAGAAGCAGGTGGCCGAAACCCAGGCCCGCATGGCCGCGCTGACGTCGCGGATCGAGTCGGCGCGGGTGAAAGCCGAGGCCGGGCAGGACATTACTCTGGATATCGAAAACGCGACGCTGGCCGATGTGCAGGCGCATGCCGACCTGATGAACGCCAACATCGCCGAGCTGATCATGGGGCTAGACGATGTGACCGCGGGCTTTTCGCGCGATTTCGACCAGATGCGCTCCAAGACCGGCTGGGAAAGCTTTGTTGGTGTGTTCGCGCGCGGCAAATCCGAAGCGATGCGGCAGGAACGCCTGCGCAGCGCCAGTATTGACGCCAAGCTGCAAGACCTGATCGGCAAGTCAGACGTGATCGTGCGGCTGCTGGAAGGCCAACTTGCCGAGTTGAACACGCAAAAGGCGCGCGTCGAAAGCAACCTGACCGATACGCTGGCTGACCGCGAGGCGACTGTGGCCGCGCTCGAAGGTGTGCGCGCCGAGATCGCGGCGCTTGACCCCAAGATCATTGAGCTTGAAAACCGCATCGCGGTCGAACAAGACGCGGCAGCCCGCACCCGGCTGGAAACGGAACTGGCCGATTTGAACGTGCGTCACAACGCGTTGGTGCAGGACGAACAGGTGAAACTGGCCAAAAGCCAGACGCTGGAACGCTACATCGAAAAGGGCAAGACCTGGGTGGACAGTCTGCAAAATCAGGCCGCCACGCAGATGGTGCTGATCAACAAGCTGCAGACCGACACCAAGCAGCGGGTCGTGCTTTACGACGCGCTGACCAAAAGCTTGAAGACCGCGCAGCAGCAGGACGTGGCGCACCGCATCAACGAAATCGGCGTGCAGACCGATCAAGAGGCGCAGACCGCAATGGCGGGCATTGGTGCGGCCACCAACCAGCGCATGGCCGAAATGCTGGAAGCCCACGAGGGGCATATGGTTTTCGCCCGCAAGGTGCTGGAACAAAAGGCCAAGGCCGACGAACGCTTTGCCCGTCGCTTTGCCGCGATTGTCGAGAAACACGACAAGAACCTCTATGGCGGCTGAACTGGACCTGACCCGCGACCACAAGCGGCTGGAGGATGACCTTGCCGCGCGGCGCTATTTTGCCAAGTTTGACCGCATCACCCGACTACTGGTCGCTGTCGCGGGCGCGATGGAGGCCGACCGCACGCTGAGCCGCCTCGATACCGGCGTGCTTTCGGGCTATGTGAACGCGATTGCCGCCAGCTTTCGCGCGCTGTCGCTCAAATACCTGATTTCGGGCCGGATCGGCGGGTTGCTGGCAAAGCATCTGACCATTGATCTGCATGAAAGCGGCTTTCCGATCTATCAGGAGCTGGCGACCATGGCCAACGATGCCGCGCAGGCCACGCAGCATCTGCGCGGCATGGCCGAGGCCGAGGCGCTGAAAGACGAGATGCTGCGCGAGATCCTCGGCCAGCGCGCGCTGCCGACCAAACTGCAATATGCCCTGAGTCAACGGCTCTATTACGAGGCTTTGGGCAAAGGCGGCCTGTTCTGGCCGCAGATGCACCCTTCGGCGCAATGGCTGGCCGACCTTCCCAAGGGGCGGCGCAGCTATTTGCTGCACTGGGCGGTTTATGACAGCCAGTTGAACGTGCCTGTGGTCTATTTGCTGGAGGCCGAAGACAGCGGCCGCAAGGCGCTGCCGCTTGATCAGGGGCGCTGGCCGCAGGTGCAGGCGCATCTGCTGGCACAATCGGTGGGCGGGTTGAAGCTGGTCACGATTGCCAAGGGGCTGGATGCCGATTTCGACAACCTGCACCCCAAACGGCTGCGCCGCATCCACCTCGGCCCGATGTATTCGAGCGCCTACACATTGCAAACCGGACCGATCCGCGAAGTGCTGGAAGACGCCCGCGCCCCCGAGGGTGAGGATTGGGCCTTGGCCTGGGCGCTGGAGGAGCTGGAAAGCGAGCGCGTCGAGGTGGATAAGGGCTGGTTTTTGGAGAGTGAGCGGCAGGTGTTCCGGCTCGACCCCTTTGGCGGGCGCGGGGTCGATCTGGGGGCAACCCGGCTTGCGCGCTCGATCATCCTGCCACAGCGCCCGTTTCAGGTGTTGGCCGAAAAAGACCCCGAGGGATTTCGTGATGTGCGCAAATTCGTGGTCGGGCGCGAGGGGCGGGTGCTGGTTTACGGTTAGGCCGGGGCAAAGCCGGGGGTTTTCCACCCCCGGACCCCCGGAGGGTATTTGGACAAAGAAGAAGCAGAGGTTTTCATGAGCCTTCCGCGCGACGAGATGGAATTGAAGGAAGAGGCGATCCGGGCGCATTACGCCGCCGCCGGCGCCTTGCTGGCGGGGTTCGACCATGCCCCGAGGCTGGCGCGCGCGGTGGCGGTAGAAACGGTGGCAGAACGCTCGCCCGGCATCGGTGCGCGGCCAAGGTTTCGGTCAACCACGCCGGGGCTGGTGACCCGCTCGGTGGCGCGCCCCGAAGGGGTGCGGTTGGCCGCGCGGGTGCTGGCGGTGGGGGGCGACGATCTGCCGGGACCCTTGCGCGCATCGGTGGTGCAGGCCTTGCGCCGGGCGCTGGCGATCGCGCTGGCGGTAGGCGAGGAATTTGCCACCGCGACCGGTCTTGCCGAGTTGAAGAAAGCCAATTTGGAAGCGCGGCTGCCGGGGCAGCGAGCGGCCGAGTTTGGCGAGTTGCTGGCCGCCGAGGCGCTGGCGGTGCTGTCTGTCTTTGCCAATGCCACAGCGTTTCTTCTGGCACCGCAGGCGGGCGAGGTGACGGTCGAGGTAGGGGCGGTTGAGGAAGTGCTGACCGACAATGCCCCCCTCGCGTTGCATGGCGTGTTGTGGGAGTTGGATCAGGATATCGCCGCATTCGCCAGTGACGAGGCGCGGCTGGTGGCCGCTGTTCTGGCCTATGCCGAGCAGTTGATGGAGAAGGTGCGGCTGCGCGCCGAGGCGGCGCCGCGGCTGGGGGCCTTTACCGGCGCCAACTGGCGGGTGGCTGCGGACGATTTTCCGATTGCGGGCTTTGCCCCGGCGCGCAAGGCCAAAGGCACCGTGCTGACCATGGCGTTCAAGAAGCCCAATGAGGTGGTCGGCAACCACATCGCCAAATATCAGGCGATGCGGTTGGCGAAGATGCTGATGGCTTATGATTTTGAACGCCGGATGAACCCGTTTGCCGAGATGGGCGGCTTCATCTTCACCTTCATGGGGGATGGCAAGCCCGGTACCGGCAAGACCACGCTCATTCAGATGATGGCGGGGCTGCTGAATGAGTATTGCACGGTCGCGGGCTACCCGTTCCGCTACCAGAACCTTTCCATCGACAATGTCGACAGCTATCAGGGCAAGTCGGGGCAAAACGCCAAGGCTTTCATCACATCCGTCATGGACCCTGCGGTGATCGGCTTCGGCACCGTGGATGACATCGACCAGGTTGCGGGTAAGCGTGGCGACCGCCAGTCAAGCACCGGGCAGCAGGAAATTACCGCGGTGCTGATGGAGGCTTTTGCCGGGGCAAACACCGTGGTGCGCGGCAACTGCACCTTTGGCATGTTCTCGAACTACCCCGAGAACGTCGATGACGCGCTGCGCCAGCGCGCAGGGGCGCGGTTTCTGGTCGACGGGCCGCAGAGCCGCGAGGATTACATTGATATTCTGGCGCTGCTGTTGGGGCGCAACCACACGATCCCGCTGGGCGATCACGACCTTTACGCCGCGCAGGAAATCCGCCGCGCGGTGGCCGAAAGCTTTGAGCGCCACGGGCGGCCGCAAGAGGCGGGCTTGGTGGCGGTCTGGCAGGCGGTGGAAGGGCGGCTGGGGCGGCTTGATACGCTGGCCAAGCTCGGGGCGTATCTGAAGGCCATTCAGGAGGCCGACCCGAGATTCACCGGCCGCGCGATCAAGAACATCACCGATGCCGTCAAGGTACGGGCGATGGATTTTGAACTGCCCGATGAATGGATGGAAAGCCCCGAGTTGTTCCTGTTCCGCGACTATGACGCCAAGCGCGCGATGATCGCCGACCTGCGCCGCCCGATCACGGTCGAGATGGTGGTGCAGGAGATCAACCGCTACGCCGACAGCGAGTTCCGCTATGCCGACAAGTCGGACGAGGCGGCGATTGAGGGTGCGGTGCGGGATATGCGGCGGATGGAAGAGGCGAAGAAAAGGTATCTGGAGGGGCGGGGGTGATGGGTCGTGTCGATTTCTTGCCCGGCGGCACGCCGGGCAGCGCCCGCCCCGCCCCCCAGGGCGGGCGCTTCACGCCCACCCTCGGGCCGGGCGCTGCCCTCATTGCATTGCGGCGACGAGCGGGGAAACCATGAAGCGGCTGATCGAAAAGGGCCTGATGTATGGCAACCTGATCCGCGTCGACGCCCCGGCGCTGGTGGAACGCTACAACCGCGCGCTAAAGCAGCTTGCCGGGCGCCAGACCACCCTCACCGAATTCCACATCGACCTTGCGGGGTTCAGCCCCGAGGTGGCGGATGAGCTAGGCGACGCGCTCTACCTCAACCCCAAGGGCTGCAACCGGCAGTTCATTCTGCTGACCACCGAGCAGAAGGAAGCGCCGCTGCTGAACGCGCAGTTTTCCAACTGGCGCAGCATCCTGACCCGCTTCATCGAGGCGAACGAGGCGCAACTGTTCAGCCTGACCGCGCGCGATGCGGTGGCGGGTGAGCTGGAGGATTCCGTCTACGAGGTCGATACCCCCGCCCGGCTTTTCGATTTCAACCGCATCACAGTGATCGCCGATACCACCGGCGCGCATGTGGCCGAGGCGGCCAAGCTTGCCACCCTGATTGAGCGGTTCCGGCGTGAGCCCGATGCCTGGTGGGATGATGTGCTCATCGCGCAAATGATCGGCCTCGCCAAGAAAACCGGCGATGTTACGCGCCAGCCGGTGGTGCTGGGGTCTACCAGTTTCGAGACGCCCGATTTCTGGACCGCGCATTTCGGCGGGGTTTACCTCTTTCGCTCGGTCGAGCACCCGGCGGCAATCTCGGTCGGGCCGCGCGAGGGCTTGGGTACGCTGCCCATTCGCCACGTCTTCGACCTGAGCCAGTGCAACGAGGTGGCGAAGTTTCTCGAAATCAATGGGCTGGCCGAACCCATCGTGCGGGCGCGCGGCACCGATGCTGGCGCGATCTTGCGGCAGAAGATGGATTTCATTCTGGTCGAGGCGGCGACGCAGTTGGGCCTGACCACCGGCGAGGGCACCACGCGGGCCGCCTTGCGCGCGGTGGCGCAGACCCTGGGCGCGCGGTTGCCGCAAGAGTTTCAGGGCCTTGCGGCGCTGTTGCGCTGGGTCGAGGCGGGCGGGCCGTGGCCCAAGCTCGACAGCCGCCATCCGGCCTACTTCTACAGCCTGCGCGCCACGCAGGGGCAAAACCGCGACCTTGTGAACATGCTGCTGGCCGAGCTTGCGCCGCTTGACGTGCGCCAGCTCTTCATCTGCCACAAAGAGCTTTACTATCGCCTCTACGCCACATGGCCCGAGGCCAAGCGCGCCTATGTGGCCGATTTTCTCGCCCGCGAATATCAGATAGACAAGGCAGGGGCGCGGGCGCAGCTTTTCGGCCCCGAGCCGGGCATGGCAGATGCGGCGCCCAAACCCGCGCTCGATGTGGTGGCGCTGGCTGGGCCTTGGGGCGCCGTGGGCAGGAGGCGCAAATGATGGGACTGATCCGGGTTTTCCTTTTTGCAGCGCTCGGCCTGACCGTGGTTTACTGGCTGCTGGCCATCTATTCCCGCTCGACCGAGCGCGAGCGGCTGGAAAAGAAATGGGATGCCGGCCCGCCCGAGGGCGCGCCCGACCGTGATGCCTTTATCGAGGCGGGCATGGCAAAATACGAACGCAGCCTTCGGCGCAAGCTGATCTGGCTGGTCTACATCGTTCCGCTGACGGTGGTGGCGATCATCATCTACTTCGTGAACGTGCAATAGGAGGTGCCGATGTGGCGCTACATCAAATGGGGATTTCGCATCACCGTAGTGCTCGCGGTGTTTCTGTTCCTGCATTATACGCTGCCGCAGCACTCGATCGTGCGGGTTACCGGAACCTTCAACCGGTTGACCACCGTCGGCGCCAACTCCATGTTCTACGCCTCGCCTGACGCCGGCACCGCCGAGGGCACGCTGACCCGAGACATCCGCTTTATCGAAACCGTGCGCGCGAATGACAAGGTGATCGTCTTTCGCAACGAGGATACCGGGCTGATCTGGCCGCCCTACTTCAAATACGACAGCTCGAACCTGCAAGCCGAGGCGGGCAACCTGCGGTCGGACAAGGCCAACCCGCAGTGGGTCTCGGTCACGCATTACGGCTGGCGGGTGCCGTTTCTTTCGATCTACCCGAACGCGGTGGCGGTGAAGGCGGTGGCAGGGCCGGATGTGCGGATCATCCCTTGGGTCAATATCGTGGTGCTGACCTTCCTTGCGATAGCGGCGCTGATGGTGCGGCGGATGTGGCTGCAATTTCGGGAACGGATGCTCGACCCGGTGGCGCAAGACGTGGCCGAGGCCTGGGACGAGGTCGAGGACCGGGGCGAGGCGGTGGCGGGCAGGGCGCGCGGCATTTGGGGGCGGTTCATAGACTGGCTGGGCACCTTCCGGGGCAAGCCGAGGCGCTAGGGGCGGCAGCATAACACGCGTATTATGACGGCTAACTCATGGTTTATGCTTGATAATCTGTTGGACGTTAAGGGTTTGTCAAGAACTTCGGAGGGCTGAGTGGTCGCGCGACCTCGGGGGGTAAGGCAAGCGTGGCGGCGTGTGGCACAACCCCGGAAAGGACGCGCAATGGCGAGCGCAAAGAACTCGATCTGCATCTGGTATGACACCGAGGCCGAAGCCGCCGCGCGCTTTTACGCCGCGACCTTTCCCGACAGCGCGGTGACAGCGGTCCGCCGCGCGCCAAGCGACTTCCCGTCGGGCAAGGCTGGCGATGTGCTGACGGTCGAATTCACGGTTGCGGGCATTCCTTGCATCGGGCTGAACGGCGGGCCCGGGTTCGCGCAAAGCGAGGCCTTTTCGTTCCAGATCGCCACCGATGACCAGCACGAAACCGACCGCTACTGGAATGCCATCGTCGGCAACGGCGGAAGGGAAAGCGCCTGCGGCTGGTGCAAAGACAGGTGGGGCATCTCATGGCAGATCACCCCACGCGCGCTGACCGAGGCCATGGCTGCCGGTGGCGATGAGGCCCGACGCGCGTTCGAGGCGATGATGAAGATGGGAAAGATCGACGTCGCCAAGATTGAGGCGGCGCGAAGGGGATGATGTGGGGCGGGGAGGAAGGCCAAACATTCATGCCCGTCTACCTGGACCAGAATGTGCTTAGTCGGTTGCAGCCAAAATCCCTTGGGCGCGACTCCCTCTTGGACTCCCTTCGTGAAATGGCCAAGAGCGGCGCGGTCTACGTCTATTCCTTTGTGCATGTCGCGGAAAGTCGGGCTTCGGGGCGGGCGGAAGTTTTCGCGGCAATCTTGGACGAAATCGATGCCTGCTTTCTTGAGCCCAAAAGCATGAATGACGCCGAGGTGACTCTTTCCCGATGCCGTGCGCGAGAAATGCTGCTTGCGGAGCATGGGTTCCTTGATGATGCAGTGCGAGGGATGGAAGTAATGCTCAAGCTGATCCAGTTTGCGCTTGGTTGGCTGGGGGAGTTGGAAGAACGGGTGCTGCTGGACGAGTTGCAGGCCGAAATCAACTCTGTTTGGGCGTCTTTGGGACGTGAACTGCCGGAGTCATGGAGGGCGAAGTTGGAGCCAGCTTGGCACGAGATGTCAGATACCATTCAAGGTCTCCCACTTCATCAACTTCGCGCCGAAGGCCGGGCTGAGCAGCGTTCGCTTCGAGGATTGCTGCCAAATAACTACGCACAGCTTGACGAAAAACCCTCTGAAACGGCGGCGTCCTTCATTTTCGCGCGATTGGACGAGAACGAGCGGAGGAAGATCCAGGAGGTCTTTCCGCTCGGGTTCTGGTCAGAAATCGAAAAGCGCGAGGATGGGCTTCTGGCCGGATTCTCCTTTATGCTCTTCATCCACGGGCTTGTCAGGGACAGGCGGACGAGAGCGAAAGGGCGTGATCGCCGCGAGAAGCATTTTCTTGGACAGTTTCGTGATTGCCAGCACATAGAAGCTGCGACCTGCTGCAGAGCTTTTGTGACTTTTGATAGCGGGGCGGCGAGATTGGCAAAGGCAGCGTATGCCTACGCCGGAGCAACCACCGAGGTCATTCATCTGACAAGTCAAAATCCATGACAACAATATGGATTTCGGGCAGGACCGGGTTATGAGATTTGCGGCTGAATGCACGGGCGGGCGGAAAACCAAAAGCCAGTATCTTAATGCAAACCCCTGCGCCAGCCGCGGCCCGACTGTCGAACGGCGGGCAAGGGCGGCCGTGCGGCATGCACCCGCCTCACCCCCGCCTTGCCGCCCGCGCCACTTTCCGCGCCCGCGCCAGCGTGTATAGCCCGCTGGCGATGATGATGGCGGAACCGATCAGCATCGGGGTGTCGGGGCGTTCACCGAACACCAGCACGCCAAGGCCAAGCGCGAAGATCAGGCGGGTGTAGCGGAATGGCGTGATGACCGAGACCTCGCCCATCCGCATTGCCGCCGTGAGGCCGTAGTAGGCGGCGACCCCGAACAGCGTGGCAAGCGCGAGGCCCAGCAGTTCGGGCGGGGCTGGCAGGGCGCCACCACCGGTGAAGGCCAGCATCGCGGCGCCGGTGGGGATCAGCATGACAAAGCCGTAGATGCCGAGCTGCACGTTGCTGAGCACCGGGGCGGCGGCGCGGGTGGCAAGGTCGCGCCCGGCAAAGCCGAGCATGCCGAGCACGGTGAAGAGCGAGGCGGCCACAAACCCCTCCATGCCGGGGCGCAAGATGATCAGCACGCCGGCAAAGCCCGCCGCAATCGCCGCCCAGCGGCGCCAGCCGACCTTTTCGCCAAAAATCAGCGCCGCCCCGGCCACCACCACAAGCGGGGTCGCCTGCAGAATTGCCGAGGCGTTAGACAGCGGCGTCAGCGCGATGGCGAGGGTATAGCCCAGCCTTCCCGCCACCTCGCACACCGACTTGACGAGAATAGGCCATGTGGCGATGGCGGGGTGCAGCACCCTCTCGCCCCGGCGCAGCGCCAGCGCGATGAAAGCAAGTGTGCCGCCGAGGCCAAAGATCATCAGGATCTCGCCCACCGGCAGGGCCTGCGCCGCGCGCTTGATGAACATGTCTTCAAGCGCGAAGCCGCCCATCGCGGCCACCATCAGCACGCTGCCGCGCAAGTTGCTCATTGCCGTTCTCCCTGTTGGTGTGAGCGATAGCGCGCGCGGCGGCAAAGCGCAAACCGCCCCTTTCGCGGCGGCGGCGCGCTGCGTAGGGTGGCGGCAAATGGAGGCACGCATGCAGCGAATGATCGGCGTTATCGGCGGCTCGGGGGTGTATCAGATCGAGGGGCTGGAGGGGGCAAGCTGGGTGGCGGTGAAAACCCCCTGGGGCAAGCCCTCGGACGAGATATTGGTGGGGCGGCTGGGGGGCGTGCCGATGGCGTTTCTGCCGCGCCACGGGCGCGGGCATGTGCACAGCCCCTCATCGGTGCCCTACCGCGCCAATATTGATGCGATGAAACGGCTGGGGGTGACAGACCTCGTGGCGCTTTCCGCCTGCGGGTCGTTCCGTGAAGAGATGGCGCCGGGCGACTTTGTGATGGTCGATCAGTTCATCGACCGCACCTTCGCACGCGAAAAATCGTTCTTCGGGCCGGGCTGCGTGGCGCATGTCAGTGTGGCGCACCCAACCTGCGCGCGGCTTTCGGCGGCCTGTGCCGCGGCGGCCGAGGGGGTGAAGCTGCACCGGGGCGGCACTTACCTCGCAATGGAGGGGCCGCAGTTCTCTACCCTCGCCGAGAGCCGCCTCTACCGCAGTTGGGGCTGCGATGTGATTGGCATGACCGGCATGCCCGAAGCGAAACTCGCCCGCGAGGCCGAGCTTTGCTATGCCTCTGTTGCGATGGTGACCGATTACGACTGCTGGCATGAAGGTCACGGTGCGGTCGACGTGGCGCAGGTGGTGGCCACGATGGGCGCCAACGCCGGGCATGCAAGAGCGCTGGTTGCGCGGCTGCCGGGGATCTTGGGGGCGGCGCGGGGGCCTTGCCCTGAAGGCTGTGACCACGCGCTCGACCACGCGGTGATGACCGCGCCGGGGGCGAGGGATGCAGACGTGGTGGCAAGGCTGGATGCGGTGGCGGGGCGGGTATTGAGGTAGGGGCACTCCGTCGCACACACCGGCTGCAAGCCGCCAGCCGCCGCTTGGGCGGGTTCGGTGCACCCGGAGATTAACTTACCTTCGAATCTCTGCCGACTTCGCGGCACGACCTCCGGTAAGACCAGACCGGAACCATAGCGGGCATGGCGCAAGCCGCCTGTTTGGCCTTCTTGAAGAACGGATTCCAAGACGGTCCCGAAAGGTGGTCGCCCGCTAACGCGCCCGATATTCACGCAAACCTGCGCTCGCCTGCCGCACCCTCCCGCAACGCAAAGCTTCAGCTCGCCGACCCACCTACCGTCAGCCCGCCGATCAGCAGCGTCGGCTGGCCCACCCCCACCGGCACCCATTGCCCGGCCTTGCCGCAATTGCCGATGCCGGGGTCGAGTGCGAGGTCGTTGCCGATGGCGCGGATCTGGCGCATTGCGGCGGGGCCATCGCCGATCAGCGTGGCGCCCTTGACCGGGGCGCCGATGACGCCGTTCTTCACCCGGTAGGCTTCGGTGCACGAAAACACGAACTTGCCGTTGGTGATGTCCACCTGTCCGCCGCCAAAGCCCACTGCGTAGATGCCGTCTTTCAGGCTGGCGATGATGTCGGCGGGCGCCGCGGTGCCACCCAGCATAATCGTGTTGGTCATGCGCGGCATCGGAATATGGGCATGGCTTTCGCGTCGTCCATTGCCGGTGGCTGGCACGCCCATCAGGCGGGCGTTCTGGCGGTCTTGCATATAGCCCACCAGCACGCCATCCTCGATCAGCACATTGCGCTGCGAGGGTGTGCCCTCGTCATCGACCGTGATTGATCCGCGCCGGTCGGGGATGGTGCCATCATCGACCACCGTCACGCCGCGCGCTGCCACCTGCTGGCCCATCAGCCCGGCAAAGGCCGAGGTCTGCTTGCGGTTGAAATCACCCTCAAGCCCGTGGCCCACCGCCTCGTGCAGCAGAATTCCGGGCCAGCCAGAGCCAAGCACGACATCGAAGGCGCCAGCGGGCGCAGGCTCTGCCTCAAGGTTGACGAGCGCAATGCGCAGCGCCTCGCGCGCCACCCCCTGCCAGTGCGCGGGCGCCATGAGCCCGGCGAGGCCAAAGCGCCCGCCGCCACCCATGCCGCCCGATTCGCGCCGACCGCCATGTTCCACGATCACCGAGATGTTCAGCCGCGCCATGGGCCGGGTATCTGCGACCAGCCCGCCTTCGGGGCGCAGAATGAACACCTCTTGATGCGAGGCGGCGATGGTGGCCGAAACCTGCACCACGCGGGCATCAAGGCCGCGGGCAAAGGCGTCAATCTCGCGCAGAAGGTCGATCTTGGCGGCAAAGGGGGCATCGGACATCGGGTCGGCATCGGTGTATAGCTGGCGGTTCGATCCGCGCGGCGCCGGGGCCATCACGCCGCCGCCGCCCCCCACCGCCAGCCGCGCCGTGGCCACCGCGCGCGCCAGTGCGGGTTCCGAGATTTCGGTGGAATGGGCATAGCCCGCCACCTCGCCGCGCACCGCCCGCAGGCCAAAGCCTTCGGAGGCATCATAAGAGGCGTTTTTCACCCGGCCATCATCAAAAACCAGCGCCTCCGACCGCTTGCGTTCAAGGAACAACTCGCCATCCTCGCCGCCCGCCAAAGCTGTCCGCAGCAACGCCAGCGCGCGGCCCTGATCGATCAGGGTTTCAAAAGGGGCAAAACGGGGGCTTGTCATTGGCAGTCCTTGTCTTTGATCTAGATCAAAAAAGCGGCGGAATGTCGCAGCTTTTCCTTGTTCCCGCGCGTCGGATGTGGTTTCAAATGGTCGCATACAACGGAAGCGGGGGCCAGCCCTCCAAATCCGTGGCGGCAGGGAGAGCCGCTTCAGGGAACGGGACAAAACGATGACATTCGCAAAAATCCGCCTCGGGTTCGGGGCTGCCATGGCCGCAACCCTGTCCGCCGGGGTCGCGCTGGCGCAAGACGGAATCACCGGGCTTGCGGTGGTAGGGCGCCCGCATGACGGTGGCATGGGCTTTCAGCCTGCCGCAACCGAACTTGCGCGCGACCAGCAATGGCTTGACGGCATGGTGCTTTATATCATCACCGCAATCGTTATCTTTGTGGTGCTGCTGCTGGCATGGTCGATCATTCGCTTCAACCGCCGCGTCAACCCCACCCCCGCGCGCTTCACGCACAACGCACCGCTGGAGATTACCTGGACCCTCGTGCCTATCCTGATTCTGGTGGCGATCGGTTCGTTCTCGCTGCCGACGCTGTTCAAGCAGCAGGAAATCCCGGCGGCCGACATTGTGGTGAAGGTTACCGGCTACCAATGGTATTGGGGCTACAGCTACCCCGACGAGGGCGTCAGCTTTGATGCGCTGATGCTGGAAAAAGGCGATCTGGCAGACTACGGCTATGACGAGGCCGATTACCTGCTGGCCGCCGACAACGCGCTGGTGGTGCCGGTCGGCAAGATCGTGGTGCTGCAAATCACCGGCGCCGATGTCATCCATTCCTGGGCGATGCCCGCCTTCGCAATCAAGCAGGACGCAGTGCCGGGGCGCATCGCGCAGGCATGGTTCAAGGCTGATCTGGAGGGCGTCTATTTCGGCCAGTGTTCCGAACTTTGCGGGCAGGCGCATGCCTACATGCCGATTACCGTAAAAGTGGTCAGCCAAGAGGTATATGACACCTGGCTTGCGGCGCAGAAATCGGCATCGGCAGCCCCGATCACGCCACTGCGCGTTGCCTCGAACTGAGCGCGCCATGGCCGACATCAGCACATTCGAGCGCGGCGACGAGGCGCAATTCGGCGATTACGTCGCGCTTTTGAAGCCGCGCGTGATGTCGCTGGTGGTGTTCACCGCGATGGTGGGCCTGCTGGTCGCGCCGGCGCCGGTGCACCCGTTCGTCGCCTTTACCGCGATCCTGTTCATCGCGCTTGGCGGCGGTGCCTCGGGTGCCCTGAACATGTGGTATGACGCCGATATCGACGCGGTGATGCGCCGCACGCGTGGCCGCCCGGTGCCCTCGGGTCGCGTTGCGGCGGGCGAGGCGCTGGCGCTAGGGTTGGGGCTTTCGGGCCTTTCGGTCATGATGCTGTCGCTGGCGGGCAACCTGTTCGCCGGGCTGTTTCTGGCCTTCACGATCTTCTTTTACGCCGTGGTCTACACCGTCTGGCTGAAACGCCGCACGCCGCAGAACATTGTCATTGGCGGCGCTGCCGGGGCGTTTCCACCGATGATCGGCTGGGCGGTGGCGACCGGCGGCATCAGCCTCGAATCGCTGGCCATGTTCGCCATCGTGTTCTTGTGGACGCCGCCGCATTTCTGGTCGCTGGCGCTGTTCATGAAGGAAGATTATTCCAACGCCGGGGTGCCGATGCTGACCGTCACCCATGGCCGCCCCGCCACAAGGCGGCACATTCTGGCCTACACGCTGATCCTCGCGCCGGTGGCGCTGGCCACCGCATTTACCGCCATCGGCGGGCCGCTCTACCTTGCGGTATCGCTGGCGCTCAATGCGGTGTTTATCGCAGGCGCACTGCGGATCTTGCGCCGGTCCGAGCCGCAGGCGGAGGCCGATGGTTACCGCACCGAAAAACGCTTTTTCCGCTTCTCGCTTGCCTACCTCTTCGGGCACTTCACCGCACTGTTGGCCGAGGCCGCGCTGCATTCGTTCAACCTCGGGGGCTGGTAATGGCAATCACGCGCGACCACGAACTGCACACCCGCCGCTTTAGCCGCAACCTCGGGCTGGCGCTGGCGTTGGCGGTATTCGTGGTGCTGGTGTTCGGGCTGACCATCGCCAAGGTCGGACGCGGCGACAAGATGGAGGCGTTTGACCATCAACCCCGGACCTCGCTTCTGCCAGCGGAGCCGGTGAAATGAGGCTGAACGCTAATACCAGATTGGCGTCCGGCCTTGTGGGCGTGGTGGTCGTCATGGGCGCGCTCGCATGGGCGGCGGTGCCGTTTTACGACTGGTTCTGCCGCACCACCGGTTATGGCGGCACCACCAACGTGGCAACAAGCGGGTCGGACGTGATCCTGGACGAAACCGTGACCATCCGCTTCGACGCCAGTCTGGCCAAGGGCATGGAATGGCAGTTCCGCCCGCTGCAAAACGAAATGACCCTGCGCATCGGCGAAACCGGCCTTGCCTTTTATGAAGCCTACAACCCGACCAACCGGGTGATTGCGGGCGCCGCCAGCTACAACGTCAGCCCCGACCTCGCAGGCTATTACTTCGACAAGATCGAATGTTTCTGCTTCACCGAGCAGGTGCTGCAGCCCGGCGAGCGGGTGGAAATGCCGGTCTCGTTCTTCGTCGATCCCGCCCTTGTTGACGACCGCGATGCCGGGCGCATCCGCTACATCACGCTATCCTACACATTCTACGAAACCGATCTGCCGCAGGTGCAGGCGCAGGCCGCGCCCCCTGCCCTCACCCCTGTAAACTGAGCAAGCGGAGACCCCGATGGCGCACGCAAAAAACCACGATTACCACATTCTGCCGCCCTCGATCTGGCCGCTGCTCAGCGCGGTCGCGGCCTTTATCATGCTTTTCGGCGCGGTGCTCTGGATGCAGGACATCACCCCGTTCATGTTCTTCGGCGGGCTGGCGCTGGTGCTTTACGGCATGTTCGGCTGGTGGTCGGACGTGGTGGCCGAAGGCAATGGCGGCGATCACACCCCGGTGGTGCGCATCGGCCTGCGCTACGGCGTGATCCTGTTCATCATGTCGGAAGTGATGTTCTTTTCGGCGTGGTTCTGGAGCTTCTTCAAGCACGCGATGTATCCGATGGGGCCGCTCAGCCCCGCCGTCGATGGCATCTGGCCGCCTGCGGGCATCGTGCCCTTTGACCCGTGGCACCTGCCGCTGATCAACACGCTGATCCTGCTTCTGTCGGGCGTCACTCTGACCTGGGCGCACCACGCGCTGGTGCATGGCCACAACCGCCGCGAAGTCATGCAGGCGCTGGTGCTGACCGTGCTTCTGGGCCTGTCGTTCACCGGGCTGCAAGCCTATGAATACAGCCACGCCGCCTTTGGCCTTTCGGGCAATATCTACGGCGCGGTGTTCTACATGGCGACCGGGTTTCACGGTGCGCATGTGATCATCGGCACGATCTTCCTGTTCGTCTGTCTCTTGCGGGTGCGGGCCGGACATTTTACCGCCACCGAACATGTCGGGCTTGAAGCCGCCGCCTGGTATTGGCACTTTGTCGATGTGGTCTGGCTCTTCCTGTTCGCGTCGATCTATATCTGGGGGCGCTAGGCCCCACGCGGTTCCGCCAAGAAGGCGCGGGGGTAGCCCCGCGCTTTTTGCATTGAAAGGGCACCATGCGCCGCATCATTTTTCCGCTGATCCTTGGGTTGGGTGGCGTCGCCATTCTGCTGTCGCTCGGGTTCTGGCAGCTTTCGCGGCTGGAGTGGAAACGCGCGATGCTGGCCGAGATCAGCGCGCAGATCAGCGGCGCGCCGCAGGCCCTGCCCGCGCCGGGCGCGACCGAGGCGCTGAAATATACGCCCGTCACGGTCGCGGGCAAAACCACCGGGCAAGAGGTGCTGGTGCTGACCGGCATGCAGGATGTCGGGCCGGGGTATGAGGTCATTGCCGCCTTTGAAACCGCCGACGGGCGCCGCATTCTGGTTGACCGGGGTTTTGTGCCCGATGCCGCGCGCCGCACGCCGCGCCTGCCGACCGCGCTGGACGTGATCGGCAACCTGCAATGGCCCGCCGAGGCCGACAGCTACACCCCCGCGCCAGACCTTGCCGCTGGCGTGTGGTTCGCGCGTGATGTGCCTGCCATGGCGGCGCATCTGCAAACCGAACCGCTGCTGGTGGTCGCCGCGCGCATTGCGGGCGATGCGCAGGGCATCACCCCGGTGCCAATCGCCATTTCAGGCGTCCGCAATGAGCATCTCAATTACGCGATAACATGGTTTTTGCTGGCTTTGGTGTGGTCGGGGATGACAGTCTTTCTTCTCTGGCGTATCAGGCGGAAACAATTCTGAGGGCAGGCTTCATGCGCTATGTTTCGACCCGCGGGCAGGCGCCCGCGCTGACCTTCGGGCAGGCGATGCTGACCGGCCTTGCGCGTGACGGCGGGCTTTATGTGCCCGAAACGATCCCGACCCTGAGCCACGACGAAATCACCGGGCTGGCGGGGCTGCCCTATGAAGAGGCCGCCTTGCGCGTGATGCGCCCCTTCGTGGCCGAAACCTTTACCGATGCCGAGCTTGAGGGGGCGCTTGCCCGCGCCTACGCAGGCTTCGGCCACGCCGCCCGCGCGCCGCTGGTGCAACTTGGCCCCGGCCACCATCTGCTCGAACTGTTCCACGGGCCCACGCTGGCCTTCAAAGACTTTGCGATGCAGGTGATCGGGCAATTGTTCCAGATCGAGCTGGCGCGCCAAGGCCGCCGCATTACCATTGTCGGCGCGACCTCGGGCGATACCGGATCGGCCGCGATCGAGGCGTTTCGAGGCCTTGATAATGTCGATGTCTTCATCCTGTTCCCGCATGGCCGCGTCTCAGATGTGCAGCGTCGCCAGATGACCACACCCATTGAAGCAAACGTGCACGCGCTGGCGATTGACGGCGATTTCGATGATGCGCAGGCGCGGCTGAAAGACATGTTCAACGACCACGCCTTTCGCGATGAGGTGGGGCTGGCGGGCGTCAACTCGATCAACTGGGGTCGGGTTCTGGCGCAGGTGGTCTATTATTTCACCGCCGCCGTCAGCCTTGGCGCGCCGCACCGGCAGGTCGATTTCACGGTGCCTACCGGCAATTTCGGCGACATCTTCGCAGGCTATATCGCGCGGGCCATGGGGCTGCCGATCCGGCGGCTGGTGATTGCCACCAACCAGAACGACATTCTGCACCGCTGCCTTGCAACCGGGCGTTATGAAACGCGGGGGGTGACGGCTTCGATCAGCCCGTCAATGGACATTCAGGTTTCGTCAAACTTCGAGCGTGCGCTCTACCTCGCTTACGGGCGCGATGGCGCGGCAGTGGCGCAGCTGATGGACGAGTTGAAAACCGGGGGCGGCTTCACCGTCAGCCAGGGCGCGTTGCAGGCCTTGCGCGAGATTTACGCCTCGGGCCGCGCGTCCGAAGCCGAGACCGGCGCCACCATCGCCGCCACGCTGGCGAGCGCGGGCGAGCTTTTGTGCCCGCACAGCGCCGTGGGGGTGAAGGTCGGCACCGAGCATCTCGCCCCCCCGGTGCCGATGGTGACACTCGCCACCGCCCACCCTGCCAAGTTTCCCGATGCAGTCGAGGCGGCAACCGGCATCAGGCCCGCGCTGCCGCCCCGCATGGCCGAGATTTTCACCCGCCCCGAACGGGTGACGCGGGTGCCCAATGACCTTGCCGCGTTGATGCGGCTGGTTCGCGAAAGGCGTCGCACTTGACCATCCAGTTGACCACCCTCGCAAACGGGCTTCGCATTGTTACCGAGAACATGCCGGGGCTTGCCTCGGCTTCGGTCGGCATCTGGGTGATGGCGGGCGGGCGGCAAGAACGGCTTGAACAAAACGGCATCGCGCATTTTCTGGAACACATGGCCTTCAAGGGCACCGCGCGCCGCAGCGCCCTGCAGATTGCCGAAGAAATCGAGGACGTGGGCGGCTACATCAACGCCTACACCTCACGCGAGATGACCGCATATTATGCGCGCGTCTTGCAGGCCGATGTGGGGCTTGCGCTCGATGTCATCGCCGATATCGTGCTGAACCCTGCCTTTGACGCGCGCGAGATCGAGGTGGAACGCGGCGTGATCTTGCAGGAAATCGGGCAGGCGCTCGATACGCCAGACGACATCATCTTTGACTGGCTGCAAGAGGCCGCCTACCCCGACCAGCCGATGGGCCGCACAATTCTTGGCCCCAGCGAACGGGTGGCGGCATTCCAGCGCGCCGACCTTGCGGGCTTCGTGGCCGAACATTACGGGCCGGACCAGATGATTCTTTCGGCCGCCGGGGCGGTCGATCACGATGCCATCGTACGCCAGGCCGAAGCGATCTTTGCCGGCGCCGCCCCCCGTGGCGCGCAAAAGGTGCAGCCTGCGCTTTGGCAGGGAGTTGAGCGTCGCGAGGTGAAAGACCTCGAACAGGTGCATTTCGCCTTCGCGCTAGAGGGGCCGGGCTACCTCGACCCCGATCTTTACGTGGCCCAGATCTATGCCAGCGCGATGGGCGGAGGCATGTCATCACGGCTATTCCAGAAGATCCGCGAAGAGCGGGGTCTATGCTACTCGATCTTCGCGCAGGCGGGGGCGCATGACGATACCGGCATGGTCACGATCTATGCGGGCACTTCGGCTGAAGACATCGGCGCGCTCTGTGATCTGACCATGGCCGAGCTGAAGCGTGCCGCCGACGACATGACCGAGGCCGAAGTGGCGCGGGCGCGGGCGCAAATGAAGGCAGGGCTTCTGATGGGGCTTGAAAGCCCGTCAAGCCGCGCCGAACGCATGGCGCGCAACCTTGCGGTTTATGGCCGGGTGCCGGGGCTTGACGAGATTTCGGCGCGCATCGAGGCGGTCAGCATGCCGCTGGTGCGCGATTACGGCGCAAGGCTTGCAGCCTCGGGCCGTTCGGCGCTGGCACTTTACGGTCCGGTCGAAAAGGCCCCCGGCCTTGGCGCCCTGCGCGAGGCGCTGGCGCGCTGATGCTGTTGCGCAAGCCCAAGCTTCGCATCGAGACCGAGCGGCTGACGCTGCGCCTGCCAGTGCATTCCGACTACCGCGACTGGCTGGGCCTGCGCGCCGAAAGCCGCGATTTTCTGGTGCCGTGGGAGCCGACATGGCTGCCCGAGCACCTCACACGCAAGGCCTTTGCCAACCGCGTCTATTGGGCGAGCCGCGCCAGTGCAGGGGGCACCGCGCTGCCGCTGTTTCTGATCCGGCGCGCGGATGACGCCTTTCTTGGTGCGATCACGCTTGACAATATCCGCCGTGGCCCCGCGCAGGGCGGCACGCTTGGCTATTGGGTCGGCGAGAAGTTCGCGCGCCAGGGCTACATGCGCGAGGCAATATTGGCGGTGGTGCACCATGCCTTTACCGCGCTTGAGCTCAGCCGGGTCGAGGCCGCCTGCCTGCCGGAAAACCTCGCCTCGCGCGGCTGTCTGGAAAAATGCGGGTTCAAATACGAGGGCGTCGCGCAAAGCTATTTGCAGATCAACGGGCGCTGGCGCAACCATGTGCTCTATGCCACGCTACGCGGAGACCGGCGCGGGCGCACTGTTTCGGGCTGAAGGCGGGGGGCCAGCCCCCGCACCCCCTTGGGGTATTTGGGCGTTGAAGAAGCCAGGGTGAGCATGGTTTTTGTGCTGCTGTTGCGCGGGGTGAATGTGGGCGGCGCCGGGCGGTTGCCGATGGCTGATTTGCGCGCGCTGCTGACACGGTTAGGGTGCGAGGCGGTCAAAACCTATATTCAAAGCGGCAATGCGGTGTTCCGGTTTGAGGGCGACGCGGGTGTGCTGGCGGAAGCGATTGCCGAGGGCATTTCTGGCCAGTTCGGTTTTCGACCGTTGGTTCTGTTGCGAACGGCGGATGAACTGGCGGCGGTGCTGGCAGACAACCCCTTTGGCGCGGGTGTGGGTGATCCAAAGACCCTGATGGTATATTTTCTGACGCGGCCGGCACCGGGTGCCGATCTGGTCGCGATGGCGGCACTTGCAGCGCGGGGCGAGGCGTTTCATCTGACTGAGCCGGCGTTCTACCTTTCTGCGCCCGAGGGCATCGGGCGTTCGGCACTGGCGGCGCGGGTGGAACGGTTGCTGGGCGTCGCTGTGACGGCGCGCAATCTGCGCACGGTCGCGGCACTGGCCGAGATGGCGCGCGCCTCGCGCGCCGAGGAGGCAGCATGCTGAACCCCGCCGATACCGCCTTTGCTGCCCGCCTTGCCACCCTGCTGCCCGAGGGCACGCTGCGTGCGCCCGAGCCGCGCTATCTGACCGAGCCGCGCGGGCGCTATTTTGGCGCCGGCGGTGTGCTGGCCTTGCCGCGCTGCACCGACGAGGTGGCGCGCATCTTGCGCGCCTGCAATGCGGCGCGTGTGGGGGTGGTGCCTTTTGGCGGCGGCACCGGGCTGGTGGGCGGGCAGATCAGCGCGGATGGCCCTTTGCCCCTGATCCTGTCGCTGGAGCGCATGGCTGCGCTGCGGCGGGTGGACCCGGTGGGCAATGTGGTGCTGGCCGAGGCCGGGGCAGTGCTGGCCGATGTGCAAGCAGCCGCAGAAGCCGCCGACCGGGTGTTTCCGCTAACGCTCGCCGCGCAGGGTTCGGCGCGCATCGGCGGGGTGCTGGGCACCAACGCAGGCGGGGTCAACGTGTTGCGTTATGGCTCGGCGCGCGATCTTTGCCTCGGGCTAGAGGCGGTGCTTGCCGATGGCACTGTGCTTGGCGGCCTCAGGCGGCTGCGCAAGGACAACACCGGATATGACCTGCGCAACCTCATGATCGGGTCCGAGGGCACCCTGGGGGTGATCACCGCTGCCAGCCTGCGCCTTTTTCCGCGCCCGGCATCAACAGGCACCGCGATGCTGGACGTGCCGGGGCCGTCGCAGGCGCTGGCTTTGCTGGCGCTGGCCGAGGCACGGCTGACGGGCTGCGTTTCGGCGTTCGAGCTGATCCACCGGCAAGGGTTCGCGTTTCTGGCCGAGGTGATGCCCGAGGTTCGCCAGCCCTTCGCCACGCCGCCAGAATGGGCGGTGCTGGTCGAACTGGGCCTGCCCGAGGGAATTGCGCCCGAGGCCGCGCTGACGGGGCTGTATGACGCGGGGCAGGCCGCGGGGCTGGTGCTGGGCGGGGTGATTGCGCAAAGCGAAGGGCAGCGGGCGCAGATGTGGCGGCTGCGCGAGGCGATCCCTGAGGCGAACAAGCGGATCGGGTCGATCTCAAGCCACGATATCTCGTTGCCGCTCGATGCGCTGGCGGGGTTCATCGAGCAGGCAGGGGCGACGCTTGCCAAACTCGGCAACTACCGGGTGAACTGCTTCGGCCATGTCGGCGATGGCAACCTGCACTACAACGTGTTTCCCGTCGCCGGGCGCGACCGCGCCAGCTATGAAACCGAGCGCGACGCGATAAAGACACTGGTGCACGATCTGGTCGATGCGATGGGCGGTTCGGTTTCTGCCGAGCACGGCATCGGGCGCATGAAAGTGGCTGATCTGGAGCGCTACAGCGACCCCGGCAAGCTGATTGCGATGCGCACGATCAAGGCCGCACTTGACCCGGTCGGCATCATGAACCCCGGTGCGGTGCTGCGCGGAACATGACTGCGCCCTGCCACGGGGAGGCCGTAACAGGGCGCCGCACATCGGGTTCACGTGGTGCAAGCAGCCGAACCTTCTGGCCCGACCCGTTTACCGTGATTCGCCTTGCCAAATGGTTAGCGGCCATTCAGGCGCCGTCAAATTCGCAGAGCATGTGCAGCGGCACCCCCAGCTTGCGCAGCAAGGCCTCGCCGCCAAGCGCTGGCAAGTTGATTACGAAGGCGCAGCCCACCACCTTGGCGCCCAGCCGTTCCACCAGCTTGATGCCCGCCTCGCAGGTGCCCCCGGTGGCCAAGAGGTCATCAACAATCAGCACCCGCTCGCCGGGTTGCAAGGCGTCATCATGGATCTCCATGATCGCCTCGCCGTATTCGAGCTTGTAGGCTTGGGCGATGGTCTGCCCCGGCAGCTTGCCCTTTTTGCGGATTGGCACGAAACCGACCGAAAGCTGGTGCGCAATCGCCCCGCCAAGAATGAACCCGCGCGCCTCAAGCCCCACCACCTTGTCAATCCGCGTGCCCGCCCAGGGGTGCAATAGCTGGTCAATCGCCATGCGAAAGCCACGCGCATCGGCGAAAAGCGTGGTGACATCGCGGAAGAGTATCCCCTCATGCGGGAAATCGGCGATGGTGCGGATGTAATCGCGAACGGTCTTCATAGCGAGGCTCCAGAGGGGGTGGCGGGCGAGGCGTAGCACGCGGGAGGGGCGGGGGGGAAGGGGGCCCCCTTCCCGCGGCTCAAACCCTCATCTTCTTATGGCTACTTCTGCTTGACGCTGAGGATGTAACCGCCCAGCTGGCATGGCAGGCCTTTGGCGGTTTCACGCCGCGTCGGTCTTCAATGACGGGAACAACGAATGTGGCCAAGGCCAGATTTTCGACGGCTTGCGCTACAGCCATGACAATCTTCTGCTTTTGTCATATCTGAACATCCTGATTGCAATTTGAAGCCTCGGCTTTAGAGTTTATTGGCGCTATTCTCTGGCCTCTGCCAGCATCGAGAAAGGCTCCATGTGACCGAACCAGACCCGACAACCGTCGAAACCCCGGCACAGGCCGAACGTTTTTGCCAGGCGCGCTCGGCCCAGTCGATGGCACTGGTCGAGGACTATACCGAGATGATCGACGATCTGGCGCGCGAGCAGGGTGAGGCGCGCGTTACCGATATCGCGCGCCGCATGGGCGTGACCCACCCGACCGCCGCCAAGGCGGTGGCGCGGCTAAAGCGCGAGGGGCTTGCCACCTCGCGCCCCTATCGGGGGGTGTTCCTGACCGAAGCGGGCATCACCATGGCCGCGCGCGTACGCGCCCGGCATCGCACTGTGGTCGATGTGCTGGTTGCAATCGGGGTTAACCCGGAAGCTGCTGAAATGGATGCCGAAGGCATCGAGCACCACGTCTCGCAAAGCACACTTACCGCATTTGAGGATTATCTGGCGGCGCGGCGCTAGGCACCTTGCAACATTCCTGCCAGCACCGGGGCCAGCGCTTCGGCCACTTCGGCGTGCACCATCGGGCCCGGCATCTCGGCGGCAGCGGGCTCTTCGAGCGCGCCAAACCACATCCCCGCCGTGCCCGCAGCGCGCGCGGTCATCGACGGTTCCACCCGAACTGTTTGCAGCGCAAGGTCGCCCAGTTCCGCAACCATTGCCGCGTCGATCGGCACCGGGTCGGCGGCACCGCCGATGCGGTGCGAGCCAACCCAAAGCAGCACAACGCGCCCGCCGATTCGCGCGAGCAGCGCGCGCGTGCGCACCACCCAGGCCGCGCGCAATTCAGCAACCATCTGGTCGAACCGCGCCGGGTAACGTTCGCGCAACGCGCTCAGCATATGGCGGGTAAAGTTGAACTCGGTGAAGTCAACCTCACGGTAGACTGCCCGCATCGCAGCCGACGCGCGCAAAAAGCGGTCGTTTCGGCGCGGGTGCACGGCATAGAACCGGTTTGACATGTTCTGCGGCCCCATCAATTGCAGCACCGTCACCTGCGCGGCTGCTGCAATCTCAGACACTTGCGGGTCCGACAGGAACACATCGACCCCGGCGTTCATGCAGCCGAAATTCGGCACTTGCAGGCCCAGACGGGCTTCCAGCAGTTCCGGCCAAGGGCGAACCACGAATTTGCCATAGGTTTCCGTCCCGCCAAGTGCCGCGACATAGGGGCCGGTCAGCCGCCTGCGCGGCCCTCTGAACAGAAGTTTCGACCTGCCATAGCGGCAGGGACAATAGTCCAGGGCGCCTCCGCCCGGATGCTCATAAGCCATTTTCCCACCCTTATCTTCGACTCACCCGCGCCAAGATTGCGCCGCAAGCCTTGCCAAAGCGCTAAAGCGACAATGCGAAGCATCCCTTATGCCTTGCGCCGGGCGCGCACCGCCGCATATGGTCTGCCCGCACATGACCCGGAGCGGCAACATGGAAATTCAATCGGTAGGCATCGTCGGCGCGGGCCAGATGGGAAACGGCATCGCGCATGTCTTCGCTCTGGCAGGCTATGATGTGCTGTTGACCGACATCAGCCAAGACAGCCTCGACAAGGCCATTGCGCTGATCGACCGCAACATCGAACGGCAGGTGGCGCGCGGCAAGGTGACCGCCGAAGCCAAGGCCGAAGCGATGGCACGAATCGGCAGCACGCTGACGCTCGCCGATCTTGGCGCCTGCGACCTTATCATCGAGGCCGCAACCGAGCGCGAAACGGTCAAGAACGCGATTTTTGAAGATTTGCTGCCGCACCTGCAGCCGCACACGATTCTGACCTCGAATACTTCGTCAATCTCGATCACGCGGCTGGCCAGCCGCACCGACCGGCCCGAAAAATTCATGGGCTTCCACTTCATGAACCCGGTTCCGGTGATGCAACTGGTTGAACTTATCCGCGGCATCGCAACCGACAAGGCCACCTACCAGACCTTGCTGGGCGTGGTCGAGCGGCTGGGCAAGACCGCCGCCAGCGCCGAAGACTTTCCGGCCTTCATCGTCAACCGCATCCTGATGCCGATGATCAACGAGGCGGTTTATACGCTCTACGAGGGTGTCGGTTCGGTACGTTCGATCGACGAATCGCTGAAGCTTGGCGCCAATCACCCGATGGGGCCGCTGGAACTGGCCGATTTCATCGGGCTCGACACCTGCCTTGCCATCATGAACGTGCTGCATGAGGGGCTGGCCGATACCAAATACCGCCCCTGCCCGCTGCTCACAAAATATGTCGAGGCGGGGTGGCTGGGCCGTAAGACCGGGCGCGGGTTCTACGATTACAGCGGCGCGGTTCCGGTGCCGACCCGCTGAGGGCTACATTCCCTCGCCGAAAAAATCGGCAACCAGCCCCGACAGCGCATCCGCGAGCTTTTCCGCCTCGGCCCCCGTTGCCGTCAGGGTGATGGTACTGCCCCGTGCCGCGACCAGCGTCAGCAGGCCCATGATCGAATCGCCCGACACCACTTCGCCGTCCTTTTCGACGGTGACGCGGGCGTCATGCGCCTCGACCAGTTCGACGAACTTGGCCGAAGCGCGCGCATGCAGGCCCTTCTCGTTGACGATTCGCAGGCGGCGCACGACCTTCATCTGCCCACCTGCCCGTCGGCCGCGTAGCTGCTGATATACTTGCGCCCGGCATCAAGCGCGGCTTGCACCGCCTCGGGCACCGACAGATGGCGCGACTTGGCCAGTTTGACCAGCAAGGGCAGGTTGGCGCCGTAGACAATCACGCGCCCGCGCTGCGCGCAGGCAAGCAGGCTGAGGTTCGAGGGCGAGCCGCCAAACAGGTCGGTCACCACCACCACCCCCATGCCCGCATCTACCGCATCGGCGGCGGCGCAGATCTCGGACTGTTTCGAGGCGCGGTCGTGCTCTTCTTCAATCGCGATGGCACGGATGCCCGATTGCGGCCCCACCACATGTTCGACTGCCGCAAGGTACTCGCGTGCCAACCCGCCATGCGCAACAATCACCACGCCGATCATACGTCTTGCCCCAAGCCTTTGCCTGTCGGCGCAGGTGCCGCAGCCGCGCGCCGTTCCAGCTCACGGTGGCGGGTTGCGACATGCCAGCGGCCTTTGGTCAGCGCCGCCGCAACCGCATCGGCAATTGCCACTGATCGATGCTGGCCCCCGGTGCAGCCAAAGCCGATGGCAAGGTGGCTTTTGCCCTCGCGCAGATGCGCGGGCAACACGAACAACAACAGTCCGGTCACGCGCTCCAGAAATTCGGCGTAACGCGCGTCTGCCTGCACATGCGCGGCCACCGCCGCATCGCGGCCATCAAGGGCGCGCAGGTCGGGCACCCAGTGTGGATTGGCCAGAAAGCGGCAGTCAAACATCATGTCAAGCCCGCGCGGAATGCCGCGCTTGTAGGAAAACGAGCTCACGCTGATCAGCAGACCGGGCGCCTCGCCCAGCGCGAACCAGCGCGCGATCTCGGCTTTCAACTCATGCGGGCTCATACCCGTGGTGTCGATAAACACGTCGGCGCGCACCCGGATCGGGGCCAGCAGGTCAAGCTCCATCGCGATGCCCTGCGCCGGGTCGGTCTCGGGCGAAAGCGGGTGGCGCCGCCGGGTTTCGCCATAGCGGCGCACCAACTCGTCTGACTGGCAATCGAGGTACAGCACTTCGAGCTCAAGCGCGGGCTCGCGCGTTAGCCGGTCGATCAGCTCGATCAGCCGGCTGGCCGAAAACTCGCGGTTGCGGACATCAATTCCCAGCGCCACCGGGCGGCCCATTGGCGGCCCCAGCAGCAGCCGCGGCACCAGGCTGAGCGGCAGGTTGTCGATCACTTCGTAACCCTGGTCTTCCAGCGCCGCGATGCCTGTCGTGCGCCCGGCACCCGACGCGCCGGTGACCAGCACCACGCGTTGCGCCGTATCGACCTGCCTGCCCGTGGTGCCCGGCACCTGCGTCACGCCACCCGTCCTGCCTTGATATATTGCCAGAGTGCAGCCGCAAAATGGACGCTTTGCACCCGCAGCACAAGAGGCACCGCAATGCCGCACCATTCAATGTGCCGTGTAGGGGGAAGCCGGTCAGCTTCGTCGTGGTCTAGATCAACCGCCAGTGCCACCTCGGCCTCGTCCAGCGCCACCGCACCCAGCAGCCCGACCCCGCGCGCCTCTATGTAGCCACGAATTGGCGCCGGCGCCGCAGCATAAAGGGTGCCGGCGCGCGCCACAATCAGGGTGCGGTCATCGGCCACCAACGTGGCGCCATAGGCCATCAGTTGCAGTGCAAGTGCCGATTTGCCGCTGCCGGAGGCGCCAAAAATGACCGCAGCCCGCGCCCCGAGCGCAACAGTGCTTGCGTGCAGGCGCAGCGGTGCGGCGGTCACACCGGCAAGCCCACCACAAAGCGCGCGCCGAGCGGCTCGGATGTCACATCGGCATGCGTCGGGCGGATGTTTTCAGCCCAGATCACGCCGCCATGCGCCTCGACAATCTGCTTGGATATTGCAAGCCCAAGCCCGGAATGCTCGCCAAACTGTCCCGATGGCCGCTCAGAGTAGAAGCGCTTGAAGATCTTGGTCAACGCCTGTTCGGGAATGCCGGGGCCCGTGTCTTCGACCACCACCAGAACCCGGTTCTCGCGCTTGCGCGCCCAGACCCGCACCGCATCGCCATCTTCGCAAAACGACAGGGCGTTGGTGATGAGGTTGGCAAATACCTGTGCCAGACGCGCCTCCAACCCCTGAATCAAGATCGGTTGCTGCGGCAAGTCGGTGATGAAGTCGATCCCTCGCTTTGCCGCCTCGGCGCCGTGATACTCTGTCAGATTGCCCAGCATCTTGAGCAGATCGAAGGTTTCCTCCTCTTCCTTCACCAACTCGCTGTCGAGCCGCGAGGCGTTGGAAATATCGCTCACCAGGCGGTCGAGGCGGCGCACGTCGTGGTCGATCACTTCCAGCAGCCGGATGCGGTGGTCATCGCGCTTGGTCATGCGCAGGCTTGCCACCGCCGAGCGCAGACTGGCCAGAGGGTTCTTGATTTCGTGCGCCACGTCGGCGGCAAATTGCTCGTTGGCGTCGATCCGGTCATAAAGCGCCGCCACCATGCCGCGCATCGCACCCGAGAGCCGCCCGATCTCATCGGGGCGTGCGGTCAGGTCGGGAATGCGCACGCGACCAGGGCTCATCTTGCGGGCATTCTTGTCGCGGCCGATTTCGGCGGCGGCGGCAAGGTCGCTGAGCGGGTTGGCAATGGTTGAGGCAAGCACAAGGCTGAGGCCGATCGACACGATCACGGCGATCACGAACATCTGCAGAATCTGTTCACGCTCGACGCGCACGAGATCGTTAATTTCCGCCGCCACCGCAGTTACGCCGACCACCCCGACCACGCGCCCCGCCTGCCAGATCGGCGCGGCCACGGCAAAGACGACTTCGCCGCCCCTGCGGCTTTCGGTGCTGATCAGCGTGCGCCCGGATAGGGCGTCGGGCATCAGTGCTTGCACCACCGCGCGCAATTCGAGTGCCGGGGCGCCTGCAGTGTTTGAGGTGAAGATCGACGCCGTCGCCTCCCAGATGCGGTTCAGCGTATCGGTGATGATGGTCGAGCGAGAATCCACACCCAACCCATCAACCACCGAAGGTGCGCGGGTGGGCATTCCAATGGTGCTGCCAAGCAGAACCTGTGCAGGGTCGAACACGTGAATTTCCACGCCCTCGGCACGCCGCAAACCGGCGAGCAAGGCCGGCACATCAAGCGCGCTTTCATCGGCAAAGCCGCTGTCCTGGTCGGCGGGCAAGAGCGCTTCGAACATGCCCGCCAGCAGGTGCGCCTCGGCCAGCAGCCCGGCTTCGCGCTGCAACACCAGACTGTCGCGAAACGGGTTGAGGTAGAGCACCCCCGCCACGAGCACCGCGATTGCCAGCAGGTTGAACGTAATGATCTTGCGCGCCAGCGGCGACGAGTTCAGCGACCTCCAGCTGCGCCGCGCGCGGCGTTGGCGTAGTTCACCATCAACAAGGTCGTCGGGTGCGACCCAGTCTTCGCCGAGCACAACCTCGGCGTCGGAACCCCGTTTGGACGTCGACACGCTCAATCCCGCCGCTATGCTCATTCTTCGTTGTAACGGTAGCCTATTCCGTACAACGTCTCGATCGCGTTGAAATCATCATCGGTGGTGCGCATCTTCTTGCGCAAGCGCTTGATGTGGCTGTCGATCGTGCGGTCGTCCACATAGACCTGATCGTCATAAGCCACGTCCATCAGCTGGTCGCGGCTTTTCACAAAGCCGGGGCGCTGCGCCAAGGCCTGCAACAGCAGGAACTCGGTTACCGTCAGCGTCACTTCCTTGCCCTTCCAGCTTACCGAATGGCGCAGCGGGTCCATCGTCAGGTTGCCGCGCACCATCACCTTGGTCTCTTCGGTGGTGGCAACTTCGCCGGTGGCGATGGCGTCCTGCCGGCGCAGCAGCGCGCGGATGCGTTCCACCAGCAGGCGCTGGCTGAAAGGCTTTTTCACATAGTCATCGGCGCCCATGCGCAGCCCCAGCACCTCGTCGATCTCGTCATCTTTCGAGGTCAGGAAAATTACCGGCATGGTGGTGCGCTGGCGCAAGCGCTGCAAAAGGTCCATCCCGTCCATGCGTGGCATTTTGATATCCAGCACCGCCATATCAGGCAGGCGCTTGGTGAACGCATCAAAGGCGGATTGGCCGTCGTTGTAGGTTTCAACCTCGAACCCCTCGGCCTCCAGGGTCATCGAAACCGAGGTCAGAATATTCCTGTCGTCATCAACGAGCGCGATTCTCGACATGCTGTTGCCCCTTAACTGCTCTGACTGTTTCTGTTTGTTATGTTTTCGGCATACTCCGCTTTCCGGTGCCCGGAATCAACTCTCAAGTGCGAATCACCCGGCGGATGCGAATCAGCAAAGCGCAAAAAACCGAAGCATTGACTAATTTGTCTCACCCCGTCCGGTTGGTTGCGCTAAAGCACGCATGGTTGCGCTAACTGGGCAATTGGCTTCTGTTCCTCCTTTTCCGGGCCATGCTATAGGGGCGGCATCCGCGGGCGCGTTGGCAGCAAGTGGATCGGTAGCCCCCAAGCGAGGGCTGCCGGGCCTGACCCTTTGAACCGCCGCACGACGGCATCGGGAGCAATAAAGATGAGCATCGGACGCGTTAACCCGGCGAACCGCCTGGAGGATCAGGGCATCACCGGCCTTGGAACCATTCACTACAATCTTATTGAACCGCAGCTCATTGAAGCGGCGCTGATACGCGGCGAAGGCACGCTGGGCAAGGGCGGAACGTTTCTTTGCTCTACCGGCAAGCACACCGGGCGTTCACCCAAGGACAAGTTCACGGTTCGCACCCCCGAAGTTGAAGAAACGATCTGGTGGGAAAACAACAACCCGATGACGCCGGAGGCCTTCGACATTCTGCATGCCGACATGCTGGCCCACCTGAAGGGCCGCGAGGTCTTCGTGCAAGATCTTTACGGCGGCGCCGACCCCGAGCACCGGCTTGATGTGCGCGTGATAACCGAGCTTGCGTGGCACAACCTCTTCATCCGCCACCTGCTGCGCCGCCCCGCCCGCCACGAACTGAATGACTTTTTCAACGAATTTACCATCATCAACTGCCCAACCTTCAAGGCGAACCCCGCCCGCCACGGCTGCCGCACCGAAACCGTCGTAGCCATGAACTACGCGAAAAAGCTGATCCTCATCGGCAATTCGGCCTACGCAGGCGAAATCAAGAAGGTCGTCTTTACGCTGCTGAACTACATTCTCCCCGGCAAGGGCATCATGGCGATGCACTGCTCGGCCAACCACGCCGTGGGCGACACCGGCGACACCGCCATCTTTTTCGGCCTTTCGGGCACCGGCAAGACCACGCTCTCGGCCGACACCTCGCGCGTGCTGATCGGCGATGATGAACACGGCTGGTCCGAAAAGGGCACCTTCAACTTTGAAGGCGGCTGCTATGCCAAGACCATCAACCTCAGCCCGGTGGCCGAGCCGGAAATCTACGCCACCACTTCGATGTTCTCGACTGTGGTCGAGAACATGGTGTTTGACCCGGAAACGCTTGAGCTCGACTTTGCCGACAACAGCCTGACCGACAACATGCGGTGCGCCTACCCGCTGCATTTCATCTCAAATGCCTCGGAAAGCTCGCTTGGTGGGCACCCGCGCAACATCATCATGCTTACCTGTGATGCGTTCGGCGTGCTGCCGCCGATTGCCCGGCTGACGCCGGCGCAGGCGATGTATCACTTCCTGTCGGGCTTCACCTCAAAGGTAGCAGGAACTGAAATCGGCGTGACCGAGCCGCAACCCACGTTCTCAACTTGCTTTGGCGCCCCGTTCGTGCCGCGCCGCCCCGAAGTCTACGGCAACCTTCTGCGCGGCAAGATCGCCGCGCACGGCGCGACCTGCTGGCTGGTCAACACCGGCTGGACCGGCGGCGCCTACGGCGTGGGCTCGCGGATGCCGATCAAGGCCACCCGCGCATTGCTGACCGCCGCCCTTGATGGCTCGCTCAATGACGTGACCTTCCGACATGACCCGAACTTCGGCTTTGAAGTGCCGGTCGCGGCTCATGAGGTTGAAACCCGGCTTCTCAACCCGCGCGAGACCTGGGCAGACAAGCCCGCCTATGACGCGCAAGCGGCCAAGCTGATAGCGATGTTCGCGGATAACTTCGCGCAATACCTGCCCTATGTCGACGACGACGTGAAAGCCGCCGCGATCGGCTGATATGCCTTGCCTGAAATGCCGGGGCCGGAGCTGAAGCTCCGGCCCCGTTTTCTGTCTGTGGCGTCAGACCACGCCCATCGCGCGCATCGCCTCGGCCACCCGTACGAAGCCGGTAATGTTGGCACCCAGCACGTAGTCGCCCGGCGCGCCGAATTCTTCGGCGGTCTCAAAGCAGGCGTCATGGATTTTGTGCATGATATCCGCCAGCCGCGCCTCGGTCTGCTCGAACGTCCAGCTGTCACGCGAAGCGTTTTGCTGCATTTCGAGCGCCGACGTGGCCACGCCGCCCGCATTCGCGGCCTTGCCGGGGGCAAACAGCACCCCCGCCGCCTGCATGATCTTCACCGCGTCCGGGGTGGAGGGCATGTTCGCGCCCTCACCGACCGCAATCACGCCGTTCTTCACCAGTGCTTTCGCGTCCTTGCCGGTCAGCTCATTCTGCGTGGCCGATGGCAATGCGACATCGCAGGGCACATCCCAGATCGAGCCCTTTTCGACGTAGTGCGCACCGGCGCCTTTCAACCGCGCATATTCTGAAATCCGTTCGCGGCGCACTTCCTTGATTTCCTTGACCAGCGCCAGGTCTATGCCGTTTTCATCGACGACATAACCGCCCGAATCCGAACAGGCCATGATCTTGCCGCCACAGGCAATTGCCTTCTCCATCGCATAAATCGCGACGTTGCCCGAGCCGGAAACCACCACGCGCTTGCCGTCAAAACTTGATTGCTTCGATTGCAGCATGCGCTGCACAAAATAAACCGTGCCGTAGCCCGTCGCCTCGGTGCGCGCGCGCGAGCCACCGTAGGAAAGGCCTTTGCCGGTCAGCACGCCCGCCTCGTAGCGGTTGGTCAGGCGCTTGTATTGCCCGAACATGAAGCCGATTTCACGCCCGCCCACGCCAATGTCACCTGCGGGGACATCGGTGTATTCGCCGATATGGCGGTGCAGCTCGGTCATGAACGACTGGCAGAACCGCATGATCTCGCCGTTCGAGCGGCCCTTGGGGTCAAAATCCGAGCCCCCCTTGCCGCCGCCGATCGGAAGGCCGGTGAGGGCGTTCTTGAAGGTCTGTTCAAACCCCAGAAACTTGATGATGCCGACGTTGACCGAGGGGTGAAAGCGCAAGCCACCCTTGTAGGGGCCAAGCGCCGAGTTGAACTGTACGCGAAAGCCGCGATTGATCTGCACCTGGTTCTTGTCATCGACCCACGGCACCCGAAAAATGATCTGCCGCTCGGGCTCGCAAATCCGCTCGATCAGCGCGTCATCGGCATAATCTGGGCGCTTGGCGATGACCCGCCCGAGACTTTCGAGCACCTCGTGAACCGCCTGGTGAAACTCGGTTTCGCCGGCATTGCGGCGCAGGACTTCGGTAAGCATCGGTTGCAGTTTTTCGTCGATATTGATCACGGCGCGGATCTCCTGCCAAAAGAACGAACTTTACAAACTGTCGTATTTTTCGGCAGTCTGCGTGCTGTTAGCCCGTTTCAGCGGCAGTTTGAATAGCGAAAGGGCGATTTGCTCTAAAAACAGGCGATTTGCCGCAGGAATAAGCAGCAACCCCGGCCGATCCTTAAACCGCTCAGCGCGTGCGCCCGTGCCGCTCCTTGCGTGCGATGCCCCGCTCGCGCGCCTTGCTGGCCGCAAGCCTGCGGCCGCCCGGTTTGGCTGGCCTCTTGCCGCCCGCCTGAGGCAGCGCGCGGCCCTCGATCTCCAGCAATTCCAGCATCAACCCGCCGGTCATCGGGACTGCCTCGCAAAGCCGCACCAGCACCCTCTGGCCGATGCCGATCATCATGCCGGTATCGGCGCCGCGCAGGGTCTGGGCATCGCGGTCATAGTGGAAATATTCGCGCCCGATGTCGCGGATCGGAATCAGCCCGTCAGCGCCGGTTTCATCCAGCTTCACAAAGGCGCCAAAGCGCTGCACACCGCTGATCCGCCCCGAGAACTCGGCCCCCACCCGGTCGGAAAGATAGGCCGCAAGGTAGCGGTCGGTGGTGTCGCGCTCCGCCGCCATGCTGCGCCGCTCGGTTTCAGAAACATGCTGCGCTGTCGCTTCGAGCGTTTCGACATCGGCAGGCGAAAGCCCGTCTGCGCCCCAGCCGTGCCCCGATATCAACGCCCGGTGCACGATCAGGTCACTATAGCGGCGGATCGGCGAGGTGAAATGCGCGTAAGAGCGTAGCGCAAGGCCGAAATGGCCAAGGTTTTGCGGTAGGTAATAGGCCTGCTGCATCGAACGCAGGGTGCTGATGTTCAACAATTCGTCGAACTCGCTGCCTTCGGCCTGCGCCAGAAGGCGGTTCAAATGCGCGGTCTTCAGCACCTGACCCTTGGCCAGCGTAAAGCCCGAAGCCTGCGCCACCTCGCGCAGCGCATTCAGCTTTTCGGGGCTTGGTTCCTCGTGCACGCGGTAAAGCAGCGGGCGGCGCAGGCGCTCCAACTCCTCCGCGGCCGCAACATTGGCCAGCACCATGAATTCTTCGATCAGCTTGTGCGCATCTAGCCGCGCCTTGTAGCCGACCGATTGCACCTTGCCATCGTCACCCAGCACGATCTTGCGCTCGGGCAGGTCAAGATCGAGCGGCTGGCGCGCGGCCCGCGCCCGGTCGAGCGCGCGCCATGCCGCAAAAAGCGGCGCGATCACCGGCGCCAGCAGCGGCGCGCAGCGCGCATCGGGGCTGCCATCCTGCGCGGCCTGCACGTCCTCATAGCTCAACGAGGCCACCGACTTGATCATGCCGCGCACAAACCGGTGGCCAAGCTTGTTGCCCGCGCTGTCAAGCCGCATCCGCGCTACGATCACCGGGCGCGGCACGCCTTCGTGCAGGCTGCACAGGTCGCCAGAAAGCCGGTCTGGCAGCATCGGCACGACGCGATCGGGGAAATAGCTCGAATTGCCGCGCTTGCGCGCCTCGGCATCGAGTGCCGTGCCGGGGCGGACATAATGCGCCACATCGGCGATGGCCACCCAGAGGATGTGCCCACCCTCGTTGGCAGGGTCGTCGTCGGGTTCGGCGAAACAGGCATCGTCGTGGTCGCGCGCATCCGAAGGGTCGATGGTGATGAAGGGCATCGCGCGCAGATCGTCACCGTAATCATCGGGCACCAGCGCTGCGGCATCGGCCTCGGCGATCACGTCATCGGGAAAGTCGTCGGGAATGCCGTGCTGGTGGATGGCGATCAGCGACACGGCGCGCGGCGCCGAGGGGTCGCCCAGCCGTTCGACGATGCGCGCGGCGGGCAGGCCCATGCGCCCCTTGGGGCCGGCCAGTTCAGCCTCGACCAACTCGCCGTCGCGCGCTCCCAGTGCGGCGCCTGCCGCCACCCGCCATTCGCGGTCGGCGCCCTTGTCGATCGGCGTGATGCGGCCGCCCTCGGCGGTCTTGCGAAAAATGCCGACAATGCGGTGCGCGGCCTCGCCAAAGCGGCGGATCAGACGGGCTTCCCAGGCGTGATCCTGCCCCGTGACCTCGGTCATGCGGGCAAGGAAACGGTCTCCTGTGGCCAGCGGCGCATCTCCCTTGGCCGGCACGAATAGCACACGCGGCGCCGGGTCGGCGCCCTGCCATTCCAACGGCTCGGCCCATTGGTCGCCATCGGCATCGGGCGGCAGCATGGCCATCGGGGTGACGGGCGGAAACTTGTCCGGCGCGGTGACATGGGGCGCGCGGTGGCGCGTGTAATCGCCCGCTGCCTCCATCTCTTTCAGCAGGCGCTTGAGCTCGATGCGTTCGGCACCTGAAAGGCCGAAGGCCTTGGCGATATCGCGCCGGGCCGACGCGCCGGGGTGGGCGGCGAGCCAGTCGCGGATCTGGTCTTTGGTGGGGATCTGGGTCATGGCCCCGCCCTAGCACAGGCGGCGCGCCGCGTCACGCGCCGGGGGCGCCGCCCCCGGACCCCCGGGGGTATTTTTGCATTGGAGAAACCTCAGGCGAAGTAATCGGCGAGGATGCGGGCGTAGATGCGTTTCAGCGCCGTGATTTGCGCCACTTCCACGCGTTCATCGACCTGATGCATGGTCTTGCCGACCAACCCGAACTCGAGCACCGGGCAGTGGTCTTTCAGGAAGCGCGCATCCGAGGTGCCGCCCGAGGTCGAGAGCGTGGGGGCAAGGCCGGTTTCGGCCTCGACCGAGCGGGCGACGAGGGCCACGAACGCGCCCGGCGGGGTCAGGAAGCTTTCGCCCGAAATGTCGAGGCGAAGCGAGATCTTCACCCCGGTTTCGGTCTCGACCCGCGCCGCTTCCGTAACCAGCCAGTCAGAGAGGCTGCGCCCGGAATGGGCGTCGTTGAAGCGGATGTTGAGCGTGGCGGAGGCCCGCGCCGGGATTACGTTCGAGGCCGGGTTGCCGCAGTCGATGGTGGTGATCTGCAGGGTTGAGGCATCGAAATGCTCGGTGCCGGCATCGAGCGGTTCGGCGGTGAGGCGCGAAAGCAGAGTGACCAGCGCGTGCAGCGGATTACGCGCGCGGTGCGGGTAGGCGGAATGGCCCTGCACGCCCTCGGCGGTGAACCAGCACGACAACGAGCCGCGCCGCCCGATCTTGATCATCTCGCCAAGGGTTTCGGGGCAGGTCGGCTCACCCACCAGGCAAACCGACATGTGTTCGCCGGTGGCCGCCATGTGGTCGAGTAGCGCGCGGGTGCCATCGCGGCCCGCGCCTTCTTCATCGCCGGTGATGGTCACGATCACGGCGCCATCGGGCGGTGTGGCGCGCACAAAATCAATGGCGGCGGCCACGAAGGCCGCCACCCCCGATTTCATGTCGGTGGCGCCCCGGCCCCAGAGCCAGCCCTCTACGATTTCGCCGCCGAAGGGGTCGCGGCTCCACGCCGCCGCGTCGCCCACCGGCACCACATCGGTATGCCCGTTGAAACCGAAACTACGATTGGCGCCGCGTTGGCCCCAGCGGGCAAAAAGATTGGGGATGCCGTTGCGGTCTACCCTGGTGCAGGCGAAGCCTGCCTCTGCCAGTACCTTTTCGAGCAGTATCAGCGCGCCACCTTCGGCGGGCGTGACAGAAGGGCAGCGGATCAGGTCGGCGGCGAGGGCGACGGGGTCGGTGGGCATGGGCGGCCTCCTTGCAACTGCGCAAGCCCTAGCGCGGGCGGGCGCGAGGCGCAATCAGGCCGGCGTGCCTGTTGCTGAAGGGGCACGGATTGCTTCGGGCAGCGCATTGCGGTAAGAAAACGTTAGCAACGCGGCATAACCGCGTCATAACGTTACAAAAAATGAAAAGTCCTGAGGCAGGGCAAACGCATGGGGTCAACGAACCCCGACCGAGCGGTAAGATGTTAGGGCAAGCAGGACACAAGATCCTGTAGCATCGTTTGCGCTGCCTTCCATATTTGGGGGCGGGAATGGCGACAGGCGCCAAGCTAGGCTATAACACCAACGCTTCGGCGTTGCAGATGGCGAACCAAATCTTTGGCGATGGCGTGACCGTGGTCAGTGCCAGCTACACGGGCGCCTCCGGGTCGTCAGCCATTTACAGCAAGGGCGACGCGCTTTCCCCGGATGTCACGCCCAGCGATACAGGGGTGATCCTGTCCACCGGCAACGTCGCGGATTTCACGCAGCGCAACGGCGACCCGAACCGCTCGGCCTCGACTTCGACCGACACCTCAGGGCCGAACAACAACGCACAGTTCAACGCGCTGGCGGGTGCCAACACCTATGACGCCGCCTGGCTTGATGTGAATTTCATTCCCACCGGCGACACAATGACGATGCAGTTCGTGTTTTCGTCCGAGGAATACCCCGAATACATCAACTCGATCTACAACGACCTTGTCGGCGTCTGGGTGAACGGGGCGCCGGTGGAAATGACCATCGGCGGCGGCCAGACTTCGGTGACCAGCATCAACGGCGCCAACAACCAGAACCTCTATATCAACAACACCACCGACGGCTACAACACCGAGATGGACGGCTTCACCGTTACCATGACGCTGAAGATGTCGGTGATTCCGGGGCAGGTGAACAGCATCCGCATCGGCATTGCCGACCTGGGCGACGCGCAATACGATTCGAACCTGCTGATCGCGGGAAACAGCGTTCAGACCGCGCTGATCGCCCATAATGACACGGTCACACTTGCGCCGGGGGCCACAAAGATCGTTGACGTGCTGGCCAACGATGTCGGGCCGGGCGGCAGCACGCTGACAATCACCGAAATCAACGGTCAGGCGGTTAGCGCGGGGTCAACGATCACGCTGGCGACCGGTCAGCAGATCACGCTGAATGCCGATGGCACGCTGGCCATTGTCGGCGACGCTGATACCGAGACGGTGAATTTCACCTACAAGGTCGCCGACGGCGGCGGCAACGGCGCTTCCGACGTCGCGTTCGTCACCATCAATCAGGTGCCCTGCTTTGCGGCAGGAACCCGCATTGCCACGCCGGGCGGCATGGTGGCGGTCGAGGCGCTGAAGCCGGGCGATCTTGTGCTGACAAAAGACGAAGGCGCGCAACCCCTGCGCTGGTCCGGGCGGCGCAGGGTGGCCGCCGAGGGCGATTTTGCGCCGATCCGCATTGCGGCGGGCACCTTTGGCGCGCATGGCGAGCTTTGGCTTTCGCCGCAGCACCGGGTGCTGGTGCGTAATCCGCTGGCCGAATTGCTGTTTGGCGATGCCGAGGTGCTGGTGGCCGCAAAAGACCTTGTGAATGGCACCACGGTGACGCGCGTTGAGGGCGGCATGGTGGAATATGTGCACATCCTGTTTGACCGTCATCAGGTGATCTGGTCCGAGGGGCTCGCGTCGGAAAGCTTTCTGCCGGGGCCGCAGGCGATGCGCGGGTTTGAGGCGCCTATCGTCGCTGAAATCTGCGCCTTGTTCCCCGAACTCGACCCCGCGACAGGGCATGGCTACAGCCCCGCTGCGCGGCGCCTGCTGCGCGGCTTTGAGGCACAAGTGCTGCTTTCGCAGCTGCGGGCGGCCTAGGCATGGCGACCGTACAAGACCACGGCAGCGCGACCGGGCACCGGGGCTGGCTTGGGCTTTATCAACGCGGTGTTGGCGGCCGGCCGTTGCCCGGCGCGGCGCTGCCGCAGCTGATGGCACGCGGCACGCTTCTGGCCGAATTCGTGCTGGAACGCGGCCAGCACGGGGCGCTGCCGCTGGTGCATCTGGCTACACATGCGGGCTGGCCTCGATTGCTGTCGCTGGCGCTTACCGGCGACGGGCGGCTGATGGTGCGGCAGCGGCAGGGCGAAGCCCATGCGGCGGTTTCGCTTGGGGCGGCCGATTTTCTGGGCGGCGGCGGGCGCTTTCGTCTGACCTATCGCTGGAATGCACCCGCCCGCCACAGCCTTCTGACGCTCGAGTCGCTTGACGGCGGCGCAATCCGGCAGGCGGTCGGCACAAATCCGTTGCCGATGCCGGGGGCCGACCTTTCCGCGCTGCTCGCGGGCAAAGGCGCCGCGGTGCACGGCGACGCGCTGCGCTGGCTTGCGCTTAGCGAGGCTATGGTGCCGGTCGGGCCGGGCGCTGCCTTTGCACCCTCTACGCTGATCAATACGCCAACCGGCCCGCGCCCGGCCATGCAGATCAGCGCGGGCGACCTTGTGCAGACCGCCGACGCCGGTGCGCAAGAGGTGCTCTGGTCGGGCCGTGTAGCGCTTCCGGCGCTTGGTTCGCTGGCGCCGATCCGGCTTGGCGCAGGCCGCTTTGGGCGTACGCATGACCTCTGGGTATTGCCGCACACCCGCATCGCCATGGCGGGTTCGACGGTTGAATACCTGTTCGGCACCGATTGTGTGCTAGTCGAGGCGCGGCACCTGGTTGATGGCACCTCGGTCAACCAGATCGAGCGGGCCTCGACGTTGGCGTGGCACGGCATCCTGCTGCGCGGGCACCACCTGCTGGTGGCAGACGGGCAGCGCATCGAGAGCCTCTATACCGGCGCGCTGGCGTCTTCACCCACGTTGGCGGCCACCACCGCACTGGCCGACGTTGCGGCAATGGGGCAACTGCCCACGCACCACCGCCCCGCCCTGCGCGAGCTGCGCCCCTTTGAGGCGGCCTCGCTTGCCGCCGCGCACGCCCGCTTTCACGCCCCGGTCGCGGCCTGAGCGTCAGGCGCCCATTGCCCGCCGCACCAGATTCAGCCCGGTCAGCGCCAGCAAGATCAGCGTCCAGCGCCGAAACCGCGCCGGGTTCAGCCGGTCTTGCAGACGAAACCCGGCCCAAAGGCCCGCCATCGCCGGCACCACCATCAGCGCCGAAAGCGGCAGCGTTTGCGCATTTAGCACCCCCGACGTCAGGTGCGCGAGCAGCAGCACCACCGCCCCGATCAGAAATACCACGCCTTGCACCCGCACCGTTTCGGCCTTCGGCGCCCCGATCGAGATCAGGTAGACGATCAGTGGTGGCCCCCAGATGCCCGAAATGCCCCCGTAAAGCCCACCAATCACCCCCAGCCCCGCTTCGGCCCGCGCCCGGTGCCGGATGGCGATCGCCAGGCTGACCCCCGCCAGTTGCAGCACAGCAAAAGCGGTGATCGGCACACCCAAGAGGCCATACATCCAGCCCTGCGGAATGAACCGCACGAACTGTGCCGAGATCGGGATGAACAGCACCAGCATGGCAATGTGCAGCCGATACCTGACCACCGAGCCCCAGGCCGCGCGCCAGCCTTGCCTGAACGCCTGCGCGATATTGGTGGCCAGCGTCGGCAAGATCAGCAGGGCCAGCGCCGTTTCCGCTGGCAGGAATGAACCGAAGGCCGACATCATGATCATCGGCATGGCAAAGCCGACCGCGCCCTTCACGAAGCCCGCAAACGCCGTTACCCCCAGCGCCAGCGCAAACGCCCAAGGCTCGATGCCAAACATGCCGCTTTCTCCCTGCCTGCCCCGGCGCTATAGCGCGGCGCAGGGGGCGCCGCAGCCCCAATTCTGCGGCGAAAGAATGGTTCGCCTGCCACGCTCCGCGCGAATTATTATTGCGCTGCGGCAGCGAAGCCCCTAAGCACAGATGCAATCGCAGCATTTCGGAGCCGCCATGCCCACGCCCAACGCCCCCCTTCTGCCCAACGCCCTTACGTTTGCCGCCGACGCGCTGGCGGAAATCGCCGCGCTGGTGGCTGCGGCGACCGCCTCGGTCAAGGCCCAGGTCACTTCAGGTGGCAAGGTTTCGGCCCGCGCGCTTGATGCCGAGCAGTCGGCCGCGCATGGGCTGGCGTGGCTGGCCACCTATGGGCAGGCGTTGGCGCAACTGCACGCCTGGGCGGCACGGCTCGGGGCCGATGGCAAACTGGGCGAGATGGAGGCGCTGATTCTGCAAATCGGTTTTGGCGAATACCTTGCGCAAATCGCAGGCGGCATTCCGATGAGCCAGAACGAGGTCGCGCGCCTTGCCGACCTTGGGCAGACATGGGCGCCCGGCGCGTCGGCCACCCACCTGATGGCTGAAGGCAATACCGCCGCCGCGCGCGCCCGCCTTGTGGCCTTGATGCAAGACAACCACGGTCGCGCCACATTTGGCGCCTCGGGGCTGGATGACGAGCTGGAGATGATCCGCGACCAGTTCCGTCGCTACGCAAACGACCGCGTAGTGCCCAACGCCCACGGCTGGCACCTGCGCGATGAGCTGATTCCAATGGAGATCATCACCGAACTTGCCGAAATGGGCGTTTTCGGGCTCACCATACCGGAAGAGTTCGGCGGCCTCGGCCTTTCCAAGGCTTCGATGGTTGTGGTGTCTGAAGAGCTTTCGCGCGGTTATATCGGCGTCGGCTCGCTTGGCACCCGGTCCGAAATTGCCGCCGAACTGATCCTTTGCGGCGGCACCGAAGCGCAAAAGGCGCAATGGCTACCGGGCCTCGCTTCAGGCGCAATCCTGCCCACTGCCGTTTTCACCGAACCCAACACCGGGTCTGACCTTGGTTCCCTGCGCACCCGCGCCGTGCTCGATGGCGACGACTGGCTGGTTACCGGCAACAAGACCTGGATCACCCACGCCGCGCGCGCCCATGTGATGACCCTGCTCGCCCGCACCGACCCGGCCAGCACCGACTGGCGGGGCTTGAGCATGTTTCTGGCCGAAAAGACCCCCGGCACCGTCGATGCCCCTTTCCCCACCCAAGGCATGACCGGTGGGGAGATCGAGGTGCTCGGCTACCGCGGCATGAAGGAATATGAACTGGGGTTTGATGGGTTCCGCGTGAAGGGCGAAAACCTCTTGGGCGGCGTGCCCGGCCAGGGCTTCAAGCAACTGATGCAAACCTTCGAAAGCGCGCGCATCCAGACCGCCGCCCGCGCCATCGGCGTGGCGCAATCGGCGGTGGAAGCGGGCATGAAATACGCCGAAGAGCGCAAGCAGTTTGGCCAGGCCCTGATCGCCTTTCCCCGCGTGGCGGGCAAACTGGCGATAATGGCGGTCGAGATCATGATTGCCCGGCAGCTGACCTACTTCGCCGCGTGGGAAAAAGACCACGGCCAGCGCTGTGACCTTGAGGCGGGGATGGCAAAACTGCTGGGCGCGCGGGTGGCATGGGCGGCGGCCGATAACGCGCTGCAAATCCACGGTGGCAACGGCTTCGCGCTGGAATACCAGATCAGCCGCATTCTCTGCGACGCGCGCATTCTCAACATCTTCGAGGGTGCCGCCGAAATTCAGGCGCAGGTCATCGCGCGGCGTCTGCTGGAGTAGCGCGGCCCAGGGCCGCAACCAGCCGCGCCCGCGCCTCGGGCAACGCCCGCCCACCAAGGTCGCGCGCCAGCCGGTGCTTCAGGAAATATCCGGTGGTGGCCAGCCCCTGCGCAACCTCGCCGGGGCCTGCCGGCCCTTGCCCCAACAGGCAGGCAGGCAGCGGCAACAGCCGCGCCGCCCAGTCGCCTGCCCCCGCCCGGCTGACTGCACGCCCGGTCTTGGGGCTGACGAACGCCAGATCGTCGCGCGCGCCGGTAACCGCGCAACGGCCAAGGTCGAGGCCATAGCCCAGCTCCTCAAGCAGCCCCAGTTCCCAGCGCAGATAGGCCAGCGGCCAGCCTTGCACCCGCGCCGCCAGCGCATCAAACAGCGCCTCGCTCATATGGTGCAACAGCACATGCGGCTCGCGCTCGGGCAACGCAAAGCCGAGCAGCGCCGCCGCCGCGTTCAGCCCCATCAGCGCCAGCCGATCCGCCAGCACCCCGGCGCGGCTTTGCAGCGGCTCTACAGTAAAGACACCGATGTGGTCCTCCAGCCGTGCCCGCCACACCAGCGCCACCCGGCTGCCCGGCTGCAATGTCGCGGCGAGCTTGCGCGAGGCACCGCCCCGCACCACCCCGGCATGGCGGCCATGCGCGGCGGTGAACGCCTCGATGATCGCCGAGGTTTCGCCGTGCGGGCGAAGCGAGAGAATGGTGCCTTCGTCGTGCCAGTCCATGACCACTCCGGCTTGCCTTGGTCAAAATATCCCCGCCGGAGGCCCTTCCGGCGAAAGCCGGGGGTTTTGCACCCCCGGACCCCCGCAGGATATTTCGCCAAGGCAATGGCCGCTAGCCGGAAAGCCCGTCTTCGTCGAGAAGTGTGCGCCCGTCGCGCGATTCCAGCTCGATCACCCAGAGGTCGGGGTCATGGCGGCGTTGGCGGGCGATGGTGGCATCGACCTCGGCCTCGGGGCCTTCGGCGAGCGCGATCCAGACGCGGGCGCCGCTGGCCAGATCGAGGCTGCGGTGCAGTGCGCGGGCGCGGCCATCAAGCGTGGCGCATTTGACCAGCACTGCGCCTGCGGTGGCATCGCCGCGATGCGTGATATAGGCCGGAATGTTGGCAAGCCCCAGCCGCGCCAGATAGGCGCGCACCCAGAAATCTGCGGTCAGGCGCGGTTCAGTTGCCATCCTTGAAATCAAGCCCGATCTCGTTGTAGCGCTCGGGCTCTTCCAGCCAGTTCGGGCGCACTTTCACTTGCAGGAACAGATGCACCGGGCGACCGAGAAACTCGGCCATTTCGGCGCGCGACGCCTGAGAGATGCTTTTGATCGTCTCGCCGCCGTGGCCGAGCACGATGCCCTTGTGCCCGTCACGCATCACATAGATCAGCTGGTCGATGCGGGTTGAACCGTCGGGGCGGTCTTCCCAGTTTTCGGTTTCCACCGTCAACTGATACGGCAGTTCCTCATGCAGGCGCAGGGTCAGCTTTTCGCGGGTAATCTCGGCCGCAATCTGGCGCATCGGCACATCCGCAATCTGGTCTTCGGGGTAGTACCAGGGCGCCTCGGGCAGCTCTGACGCCAGCCAGGCGCGCAGATCGGCCACGCCATAGCCCCTTTCGGCGGAAATCATGAAGGTCTTGGTAAAGGGATAGGCCGCGTTCGCCGCTTCGGCCAGCCCCAGCAGGGTTTCGGCCTTGACCTTGTCGATCTTGTTGATCGCCAGCGCCACTTTGCGCTCGCCCAGCCTTTCGCGCAGCGTTTCCAGCACCACCTTGACACCCTCGGTCAGGCCCCGGTGCGCCTCGATCAGCAGCACAACGAGGTCGGCGTCGGCGGCCCCCCCCCAAGCTGCAGCGACCATGGCGCGGTCGAGCCTGCGGCGCGGGCGGAAAAGGCCGGGTGTGTCGACAAACACGATCTGCGCGGCGCCTTCCATGCAGATGCCGCGAATGCGGGCGCGGGTGGTCTGCACCTTATGCGTGACGATCGAGACCTTGGCCCCGACCATCTGGTTGAGCAGCGTTGATTTGCCGGCGTTCGGCTCACCGATCAGGGCAACGAAACCGGCGCGTGTGGGTTCAGTCATCGCGTTTCTCCAAACGTGCCAGCAGGGCCTTTGCCGCCGCCTGTTCCGCCTGCCGTTTTGCGCCGGCCTGTGCCTGCTCGACCTCGCCCGAGCCGAGCCGCACCTCAATGGTGAAAATCGGCGCGTGGTCGGGGCCATTGCGCGCGATCTCCACATAGTCGGGCGGCGGAAGGCCGCGCGCCTGCACCCATTCCTGCAAGCTGGTCTTGGCGTCGCGCGCGTCATCGGCCACTTCGGCCACGCGCGCACCCCAGAGGCGGCGCACCATGTCGCGCGCGACGGTCAGGCCCGCGTCAAGATAGACGGCGGCGATCACCGCCTCCATCGCGTCGCCCAGCACCGCCTCTTTGCGCCGCCCGCCCGACATCATTTCGCTGCGCCCCAGTCGCAGCACATCGCCCAGCCCAATCTGGCGCGCGACATCGGCGCAGGTTTCTTTGCGCACCAGCGCGTTGAAGCGCGGCGCAAGCTGGCCCTCGGTCGCGGTGGCGTCAGCCTTGAGCAGCGTTTCGGCCAGCACCAGCCCCAGAACCCGGTCGCCCAGAAATTCCAGCCGCTGGTTGTCAAACTTGGCAGGGCTGGCGACCGAGGCATGCGTCAGCGCGCGCACCAGAAGCGCCGGGTCGGTAAAGCGATGCCCGAGGCGGCCCTGAAACGCAGCGATTTCGGCCGAAAGCTTCACTCGACTGCCTTGAAAAAGCGGTCGCTCCGCCACGTCCAGAAGTAGAACAGCGAGCGGCCCGCCGAAGAGAACATGATGCGGTCGGCGCGACCGATCAGGAATTCCGCCGGAACCATTCCCAGCCCGCCGCTGGAGGCGGGAAAGCGGCTGTCACCTGAATTGTCGCGGTTGTCGCCCATGAAGAAGTAGTTGCCTGCGGGCACCGTGAACAGCGCCGTGTTATCGCCCGCCGCACTTTCGGAAAGGTTCAGGACCGGGTGGCTGACGCCACCGGGCAGGGTTTCGATGCTGCGCGGCTTTTCGCAAAGCGCGCCACGGCCCACCGGGTCATTGGCGCAAAGCGGCACCAGTCCCTGCGGGCCTTGCTGTTCCTTGACCTCGGTAAAGATGCCATCGGGCACCGAAGGCACAGCGGTGCCGTTGATGTATAGGGCCCCGGCCTTCATCTGCACGGTATCGCCCGGCAGCCCGATTACGCGCTTGATCAGGTCATCACCATGCGTGGGGTGGCGAAACACCGCCACGTCGCCGCGCTCGGGCTCGGACGAAAAGAGGCGGCCCGAAATCGGGCACAGCGCAAACGGGCAGGAATAGCGCGAATAGCCATAGGCCATCTTGTTGACAAACAGGAAGTCGCCGATCAGCAGCGTGTCTTTCATACTGCCCGAGGGGATCCAGAAGGGCTGGAAGAACAGCGTGCGGAACACCCCTGCAATCAGCAGCGCGTAAACCACGGTCTTGATCGTTTCGACAATGCCTTCGGAGGCCTTGGATGACATTTGCGCCTGCTCCTGCTCGTTTGTGCCGCATCCCTTTGCGCCGGGCGGGCCGGGCTGTCAAGCAAGCGCGCGCGCCTCGATCACCACGAAGGCCTGCGCCCAGGGGTGGTCATCGGTCAGCGTCACATGCACGATTGCCGCGTGGCCGGCCGGGGTCATCGCGGCAAGGCGCTCGGCGGCCCAGCCTGTCAGGTGCATCACCGGCTGGCCCGTGGCAAGGTTGCTCACCGCCATGTCGCGCCACGAAATGCCCATGCGCAACCCGGTGCCCAACGCCTTGGAACACGCCTCCTTCGCCGCCCAGCGCTTGGCGTAGGTGCCAGGCGTATCGGCGCGGCGTTCGGCGCGGGCCTGCTCGACCGGGGTAAAGACGCGGTTGCGAAAGCGGTCACCGTGGCGCGCCAGCACGCCTGCGATGCGGTCGATGTTGCACAGATCGGTGCCGATACCGAGGATCATGCGCGGGCGGCATCCATCAGGCGGCGCATTTCGGCAATCGCCGGGCCAAGCCCGACGAACACGGCCTCGCCGATCAGGAAATGGCCGATGTTCAATTCGCGCAACTGCGGGATCGCGGCGATCGGGCCGACAGTATCAAAGGTCAGCCCGTGGCCCGCGTGCACCTCAAGCCCTTGCCCGAACGCCAGTTCGGCCCCTTGGCGCAAGGCCACAAGTTCGGCGTCGCGCTCAGTCAGGCGGCCTTCGGCGTGCAGGTCGCAATAGGCGCCGGTGTGCAGCTCTACCACGGCCGCACCCGACCGCGCGGCAGCGGCGATTTGTGCCGGCGCATGGCCGATGAACAGAGACACCCGCATGCCCGCCGCTTTCAACGGCGCAATGAAGGCGGTCAGCCGTGCTTCGTCACCGGCCACATCAAGCCCGCCCTCGGTGGTGCGCTCTTCGCGCCGCTCGGGCACAAGGCAAACCGCGTGCGGGCGGTGCGCCAGCGCGATATCCTGCATTTCCGCGGTTGCGGCCATTTCAAAGTTCACGGGGCGCGTCAGCCCCGCCATCAGCGCGGCAATGTCGGCATCGCGAATATGGCGGCGGTCTTCACGCAGATGCGCGGTAATGCCGTCGGCACCCGCCGCCTCGGCCAGAAGCGCGGCGCGCAGCGGGTCAGGGTAGGTGCTGCCGCGCGCGTTGCGCAACGTGGCGACGTGGTCGATGTTTACGCCAAGGCGCAGGCGGGGTGTGGCGGGCATGGTTCATTCTCCCAACGGCAGCGCCAGACTATCGCACCGCTGCGGCAAGGGAAACGGGTTCCTATTGCCGCTCATCGCGCTTGGCGGCGAGTTTGGCTTTCAGCGCGTCAAGCCGGTCCTTGATGCGCAGGCGGCGGCGGTGCTGATAGGCAGAAATCAGCGGCAAGGTCAGGTAATAGGCGATCACGCCCGCGATCACGCCGGGAATGATGCCGCCGACCAGATAAGGCAGGAACACATCCTGAAAGAACCGCGCCAGCGCACCCCATTGGGTATGCGCTTCGGTAAAGATCGCGAGGAAATTGTGCTTCAGATCGTGCCCTGCGGCCATGAAGTTGCTGATGATTGACATCGCCTGCCGATCCCCGAAGTGGCGGCCGAGCATCCAGTGGCCAAGCTTGCTTGACGTCACCGCAATGATCGGAAAGGTTACCGGATTGCCGAAGAAAGTCGCAAGCAGCGCCGCAATAAGGTTGCCGCGCATGATGTAGGTCAGCAGCGCGGCGGCGGCGAAGTGCAGCCCGAATAGCGGTGTAAAGCAGACAAATACCCCTGCCGCCACGCCGCGCGCAATGCGGTGCGGCGGATCGGGCAGCCGGCTGACACGGTGGCGCAGGTAGTAAAAGGCGCGTTTCCAGCCGGTGCGCGGCCAAAGCCAGCCCAGAGCGGTCTGCCAGATACCTCGGCGATCGCGCCTCTTGAAAACCACGGTGCCTGTTCCCTTCCGCCCCTCAGGGCTTGCACGCCATATCGCGGTGCCGCTCAATCTGTGCCACGTCGCTTTCGGCCTCAAGCGCGGTCAGCAGCGTGTGCAGATGTTCGACATCACGCAACTCGACTTCGATGATGAGCGAAAAGAAATCGGGTTTGCGGTCAACGAAGTGCAGGTCCGCGATATTCGCCTTCTGGCTGCCGATCAAGCTGCAGATATGGCCAAGCACCCCCGCGCCATTGGCGATGGTCATTGCCAGCCGCGCCGAATAAACCGGCGCGTGCCGCCCTTCCTGCCATTGCAGGTCTACCCAGCGGTCGGGCTGGTCTTCAAGCTCGGCCAGTGCAGGGCAATCTATGGTGTGAATCACCACGCCCACGCCCCGGTAGGTAATGCCGACAATGCGCTCGCCCGGCAGCGGCTGGCAGCAGCCCGCGCGGCGAAATGTCTGGTCAGCGCCCAGCCCGACAAGGGGGCGGCGGGCATCAACCTCTTCGGCGGGCTGGGTGGCAAGTTCGGGGTAGATCGCGGTGATAACCTCGCGCGAGGTCAGCTCGGCGCTGCCAAGCCGTGCCAGCAGTTCATCGGCATCCGGCAGCCCCAGCGTTTTCGCCGCGGTGCGCAAGGCCTTGTCTGAAACCTTGCGGCCAACATGCTCAAACGCCACCCGCGCCAGTTCTGCGCCAAGTTTCACAAACCGCGAACGGTCGGCCTCGCGCAAGCTGCGACGGATCGCACCCTTGGCGCGGCCGGTCACGACAATATCAAGCCATGTCGCCTGCGGCCGCTGGCCCTCGGCAATGATGATCTCGACCGATTGCCCGTTCTTCAGCCGTGACCACAGCGGCACGCGAATGCCATCGACTTTGGCGCCGACGCAGTTGTTGCCGATCCGGGTGTGAATGGCATAGGCGTAGTCAATCGGCGTGGCGCCCTTTGGTAATTTGACCACATCGCCCTTGGGCGTGAAGCAGAACACCTGGTCGGTGTACATTTCAAGCTTCACGTTCTCCATGAACTCGTCGTGGTCGCCCTCGTCAAAGCCCTCGGCCAAGGTGGTGATCCACTTTGCCGGGTCCACGGCAAAGGGGTTCTGCGCCAGCACGCCATCGCGGTACGACCAATGCGCGGCCACCCCCGCCTCGGCAACCTCATGCATCTGCCGGGTGCGGATCTGCACCTCGACCCGCTTGCCGTCGCGGCCTGAAACGGTGGTGTGAATACTGCGATAGCCGTTCGACTTGGGCTGGCTGATGTAATCCTTGAACCGCTCTGGCACCGCGCGCCAGCGCTGATGGATCAGCCCCAGCACTGCGTAACAATCAGCCTCGGTCCGGGCGATGACGCGAAAGCCGTAAATATCTGACAGGCGCGAGAAGGAAAGCTGCTTTTCCTGCATCTTGCGCCAGATCGAATAGGGCCGTTTGGCGCGGCCGAACACATCGGCCTCGATCTGCGCCTTTTCCAGCTCAAGCCTGATATCGGCGGTGATGCGCGGGATCACATCGCCGGTTTCCTTCTGCAAGGTGATGAAGCGGCGGATGATCGACTTGCGCGCCTCGGGGTTCAGTACCTTGAAGGCGAGGTCTTCCAGCTCTTCGCGCATCCACTGCATGCCCATGCGGCCCGCCAAGGGTGCGAAGATCTCCATCGTCTCGCGCGCCTTCTGGGCCTGCTTTTCGGGCTTCATGCTGCGAATGGTGCGCATGTTGTGCAGCCGATCGGCCAGCTTGACCAGTATCACCCGCAGGTCTTTCGACATCGCCATGAACAGCTTGCGAAAGTTCTCCGCCTGCTTGGTTTCGGACGACGACAGTTGCAGGTTGGTCAGCTTGGTAACGCCATCGACCAGTTCGGCGATGTCGGCGCCAAACAGCTTGGCCACTTCGGAATAAGTCGAGCGGGTATCTTCGATGGTGTCGTGCAACAGCGCGGTGACGATGGTGGCGTCGTCCAGCCGCTGCTCGGTCAGAATCGCGGCCACCGCCACGGGATGCGTGAAATAGGGCTCACCCGAGTGGCGAAACTGCCCCTCATGCATCTTGCGGCCATAATCGTAGGCAGCCCGGATCAGCTCGGCATCTGTGCGCGGGTTGTAGTTGCGGACAAGCGCGATCAGGTCTTCGACATCGATCATGGCAGCCCGCTGACCCCCCGCGTCAGTCGCGGCCCTGTGCTTCCATCAAGGCCCGCAGCATCCGCGCCTCATCCATTTCATCGTCGCGCGGCCGGTCAATCTCGCCTGTCATCAGCTGCGACATGCGGTCTTCCTCGGGCTCGTCAACCTCGATCTGGGTCTGGTTCGACGAAATCAGCCTTTCATTGAGCGCCTCGGCCGACTGGGTTTCGTCTGCGATCTCGCGCAGCGCCACGACCGGATTCTTGTCGTTGTCGCGGTCAATCGTGATCGGCGAACCCGCCTGAATTTCACGGGCGCGATGCGCAGCCAGCATGACCAGTTCGAACCGGTTCGGAACTTTGTCAACGCAATCTTCAACCGTCACGCGGGCCATCGGCAACTCCATTGTCGAACTGGGGAGGTGGAGCGTCTATTTAGGCGGTCGCAGATGCGATGACAAGCGCCGATTCCCGTGGTGGGCGGCGCTAAATCGTGTGAATCGCCGCTTTTTCGGCCTCGGGTAGCGCCGCAAGCATCTCGGCCACGGTTTTGTGCGTGCCGGGGTGGCGCCAACGGGGCGCAATGTCGGCCAGCGGAATCAGCACGAAAGCGCGTTCATGCAGGCGCGGATGCGGCAAGATCAGACAGTCAGGCGTGCGCTGAAGCTGCTCGTTTGCAGGCAGCGCGCGCCAGTGCGCCGATGTCGCTTCGTCGGGCAGCACCGCTTGCCCCGCCGCGAGCAGGTCAAGATCAAGCCCCCGCGCCGCCCAGCGCGTGCCGCGCGCGCGCCCGAACACCGCTTCAACCGCGTGCAGCTCGGCCAAAAGCGCAGGCGGCGGCAGCACCGAGACCAGCCGCGCGCAGGCGTTGACGTAATCGGGGCCGGACCCTGGCGGATGCGCGGGAGTCACGAAAAAGCGCGATACCGCCGCAAGCGCCATGCCCCGCGCCGCAAGCATTTGCAGCGCCGCCCGCAGCGTACCTGCCGGGTCGCCCGAAGGGCCCGGCAGGTTACCGCCCAGCGCAATCAAGATTGCGCTATTGTCCTTTTCGACAGATATCATTCGCCCCATCTTTTCAGTTATCTGAATGTATCAAAGGTTGCCGCGTTCCGATTTCGAATAAACCGATTGGCCCGCAGTTTGGAACCAGGCCTCATTCAAAAAGGGAAGATAATGTTTTACAAGGACGAGCGGCTCGCGCTGTTCATCGACGGCTCAAACCTCTACGCCGCCGCCAAGGCGCTTGGGTTTGACATCGACTACAAACTGCTGCGTCAGGAATTTGAACGTCGCGGCAAGCTGTTGCGCGCCTTCTACTACACCGCGCTTTTGGAAAACGAGGAATACTCACCGATCCGCCCCTTGGTCGACTGGCTGCACTACAATGGCTACGCGATGGTGACCAAGCCCGCCAAGGAATACACCGACAGCATGGGGCGCCGGAAGGTCAAGGGCAACATGGACATCGAGCTTGCGGTCGATGCAATGGAGCTGGCGCCGCGGCTTGATCATGTCGTGCTGTTTTCCGGTGACGGCGATTTTCGACCGCTGGTCGAAAGCCTGCAACGTCAGGGGTGCCGGGTTTCGGTGGTCTCGACGATCCGAAGCCAGCCCCCGATGATCGCCGACGAGTTGCGCCGTCAGGCCGACAACTTCATTGAGCTTGATGCCCTGCGCGATGTGATCGGGCGCCCCCCGCGCGAGCCGCGGGCTGGGTTTGATGAAGTAACACCAACCGAGGTGTGACGCGAACGGGGGCGCTTGCGCCCCCGTTCGCATTTTGCCATTTGGGCAGAATGGAAACCGCCGCCGCCCTTGCCGGATTGTTCGTCTCGGCGTTGCTTGCAGCGTCGCCGATACCGCTGCAATCCGAGGTGGTGTTCGTTGCCCTGCAGCTTGCGCACACCGCCGATGTCTGGCTGTTGGTGCTGGTCGCCGGGGTGGGCAACACGGTGGGGTCGTTCATCACCTACGCGCTCGGGCGTGGCGCCAGCCGCTGGCGCAATCGGCGCTGGTTCCCCGCCTCTGCCGCGCAAATGGCCCGCGCCGAACGCTGGTTTGCGCGCTGGGGCGTCTGGGTGCTGTTGCTCAGCTGGGCGCCGGGCGGCGATCTGGTAACGCTGGTCGCAGGCGTGCTGCGCACGCCGCCGTGGCTCTTCGGCCTTTTGGTCGCAACTGCCAAATTCAGCCGCTATGCGGCACTCGCCTGGCTGACCGCGCAGGCGATGGGCTATTCCGGTTAGGGCTGGACCTGCCGCGCCTGCCGCCTTACCTCTGGGCGGCACCCTCACGAGACACCGGACCCGCCGATGCCCAAGCCACCGCTGACCCTCTACCTTGCCGCGCCGCGCGGCTTTTGCGCGGGCGTCGACCGTGCCGTGAAGATCGTGGAACTAGCGCTGCAAAAATGGGGCGCGCCGGTCTATGTGCGCCACGAGATCGTGCACAACCGCTTTGTGGTCGAAGGGTTGCGCGCCAAGGGGGCGGTGTTCGTCGAGGAGCTTGACGAATGCCCCGATGACCGCCCGGTGATCTTTTCAGCGCATGGCGTGCCGAAATCGGTGCCCGCCGAGGCCGAGGCGCGCCGCATGCTTTATGTCGACGCCACCTGCCCGCTGGTTTCCAAGGTGCATGCCGAGGCAGCACGCCACCACGACGAAGGCCTGCAAATGGTCATGATCGGCCACGCCGGCCACCCCGAAGTGCTGGGCACCATGGGCCAGTTGCCGCCGGGCGAGGTGCTTCTGGTCGAGACCGTGGCCGACGTGGCGCGCCTTGCGCCGCGCGACCCCGCGCGGCTGGCCTACATCACCCAGACCACGCTTTCGGTCGATGATACGGCGGCGGTGATCAGCGCCCTTCAGGCACGCTTTCCCGCCATCGTCGGCCCGGCGAAAGAAGATATCTGCTACGCCACCACCAATCGGCAGGCGGCGGTGCGCGAGATCGCGCCCAAGATCGCCGCCTTGCTGGTGATCGGTGCGCCGAATTCCTCAAACTCGCGCCGTCTGGTTGAGGTCGGTCGGGCTGCGGGCTGCGGCTACGCGCAACTGGTGCAAAGCGCGGCCGACATCGACTGGCGCGCACTGGGGGCGCCAGCGGCGGTGGGCGTGACCGCCGGGGCGAGCGCGCCTGAAGTGCTGGTCGATGAGGTCGTCGCCGCCTTTGGTGACCGCTTTGCGGTGACGCTGGAACTGGTGGAAACCGCCCGCGAAGATGTGGAATTCAAGGTGCCGCGCGTGCTGCGCGGCTAGGCCGGGGGGATCCTCCCCCCGGACCCCCCAGGGGTATTTGGACGTAGAAGAACATGGCTGATTTGCACGCATGGACCGATGGCGCCTGTAGCGGCAACCCTGGGCCGGGGGGCTGGGGCGTGCTGATGCGTGCCATTGAGGGCGGCGCGGTGGTAAAGGAGCGCTCGCTTTCGGGCGGCGAGGCACTGACCACCAACAACCGCATGGAACTGATGGCGGCGATTGCGGCACTTGAGGCGCTGTCGCGCGATGCCGAAATCACCGTCACCACCGACAGTGCCTATGTGAAGAATGGCATCACCACATGGATGGCGGGCTGGAAGCGCAACGGTTGGAAAACCGCTGACCGCAAGCCGGTGAAGAATGTGGACCTGTGGCAGAGGCTCGACGCCGCCGAGGCGCGCCACAAGGTAGTCTGGAAATGGATCAAGGGCCATGCTGGCCACCCCGAAAACGAGCGCGCCGATGCGTTGGCGCGCGCCGGGATGGCGCCGCACAAGGGGGGGGCAAAGTGACCCCGCTGGAAGCGCTCGAATACGCCTCGGTACTGGTCTTCGCGCTGACCGGGGCGCTGGTGGCCAGCCGGGCGCAGCTTGACCTTGTCGGTTTCGTCTTCATCGCCTGCCTCACTGCGGTGGGCGGCGGCACCCTGCGCGACCTCTTGTTGGGCCGCAACCCGGTGTTTTGGGTTGGCCGCCCCGGCTTCATCGTGATTGCGGCGTTGGCGGCGGTTGCGGTGTTCTTCACCGCACATCTTTTGGAAAGCCGCTACCGCGCGCTTTTGTGGCTTGATGCCTGCGCGCTGGCGGTTGCGGTGCCGGTGGGCGTGGGGGTGACGATCGGCCTTGGCCATGGCCCGGTGACGGTCCTGGTGATGGGCGTTGCAACCGGCGCCTTCGGCGGCCTCATGCGCGATGTGGTGTGCAACGAGGTGCCGCTTTTGCTGCGACAGGGGGAGCTTTACCTGACCGCCGCCTTTTGCGGCGCCGGGGCAGCGCTGGTGGCAGGCGCGCTCGGCTGGCCCGGCTTGCCGGCGCTTCTGGCCTGCGCGGCGGTCACCTTTGGTTTGCGCGCGGGTAGCCTTGGCTTTGGCTGGGCGCTGCCGGTCTACAAGCCGCGCCCACCGCGCACCGATGCGCCCAAACGATAACCCTGCGCCTCAGCGCTTGGGCCCGTAGGTCCGCCATAGCCAGATGAGCATGATCGCCCCGAGCACAGCCCCCACAAAGCCCGCCATCCAGCCGGTGATGGTCAGCAAGATGCGCAGCGCAAGGCCGCCGACCAGCGCCCCCAGAATGCCGATGCCGATGGTGGCGAAGAGGTCGGTTTGCAGCCGCATCACACGGGTCGCAATCAGCCCCGCGGCGGCACCGATAATGATCAGGGCGATGATGGACATGGCGCGGCCTCGCTGCAAACCCGGATCAGATATGGGGGCGCGGGCGCCGCATTATCAAGCCCGCTCACCCCAACTTGGGCGGCAGCGCCAACCCCATGAGCACTTCTGCCGCCGGCATGGCCCGCTTGCCCTCGCGCTGCGCCTCAAGCACCACCAGCGCCCCGGCGCCGCAGGCCACCGTGAAATCCGCAAGCACCGCACCCGGCGCCCCTGCCCCTTGCACCGGGCGCGCGCGCAAGATCTTCACGCGCTCGCCCGCCACCTCGCACCACGCACCGGGAGCGGGTGAAAGCGCGCGAACCTGCCGCGCGATCTCGGCTGCGGGCCGCGCCCAGTCGATCCGCGCCTCGGCCTTGTCGATCTTGGCGGCATAAGTCACGCCTGTCTCGGGCTGCGCCTGCGGCACGAGCGCGGGCAACCGCTCCAGCGCTGCCACGATCAGCCGCGCGCCAAGCGCCGAAAGCCGGTCGTGCAACTGCCCGCTGGTCTCCTCGGCGCCAATTGCCACCGCCTCACGCAGCACCACCGGCCCGGTGTCAAGCCCCGCCTCCATCTGCATGATGCACACGCCGGTTTCCGCATCTCCCGCCCAGATCGCGCGCTGCACCGGCGCCGCGCCGCGCCAGCGCGGCAACAGCGAGGCGTGGATATTGAGACATCCGAATTTCGGCGCCGCCAGCACGCCGCGCGGCAAGATCAGCCCATAAGCCACCACCACCGCAACATCGGCGCCCAAAGCGGCAAACTCCGCCTGCTCGGCTTCACCCTTCAGACTGGCCGGGTGGCGCACCGTTAGCCCCAGCATTTCCGCCCGCGCCTGCACCGGCGAAGGTCGCAGCGCCTTGCCCCGCCCCGCGGGCCGCGGCGGCTGGCAATAGACCGCCACCACCTCGTGCCGCGCCACAAGCGCCTCGAGTACCGTCACCGAAAACTCGGGCGTTCCCATGAACACGATCTTCATTGCGGCGGCCCTCCTCCGCCCCGGCTATACCCCGCCGCCGGGCCAAACGAAAACCCGGCAAATTGCTTTGGTACAAATATCCTGGGGGGTGAGGCCCGGCACGGGCCGAGGGGGGCAACGCCCCCCTTTCCCGCTCGCCGCAGGCGTTATCCGCGCGAAAGTTTCGCCGACTTCGCCACCAGCATCTTGCGGCGCAAGGGGCTCAGGTGGTCCACAAACAGCGTGCCGTTCAGATGGTCGATCTGGTGCTGCACGCTCACCGCCCAAAGGCCTACAAAATCGCGGTCTTCCACCGCGCCGGTGTCGTTCAGAAACCGCACCGTCACCGCGCGCGGCCGCTCGACCGGGGCGGAAACGCCGGGCAGGTTCGGGCTCGCCTCGTCATGCATGCGCAGTTGGACCGAAGCGTGCAAAACCTCCGGGTTCGCCATCCGCACCGCCTGACCGCGCTTTTCGGAAGCATCGACCACCGCCAACCGCAGCATGATGCCGATCTGTGGCGCGGCAAGGCCGAGGCCGGGCATCGCCTCCATCGTCTCGATCATGTCGTCCCAGATCATCCGCACGGTTTCGGTGATCTCGGCCACCGGCGCTGCGGGGGTGTGCAAGCGGCGGTCAGCGTAGGGCAGGCAGGCGCGCACGCTCATGCGCGCAACTCTGCCTCGGCCGCCGCCCGCGCCTCGGGCGCAAGCCGCATCAGGGTGACGATGCCATCGAGATGGTCGGTTTCGTGCTGCACGCAGGCGGCGGCGAAATCTTCCAGCACTGCCTCATGCGCAGCCCCCTCAAGGTCGCTCCAGCACATCCACACCCGCGCCGGGCGGGTGATGTCGGTCAGGATGCCGGGCAGCGAAAGGCAACCTTCGGCGCGGGTGCACACCTCATCGCCCAAAGGCTCGATCACCGGGTTCAGCACCACCTGCGGGTCGGGCCGCCCTTCCTTCCACGTCACATCCATCACGAAGATGCGCAGCATCACGCCCACCTGCGGCCCGGCAAGGCCACGGCCGGGCGCGGCGTACATGGTTTCCAGCATATCAGCGGCCAGCGCACGCAACTCGGGCGTCACCTCGGCCACAGGGGCCGCGCGTTGCGCAAGCCGTGGGTCGGGCCATTCGAGGATTGCGAGCGTGCTCAAAACGCCTCGCGCGCGCGCTCGCGCTTCAGCTTTTCCATCTTGCGGGTAATCATCTGGCGCTTCAGCGGCCCGAGATAGTCCAGAAACAGCTTGCCGTTCAGATGGTCGAACTCGTGTTGCGCGCAGGTCGCCCAAAGCCCATCGAACTGCTCTTCTACCACCTTGCCCTCAAGCGTGGTCCAGCGCATTCGCACCTCGGCGGGGCGGGTGACATCGGCGAACTGTTCGGGCACTGACAGGCAGCCTTCCTCATAGGTCCGTGTGTCTTCGGAGACCCAAGTGACCTCGGGGTTGATCAGCACCATCGGTTGCGGCGCGGCGGCGTGATCCTTGATGCAATCCATTACAAAGAGGCGCTTCAGCGCCCCCACCTGCGGCGCCGCAAGGCCGATGCCGGGCGCCTCATACATGGTCGCGAGCATGTCATCGGCCAGTTTGCGCAGGTCGCGGTCAATTTCGGCCACGGGGTCGCACAGCTTTCGCAGCCGGGGGTCGGGGTGGATAATGATGGGGCGCAGGGTCATGGGCGCTGATTTAGGCCATGCCACGCGGCCTTGCAAGGCGGGCCGCGTGGCGCAATCGCCATTTGCCCCCGCCGCCCCGCCCGCTATAACCCACAGACGCAACCGCCGCCGCAAGGACACCCTGATGAGCCAGACCCCCGACTTTGACGAGATCATCAACCGCTTCGGCACCCATTCGGTGAAATGGGACGGGATGGAGCCGATCTACGGCGTGCCCGCCGCCGATGGCATCTCGATGTGGGTGGCCGACATGGATTTTCGCCCGCCGCAGGTTGTGCAAGACGCGCTTGAGTCGATGCTGGCGCATGGGATCTATGGCTATTTCGGCGATGATGCCGCCTACCTTGCCGCGATCCGCTGGTGGATGCTGTCGCGCCACGGCTGGGCGGTGGAAAAGGATTGGATCTTTACCACCCATGGTCTGGTGAACGGCACCGCGATTTGCGTTGACGCCTTTACCGCGCCGGGTGACGGGGTGGTGCTGATGACCCCGGTCTACCACGCCTTTGCGCGGGTCATCAAAGCCGCCGGGCGACGGGTGGTGGAATGCCCGCTGGCGCAGGTCAATGGCCGCTATGAGATGGATTTCGCCGCCTGGGACGCGCAGATGACCGGCGCCGAAAAAATGCTCATCCTCTGTTCGCCACACAACCCCGGCGGCAGGGTCTGGAGCGTGGACGAGCTGCGGGGCGTCGCCGATTTTTGTGCCCGCCACGACCTTGTGCTGGCCTCGGATGAAATTCACCACGACCTGCTGATGCCCGGCCAGCGCCACACCGTCATGGCCAATGCAGCACCCGAGGCCGCAGGGCGCCTTGTCACGCTGACCGCGACCACTAAAACCTTCAACATCGCCGGTGCCCATATCGGCAACGTCATCATCGCCGACCCGATGTTGCGCGCCCGCTTTGCCGCGCGGCTGGCGGCGCTGGGCATTTCGCCCAATTCGTTCGGCATGGCGATGGCGACTGCCGCCTATTCGCCCGAGGGGGCCGAATGGCTCGGCGCGCTGAACCTCTATCTTGATGGCAACCGGCGGCTGTTCGATGCTGGCGTCAACGCCATTCCCGGCCTGCGCTCGATGCCGCTTGAGGCGACCTACCTTGCCTGGGTCGACTTTGCGGGCACCGGCATGGCTGCCGATGAATTCACCCGCCGGGTCGAGAAAGGCGCCCGCATCGCGGCGAACCACGGGCCGAGCTTTGGCGCGGGGGGCGAGAGCTTTTTACGGTTCAACCTCGCAACGCCGCGCACGCTGGTGGCAGAGGCTGTGGCGCGGTTGCAGAAAGCGTTTTCCGATCTGCAGTAGCGTCAGGCGCGGGGCAGATACCCCACGGGTGCCGCCTCGTCACGCACGAAATCGAGCGCGGCGCGGTCGCGCACGGCGGTTTCGCGCTTGATGGTGCAGATCAGCTCGCCCGCCTCCACCGCCGAGGCGATGATCAGGCAGGTCGCCAGATGGCGGCTGCCATCGTGCAGCTCGACCAGCCCGCGCAGTTGCGCGACCTGCGCGGCATCGAGCGCAAAGCCGCCCTTCCAGCGCCGCAGCACCGCATAGCTTTGCCCGCCCGCCACCACGCGCAGCCGCAAGCGGCGGCGCTCGGCAATGAACTGCGCCTCGCGCAGCGCAGCCAGAAGCTCTTTCGGTGGCATTTCCATTGGCAGTCTCCGCAGGTGCTTGCCTTCAAGGATGTGCCGCGAATTGTAAAAATCAAGCAACGCCGCGGTGATGCGGGCAAATTCGCCCTATCCGTGCCTTTGCCGCCACGCAACGCGGGTTGCCAGATCAGCCATGGCTGGTAGTCTTGCCGGGTTGTGCATCAAGAGGTTCCCATGCGTTTGCTTTACCCCGTAATTGCCTTGCAGCTTTTGGCCGCGCCCGCGCTGGCGCAATGTGGCGGCGACTTTTCGGCTTTTGTCGCGGCGCTCAAGCCTGAAATTGCGGCGCAGGGGCTTACAACACGGCAGACCGACGCCTTTCTGGCGGGTGTCGTGCAAGATGCCCGCGTGCTGCGCGCCGACAGGGCACAAAGCTTTTTTCGCAAGGATTTCATCGAGTTTTCGCGCCTGCTGGTCAGCCAGAACCGGATGCAGGTGGGCACCGCGAACCTCGCGAAGTACCGCACTGTCTTTGATCGGGTGGAGGCGGACTACGGCGTTTCGCGCGGCGTGCTGACCGCGTTCTGGGGCCTTGAGACCGATTTTGGCGCATTTCAGGGTGATTACAACACCCGCGATGCGCTGGTGACGCTGGCACATGATTGCCGCCGGCCCGAGCTTTTTCGGCCGCAAATCATGGCTGCCGCACGGCTTTATGCGCGGGGCGATTTTGATATTGCCGGGGTTGGCGCCTGGGCGGGTGAGATCGGGCAGGTGCAAATGCTGCCAATCGACATCGAGCGCAACGGGGTTGACGGCGACGGCGATGGCCATGTGAACCTGCGCTCTTCGCCTGCCGATGCGCTGCTATCTGGCGCCAAGATGCTGAAAAGCCTTGGCTGGCGGTCGGGTGAGCCTTGGTTGCAGGAAATCGCGGTGCCGCCCGATCTCGACTGGGCTAAGACCGGGCTGGAAACCCGACTTGCCACCGCCGATTGGGCCGCGATGGGTGTGCGCGCGCGCGAAGGGTCACTGGCGCGCGGTCTGCAAGGCTCGGTGTTGCTGCCGATGGGGCACAAGGGCCCGGCCTTCATGGCCTACCCGAATTTCTCGGTGCTGTTTGAGTGGAACCAGAGCTTTGCCTATGTCACCACCGCCGCCTATTACGCCACGCGCCTGCTTGGGGCGCCCGTCTACCTGCCCGGAAACGCTGACCCGCTCTTGAGCCTTGAAGACATGAAGGCCCTGCAACAAAAGCTTGCGGCGCGTGGGCATGATGTTGGCAAGATCGACGGCATCCTTGGCGCCATGACCCGTGCCGCGGTGCAAAAGGAACAGACTCGGCTTGGCCTGCCCGCTGACGCCTGGCCGACGCCCGAGCTTTTGCGCCGGCTTTAGCCAGGACAAACTCACCAGATCGTGGCAATGCGTGCGCCGATCTGCGCGCACCAATGCGACTATTTTGCTTGCCGGGGGTTTTTATCGTCAGAATATGTTACACTTACAAAGCGTGCATACCGCGTGGCCGCCACTGCCGCCGGTGTGCGCGGAACCTGGGGGCCAGCATGCCAAGCCTGCAATACTTTCGTCGCGTCTGCTTGCCGTTCATCGCGGTGGTGCTGGTTGGCGCATGCGGTGCGCGCGAAATTCCCAGCGGCATTCACGACCCCTATGAAGCGTCCAACCGCCAGACGCACGCCTTCAACGTGGCCATAGGCAATGCGCTTTCTGGTGCGGTCGGCGGCGGCGACGGGCTCCAGGGACCGGCGCTGAAAGTGGCTTCCAACTTTGCCGGCAACCTCGGCCTGCCCAGCAAGATTCTCAACTCATTGTTGCAAGGGCGGCTTGAGCCTGCGGTGATGAACACGCTGCGGCTCGTGGTCAACACCACCTTCGGCGTGGGCGGGCTGTTCGACGCGGCGGGCACCTCGTTCGGTCTGCCCGAGCATTACACCGACTTTGGCGAGACCCTTTATGTCTGGGGCGTCGGCGAGGGCGCCTATATCGAACTGCCGGTCATCGGCCCTTCGACCGAGCGCGATGCAGTGGGCCGGGTGGTCGATATTTTCATTGACCCGCTCGGCGCGGTACTGACAGTGCACCAACACAACAAGCTGCGCCTGATACGGGTCACCGGCAATACCGCCGGCAAATTGCGCTATGCCGGGTCGGTCAGCGCGGTGCTGTCGGAAAGCGCAGACAGCTATGCGCAGGCGCGGCTGCTCTATTTGCAGAACCGCCGCTTTGCGCTGGGAGCAACGAGTGATGATGATGTCTTTGACCCATTTGCCGAATAGCACCCTCACCCGCCGTGGTTTTGGCGGCGCCCTTGTGGCGGGACTTTCGTTTGCGCTGCTGCCGCAGCGCGCCCTTGCGCTTGATGACGCCAGCGCGCGCGCGCTGATCGACGTGGCAATTGGCGAGGTGCACGAAATCATCAACTCGGGCCGCTCCGAAGCGCGGATGCTGACCGATTTCGAGGGCCTGTTCACCCGCTACGCCGACGTCACAACCATTGCGCGCACCACGCTTGGCGCCGCTGCCCGCCAGGCCTCGGCGGCGCAGATGAGCGCCTATACCCGCGCCTTTGGCGTTTACCTTTCGCACAAGTACGGGCGGCGCTTTCGTGAATTCATCGGCGCGCGGATCGAGATCACCGGCTCGCGCCCGCTGAAAAGCTTTTACGAAGTGCGCTCGCTGGCCTACCTGCAAGGGCAGGCACCGTTCGAGTTGCTCTGGTATGTCTCGGGCGCCACCGGCAAGAACCTGTTTTTCAACATCGTGATCGAAGGGGTTGATCTGCTGAACGCCGAACGCACCGAAATCGGCGCCATGCTTGACCGCCGCCGGGGCAATATCGACGCGGTGATCGCCGATCTGCGCGCGCTTGGCTGAAGGGCATTCCGAAAAGTGTGACGCGGTTTTCGGGTGAAATGCGCGAAAAAAATCCTCGGACGCTCAGTTCCCGGCGCCACCAAACAGCTCGCGCAGCAACCGACCGATCGGATCTTCGGTCTGGCCGCCGCCCCGCGTCGCTGGCGCAAGAGGCGCCGCGCGCCAGCTTTCGGGCGATGCGGTGGGCAGCGGGCGCGCGGGCAGCCCCTCTTGCACCCTGACCATCACCGCCTGCCAGATTTCCGCAGGCAGGCCGCCGCCAGTTACACCCGCCAGCGGCGTGTTGTCGTCATACCCCATCCAGACGCCCGCCACATAGTCGGCAGTAAAGCCAATGAACCATGCATCGCGCGACGATTGCGTGGTGCCGGTCTTGCCAGCCGCCTCGCGGCCGGGCAGGCGGGCGCGCCCGCCGCTGCCCTGTTCGATCACCTGTTCCATCATCCATGTCAGTTCGGCTGCGGCTTTGGGCGAAATCACCCGTTCACCCATGCCGCCCGCCTGCCCGATAAGCGGCACATCGTCGCCCGTCAGGCGCAGCTCGATCAGCCCGTAGGGCCGCACCGAAGTGCCGCCGTTCAGAATGCCCGCATAGGCGCCGGTCATTTCCAGCAGCGTCGATTCCGACACCCCAAGCGCCAGCGCCGGCCCGTCGGCAAGCGCCGAGGCAAAGCCGAACTGGTTGGCCACCGCGCGCACCGCATCGCGCCCCACCGCCTCGGACAGCCTGACCGCAGCGGTGTTGAGCGACCGCGCCATCGCGGTGGTCAGCGTCACCTCGCCATAATATTCCTTGCCGTAGTTTTCGGGCGACCACGGGCCCGAGCCGCGCACGTTGATGGTCAGCGGCGCGTCCAGAATAATACTGTCAGGCGTGTAGCCCATGTCGAGCGCCGCCGCATAGATGAACGGCTTGAAGGTTGATCCAGTCTGGCGCAGCGCCTGCGTCGCGCGGTTGAAATCGCCTGCGTTCGGGGTTTTGCGCCCGCCGACCATCGCCCGCACCGCGCCATCGGCCGACATCACCACGATCGCCGCCTGTGTGGCGCTGCCCTCGCGCAGCTTGGCATCAAACACCTCGGCCAGCGCGGTTTCGGCGGCGGTCTGGATGCGCTGGTCGAAGGTGGTTGAAATGATCACATCCTCGGTGGTCTCACGGGTCAGGAACGAGGGGCCGGATTCCATCACCCAATCCGCAAAAAAGCCGCCCGCCCGTGCTGCCGCTGCCTGCGAAAGCTGGGCCGGGTGCGCCTTGGCGTCGGCATATTGGGCATCGGTCAGATAGCCCTGATCGTGCATCAGCCCCAGCACCAGCGCGCCCCTGTCTTGCGCGCGCTGCAAGTTTCCGGTCGGGGCGTAGCGCGATGGTGCCTTCAGAAGCCCTGCCAGCATCGCCGCCTCGGCCGGGGTCACATTTGCCGCCGACTTGCCGAAATAGCGCTGGCTTGCCGCCTCGAACCCGCGCGCGCCAGCGCCAAGGTAGGAACGGTTGACGTAGATCGTCAGGATCTCGTCCTTGGTGTATTTCACCTCCATCGCAAGCGAGTAGGGGATCTCCTTGATCTTGCGCCAGACGCTGCCCTTGCGGCAGTCGGCCTCATACTCGGCCTCGGTCTTCCAGGTCGCGGCGTCATAGGGCACGCCAAGGCACAGAAGCTTGGCGACCTGCTGCGTGATCGTGGAACCGCCGTTGCCCTCCAGAGGCCCGCGACCCTCGCTGAGGTTGATGCGAATCGCCCCGGCAATGCCGCGCGGGCTGATGCCGAAGTGGCTGTAGAAACGCTTGTCCTCGGTGGCGATGATGGCGTTTTTCAGATTGGGCGAGACCGTGGTGGCCGAAATCTGGCCGCCAAAGGTTTCTCCGCGCCACGCAAACACTTGCCCGTCACGGTCAAGCATGGTGACAGATCCGCGCTGGCGCGCGTCAAGCAGCGCCGAAAGCTGCGGCAACTGGCTTTGGAAATAGAACACCGCTCCGGCAAGGATCAGTGCACCTATCACCCCCAGCCGCCAGCCCACACCCCACAGCACCTTCCAGATGCCGCGCCACAGCCATGCAACGGCCGCCACCAGCGGGTTGCGGCGGCGCGCGGGAGTGCGCGCACGTTTTGGCGCAGACGGTTTGTGCACAGCCTTGGCAGGCTGCGGCTTGGCCGCTGCATATCGTCTGTCTGCAACCAGGGGCCGCCTGCCGCCCTTTTGTGCCATCTGCTACCCGCACCACTGCCCGTTTCTTGGCGCCAGCTTACATGCCCCCGCCGCCGATGTGGAGCAGCTTCACGGGGTGATTCGCTTTTGCGCGCGCCTATAAATTAGGCGTCACGACATGTTTGTGCAAAATTTGTGCAATTCATACGGATTCTCGCCTCTTCGCACCCGCCGCAAATCTTGTGCTGCGTGTGCAAAGCGCGCCCTCTGGGTCCGTGCGGTGCCCAATGCGGTGGCATCGGGGCTGACAGAGGAAGGAATGACGACGTGAAACTCATCATTGCAGCAATCAAGCCGTTCAAGCTCGACGAGGTGCGCGAGGCGCTCACCGCGATCGGGGTGCGCGGCATGATGGTAACCGAGATCAAGGGCTTTGGCGCGCAGTCAGGCCATACCGAAATTTACCGCGGCGCCGAATACGCCGTGAATTTCGTGCCCAAGATCAAGCTGGAAATTGTGGTGCAAGACGCGCTGGCCGACGAGGTGGTGGAAACCATCGCACGCACCGCGCGCACCCAGAAAATCGGCGACGGCAAGATTTTCGTGCTGGACGTGGCGCAGGCAGTGCGCGTGCGCACCGGCGATGTGAATGACGAGGCGCTCTAACGCAGCCGCAACAAGGGACATGAGAGAGATGACGAAACTGACAAAACTCCCGGGCCTTGCCGCCGCCGCACTGGCAGCGCTGGCCCTGCCCGCCTTCGCGCAAGACGCGGCACCCGCCGCCGAAGCGCTGGTCGAGGCGGTGACCGAAGTGGCCGCCGACATCATGGACAAGGGCGACGTCGCCTGGATGATGACCTCGACCCTGCTGGTGCTGTTCATGATCGTGCCGGGGCTGGCACTGTTTTACGGCGGCCTCGTGCGCAGCAAGAACATGCTTTCGGTGCTGATGCAAACCACCACAATCACCGCGCTGGTCATGGTGATCTGGGTGCTCTGGGGCTACTCCTTCGCCTTCGGCGGCGGCACCAGCCCCTATTGGGGCGGCACCGGCAAGCTGTTTCTGGCCGGCGTGACGATGGACAGCATGTCTGCCACCTTCACCGACGGCGTGGTGATACCCGAGTTCATCTTTATCGCCTTCCAGATGACCTTTGCCGCCATCACCTGCGCGCTGATCATCGGGTCTTTCGCGGAACGCGCCAAATTCTCGGCGGTGCTGCTGTTCACCACGCTTTGGGTGACGCTGGTCTACTTCCCGATCGCCCACATGGTCTGGGATGGCGCCGGGCTGATCTTCAACTGGGGCGCGCTCGACTTTGCAGGCGGCACCGTGGTGCATATCAACGCCGGTGTCGCGGCGCTGATTGGCGCGGTGATGATCGGCAAGCGCATCGGACTGGGCAAAGACATGATGGCCCCGCATTCGATGACGCTGACGCTGGTTGGCGCGGGCATCCTCTGGGTTGGCTGGTTCGGCTTCAACGCGGGCTCGAACCTTGAGGCGAATGGCGGCGCCGGGCTGGCGATGATCAACACATTCACCGCCACCGCAGGCGCGATTCTTGCCTGGACCGGCATTGAGGCCCTGCTGCGCGGCAAGGCCAGCATGCTGGGTGCTGCGTCGGGCCTTGTTGCCGGCCTCGTGGCGGTGACCCCGGCGGCTGGCTCGGTCGGGCCGGTGGGTGCCATCGTGCTTGGCGCCATTGCTGCGGCGCTCTGCTACTTCTTCGTCGCGGTGGTGAAAAACAAGCTCGGCTATGACGACAGCCTTGATGTGTTCGGCATTCACGGCATCGGCGGCATTACCGGCGCCATCGGCACCGGCATCTTCACCGCGCCGTCGCTGGGCGGCACCGGGGCCGAAGACTTCTCGATTGCGGGCCAAGTGCTCATTCAGGCGCAGGCGGTCGGGGTTACGATCTTGTGGTGCGGCGTGGTCTCGGTGGTGCTGTTCAAGCTGGTGGATATGGTGCTTGGCTTGCGCGTTTCCAGCGATGACGAGCGGCAGGGGCTTGACCTGACCACACACGGCGAAAGCGCCTACCACGCCTGATCCTCTCGGCGCGGTGGCAAGAAAGGCAGGGCGCAGGCCCTGCCTTTTTCGTTTGCCCTCAGACCCCCGCCGCAATGATCGCGCGCGCCAGCACCGGCACCGTTTCGGCATTCAGCCCGGCGATGTTGAGGCGGCTGTCGCTGACCATGTAGATCGCATTATCGACGCGCATCTTTTCGACCTGCTCGGGGCTGGCCCCCAGCCGCGAGAACATGCCCCGGTGCTGCGCCAGAAAACCGAAGCGGTCCGACCCGGCCAGCCCGCGCAACTCGGCGGCCAGTTGCTCGCGCAGGGCCAGCATGCCCCGCCGCACCTCTTCAAGTTCCGCCTGCCAGTCGGCGCGCAACCCCGCGTCTGTCAGGATCATCGTCACAAGGCGTGACCCGTGGTCGGGCGCAAACGAATAGTTCTGCCGGTTGAGATAGGCAAAATTGCCCTGCACCAGATCGCGCGTTGCCCCCTCGGGCGCCAACGCCAGCAAAATGCCGGTGCGCTCGCGGTAGATGCCAAAGTTCTTGCTGCACGAGGCCGCAATCAACACCTGCGGCAGCCGCGCCGCCAGCAGCCTTGTGCCCGCCGCATCGTCATCCAGCCCGTCGCCAAAGCCCTGATAGGCAAGGTCTACCAGCGGCAACGCGCCGGTGCGCTCCAGCAGGTTCGCGACCTCGGCCCATTCCGGCATCGTCAGGTTGGCGCCCGTCGGGTTGTGGCAGCAGCCATGCAGCAGCACCACATCGCCCGCGCCTGCCTGCGCGAGGTCGGCCATCATGCCGGTAAAATCGACGCCGCGCGACTCGGCGTCAAAATAGCGGTAGGCTCTGGTCTTGATGCCCAGATAGCTCAGAATCGTCAGGTGGTTCGGCCATGTCGGGTCAGACACCCAGACGGTGGCATCGGGCGCCGCCATGCGGACCAGCTCCAGCGCCTGGCGCACCGCGCCGGTGCCGCCCACCGTGGCCAGCGCCGCCACCCGCGCCTCGGGGTAACCAAAGCCCAAAATCATCTCGGCCATCGCTGCGTGATAGGCGGGCTCGCCCGCGAGCGAAGTGTAGGTCTTGGTCGTCTCGCTTTCCCACAGCCGCTTTTCGGCGGCCTTGACCGCGCGCATCACCGGGGTGAGGCCGCTCGCATCCTTGTAAACACCCACGCCAAGGTCAATCTTGCCCGGCCTCGGGTCGGCCTTCAGCATTCCCATCAGCGCCAATATCTTGTCGGCGGCCTGCGGTCTGAGATTGTGCAGCATCATGCGCCCTTTTCCAGTTTCGCGGTGGCCACCCGCAAATCATTATACATGCCCCATTCCGACCACGACCCATCGTAAACGGCATGGTTGTGGTGCCCGATCAGTTCAAGCGCGAGGTCAAGCACCGCTGCCGTCACGCCCGAACCGCAACTGCTGATGATCGGCTTGCGCAGGTTCACCCCCGCCGCCTCGAATGCCGCGCGCAGCGCCGTTGCGGGTTTCATGGTGCCATCTTCGGCCAGCAATTCGGTGAACGGCAGGTTCTTCGACCCCGGAATATGCCCGCCCCGCAGCCCCGGACGCGGCTCCGCCTCGACCCCCGCAAAGCGCCCGCGCGAGCGTGCATCGACAATTTCGTGGTCGCCCAGCTTCGAGGCGGCGGCGACCTGCGTGACATCCTTCACCAGCTCGGCGTGGCGCTGCACGGTGATGTGGCGGTCGCGCAAGATCGGCGGCATGTCTTCGACCGGGCGCCCCTCGGCCAGCCATTTGGGAAAGCCGCCATCAAGCACCGCCACATCATGCTTACCCATCAGCCGAAACGTCCACCACACGCGCGGCGCAGAAAAGATGCCGGACTGGTCGTAGACCACCACCTGATGCCCGTCGCCAATACCCATCGCCCGCATCCGGCTGATGAATTTCTCCGCCGGCGGCGCCATATGCGGCAGCGTTGAGCGGGTATCGGCAATATCGTCAATATCGAAGAACCGCGCGCCGGGCACATGCGCTGCCTCATAACCCGCCCGCGCATCTTGCCCGCTGTCAGGCATGAACCAGCTTGCGTCGAGCACCCGCAGGTCGGGGTCTTTCAGATGCGTCTTAAGCCAGTCGGTCGATACCAGCGTTTTGGGGTCATCATTGGCCATGCCGCACCTCCGCTTTGCGGGGCCAGACTTACGCGCCGGGGCGCGGTGAGGCAAGGGCGGCAATGCCCGTTTGGCGGTTGCGCATTGGCCGCCAGGGCTTCGCGCCTCGTCAGTGGTTCTGCTTCATGATCCGCGCCTTCTGGCGGTCCCAGTCGCGCTTGGCCTCGGTGGCGCGCTTGTCGGCCAGCTTCTTGCCCTTGGCGATGCCGATCTTCAGCTTCACCCGGCCCCGGTCGTTGAAATACATCACGATCGGCACAATCGTCATGCCCTCGCGCCCCACCGCGTTCCAGAGCCGCGACAGCTCGCGCTTTGAAACCAGCAGCTTGCGCCGCCGCCGCGGTTCATGGCCGAAGACTCCGGCCTGCATATAGGGTGCGATATAGGCGTTGATCAGCCACAACTCGCCGCCCTCGACACTGGCATAACTTTCGGCAATGTTGCTTTGCCCGATCCGAAGCGACTTCACCTCCGACCCGGTCAGAATGATCCCGGCCTCAAGATCGCTCTCGATGGCATAATCGAACCGCGCCCGGCGGTTTTCGGCAATGGTCTTGGAATTGGGGTCGGATTTCTCGGCCATGACCGCCCCGAGATAGTCCCCCCCGCCGCGCAAGTCCAGATGCGCCGGGCTTCTTCTACGTCCAAATACCCTCGGGGGGTGAATGGCGCGCGCCGCGCGCCAGAGGGGGCGGAAGGCCCCCTATTCGGCCTCGGCACTCATGCAGATCCGCCCGTCTGGCCCCGCCACCCAAAGCCGCCCGCCCGCGTGGCAAAACCGCAGCTCTTCATGATCAAGCGCCGCCGAAACGCCGCGAAACGCAAACCGCCGCAGCGGACCCTCCGCCGCCGCAACCAGCATCAGCACCTGCGCCAGCAGCGGCCCGTGCACCACCAGCCCGCCATAGCCCTCGACCTCGCGCGCATAGTCTCGGTCATAGTGAATGCGGTGGCCATTGAGCGTCAGCGCCGAATAGCGGAAGAGATCGACGGTCGAAAACCGCTGCCGCCGCACCTCGCCGCCCTCGGGCGCCCGCGGCACGGGCGGCGCCACCTGCCCCGGACCTGGGTCTTGGCGGTAGACGAGGTCTTGCCACTCGGTCACGCAAAGCGCACCCGCTTGCGCAATCTCGTGGCGCAGCGTCACGAACCCCAGAGGGCCGCTGCGACCCTCCTTCAGCGTCACCGCCTCGATCACAGTGGTCTTTTCCGCCTCGCGCCCAGTGTAAAGCGGCGCGTGAAATGCAAGCCGTCCGCCTGCCCACATCCTCCGTGGCAGCCCAAGGTCGGGAATGAACCCGCCCCGCGCCGGGTGCCCGTCGCGCCCCAGCGCGGCGTCAGGAAGCGCCTGCCAGAAATAGACCTGATGCGCAAAGGGCGGCAACGGCGCACCGGGCCGCCAGTCGATACCCAAAACCGCCGCCAGGGCCTCGGCACGGGCCGGGTCCATCGCATCGCGGCCAACGCGCGTCTTGCCAACAAAATCGCTCATGCCACGCAGAGTGCGGCATCCGAACGGCCTTCGCAAGATACGCGCGGCAAGCCCTTTGTGCGCCTGCAGCGGGTGGGCCGGGCCGGGGCGTGGCCGCAAGGCCGCGCAACCCCGGCCGGGCACCGGGCGACTGCAATCTCCTTGCCCTGCCCGGATCGGCGCTTTATTGCCATTGCCAACCATTTCCGGGAGGACGCCCATGAAAAACACCCGTTTCGACAAGTCCAAACTGCCTTCACGCCATGTCACCGAGGGCCCCTCGCGCGCGCCGCACCGCAGCTATTTCTACGCCATGGGCATCACCGAGGAAGAAATCAGCCAGCCGTGGGTCGGTGTCGCGACCTGCTGGAACGAGGCGGCGCCCTGCAACATCGCGCTGAACCGGCAAGCCCAATCGGTCAAGATGGGGGTAAAAAAGGGTGGCGGCACCCCGCGTGAATTCACCACCATCACGGTGACCGATGGCATCGCGATGGGGCACGAGGGGATGCGAAGCTCGCTGGCCAGCCGCGACGTTATCGCCGACTCGGTCGAATTGACCATGCGCGGCCACTGCTATGATGCGCTCGTGGGCATCGCGGGGTGCGACAAGTCGCTGCCCGGCATGATGATGGCGATGGTGCGGCTCAATGTTCCTTCGGTCTTCATTTACGGCGGCTCGATTTTGCCCGGCCGCCTCAATGGCCGCGACATCGTGGTGCAGGATGTGTTCGAGGCGGTGGGCCAGCATCAGGCGGGCAACATGTCAGATGCAGAGCTTGCGATTCTGGAAAAACTCGCCTGCCCCAGCGCGGGCGCCTGCGGCGGGCAATACACCGCCAACACAATGGCCTGCGTTTCCGAGGCCATTGGCCTTGCGCTCTTGAACTCGTCGGGCGCACCAGCGCCTTACGAAAGCCGCGACCAGTATGGCGACGCCACCGGGGTTGCGGTGATGAACCTGATCGAGAAGAATATCCGCGCCCGTGACATCGTCACCCGCAAGGCGCTGGAAAATGCCGCCCGCGTGGTGGCCTGCACGGGGGGCAGCACCAATGCCGGGCTGCACCTGCCTGCAATCGCCAACGAGGCGGGGATCGACTTTGATCTGTTCGATGTCTGCGATATCTTCCACGACACCCCCTATTTCGTGAACCTGCGCCCCGGCGGCGAATATGTGGCAAAAGACCTGTTCGAGGCGGGCGGTGTGCCGGTGGTGCTCAAGGAACTCGCCAAGGCGGGCCTGTTGCACCTCGACTGCATAACCGCTTCGGGCCGCACCTTGGGCGAGGAGCTGGAGCTGATCACGGGCGAGCCCGACGGCAAGGTCATCCACCCGGTTGCCACCCCGATCACCCAGACCGGCGGCGTGGTCGGCCTGAAAGGCAACATCGCCCCCGAAGGCGCGATCGTGAAGGTCGCGGGCATGGCGCCCGAGCAACAGGTCTTCACCGGACCGGCGCGCGTCTTTGAGTGCGAGGAAGACGCATTTGAGGCGGTGCAGGCACGCACCTACCACGAAGGCGACGTGCTGGTGATCCGCAACGAAGGCCCTGCAGGCGGCCCCGGCATGCGCGAAATGCTGGCCACCACCGCCGCGCTTTCCGGGCAGGGCATGGGCAAGAAGGTGGCGCTGATTACCGATGGCCGTTTTTCGGGCGCCACGCGCGGCTTCTGTGTCGGCCATGTCGGGCCAGAGGCGGCCTATGGCGGGCCGATCGCACTGCTGAAAGATGGCGACGTGATCACCATCGACGCGATCAAGGGCGAGATTTCGGTGGCGCTCAGCGACGCCGAACTGGCCGCCCGCAAGGCGCTGTGGAAAGGCCCGCGCAAAACCGACTACGCTTCGGGCGCTTTGTGGAAATACGCGCGCCTCGTCGGCCCCACCCGTTATGGCGCTGTTTCCCACCCCGGCGCCAAGGCCGAAACGCATGTCTACATGGACCAATAAGGCGCCATGGGCACTGGCGCTGGCCGCGACGCTGGCCAGCGCCGCCTGCGTGCCGCTGTTCGGCGGGACCCAGGCGCCCACCAGCATGGCGCTTTCCTCTGGTGGACCGGTGATTGTCGGCCCGAGCGGTTTTTGTATCGATCTGGCGCAAAGCCACGAGCAAGGCGCCAACGCCTTTGTGCTGCTGGGCAGTTGCGCCTCGCTTTCGCGCAGCGCCGAGGCCGGGCGCCCGGCCGCCAAGGCGGTGCTGACCGCCTCGGTCACACCTGCTGCAGTGGATGCGCCGCCGCTATCGCGGTCGTTCAAGCAACTGGAAACCTATCTGCGCACCGAGGCGGGGCGTGCCGCGCTTTCGCGCAGCGGCGATGCGGCTACGGTAAAGGTCGTCCGCACCCAGATCGCGGGCGATGTGCTGCTGATCGAGTTGACCGACACCGCGCCGTTGGGCGCCAACCGGGTGCAGGCGCGCAGTTGGCGCGCGCTGATGCAAATCCGCGGGCGCATCGTGTCGCTTGCGGTGCTGGGGCTGGCCTCCGAGCCGCTGAACAGCACCACCCTGCGGATGCTGGCCAGCGACTTTTCGGCCGCGTTGCGGGCCGCAAACGGGGGCGAAGCGGCTGGCTGACGCTGGTTATCGCGCCCAGGGCGCGAAACGGGACGATTTTCTCACTTGCGTTGTTTGCCGAATTGCAACGATTTGGGCTAACTGTTTCCACAAGCATGACGATTGTGCGACCACCGGGCTGCCATGGACCTCAAACGCGAAACCATTCTTGACCGAATTCTGACCCGCCGCGCGCTGGCACACTGGCGCCGCGCCGCCCGTCTGGCTGACCGCATGCGGCTTGGCTTGCTGCGCGGCGTGCGCGACGATGCCGTGCTGCTGCGCCGCGAAATTGACCGGGTGCTGCATGTCGCCGACGCGCGGCTGACATTGCCGCTGCTCGGAACCGACGCGATTCGCAGCCCCGCGGGCACCGACTGGGCCTGGCGCCCCGAAATTTGGCGCGGCCCGGTGGTGCCCGCCGGGCATTCGGGCCTGCCCAGCCGGGCCATGCTGGGTGCCGAAGCCACGGTATTTCACGATTGCCCAGTCAGCGAGCTGACCGTGCGCCAGATCCGCAACCGCCGCGAGACCGACCTCGCGCCCTACGGGTTGCGGCTGGATGTGTTCCGGTTTGGCGGCTCTTTCCTGTCGCTGGCGCTGGATCTGCCGCCCGGCGCGGTGCAGGGGCTGCGGCTGAGCCACCTGATCCGGCTCGATTGCAGGGTCGAGGTGGAAAGACCGCTCGAAATCTTCGCGCGGCTCAACGTGCGCCACGGCCCGAACACCGAGCAGGTGGTGCGCGAACTGCCGCTGACGCAGGACGATATCTGGGTCGATTTCGACCTTGCCTATACCAAGATCAATGAAAAGCGGGTGGAAAAGGCCTGGGTCGACCTGATCTTCGAAGGCCCAGAGATGAACCAGATCGTGATCCGCGATCTGACTCTGTCGCGCCGCCCGCGCGCCGAAATTTAGGGGAAGACATGGACTATTCGCTGGAAATGCAGCGCATTCGCGCCGGGCGCTGGGAGGCGGTTCTGGTCGGGCCTGATGCCTCCGGGCTGCAAATCACGCATCTCGAACGCAAGCTGCCGGGGCTTGAGACAACGCCCGACGGCGCGGGGCGCTGGCGGTTGAGCCTGCCGATTCCGGCGGAGGTGCTTCATGACGGGGTGCAGACCTTCCTGCTGCAAGATGCCCCGAGCGGCGAGGTGCTAGCGCATTTCAGCATCGTTTCCGGGGTGCCGCTGGAAGACGATCTGCGCGCCGAGATTGACCTGTTGCGGGGCGAGCTTGATATGCTCAAACGCGCGTTCCGGCGCCACTGCGTTGAAAGCGGCAGCTGACGCGGCAGCGACGCGGGGGTTTCACACCCCCGCACCCCCGTGGGGTATTTGGGCGATGAAGAAGCCTAAAGCGACAGTGCGAGCCGCGTGCCCTGGTCGATGGCGCGCTTTGCATCAAGCTCGCCCGCGACGTCGGCGCCGCCGATGATGTGGCAGGGGCGACCCAGTGTTTCAGCCAGCGCACGGTTTGAGGTCTGGCCCGCGCAAAGCACCACCGTATCGGCGGAGATCAGGGTGGGGTTTTCGCGCGCCGCGCCGTGGCTGATGTGCAGCCCCTCGGGCGCGATACGCTCATAGTTCACGCCGCCCAGCATCGTCACCCCGCGCGCCGCAAGTTGCGCGCGGTGAATCCAGCCCGTGGTCTTGCCCAGCTTGCGCCCCAGCTTTTCGGGCTTGCGCTGCAGCAGGGTGACGCTGCGCGCGGGCGCTTCGGGTTTTGGCTCGGCCAGCCCGCCAGCACTGGTGGCCGGGTCGCCCACGCCCCATTCGCGCATCCATTCGGCGGGGTGCAGCGTGGCGCTTGCGCCCTTCTGCGTAAGGTATTCGGCTACGTCAAAGCCGATGCCCCCGGCGCCGATGATCGCCACGTGGCTGCCCACCGGCGCGCCGCGCAGCACCTCGGCGTAGCCCAGCACGCGCGCGCCGGGATCAGTGGCAATGCCGGGGTCGCGCGGGCTGACGCCGGTGGCGATGATTACCTCGTCAAATGGGGCCAGCGCCTCTGGCGTGGCCTCGCTGTTCAGCCACAGCGCCACGCCCGACCGGTCTATCATCGTGGCGAACCAGCGGATCAGCCCGTGAAATTCCTCTTTGCCGGGCACTTCGCGCGCCAGCGTCAGTTGCCCGCCAATCTCGGCTGCGCGTTCAAACAGGGTCACGCGGTGGCCGCGCCCTGCGGCGGTGATGGCGGCGGCCATGCCCGCCGGGCCGGCCCCGACCACGGCAACGGTCTTGGGCGCGGTGGCCGCAAGCACCGGCAATTCGGTCTCGTGGCCTGCGCGCGGATTCACCAGGCATGAGGAGATGCGCCCCGAAAAGGTGTGGTCAAGGCAAGCCTGATTGCAGGCGATACATGGCGCAATTTCAGCGCCCCGCCCCGCAGCCGCCTTGGCGACAAAATCGGGGTCGGCGAGAAACGGGCGCGCCATCGAAACCATATCAGCCTGCCCGCCCGCCAATATCGCCTCGGCAAGCTCTGGCGTGTTGATCCGGTTCGAGGCGATCACCGGTATGCCCACCTCGGGGCGCAACCGCGCGGTCAGCCAGGTAAACGCCGCGCGCGGCACCGAGGTGGCGATGGTGGGAATGCGCGCCTCATGCCAGCCGATGCCGGTGTTGAGGATGCTCGCCCCCGCGCCTTCGACCGACTTCGCCAGTTGCACCACCTCGTCCCATGTCGAGCCATCGGGCACGAGGTCGATCAGACTGATGCGGTAGATCAGGATGAAATCGCGCCCCACCGCCGCGCGCACCCGTGCCACCACCTCAACCGGCAGCCGCATGCGGTTTTCGTAAGACCCGCCCCAACGGTCTCTGCGTCGGTTCACATGGCGCACGAGAAACTGATTGAGGAAATAGCCCTCGGACCCCATCACCTCGACCCCGTCATAGCCCGCCTCGCGGGCGCGGGCGGCGGCGGTGACGATATCGGCAATCTGCTTCTCGATCCCTGCCTCGTCCAGTTCACGCGGAGCAAAGGGGGAAATCGGAGATTTCACCGCCGAGGCCGAAACGCAATCAGGCCCGTAGGCATAGCGCCCCGCGTGCAAGATCTGCATCGCGATGCGCCCACCCTCGCCATGCACGCGGTCTGTCACGCTGCGGTGGTTGGCGATATCGGCCGCCGTATAAAGCCCCGCCGCGCCGGGAAACACCCCGCCCTCGTGGTTGGGCGCCATGCCGCCCGTTACCATCAACGCCACCCCGCCGCGCGCACGGGCGGCATAGAACTCGGCCACCCGATTCCAGTCGCCGGTCTCCTCCAGCCCGGTGTGCATGCTGCCCATCAGCACCCGATTCTTCAGCACCACATGGCCCAGATCGAGCGGCGAGAGCATCTGCGGATAGTGGTTCATTGCGTTCTCCCTGACGGCACCAACCTGCCGCCGCGCCGCGCAATTGTCACCTGCAACGCCGCGTCAGTGCTGCTGTTTTTTCAGGGTCAGAATGTCGCCGGGCGGCAAGCGTGGCCGGTTGGAAGGCGGCGCCCCACGCCCGGCGGATCGTTTCGCAAACTTCGCCAGCACCGCAAATTCCCCGCCATTGTCCCGCCCAAGCCCCATTTGCGCCCGAATTGGCCGCGATACCCGATGCAAGCGAGTATTGTGAAGCATGGGTGTACAATGGACCGTCTGACCGAAATGGAAGCCTTCGCCACCGTGGTGGACCAGGGGGGGTTCACCGATGCTGCCAAGAAGATGGGCATTTCCAAGTCTGCCGTTTCCAAGCACGTCTCGGCGCTTGAGGCGCGCCTGGGTGCGCGGCTTCTGAACCGCACCACGCGCCGCGTCAGCCCCACCGAGATCGGCCTTGCCTATTACGACCGCGCGCGGCGCGTGCTCAATGACGCGGGCGAGGCGGATGCGCTTGTCACCTCGATGCAGATTGCGCCCTCGGGCCTGTTGCGAATTTCGGTTGCCACCGATTTCGGGGTCAACCTGCTATCGCCGGTGCTGGGCAACTTCTTGCAGGAATTCCCCGACATCACCGTGAACATGGTGCTCAACAACCGCTATGTGGAGCTGATTTCCGAAGGCTTCGATATGGCGATCAGGGTGGGCGAGCTGGAAGACAGCACGTTGCGCGCCCGCAAGCTGACCGACACCGCCAAGCGCATGATCGGCGCGCCGTCCTACTTCAAGAAATACGGCCACCCGCAGAAAATCGACGATCTGAACGGGCACAAGCTGCTGCACTACTCAAACCAGGCCGCGGGCAACGTCTGGAAAATCACCGCGCCCTCGGGTGAGCGGCGGCAAGTGCGCTCGGCGGGATGGCTGACCGTGAACGATGGCCAAAGCCTGCTGCACGCGGCAATCGCGGGCCTTGGCATCGCCTATCTGCCCAGCTTCCTTTATGCCGACGCGATGAAACAGGGCCTCGTGCAAGAGGCGATGCCGGGCCTGCCGATGGAGACACTGGGCATTTATGCGGTCTATCCGCCGGGCCGCTTTACCCAGCCCAAGGTGCGCGCCTTCATCGACTTTCTGGCACAGACATTCACCGACAAGGGCCCCGATAACTGGTAGCCCGCCGCAGCAATCCTCCCCGTCGCCCGGTCCCTGCGGGCGGCAACTCAGGTCGAGGTGAGAACCACCTCGACCCTTCTGTTCAGCGCCCGCCCGGCCTCGGTCAGGTTCGATGCGCGCGGCGCAAGCCAGCCGGCCCCCTCAGCGCCCACCTGTGCCGGGTTCACCCCATGCGCCTCAAGCAGCCTCGCACGCACCGCCTCGGCCCGCTTGCGCGACAGCGCAATGTTGCCTGCCAGCGCACCCACCGCATCGGTATGCCCCACCAGCGTCACCTGCCGCGCCGGATTGGCCGCCAGATAGGCGGCCAGCGCCGCCAGCGATGTGTAACCGCCGGGGCTTAGCGTGGCGGCGCCCGTTTCAAACGCAAGATCGTCCAACACCGCACCGCCCGCGGTCTCAAGCCGCGCCGCAAGTGCTGCAACCTCGGCCGTCGGGGTTTCGGGCACAGGCGAGGTGCCAAGCGGCGCAACCTCAATCGGCCCCGCGCCCGGCTCGGCGGCAGGCGCAGCTTGCACGGCTGCCGGGTCGCCGCCGCTGTCGGCCGGGACAATCTGCGTCAGATGCACAAAGCCCGACCCGGTCGAGCGGCTGACCACCAGCGCAAGGTGCTCGGCGCCGGCCCCTTCGCCCCGCACCGCGGCAAGGTAGCGAAAATCGCCAAGGTCAACGTGCATCTCGGGCTCGGGCAACAACTTCAGCGCATAACGAAAGTCGAAGCCGCCGCAGCCATCGGTCTCGCATTCGAACTCCACCGTATAGCCCGCCGCTAGGATCTGCGCGCGCAGGCCCTGCAAGATCTGCAAGCTGCTGTCCCGTGTATCGCGCAGCCGCCATGCGCTGTGACTGAGCCGCCCTTCCAGCGCAATCTGGCGCGCCTCGCCCGCGCGCATAGCGCCGATGGCAAGCGCGTAGCTTGCCATCGGCTCGACCCGCACGGCGGTGCGCTCGGCGCTGGCGGGCAGCACCAGCGCGATTTCTGCGCTGGCGGGTGCTACTGCCGCAAATGCGAAGGCAGCCGCCAGCGGCCAAAGCGCCCGCGCCGCCATCACGCGGCCCCCGGCGCGATGCGATAGTGGTAGCCCGCCACCTCGGCCAGGCCGCAGCCCCGATAGAGCGCCAGCGCACCCTCGTTGGCACGCGTAACCACCAACGTCAGCGTTTCGGCGCCGTTTTCGGCCGCCCAGAACGCCACCTCGCGCAGCATGTGGCGCGCCAGGCCCTTGCGCCGCAGCGCGGGAAGCACATGAAATGCGTGCACCATCGCCACGCCGCCGTGCACCGCCACGAACCCCACCCCGCCCGCGCGATCCTCCATCCGGCCCAGCACCGCGCATTTGGGCGGCGGCGTGCGGTCCATCACCGCCTGCCGTCCCGGCCCGATGCCGCCCTCAGACCAAAGGTCGCGCATGATCGCCAATGGCGGCCAAAGGCAAAAGGCAGTGATCGGTGGCGGCCTTTCGGTCGCCAAGGCTGCCACCGGCGCGGCCAGCACCGCCACCGGGTCGATTACCACGAAGCCGCGTGCGGCCAAGGCCGCATCAAGCGCCACATCCTGCGCGCGAATCATGAACAGGGCGGGCTGACGCAGCCGCGTATGGGTGGCAATAGCGGCATCAATGTCGGCGTCGGTCCATGGCCCTTCGACGCTGGCCGCCGACACCCGCTTGCCGCCACCCTGCCCCTCGCGCACCACGAAAGCGCCTGCGCGGTGCCACGCCGCCGCGGGCCATGTTGCGTCAATCACCGCGAACAGATCGGTGCTCATTCCCCCTCCGGGATCAGCCGCCGCAGCGCTGCCATCGCCGCAGCCACCCTGGCAGGGTCGGTGCCGCGCACCACCAGATTGGTGCCAAAGGCCCCGTCCTGCACGAACGGATACGACCCCATCGCCACATCGGGCCACGCCGCCGCCAGCGCGCCAAACGCCTCGGCCAGCGCCGCCTCGGGCCGCATCACCCGCAGGCTTTGCGAAACCAGCGGCGCGCCCCCGGTCAGTTGCGGCAGCACTGAGGCCACCATCGCCTGAAAGATGTTCGGCACCCCTGCCATGACGTGGCAATTGCCGATGCTGAACCCCGGCGCCGCCGAAACCGGGTTTTCGATCAGCCGCGCACCTGCAGGTATCCGCGCCATGCGCAGCCGCGCCGCGTTGAACTCTACCCCGCGCGCCGCGTAGTGGGCAGCAAGCAGCGCGCGCGCATCCTCGCGCACGCCAATACTGGCACCAAAGGCCTCAGCGACCGCATCGGCGGTGATATCGTCATGCGTCGGGCCGATACCGCCCGAGGTGAAGAGGTGGTCGTGCGCGCCGCTGAGCGCCCGAACCGCCGCCACGATGGTGGCATGAACGTCGCCCACCACCCGAAGCTCGCGCAAATCTATCCCCGCTTTTGCCAGCTCGCCCGCCAGAAAATGCCCGTTCCCCTCGCGGGTGCGCCCGGTCAAGATCTCGTCGCCAATTATCAGCACTGCGGCAGTGGGGTTTGGCATGGCAACTCCTCATTCTGGCATTGGTATAGGGTGGTCCCCGTGCGCCGAAAAGCCCGACACTGGCCAAAGCGGCAATTTATGACTAACTAGGCCCTAATCAGGCAGGAGAGAGACGTGCACGAACCCCGTGGCCGCATGACCAAAGACGGCATCCGCATTTACGAAGACTCAGATTTTGCCGGCATGCACGCCGCGGGCCGAATGGCTGCGCAGATCCTTGATGAGGTGGCGCAACTGGTCACACCCGGCACAACCACCGCCGAAATTGACGATTTCGTCCGGGGTCGAGTGCAGGAACTGGGCGCGGTTTCCGCGACCATCGGCTATCGCGGCTACAAGCACGCCAGTTGCATTTCGGTCAACCATGTCGTTTGCCATGGCATTCCCGGCGCAAAGCTGCTGAACGATGGCGACATCCTGAACATCGACGTAACAGTGATTCTCGATGGCTGGTTCGGCGATACCAGCCGCATGTATGTGGCGGGCACGCTCGGCCGCAAGGCGGCGCGGCTGATTGAAGTCACGCATGAGGCGCTGATGCTGGGCATTGCGGCGGTCAAACCCGGCAACACATTTGGCGATATCGGCGCCGCGATACAGGCGCATGTCGAAGCCAACCGCATGAGCGTGGTGCGCGATTTTTGCGGCCATGGCCTTGGGCGGGTGTTCCACGCGCCGCCGAACGTGTTGCATTATGGCCGCCCCGGCACCGGCCCCGTGCTGGAAGAGGGCATGTTTTTCACCATTGAGCCGATGGTCAACCTCGGACGCCCCGAAACCAAGGTGCTTGCCGATGACTGGACCGCCGTCACCCGCGACAGATCGCTGAGCGCGCAGTTTGAACATTCGGTTGGCGTTACCGCCACGGCGTGCGAAATCTTCACGCTGTCGCCTGCAGACAGCTTTCACCCGACCTGGGGCTGAGGCTTCAGGCGCGCCCGGCGGCGGCAGAAAGCGACAGCGGGTCTACACCCAGGGCGCGCAGCGCGGTTTCCCATTTTCGCGTGTTGGCGCGGCCCAGCACAAGTTCGGCATCAGCGGCGCCTGTCAGCCAGCCATTGGCCCCGATTTCGGCCTCTAGCTGCCCTGGCCCCCAGCCTGCATAGCCCAACGCCAGCAGCGCCCGCGCCGGCCCGCGCCCCGCCGCGATATCTTCAAGAATGTCACGCGTCGAGGTCAGCACGACGCCCGGAGCGACCGTCTGCGCGGCCCTGCCTTGCGGCCAGTCCGGCGAATGCAGCACAAACCCCCGCCCCGGCTCGACCGGGCCACCAAACTGCACCGCGACCCCTGCCGCCCCGCCAGCGTCCAGACCCAGTTGCTCGGCAAGTTCTGCCCAGCCAATGCCCGGCGGCAGCGGCTTGTTAACGATCAGCCCCATCGCGCCCTGCGGTGAATAGGCGCAGACCAGCACCACCGCATGTTCAAAACGCGGGTCAGACATGCCCGGCATCGCGATCAGCAAACTGCCCGTCAAGTCCATACAACGTCTCCGCAAAGCCTGTCCGACCATCGCCCGCCGCGCCCCGCCGCGCAAGGCCCTGCTGCGCCCGCACCGCCGATGATGCCGCACCGGTGTCGCAGATGTGACTTTGCTCGGGCAATCCGCGGCGCTAATCCGATACCATGAAATTGCACTCTGCCCTGTTCACCTGCGTAGCACTTGCACTCGTTTTGCCGCAGGCAACCGCCGCGCAATCATGGATGCCCGGTTTCGTCAGCGCCGAGCTTGTCGGGGGCTGGCGGACGGAACGAGGCACCCAGATGACGGCGCTTCGGGTGGTGCTGGAAGATGGGTGGAAAACCTACTGGCGCGCGCCCGGCGATGCCGGCATTCCGCCCGAGTTCAGCTGGCGCGGTTCGCATAACGCCGCCGAAATCACCATCCACTGGCCGCGCCCGCACCTGTTCGAGAGCGCCGGCTTGCGCACCGTGGGCTACCTGCACGAAATGGTTCTGCCGATAGAGATAACCCCCACTGATCCCGCGCTTGACGTCTGGATGGCGGGCGAGATCTCGTTCGGGATCTGCCGCGAGATCTGCGTTCCGATCATCGTGAATGTCGAAAACCTGCTGCAAGGGCCGGGCGGCGCCACCCCGGCGATCATCGCCGCCCTCGCCGCCCTGCCTGAGCGGCGCGAGGGCATCGCCCGGTGCGCAGTCGAGCCGGTGCTTGACGGGGTGCGCGTGACCGCAGAAATCAGTATGCCGCAGCTCGGCCCGGTTGAGGTGGCGCTGTTCGAGTTGAACGGCGTTTCTTCTTGGGTTTCGGAATCGGTCAATGCGCGCACGGGCGGCGTTCTGACCTCGACGGTCGAGATCGTCCCCTATGACGCGCGCCCCTTCGATCTGGACCGGGGCGATCTGCGCATCACCGTGCTGGGTGGCGACAACGCGGTTGAAATCAGGGGTTGCCTGGGCTGATCAGACGCCGTCTGCGCCGCAGCGCGAAGGGCGCGACCAACGTTACCAGCACCACCACCGCCAGCGCCGCAGCCACAAACTGCCCCAGCGCCAGTGCCACGCCCGCATCAACCCAGAGCGCCCGCCCAAGCGTTGCCGCAAACGCCGCCACCAGCGCCAGCGCCGCCAGACCCAGCGCCACGCGCAGCCGTGGCGCGCCAAAGCCACGCCGCAGCGCGCGGAAATAGCGCCCGAAGTCTTGCTGCGCTGCAAGCAGGGCGGGCACCAGCACCAGCACGATCACCAGACCAAAACCTAGCCCGTAGCACAGTGTTATGACCGTGGGTTTCAGGAACAAGGCGGCGTTGGACTTGGCATAGAGCACCGGCGCAAGGCCGAGCACCGTGGTTGCCGTGGTCAGAAATACCGGGCGCAGACGGTCGGACACCGCGTCGATGATGGCCGGCACCAGACCGCGCTTTGCGGCGTATTCATCAACCGTGGTGACCAGCACGATCGAATCGTTGATGATGATGCCCGACATCCCGATGAGGCCGACAATCGAAAACATCGACATCGGAATGCCCCAGATGTAGTGCCCCCAGATCGCGCCGATCAGCCCGAAAGGGATAACCGCCATCACCACGATCGGCCGCGTCCAGCTGGAAAATATCCACGCCAGCGCAATGTAGATGCCGATCAGGCAAAAGATCAGCGCCATGATCGCATCGCCAAGAAACTCGTCTTGCTGTTGCGCAAGGCCCGAGCGGCGCCATGTGACGCCGTAATCCTCGGCAATGCGCGGCAAGATCACCGTCAGCATCTCGTCGGTTATTTCGGTGGCGCGGTCGGGGTTATCTTCCGACAGCTCGCCGGTGACAGACACCAGCCGAAGCCCGTCTTCGCGCCGCACCGTGGTAAAGCCCGACCGGGTGCTGACATGCACCACGTCAGACAGCATCACCCACTCCCCCTTGGGCGAGCGCAGCTGCATGCTTTCCACAAAATCGTCGGCAAGCTCGGACTTGGGCACTTGCACCCGAATGGTGGCATTGCGCGGGCCATCGGGGAAACTGGCGGCCTCAAGCCCGTTCATGCGCTGGCGCAACTCGCGCCCCAGCCCGTCAATGGTAAAGCCAAGCGCCTGCCCCTGCGGGGTCAGCTCAAGGATCAGCTCTTCCTTGTCATAGGCAAGGTTGTCTTCAAGGGCCGAAACCTCGGGGTAAACCGCCATCGCGGTTTTCAGCGCCTCGGCGGCGGCTTTCAGGCTGTCAACATCGGCGCCCGAGAATTGCACCGAAATGCCATCGCCCCCCGGCCCACCGCGAAAACCACGAAAGCTCAGCTCTTCCAGCATCGGGTGGCGCGGCGTGAGCCTTTGCATGGCGGCAATGAACTCGGCACCCGAATAGGACCGCAGGTCAGGGTCGATCAGCTCAATCGAGACGCCGCCAAGCTGGTCAGGCTCTTTGGTGTCGGCGCCCGCAAGTGCGCGGCCCGAGTTGCCGCCAATTTCCCCCAGAACATATTTGATCGGATTGGCGCCATATTGCGCGGCAAATTGCTCGCCGGTGTCACGCGCGGCCTGTTCCAGCAAGCCCAGCATGTCGCGGGTGTCGGCACGGCTGGCACCGGGCAGCATCGAAAAGTTGACCGACACCGACCCCTGTTCTGGCCCCGAGAAAAAGCGCCACTGGACCTTGCCCGAGATCACGAAGGTGCCAACTGACATCAGCAGCAGCACCATGCCCGCCAGCACCGGGTAGCGCATCCGGATAATCAGCGCCGAAAGCGGCCGGATCAGCGTAAAGCGCATCCAGTCGAAGCCCCGGTTCACCAGCCGCGAGGGCAGGTCATACCAGCGTTCCTTGGCGGCATGGGTCAGCGCATGGGCCATGTGGTTGGGCAGGATCAGGAACACCTCGATCAGCGATGCGGCAAGCACCGCGATCACCGTAAAGGGAATGTCGGCCACCATACTGCCCATGCGCCCGCCAATGACCATCAGCCCGGCAAAGGCGATGATCGTGGTGATTGACGAGGCGAAGACCGGTGGCGCCATGCGCCGCGCCGCGTTTTCGGCGGCCTCGACCGGCGGCTCGTTCAGGTGACGGGCCCGAAAATCAGCGTGTTCGCCCACCACAATGGCATCGTCGACCACAATGCCCAGCGTGATGATAAGCGCAAAAATGGAAATCTGATTCAGCGTCATTCCCGCGAATTGCATCGCCGCCACGGCCGCCAGCATTGACACCGGAATGCCCACCGCGACCCAAAGCGCAGTGCGCGCGTTCAGGAACAGGAACAGCATCAACAGCACCAGCGCGAGGCCCTGCGAGCCGTTGGAAACCAAGAGGTTGATGCGCGCGGTGATTTCTTCGGACCGGGTGCGGATCAGGTCGATCTGCACGCCTTCAGGCAGGCTGAGCGCCATGGTTGCCGCCACAGCTTCGACCTGCCGCTGAATCCCGACCGCATCGCCGGTGTCGGACCGTGACACGTTCACAGTCATCGCCGGGTTTGTGCCAACATAGAAGGCGCGGGAACGATCGGCCCCCTCGACATGGATCGCGGCGACATCGCCGATGGTCAGTTTGGAGCCGTCGGCGTTAGAGCGCAGAACCAGTGCCGCAACATCGGCAGCGCTGCGCTTTTCAACCCCGGTGCGCACCCGCGCGGCACCCGATGCCAGCTCGCCCGCAGGCGCGGTGGCGCTTTCGGTGCCGATCAGGTTGGCAATTTCCGACATGGTGACGTTGTGGCGGATCATTTGCGGCGTCGACAGCTCGACAATCGTGCGGGGTGCTGCGTAGCCCTGCACCGAGGTTCGGGTGACCCCCACCGCGTAAAGCCTTGTAATCAACTCGTCTGCCAGCCGCCCGAGCTGTTCTACCGGCAGCGGCCCGGTAATGACCACATCGGTCACCGTCTCACGCCAGACGCCGCGCGAAACCTTGGGTTCTTCGGCGTCGCCGGGCAGGTTTCCGGCCTGCGTCAGCGCGGTTTTCACGTCGGCCTCGGCCCGGCTCATGTCCCAGCCCGGCTCAAACTCAAGCCCGATGCGGGCGCTGCCTTCGGAAGACCGCGAGGTTGAGCTCGCAACCCCTTCAACCACCAGTAGCGACGGCTCCAGCACCTGCACGATGGCGCGGTCAACCTCATCCGCGCCCGCGCCGGTCCAGGAAACCGAAACGTTGATGTTTTGCACCACGGTATCAGGGAAACTTTGCGATCGCATCCGGGGCAGCGCGTTGATGCCCGCAGCAATCATGATCACCAGCACAATGTTGGCCAGGGTCTTGTGCCGGGTGAAGTAACTTAGCAGCCCTCGCGCCGCGGTCGCCACATGTTCGCGCCCTGCTGCCATGGTCTAGCCCCCGATCCGCTGTTCCAGCCGCTCGACCACCTGCAAGGGCACCTCGTCGGCCTGCAATTGGCCGATGGTGCGCGCCTTGGCCTCGTCGGGCATGGCGCCGTTCGATTCGATATAGGCAATCAGCCGCGCGCGGCGTTCGGGGCTGAGCGTGACCATTTCACCCGCCGCATCGGCCGGGCGCGCGAACCCGCCCGCGCCGGAACGCGCGCCATCAGGTGCTGCGGCGGGTGCTGCGGGGGCCGTGGCGGGCGCGGCGCCGGGGCGCAGCGGGCGAACCTTGAGCCCGGCGCCCAGCAACGGCGAGCGCGCCGCCACCACCTCACGCCCAGCAAGCGCGCTTGCACGCACGATCACCGTGTTGCCCTGACGGCGCAGCACCTCGGTTGCAATCTCTTCAAGCCGGTCATCGGCGGCCAGCACCAGCACTCGCCCTTCTGAATCGGCCGCTGCCGCAGGCAGCTCGATCACGTCGAGCAGCGCCGGTTCGTCGATCTTGAGGCTGACGAAATCGCCCTGGCGCAGGCCCGCCGCCCCAGTCTCGATCTGCGCAAACACCAGCCGCCCGGTCTGGCCCGCGCCGACCTCGGCGCCAACCCGGCCAAGCCGTGCATTGGCGGTAATGGGGGTGCCGGAAACTTCAAGCAACACTTCGGCACGGGCTGGAATGAGCGCACCGCTGGCATCAAGCAAGCGCGCAAACTGGGTGTTGGAAACGCGAAAGGATACCTCAAGCGACGACGGGTCAAGCAGGGTTCCCAGCATTTCGTTATTGTTCACCAGCCCGCCCTTGACCGCCGAAACGCCCGAAAGCAGGCCGTCGAACTCGGCAACCAGCTGTGTGTTGGCCAGCTTGCGCTCTGCCTCGGCCAGCGCGATCGTCTGCCGTTCGACGGTATTGCGGGCCTGATCGGCCTGCGTCTGCGCCTGCGACAGTTGCGAGCGCTTGCCCAGCACGGCCTGGCGCGCCGATATAGCCGCCAGCTCAGCGGTCTCGATCGCGGTTGCGGTGCCAAAGCCACCTTCGGAAATGGCGCGCTGGCGCTCCAGCGCCTGTTCGCGCAAGACCGCTTGCTGTTCGGCAACCGCAAGGTCATCGCCCGCAATCGCCACCGCGCGGGTGGCGGCGGCAAGCGACCCTTCGGCGTCGGCCAGTGCCGCGCGCTGCACATCGCGGGCGCGCTCGGCCTCGGTCGGGTTGATCTGCACCAGAAGCTGGCCTGCGGTTACCCGCGCGCCTTCTTCGAAGTTTGCGGCAAGCTCTAGGATCTGCCCGGCCGAAGGCGCCCGCAGTTGCAGGCTGCGGCGGCTTTGCACCTGCCCGAAGGTCGTCAGAACCGGGGTTATCGTCTGGCTACTGGCCGGGACCACGTTGGCGGTAAACACCCGCTCTTGCGCCTGGCGGGGGCGCTGCTCAGCGTTGCGGCGCGCATCAAGCGCGGTTTTCACCAGATAGCCCGAATAGGCGAGTATCCCGGCCGTCAGCGCCATCAGAAACAGCCCGACCAGACTCCGCGTCAAAAACCGCATGCAACCCTGCCCTTTGGTGCGCCGAACCCGCCCGGCCAATTCGCGCAGCTTACACCCCGGCCCCTGCAGGGCCAAGCTGCTGGCCGTTCAACGTGCCGTGTGGGCGGTTCCGTCGCGGGCGTTTGCGCTTTAACCGTCAAGCCGCGCGCGCAATGCAAGAAGGTCGGCCCAGGCCTCGCGTTTGGCGGCGGGGTTGCGCAAGAGATGGGCCGGGTGCGCCATTGGCAGCGCGGGGCGGCCAAACGCCTGCGCCCAATGGCCGCGCAGGCGCATGACGCCGCGCTGGCCCAGCGCCGCCATGCAAGCCGGGTTGCCCATCAGCACCACCACGTCGGGCGCCACCAGTTCGATGTGCCGCGCGATGAACGGGCGGAACATGGCGATTTCTTCGGGCTCGGGTTCACGGTTGCCGGGCGGGCGCCACGGCAGCACGTTGGTGATGTACACCGCAGCCGCCGGGTCGGGGGCGCTGCGCGATAGGCCAATGGCCGCCAGCATCCGGTCAAGCAAATGCCCTGCGGCGCCAACAAAGGGGCGCCCCTCAATGTCTTCCTCGCGGCCCGGCGCCTCGCCCAAGATCAGCACCCGCGCCCCGGCGATACCATCGGCAAAAACAAAGTTGCGCGCGCCGCGCTTCAATTCACAACGTTCGAACGCGGCCATCGCCTCGGCAAGCGCCGCCAGATCTTGCGCCCCTGCGGCAAGCGCTTCGGCCTCGGCGATCGGATCAATCGCCGGTGCGGGCGGGGCGGCAAGTGGCGCCTCGTCAGCCGCCACAGGCACGGTGGGTGCCGCAACCGCCTTGGCGGGTGCCGGTTCGCGCACCTCATAGCGGTTCAGCGGGGCATCAAGCATGGCTTCGTCGGCGCCAAGTTCCATCTGCCACTCCAGCATCGCGCGGGCGATGGCAAAGTCAATTTCTGGCAAAGGCGGGGCATCGGCTTGCATCGGCCAAATCTAGGCTTTGCCGACACAAAGGTAAACCGCGCGCAATCCGATTGCCGCCCCGCCCCGCATTTGCGATAAGCGCAGAAAAGACGGGGGACGAGGGCTGCCATGACATTCCGCGCGCGCCACCTTTTGGGGATTGAGCAGCTCACGCCCGAAGACATCCGCACCGTGCTCGACCTTGCCGACCGCTATGTCGAGCTTAGCCGTCGCACCATCAAACATTCCGACGCGCTGGCGGGGATGACCCAGATCAACATGTTCTTTGAGGCCTCTACCCGCACCCAGTCGAGCTTTGAGCTGGCGGGCAAGCGGCTGGGCGCCGATGTGATGAACATGTCGATGGCGCAGTCGAGCGTGAAAAAGGGCGAAACGCTGATCGACACGGCGCTGACGCTGAATGCCATGCACCCCGATCTGCTGGTCGTGCGCCACCCCGCCTCGGGTGCAGTCAACCTGCTGGCGGAAAAGGTGAATTGCGCGGTGCTGAACGCCGGAGACGGTCGCCATGAGCACCCCACGCAGGCGCTCTTGGATGCGCTGACCATTCGCCGCGCCAAGGGCCGCATCCAGCGCCTGACGGTGGCGATTTGCGGCGATATCGCGCACAGCCGGGTAGCGCGGTCAAACCTCATCCTGCTTGGCAAGATGGAAAACCACATCCGCCTGATCGGCCCGCCCACCCTGATGCCCCCTGGCATCTCCGAATTTGGCTGCGAGGTTTGCGACGACATGGCAGAGGGGCTGGAAGGCGCCGACGTGGTGATGATGCTGCGGCTTCAGCGCGAGCGGATGGATGGCGGTTTCATTCCGTCCGAGCGTGAATATTACCACCGCTACGGGCTGGATGCCGAAAAGCTGGCCAATGCCAGCCCCGATGCCATCGTCATGCACCCCGGCCCGATGAACCGGGGGGTAGAGATTGACGGCGAACTGGCAGACGACATCAACCGCAGCGTGATTCAGGATCAGGTCGAAATGGGCGTGGCCGTGCGCATGGCCTGCATGGACCTGTTGGCGCAAAACCTGCGCGCCGATCGCGGGCGCAAGGCGACGGGGGGTGTCTATGTCTGAAATCTCGCGCGACAATGTGCAAGATTACCGCCCCGGCCCGGCCTCGGAATTGCCGTTGGAGCCGGGCGAGCGGGTACTTGCGGTGTTCGCCGCCGACCGGCGCCGCTACTGGCTCGACCACGCTGCGATGGCCGCTTTGGGGGCGCTGGGGGTGGCGGTGATCTTGCCGCTCTTTGACCGCGCCGGGCAAATCCTGATTGCGCTGCCCGCCGTTTTGGCGGCGGTGGCGGCGCGCGGCGGCTACCTCGCCTCTGAAGCCTTCGCGCGGCGCTGGCAGCTGACCGACCGGCGCCTGATCGGGCCACAAGGGCGGCAGGTCATGCTGCTGGAAATTGCCGCGCTGCGGCGCCTGATGGGAGATGTGCAGATCGTCACAAAGGGCGGCGCCAAGCATCTGATCAAGCATCTGGCCGACAGTGCAGCGACCATCGCGGCCATAGAGGCGGCCCGCGACGCGCGCCACAGGGTGCCAAAATGAACGCGGCCAGCAAACCCGGCGGCTGGGAAGGCATTCTCGACGACGGCGAGGCGATTCTCTGGCAGGGGCAGCCTGACGGGCGTTTTACCTTTGGGCTGCGCGACTTTGTGGCGGGCCTGTTCGGCTTCATCTTCGCCGGTTTCGCGCTGGTCTGGATGGTCATTGCGGCCAGTGCTGGCGGGTTCTTCTGGGCCTTCGGGCTGATCCATTTCAGCGTCGGCGCGGCAATCGCGGTGGGTGGGCCGGTCTGGCGCGCCTATCGGCTGCGGCGCACCTGGTATACACTCACCGACCGCCGCGCCTTCATCGCCACCGACACGCTGACCGGCGGGCGCATGCTCGAGGCCTACCCCGTCACCGCCGAGACCGCGCTGACCTTGTTGGGCGAAAACCCCGGATCGGTACATTTCGCCTCTGTCATGCGCCGCATCAACAAGCGTGACCGGCTGGTGCCGATCGGCTTTGAGCGCATCGAAGACGCACCCGGCGTGCTGGCGCTGATGCGCGACATCCAGAAAAAGGCCCGATGATGCTGCACTTCACCAATGTCCGCCTGATCGACCCCGAGGCCCTGACCGATGCGCCGGGCAGCCTGACCGTGAAGGCGGGCCTGATCATGGCGCTAGGCGGCGAGCCGCCCGCGCGCGCGCGGCTGATCGACTGCGGCGGCAAATGCCTTGCCCCCGGCATCATTGACTGGGGCGTGAAGGTGGGCGAACCCGGTGAGCGGCACCGCGAAAGTTTCCGCTCGGCGGGGCTTGCGGCGGCGGCAGGTGGCGTGACCACGCTGATCGCGCGCCCAGACACGTCGCCCGCCATCGACACGCCCGAGGTACTAGAATTCGTCACCCGGCGCGCTGCCGAGGCGGCGCCGGTGCGCATCCGCCACATGGCCGCGTTGACCAAGGGCCGCGAGGGCCGCGAGATGACCGAGATCGGCTTTTTGCGCGATCTGGGCGCAGTGGCCTTTACCGATGCCGACCATGTGGTGGCTGACACCCGCGTTCTGGCCCGCGCGCTGGTCTATGCCCGCAGCCTTGGCGCGCTGGTGGTGGGGCACCCGCAGGACCCCGGCCTGTCGCGCGGCACCAGTGCCACCGCTGGCAAGTTCTCCAGCCTGCGCGGCCTGCCCGCAGCGCCTGCGCTGGCCGAACGGATCGGGCTGGACCGCGACCTTGGCATGGTCGAGCTGACCGGCGTGCGCTATCACGCCGACCAGATCACCACCGCGCGCGCCCTGCCCGCGCTGAAGCGCGCCAAGGCAAACGGACTTGATGTGACGGCGGGGGTTTCGATCCATCACCTGACGCTCAACGAATTCGACGTGGGCGATTACCGCACCTTCTTCAAGCTGACCCCGCCCCTGCGCTGCGAGGATGATCGGCTGGCGGTGGTTGCCGCGGTAGCCGACGGGCTGATCGACGTGATCTGCTCGATGCACACCCCCGCCGATGAGGAAAGCAAGCGCCTGCCGTTTGAAGAAGCGGCGGCGGGCGCGGTGGCGCTGGAAACGCTGCTGCCCGCCGCGATGCGGCTTTACCACGCCGGCGCGCTCAGCTTGCCACAGCTCTGGCGCGCGATGGCGCTGAACCCGGCGGCGCGGCTGGGTCTGCCGCAAGGGCGCCTGGCAGCGGGCGCGCCCGCCGACCTTGTGCTGTTCGACCCCGACGCGCCGTTTCTGCTCGACCGTTCAAAGCTTCATTCAAAATCGAAAAACACACCGTTTGACGGGCAGCGAATGGAGGGCCGCGTGCTGGCAACCTTCGTTGCGGGCAAACAGGTGCATGGGGAGTCGCTCTGATGCCGCTTTTCGAAAGCCCGGCTAGCGTGCTCGCACTGTCAGCCCTGATTGGCTACCTGTTCGGCTCAATCCCGTTCGGGGTTGTCATCACCCGCGCACTCGGCCTTGCCGACCCGCGCCGCATTGGTTCGGGCAACATCGGCGCAACGAATGTGCTGCGCACGGGCAACAAGAAGGCGGCACTCGCGACGCTTTTGCTCGATGGCGCAAAGGGCGCCGTTGCGGTTTTGATCGCGCGCGCGGTTTTTGCCGAAGACGCGGTGCAACTGGCGGGGGTCGCGGCATTTCTGGGCCACATCTACCCGGTCTGGCTTGGCTTCAAGGGGGGCAAGGGCGTTGCGACTTTCCTTGGCATCACGCTGGCCTTGGCGTGGCCGGTGGGGTTGTCGGTCTGCGCGGTCTGGCTGGTGGCAGCATGGGTCAGCAGGGTTTCATCGCTGGCCGCGCTCTTGGCGGCAGCGACCTCGGTGATATTCGCCTGGGTTTACGACCGCCCCGAAGCAATGATTCTGTGCTCGGTACTGGCGGCACTGATCTTCTGGCGTCACCGCACCAATATCGCTCGTATGGCGGCAGGCACCGAACCCCGGATTGGCCGCAAGGGCTGAGCGGGGCCCGAAACCCTCAGCGCGCGCTCAGCCGTTCAATGGCTTCGGCGGTGCGCTTGGTGTTCTGGTAGATGCCAAGGCCCAGGTACATGAAGCCTGCGATGAAAATTACATAGATTGCACCGCCGAGCAGAATGGCGGCGCCCATCAACGGGCCGCCGGGCATGTCAGGCCCCATGCTGTTGCCGGCAAAGGTCACGATGCCCGCACCAACAACCACGCCGATGCACATAAGAACAACAATCACACCGACGAGGACCTCGAAGGTATTGATGAAAAAGTCCCGCATTCCCTTCCCCTGTCTGTTGTTGCGCGCGCGCGGCATAGAGGTTTGAGGCCCCGCGTGGCGGGCAGGGTGAGCCTCAAACCCGGACAGGTCAAGCAAATCTGGGGGTCAGAGGCGCGTCGCCGCATAGATGTGGGAAAGGTCGCCCGCCCATTCGCCGTGATACTGCGCCAGCAAACGATCGGCCTGCACCTGCCCTGACGCGATGTCTTGCTCGAACACCTCAAGAAAGACGCCTTCGTCGGCGCCACCCTCATCGCGGGCGCGCGCGGCAAGCCCGGCGCGCGAGATTGCCACCACCTGCCGCGCGAGATCGTGCAGCCTCACGCCGCCCGCCTCGCCTTGCAGCCCCGAGACCGAGGCCGCAACGCGCAGCCCCTCGCGCGTCTCGGCACTGAACCCCTTGGCCAGATCCCAGGCGGCATCGAGCGCGGACTGGTCATAAAGCAGCCCCACCCAAAGCGCGGGAAGGGCCAGCATATGCGCCCGGTCACCGGCATCGGCGCCGCGCGTTTCGAGATATTTCTTCACCCGCGCCTCGGGGAACACGGTGGTCATATGGTCGGCCCAATCGCTCATCGTGGGCAATTCGCCGGGCAGCGCGGGCAACTTGCCGCGCAGAAAATCGCGGAAGCTCTGGCCCAGCGCGTCAATGTATTTGCCATCGCGGTAGACGAAATACATCGGCACATCGAGCACCCAATCGACATAGCGCTCGTACCCCATGCCGGGTTCAAACGCGAAGGGCAGCATGCCGGTGCGGCTGGCATCGAGGTCGCGCCAGATGCGGCTGCGCCAGCTTTTATGGCCGTTGGGTTTGCCCTCAAAAAACGGCGAACTGGCACAAAGCGCGGTGGCGACCGGTTGCAGCGCCAGCGCCACGCGCAGCTTTTGCACCATGTCGGCTTCAGACCCGAAATCGAGGTTCACCTGCACGGTGCAGGTGCGATACATCATCTGGGTGCCATGCGTGCCCACGCGCCCCATGTAATCGGTCATCAGCCGGTAGCGGCCTTTGGGCATTCGGGGCATCTGTTCATGCGTCCAGACGGGCGCGGCACCGATTCCGGCAAAGCCCACACCCATGTTTTCGACCACTTCGGCACATTCGCGCAAATGCAGGTCAAGCTCGGCGGCGATGGCGTGCATGTCGGCCATCGGCGCACCAGAAAGCTCCAGTTGCCCGCCCGGTTCAAGGCTGACGTTGGCGCCGTTGCGGGTAAGGCCGATAAGCGCACCCTGCTCAAGCACCGACTCCCAGCCAAAACGCGCCTGCAGCGCCTCGAGGATGGCGCGGATGCTGCGCGGGCCTTCATATGGCAAGGGCAACAGGCTGTCGGTCAGGTAGCCGAACTTTTCGTGCTCGGTGCCGATCCGCCACGCCGCGCGCGGCTTTTCACCCGAGGCCATGTACTCGGCCAGTTGTTCCAGCCGCTCAATGGGTGCGCCGCCGCCTTGCTGGGGAATGGACATCGGGGCGGCTCCGGGGTTGTGGTTTCAGGCAGAGTAGGTGGCGCTCAGGCGCGGCCAAGTCAACCCCGCGCGCGGGGCCTTTGCCAAAGGGTTTGCACAGATGGTTGTGCGGAAACACTGGCCCCGGCTGCGGCCGATAGCCGCGCCATATCAATACCGGGAAGCGCCGCGAAGGCATCGTAAAGCTGTTCGGCGCCCTTGGCCGCAAGCGGAATCAGCAGCGCCTGCCCGTCGCCTTGCTTCAGCCGCCAGTGCGGAACCCCGCGCAGCACCAGTAGGCGGATCTCGGAAATGTCGCGCAGAGCCACAAATCCGCCAATTCCGGGGCCGTAATACCCCAGTTGCCCCTCGTCGATCTCGATCCAGCCGGGCAGCGTGGCGGGCCGCGCAAAGCGCATCCGGCGCAGCGCGATCACCAGCCAACCCGCGCCAAGCACCGCAAAAAGCGCGCCAAGCGGCAGCAGAATATAGCCTCCGCCCGAAGCGATCCAAAGCCCCGCAGCCAGCAGCACCGCCGCGGCCGCCACCTCGCGCCAGTGGGCCAGCCGCGCCAGTGCTTCGGGGCGCAGAAGGCTCATCGCCAATCTCCCAGCGATGCCTGCCACAGCGTCAGCGTCGCGCAAGCCGCCGTATCGGCGCGCAGAATGCGCGGGCCGAGACTGACCGGCGTGACAAAGGGCAAGGCCCCAAGGCGGGCGCGCTCAGGCGCCGAAAACCCGCCCTCGGGCCCGATCAGCACCGCCCATGGGCCGGGCGCAAGCCCCGCGAGCGTTGCCGCGGGGCCAAGCCTGCTTTCGTCGGCCCAAAGAATGCGCCGCGCCGGGTTCCAGCCATCAAGCGCTCGCGCAAGCGGCGCAAGCTCGGCCACAACTGGCACGAAGGTGCCGCCGCACTGCTCGGCCGCCTCAACCGCGTGGGCTTGCAGGCGGTCTTGCCGAATACGCTCAGCATTGGTGAAGTCGGTCTGCACCGGCATGATACGCGCGGCACCCAGCTCAGCCGCTTTTTCCACGATGAAATCGGTGCGCGCTTTCTTGATCGGTGCAAACATCAGCCACAGGTCGGGCGGGTCACGCTGCGGCGCGGTTTGCGCCAGCGCGCGCAGGGTGCCTGCGCGCTTGGCCACCTGCACCACCTCGGCCAGCCATTCGCCCTGCCGCCCGTTGAACACCAGCACCTGCGCCCCCGCCGCCAGTCGCATCACCGCAAAAAGGTAATGCGCCTGCCCCTCATTCAGGGGAAGCGGTTGCCCCGCTGCCAGCGGCTGCTCTAGATAGAGCCTGATCTTTGCCTGTGCCATGAGGCCGAACCTATGAGAGCCGACAGTGAATTGCCAGAGCCGGGCCACGCCGAGCCGGGAGCCGCAGAGCCGGGCCGGGTCGCCGATGCGCCCCCCGGCAACTGGGTAGACCGCTTTGCGCCAGCGCCAAGCCGCCCCTATCTGCGGCTGTCGCGCGCCGACCGCCCGATCGGCACCTGGCTGCTGCTCATCCCGTGCTTCTGGGGCGTGGCACTGGCAGCGGCGGCCGATGCCCCGCGCCTATTCGACCTGTGGATCATCGCCGCCTGCACCTTGGGCGCGGCGGTGATGCGCGGCGCGGGCTGCACATGGAACGACATCACCGACCGCCATATCGACGGCGCCGTGGCGCGCACCCGCTCGCGCCCCATTCCTTCGGGGCAAGTTTCGCTGCGCGCAGCGCTGGTCTGGATGGCGGCGCAAACCGCCGTTGGCGCGCTGCTGCTGTTCACCTTCAACGGGCCGGCGATTTTAATGGGCCTCGCAAGCCTGGTGCCGGTGGCGGTTTACCCCTTTGCCAAGCGATTCACTTGGTGGCCGCAGGTGTTTCTTGGCCTCGCCTTCAACTGGGGCGCCTTGCTGGCGTGGGTCGCGCACAGCGGCAGCCTGTCGGCGCCGCCGCTGCTCTTGTATCTATCGGGCATCGCGTGGACGCTCTTTTACGACACCATCTACGCGCATCAGGATAAAGAGGATGATGCGCTGATCGGCGTCAAATCGACCGCGCGGCTCTTTGGCGCGCGCACGGGCCACTGGCTTGGCCTGTTCCTGATGGCGGCGGTCACGCTGATGGCAATGGCGGTTTTGCTGGCGCTGCTGCCCCATGCGCCGCCGCTGCAACTTGGGTTGGCGCTGATGGCGCCATGGGGCTTTGGCTGGCACATGCTTTGGCAGATGCGGCGGCTTGACATCGACCAGCCCGAGATTTGCCTGCGCCTGTTTCGCGCCAACCGGGAAACCGGGCTGATCGCTGCGCTGTTTCTTGCCGCTGCCGCGCTGGTGTGATTGATTGCGCCCCACCGCCCGCCTAAGCAGGGCCACGAGCAACAGAGCAAAGGCACTCGCCGCATGCGCCACGGCCCCAAAATTCTGACCGCGCTGGCATTCGTGCTGGCCTTTGCGCTGGCTGCGGTGGCTGCGGGCACGGCTGCCAGCGTCATCGAAATGGGCACGCGCAAGGCGGCGCAGCTGCAGCTTGACATCGGCGGGCACGACTGGGCAGAAATCAGCGCCGATGGGCTGCAACTGCGGCTTGCGGGCACCGCCCCGTCAGAGGCGCACCGATTTCGGGTGCTTTCGATGCTGGGCGAGGTGGTCGAGTCGAGCCGAATCGTCGATCTGACTGATGTGGCTCGGCCCACGGCCATTGCACCCCCCGAATTTTCGCTTGAAATGCTGCGCAATGACGACGGCATTTCGCTGATTGGGCTGGTGCCTGCGGTTACTGACCGGGTGGGCCTGGTGGCCGAACTGGCCGCAAGCGCGGGTGACGGGCAGGTGACCGACATGCTTGAAAGCGCGGATTACCGCGAGCCCGACGGCTGGGCGCGGGCGTTGACCTTTGGCGTGTCTGCGCTGAAGTCGTTGCCGCGATCGAAGGTTTCGGTCACGGCAAACAGGGTTGCGATTACCGCCATTGCCGACAGCGCAAGCGAGAAAGGCAGAATTGAAACCGATCTGCGCCGCCGCACACCCGCCTCGCTGCGACTGGAGCTGGATATTTCGGCGCCGCGCCCGGTGATCACGCCCTTCACGTTGCGCTTTTTGATGGATGTCGAGGGTGCGCGTTTTGATGCCTGCTCGGCCGATACCGAGCGCGCACAGACGCGCATTCTGCAAGCCGCGCGCAGAGCCGGCGCCACGGGAGCGCTCGGGTGCACCTTGGGCATGGGTGTGCCCTCGCCGAACTGGGCCGAAGCGGTCGAGATGGGGCTGGGGGCGCTGGCGGGCATTGGTGGCGGTTCGATCACCTTTTCAGATGCCGACATCGCGCTGATCGCTGCTGAAAACGTCAGCCAGGCAGATTTCGACCGCGTCGTGGGCGAGCTGGAATCAAATCTTCCTGCGGTGTTTTCCCTGCACGCCGAGATGCCGGAAAAACTGGCGAACGGCGTTGCGGTTGCGGTTGAGCCGCCCGAGTTTTTTGCCACGCTCAGCGAAGATGGCGCCGTGCAATTGCGGGGACGGGTGCCCGATGCACGCGCCCGCGACGCGTTGCAGGCCCTCGCCGCAGCCGAGTTCGGGCACGACGCGGTGTACCTTGCCACGCGGATCTATCCCGACCTGCCGGGCGGCTGGACCGCGCGGGTGCTGACCTCGGTCGAAGCCCTTGGCATGCTGGACGCAGGCAATGTTCAGGTGCGTGCCGATGTAATCCGGCTGAGCGGCGACACGCAGGACGCGCAGGCGTCTGACACAATCTCGCGCCTGTTCGTTTCACGGCTCGGTGAAGGCGCAAAAATTGAACTGGCGCTGCACTATACCCCGCCGCCAGAACCCGAGACGACAGAGGCTAACGGCGTGGAATGCGTGGCGCGCCTTAACGCGGTGCTGGATGCCGACAAGATCACCTTTGAGCCCGGTTCTTCGGTCATTACCGCCGCCGCCGCGCCCACCATCGATGCGCTGGCCGAGATTTTGCGCGACTGCGAAGGGGTGCCGATGCAGATCGGCGGGCATACCGACAGCCAGGGTGGCGAAGACATGAACCTGCGGCTTTCGCAAGGGCGCGCGCGGGCCGTGATGGTGGCGCTGCAACAGCGCCGGGTGCTGACCGGAAGCATCGTTTCGCAAGGTTTTGGCGAAAGCCAGCCGATCGCCGACAACGGCACCGAAGAGGGGCGCGAGGCGAACCGCCGGATCGAGTTCCTTTTGCTCAATGGCGAGACAGCCGCCGCAACCGGCCCGCTCAGGGTCACCGGGCCTGACATCACCGCTGACCGCCCGGCGCCACGCCCCACGCAACCCACCCCGTAGCCCGCGCGGCAGGATCTGACCATGAACCGAGAAGAATTCATTACCGCCACCGCGATCATCCTGTTTGCCGCCTTTTGCCTTGGCTGGTTCGCGTCGTGGGTGCTGCACCGGCTGACGCGGATGACCAAGGCCGATATGGGCGAGCTGGAGCAGATGGCGCAGGCACTGCATGAGGCCGAGGAAATGCGCGATCAGGCGATGGCATACCTCGACCAGCGCGAGGCGGAGTTGGTGAACCAGAACCACCAGACCGAGGCCGAATTGCGCGCCGCGATGGATGGGCTGCGCGATGCCCGCCAAGAGGCCGAGGAACTGCGCGCCTATATCGAAAAGCTCAACGCCGCAAAATAGCTATGGCGGTCAGGCCTGAGCTTTGGTGCGGGGCGCCGGTCGCAGGTGCGGCGCTGCCGCAATCACCGCAGGCGCAAGCCCGGCGCCGCCTGCCGCAACCTTCGCCAGCAGCGCCGCGCGCATAGCGGGCGACCAATTGTCGTTGATATGCGCCGCCACGCCTTCGGCTGCGCTGCCCGGCTGTGTGGCGAAGAAGGCAGCTATCTGGTTAGCCATACGGGCCAGTTTGTCATCGGTCATGCTGGTGCCTCGTCGCTGAAACGTTGCGGGTGGGAATAGACTTCATAGCCCGCGCCGCGCGCGCGCCCGACCAGCGTGATACCCGCTGCCTCGGCCTCGGCCACCGCCAGCGCGGTCGGGGCGGCGGCGCCGATCAACACCCGCGCGCCGATCATCGCGGCCTTTTGCACAAGGTCCACCGATAACCGCGAGGTCAGCACCAGCACACCCGCCGAGGGCGCTGACCCCGCGCGTGCAAGGGCGCCTGCAAGTTTGTCGAGCGCGTTGTGCCGACCGACATCTTCGCGCACGGCAACAAGGCCAGCACCGGGTAGCCAGAAACCCGCGGCGTGCGTGGCACGGGTTTGCGCGTGCAGAGGTTGGGCGGCGGCAAGCGCGGCCATCGCCTGCACAGGCGCCTCAGACCCAAGATGCGGGCCGCCGGTCAGCGGCGCGCGCGGCAAGGGGCGCAACGCCTCGGCAATGCTGTCGATACCGCAAAGCCCGCAGCCCACCGGCCCCGCCATCGCCCGCCGCCGCTGCGCGAGGTGCGCTGATGCCTTGGGCACCAGCCACGCCCGCGCCTCGATGCCTCGCGGCTGCGCCACGATTTCGGTGGCGGTCAGCTCGGCGGCGCTGGCAATAACACCCTCGGTCAGCGCGAAGCCCAGCAAAAAGTCGGGCAGGTCGGCCGGGGTCGCCATCATCACCGCCTGTGTGGCGCCATCATAGACCAGCGCCACCGGCACTTCTTCAGGCAGCTCGCGCAGCGCCGCCTGCCAGCCCCCTGCCCAGACCCGTGCCGGGTACGCCGAGTCGGCGGCGGGCACGGTCATTCCGCCGCCGGGGCAATGCGGCGCGAGGCAGCAACCAGCGCTGCATAATCCGATTGCCATTCCGAAGGCCCGTTCGAGGCCGAAACCTGCACCGCCGTCACCTTGTATTCGGGGCAGTTGGTGGCCCAGTCGGAATTGTCTGTGGTGACGACGTTGGCCTGCGTGCCGGGGTGGTGGAAGGTGGTATAGACAACCCCCGGCGATACCCTTTCCGTAACGTCAGCGCGCAGGCTGATTTCGCCCACGCGCGAGGTCAGGCGCACGAAATCGCCGTGCTTGACGCCGCGCACCTCGGCATCATGGGGGTGGATTTCCAGCACGTCTTCGGCGTGCCATGCCACGTTTTCGGTGCGCCGGGTCTGGGCGCCGACGTTATACTGGCTCAGCACCCGCCCGGTGGTCAGCAGCAACGGAAAGCGCGGGCCAGAGCGTTCGTCGGTGGCGATGTATTCGGTGCGGATAAAGCGGCCCTTGCCCCGCACGAAGCCATCCACATGCATGATCGGGCTGCCATCGGGGGCCGCGTCGTTGCAAGGCCATTGCACCGAGCCGCGCTTCTCCAACATGGCGTAATTGACCCCGGCAAAGCCCGGCGTAGTAGCGGCGATCTCGTCCATCACTTCGCTCGGGTGGGTGTAGGCCCAGCCCGCGCCCAAGGCATTGGCCAGAAGCTGCGTCACCTCCCAGTCGGCAAAGCCGTTCTTGGGTGCCATCACCCGCCGCACCCGGTTGATGCGCCGCTCGGCGTTGGTGAATGTGCCGTCTTTTTCAAGGAAGGTGGACCCCGGCAGAAACACATGCGCATAGGCCGCCGTTTCGTTCAGAAAGAGGTCGTGCACAATCACGCATTCCATCGCCGCCAGCCCCGCCGCGACGTGCCGCGTGTCAGGGTCGGACTGCAAAATGTCCTCGCCCTGAATGTAGATGGCGCGGAACGCCCCCGAGACCGCCGCATCAAGCATGTTGGGTATCCGCAGACCCGGTTCCGGGCTGAGGTTAACCCCCCAAGCGGCCTCAAAGATGCCCCGCGCCACCGGGTCGGACACATGCCGATAGCCCGGCAGTTCCTGCGGAAACGACCCCATGTCGCAGCTTCCCTGCACGTTGTTCTGGCCGCGCAGCGGGCTTACCCCAACGCCGGGGCGGCCGATGTTGCCGGTCATCATCGCAAGGTTGGCAATGGCCATGACGGTGGTGGAACCCTGGCTGTGCTCGGTCACGCCCAGGCCGTAGTAGATCGCACCATTTGGCGCGGCGGCGTAGCGACGCGCCGCATCGCGGAGCACCCCCGCTGGCACGCCCGAAAGCGCCTCGACCGCCTCGGGCGAATGCTCGGGGCGGGCGGCAAACTCCATGTAATCGGCGAACTCGTCCCAGTCGCAACGGGCGCGGATGAAGGCCTCGTCGTATAGCTCCTCGGCCACGATCACATGCGCCAGCGCCGTCAGCACCGCCACATTGGTACCGGGCCGCAGCGGCAGATGCAGCCCCGCGCCCATGTGCGGGGTATCCAGAAGGTCGATCCGGCGCGGGTCGATGACAATCAGGCTGGCGCCCTGCCGCATCCGCTTGCGCAGACGGCTGGCAAAGACCGGGTGCCCGTCGGTCGGGTTGGCGCCAATGACCACGGCGCAATCGACCGCCTCGACGCTATCGAAATCCTGCGTGCCGGCAGATGTGCCGAAGGTTTGCTTCAGCCCGTAGCCGGTAGGCGAATGGCAAACCCGGGCGCAGGTATCGGTGTTGTTGGTGCCGAACACCGCGCGCGCGAGTTTTTGCACAAGGAAGGTTTCCTCATTCGTGCAGCGCGACGAGGTGATGACGCCCAGCGCATCCGCCCCGCTTTCGGCGCGGATCGCCTGAAGGCGGGCAGCGGCAAAGCCGATCGCCTCATCCCAGCTGACCTCGCGCCACGCATCGGTGACCTTCTCGCGCACCATCGGGCGCAGGATGCGGTCTTGGTGCTGCGCATAGCCCCAGGCAAAGCGGCCCTTCACGCAAGAATGCCCCCGGTTCGCCTTGCCCTCTTTCCACGGCACCATGCGCACCAAGGTATCGCCGCGCATCTGCGCTTCAAAGCTGCACCCCACGCCGCAATAGGCGCAGGTGGTGATGATGCTGCGTTCAGGTGTGCCGATGGCGATGACGCTGTTTTCCTGCAAGGTGGCGGTGGGGCAGGCCTGCACGCAGGCGCCACAGGAAACACAGTCGGACGCCATGAAAGGCACATCCTGCCCCGCAACAACCCGAGACGCAAACCCGCGCCCGTCAATGGTCAGCGCAAAGGTGCCCTGCACCTCTTCGCAGGCGCGCACGCAACGCATGCAGACGATGCATTTGGCGGGGTCGTAGGTGAAATAGGGGTTGGATTGGTCCTTGGGCCGCCACTCGGGGTTCGGCGCCTCGGCTGTGCGCTGCGCGAAATGGTTAGTGCCGGGGGCAAAGCGCACCTCGCGCAGCCCCACCGCCCCGGCCATGTCCTGCAATTCGCAGTCGCCATTGGCCGCACAGGTCAGGCAGTCAAGCGGGTGGTCGGAAATGGTCAGCTCCATCACCCCCCGGCGCAGCCGGGCGAGCGTTTCGGTCTGGGTGCGCACGACCATGCCGGGGGCAACCGGCGTGGTGCACGAGGTTGGCGTGCCGCGCTGGCCCTCAATTTCAACTGCGCACAGACGACAGGCGCCGATCGGTTCAAGGCTGTCGGTGGCGCACAGCTTGGGGATGCGGATGCCCGCTTCGGCGGCGGCGCGCAGGACGCTGGTGCCCGCGGGCACGGTAACGGCAAAGCCGTCGATGGTCAGGCTGACCGGCGCGCCGTGGCGCGCAGGGGTGCCCATGTCGCGGGTGGGCAGGATGAAGTCTTTCATTCAGCGGCCTCGCTTGTGCGCGCAAAATCGGCGGGAAAATGGTTCAACGCGCTCAGCACCGGGTATGGCGCAAAGCCCCCCAGCGCGCAGAGCGAGCCAAGCCGCATCGTCTCGCACAGATCGCGCAAGAGCGGCTCGGCGGCGGCATCGCCCGCGGCTATCCGGTCAATCGTTTCGACGCCCCGCACCGACCCGATCCGGCAAGGCGTGCATTTGCCGCACGACTCGATTGCGCAAAACTCCATTGCGAATCGCGCCAGCGCCAACATGTCGGCGGTATCATCGACCACCACCAGCCCGGCATGGCCGATAAGGCCGCCAGCGGCTGCAAATTCCTCATAGCCAAAGGGGGTATCGAAGAGCGCGGGCGGAAACCACGCGCCCAACGGCCCGCCCACCTGCACCGCCTTGACCGGGCGCCCGCTGGCAGTGCCGCCGCCGACGCTGTTGACGATCTCGCCCAGCGTAAGGCCAAAGGGCACCTCGAAAAGCCCGCCAAAGCGCACATTGCCAGCCAGCTGCAAGGGCATGGTGCCGCGAGAGCGGCCAATGCCAAGGTCTCGGTAATGGGCCGCGCCTTGGGCAAGAATGGCGGGCACGGTGGCAAGGCTCAGCACGTTGTTGACGACCGTGGGCTTGCCCCAAAGCCCCTCGATCGCGGGCAACGGCGGCTTGGCGCGCACAGTGCCGCGCTTGCCTTCGATGCTGTTCAACAGCGCGGTTTCCTCGCCGCAGACATAAGCCCCGGCGCCGATCCGCAACTCGATGTCAAACCCATGCCCCGAGCCCAGAACCGACGGCCCGAGCAGCCCAGCTTCGCGCGCCAGATCAACTGCGCGGGTCAGCACCGCGATGGCGTCGGGGTATTCGGAGCGCAGATAGACCAGGCCCCGGTCAGCCCCCACCGCAAGCCCCGCAATCACCATGCCTTCGATCAGCGCGAAAGGGTCGCCCTCGATCAGCATGCGGTCGGCGAAGGAGCCGCTGTCGCCCTCGTCGGCGTTGCAGACGATGTATTTCTGCCCAATTCCGGCGCCTGCTACCGTGCGCCACTTGATGCCGGTGGGAAAGCCCGCGCCGCCGCGCCCGCGAAGGCCACTTTCAACCACCTCGTCCACCACCGCCTCGGGCGCCATCGCCAGCGCCCGGCGCAGGCCCGAAAGCCCGCCATGCGCCTGATAGTCGGCCAGATCAGCCGGGTCGATCACGCCGACGCGGGCAAAGGTGATGCGCGTCTGGCGCTTGAGAAACGGAAGCTCGGCAGTCAGCCCCAGCGCCTTGGGGTGCGCGTCGGGGGCTTCGAACAGCGCCGCCGCATCGACAGGGGCGAAGGGGCCAAAGGCCCGCCGCCCCGCAGGGCCATCCACCTCGACCAGTGGCTCCAGCCACGCCATGCCGCGGCTGCCGTTGCGCACAATCTGCACCGTTTCACCGCGCGCGGCAGCGGCAGCCACAAGCGCCTCGGCCACCGCATCGGCACCCAGCGCGCGTGCCAGCGCATCGGCGGGAACGAAAATCCTCATGCGCCCGCCTCCGCCAGCATCTCGCCCAGCCGCGTCGCATCGACCCGCGCGGCCAGCACGCCGTTCAGCATGGCGGCGGGTGCCGCAGCACAAAGGCCAAGGCAAAAGACCGGCTCCAGCGTGACCCCTTGCGCCGACGTGCCGTGCCAATCCACCCCCAGCCGCGCCTTTGCAGCCTCGGCCAGCGCCGCCCCCCCCATCGCCTGACAGGCCTCGGCGCGGCAGATTTTGAGCACATGGCGGCCGGGCGGCGCGGCACGAAAATCGTGATAGAAGCTGACAACGCCCTGCACCTCGGCCACCGTCACCCCCAGCGCCTTGGCCACGGTGGGCAGCGCCAATGGCGGCACATGGCCGTATTCGGCCTGCACCGCATGCAGAATGGGCAGCAAGGCGCCTTCGGTCCCGCTATGGGCGCGGCAAATGTCGGCAACTCGGTCAGTCAGGGTCATGGTGCGCTCCGGGGCGGGTTCGAGCGTGGCCTAAAGTGCCGCGATAGGGAAATCAATTCGTGGAGACCGTCAAACGATAGAGTTTGTCTATCAATCGCCCCCAGCCAGCCGCCGCGCCTCATCGATCAGCGCGGCAAGCGTGGGGGTGTGGGTGTCGCGCGCCATCACCAGAAGGCCGACAAGGTGCCGTGCCTCGGGCGCGGAAAGCGGGCGCGAAACGCAGCCGCGCGGCAGCGCAAAGCCGTCGGCCAGCGCCTCGGGCACAATCGCGGCCCAAGGCCCCATAGCCACATGCGCCAAGATCGCAATGGTCGAATTGCTTTCGATGCGCGGCGAAACCGGCGCCCCGGCCTCGGCCAGATGCGCATCTATGATGCGGCGGTTCTGCATGTCGGGGGTCAGCAGGCAGAGCGGCCGCGCCGCCGCCTCGGCCCAGCACAGCGGGGCCGCATCGGTGCCGCGTTCAATCAGGCGATAGCTTTCATGGTAAAGCGGCACCTGCGCCAGCCGCGAGGGCGGCGCGGCATCGAGATAGGTGATGCCCGCGTCGATCACCTGCGCCTCGATTCCCTCACGGATTTCCGCCGACGAGCGCGAGAGGATGGCAACACTCGCCCCCGGATTGCGCGCCAAAAACGGCACGGTCAGCCGCGCCACGCGCGCCAGCGCCGTAGGCACCACGCCAAGGCGCAGCTTGCCTGCCACGCCATGACGCGCCGCGCGCATGTCCTCGCGCAGCGCCCGCGCCTCGGCGACGATTCCCACCGCGCGCTCCAGCACCCGCTGGCCCTCGGGCGTCAACCCCCGATAGCGCGAGCCGCGCCAGACAAGCTGCACCCCAAGCTGGTCTTCCAAAGACCGGATCGCAGATGAAAGCGTGGGCTGCGCGACGCCATACGCCTCGGCGGCGCGGCCAAAGTGGCCTTCGCGCGCCAGCGCCACGAACATTTCGAGCTTGTCGATCATGGCGCGACCTTGCCCCCCGCCAAATGCCCGCGTCTTGGCGCGGATATTGCGCCGCGTGGCTTGCCGGGGCGGGTCCGCCGGCCTACATCGGGACGCATGGATATCAGACAATACCTTCCCCCGTTCCGCAAGCATCTGCCGCGTGTCGCCGTGGTGCGGCTGCAAGGTGCCATCGGCATCAGCCGGCCCGGTGCCGCGAGCCTGTCGGATGCCGCCCTTGCGCCGCTGCTGGAACGCGCGTTCCGGCGCGGCAAGCCTGCGGCGGTGGCGCTCGTGATCAACTCGCCCGGCGGCTCGCCGGTGCAAAGCTCGCTGATCGCGGCGCGCATCCGGCGGTTGGCCGATGAAACCAAGGTTCCGGTGCATGCCTTTGTCGAAGATATCGCGGCTTCGGGCGGCTATTGGCTGGCCACCGCGGCAGATGACATTTGGGCCGATGCGACCTCTCTGGTAGGGTCAATCGGCGTGATTTCTGCAGGGTTCGGGTTCGCCGGGCTGCTCGACCGCTTCGGGATAGAGCGACGGGTGCATACGGCAGGTGCCTCAAAGAGCTTCATGGACCCGTTCCGGCCCGAGAAGCCCGAGGATGTGGCGCGGCTGACGGCGCTGCTAGAGCCGATGCACGCCACCTTCAAGGCGCTGATCATCGCGCGGCGTGGGGCAAAGCTCTCGCAGGGGCGCGACCTTTTTACGGGCGACATCTGGGTTGGCGCGCAGGCGCAGGAGGTCGGGTTGATCGACGGCATCGCGCATATGGTGCCCAAGCTCAAGGCGCTTTATGGCGACAAGGTGCGGCTGATGCCCTACGGCATCCGCCGCCCGCTCTGGCGGCGCTTTGGTGCCGGCGCCGCGGCCGAAAGCGCGCTGGGCGCCGCGCTCGATCTGGCAGACGAACGGGCGCTTTGGGCACGCTATGGGCTGTAGCATATGCTCAAGGTTGTAAGCCTGTTTCTGGTCGCCATGGTTGCTCTGGCGCTGTTTGGGCGGCTGCGGTTGCCTACCTCGCTACGACGCGTAACATGCCCCGACTGCGGGCGTTCACGGCTGGGCAACAAGCCCTGCCCCTGTGGCAAGCAGCATCGGAGCAGCTAGGTGACGGTCGATCTTCTGTACGTTGCGCTCGGGCTGGTGGCACTGGTTCTGGCTGGTGATCTGCTGGTGCGGGGCGCAGTTGCGCTGGCGGCGCGAATGGAGATTCCGGCGCTGATCGTCAGCCTGACGGTGGTCGCGTTCGGCACTTCGGCGCCGGAGATGGTGGTTTCGGTGGTTGCCGTGGTAAATGGTGCACCCGCGCTGGCACTTGGCAACGTCGTCGGCTCGAGCATCGCCAACATTCTGCTGGTGCTGGGCCTGCCCGCACTGCTGGTGCGCATCCGCACCGACGAAAACGATTGCCGCAGAGACTATCTGTTCATGCTCGCCACGGCGGCGCTGTTCATTGCACTGGCCTTCGCGGGGCCGATCGGCTGGCCGCAAGCGCTATTCCTGCTTGCCGTGCTTGTGGTGATGACCACGAGTCAGGTCAGGGCAGCCCTTGCGTTTCGTGCGCACCGCGCGCCGCCGAAAGATGCGGGCCTTGGCCCGCGACCCGCGCAAATGCCCCGGCCGCTGATAGCGCTCCTGATCGCCGTGGGGCTGGTCGGGCTGCCGCTTGGCGCGCATTGGCTGGTAGGCGGTGCCACCGGAATTGCGCGGGCTTTTGGCATATCCGAGGCGGTGATCGGCTTGACACTGGTGGCGGTGGGCACGTCGCTGCCCGAGCTTGCCACTTCAGTCACCGCCGCGTTGAAGGGGCGCGCCGACGTGGCGCTTGGCAACGTGATCGGCTCGAACATCCTGAACGTGCTTGCCATTCTCGGTGTGGCAGGGCTGGTCGGGCCACTGACAATGCCAGAACAGATGCTGCGCTTTGATCTTTGGGTTATGCTGGCGGTGTCGCTGGCGCTTGGTCCATATGTCTTTCGCCGATGGCCAATAGGGCGCGGAACCGGGGGGGCGATGGTAGCGGCCTACGCGGCCTATGTGGTGGGCTTGGCAACGGGGGTTTGAGGAATGGCTGAAGCGGCGCTGGTAACCGGGGGCGCGCGGCGGTTGGGCCGGACAATGGCCGAATACCTCGCGGCGCGCGGGTTTGCCGTGGCGATCCATCATCACAGTTCGGGCGCCGAGGCCGAGGCGCTGGCGGCAAGGCTTTGCGCCCGTGGCGGGCAGGCGGTGGCGCTGGCCGCCGACCTGCTCGACGAGGACGCCATGAACGATCTGGTGCCCCGCGCCGTGGCCGCGCTTGGCATGCCGCTGACGCTTTTGGTCAATAACGCCTCGATCTTTGAACATGACACCATTCACACCGCCACCCGCGAAAGTTGGGACCGCCACATCGGCTCAAACCTGCGCGCGCCCTTCGTGCTGACCCAGTCCTTTGCCGCACAGGCACCCAAGGCCGAGCAAAGCGGTGCCGAGCCGCGCGCACGCGCGCAGATCGTGAACATGCTCGACCAGCGGGTGCTGAAGCTCACGCCCGAATTTGCAACCTATACGCTGGCCAAAATGGGGCTCTGGGCGCTGACACGCACCGCAGCACAGGGCCTCGCGCCAGATATCCGGGTCAACGCCATTGGCCCCGGCCCGACCTTGCAGGGCGCGCGGCAAACGGCTGCGCACTTTGCCCGCCAGCGCGCCGCCACGCCGCTGCAGCGCGGCGCCGGGCCCGAAGATATCTGCGCGGCACTGGGCTATCTGCTCGATGCGCCCGCTGTGACAGGGCAGTTGATCTGTGTCGACGGTGGCCAGCATCTGGCATGGCAAACCCCGGATATCCTTGGTCTGGAATAGCCTTTTGACACCATGTCGCAGGCTTTGCCGCTTGACTTGTGCACCATCGTCGTTCGGGTCACGAACCTGTTACGATTCTGTTAATGTAATCATGGTGTTGCCTTGGCGGCAAAAAACTTATATGCAATTTCAAAGCCTTGCGCAGACGCCCAAAAAATAGGCAGCCCGATGAAGCGGGCCAAAAATAAGGAAATTTCGGCCCTCGGGAAAAACTTCCAACAGAGTTATCCACAGATTCCGTGGACAGCTTTTCTCTTGCGCGATGTCGCGTAAGGTTGCAGCAACGCGAAGGAATCAGATCTGCCCATGACCACTGCACCCCCCCCCGCCGAGGCCGCGCAAACCGGCCACGCACTGATCCAGAGCCTGCTCAAGTCGCTCGACGCCTCGCCCGGCGTCTATCGCATGTTGAACGCAGCGAACGAGGTGCTTTACGTCGGCAAGGCCCGCAACCTGCGCGCGCGGGTTTCCAACTACGCGCGGCCCTCGGGCCACTCGGGCCGCATAGCGCGGATGATCTTTGAAACGGCTTCGATGATGTTTCTGACCACGCGCACCGAAACCGAGGCGCTGCTGCTGGAACAGAACCTGATCAAGCAGCTCAAGCCGCGCTACAACGTGCTTTTGCGCGACGACAAGAGCTTTCCCAACATCCTCGTTTCCAAGACCCATGCCTTTGCGCAGATCAAGAAGCACCGTGGCGCGAAAACGGAGAAGGGCAACTACTACGGCCCCTTCGCCAGTGCGGGCGCGGTCAACCGTTCGCTGAACCAGTTGCAGCGGGTGTTCGGATTGCGCACCTGCACCGACGCGGTGTTCGAGGCCCGCACCCGGCCCTGCCTGCTCTACCAGATCAAGCGTTGCGCCGGGCCCTGCGTCGGCAAGATCGGGCAGGCCGAATATGCAGCACTCGTGGCCGATGCCGAACGCTTCTTGCAGGGCAAGTCGACCCGGATTCAAGAGGATCTGGCGCGCGACATGGGTGCCGCCGCCGAGGCCATGGAATATGAACGCGCGGCGGCGCTGCGCGACCGTATCCGGGCGCTGACCCAGGTGCAGCAGGCGCAGGGCATCAACCCGCAGGGCGTGGCCGAGGCCGATGTGGTGGCGCTGCACATGGAGGGCGGGCAGGCCTGTGTGCAGGTGTTTTTCATCCGCGCCAACCAAAGCTGGGGCAATCGCGATTTCTACCCGCGCACCGGGTCGGGGGCCGAGGCGCCCGAGGTGCTCGAAGCCTTCCTCGCGCAATTCTACGACGACAAGACCCCGCCGCGCCTGATCTTGCTGTCGCACGCGATCGAGGATGCCGACCTGATGGTGCTGCTGCTGTCAGATCGCGCCGGGCGTAAGGTGGAGCTTGCCGTGCCGCAGCGGGGCGAAAAGGCCGAACTGGTCGAAAACGCCGCCCGCAACGCCCGCGAAAGCCTGGCCCGCAAGATGAGCGAAAGTGCCGCGCAGGGCCGTCTGTTGGCGGGGCTGGCAGAGGCCTTCGGGCTGGACGCGCCGCCAAAACGCATCGAGGTTTATGACAACAGCCACATTCAGGGCGCCCATGCGGTGGGCGGCATGATCGTGGCGGGCCCCGAAGGGTTCTTGAAAAGCCAGTATCGCAAATTCAACATCAAGAGCAGCGAGGTCGCACCCGGCGACGATTTCGGCATGATGAAAGAGGTGCTTGGCCGCCGCTTTGCCCGGCTGCTCAAGGAAGACCCAGACCGCGAGCATGGCCTCTGGCCAGACCTGATCCTGATCGACGGCGGCGCAGGCCAGGTTTCGGCGGTGGCAGGCATCATGGCAGAAATGGGGGTGGATGACATCGCCATGGTCGGCGTGGCCAAGGGCATTGACCGCGATCTTGGGCGCGAGGAATTTTACCGCAGCGGCCAGCGCCCCTTTGCGTTGCGCACGGGCGACCCGGTGCTCTACTTCGTCCAGCGCCTGCGCGACGAGGCGCACCGCTGGGCCATCGGCGCGCACCGCGCGAAACGGTCAAAGGCAATCTCCGCCACCCCGCTTGATGAAATTCCCGGCGTGGGCGCCGCGCGCAAGCGCGCATTGCTGGCGCATTTTGGGTCGGCCAAGGCAGTTGCCCGCGCCGGGCTGCCCGACCTGCAAGCGGTGCCGGGCATTTCAGAGGCAATGGCACAGGCCATTCACGGCTATTTCAACGCCAAGGGCTAGCCGCTGAAATCGGCGCTATAGCAGTGCCTTACCAGTGTTATTGCGACAGATTGTCGCAGGTGATAGCATCCCGGCGCCGGGCCGCAAGGGCACCGGCGCAACTGGCTACAACAAAGGAGGGGTTGCCATGCGTGGTGTATCGTTCTGGTTTGTTGCTACGGGTTCAGTTTTTGTTACCCTTGGAATGCTCGGCGGTATCGCCATGTCGATCAGCGGCGATCACACGCTGGCCCCGGCCCATGCGCATTTGAACCTTGTCGGCTGGGTCACAATGGCGCTTTTTGGCCTCTATTATCATCTCGTTCCCGCCGCCGCCGCGACCACCATGGCGCGCGCGCATTTTGCGATCGCCTCGGCAGGTGTGATCATCATGGTTCCCGGCATCATGCTTGCCATCACGGAGAACGGCGAAGCACTTGCCGCCATCGGGTCATTGCTTTCACTCGCCTCGATGCTGATCTTCGTGCTCACGGTCCTGCGCAACCGGGCCTGACACAGTTTGGCCAAACCCGGCGGGGCTGCGGGTCAATGGTCCGCATGCCCTTGCGGCGCCGTCGCTGGCGGGCGGCGGCGTGCCACGCATTCTTGCCCCGCGCCGCGCGCCATTTCCCCTTCCCCAGCCCGCCCTGAATAGGCTATCCATCAACAATGAAACTCAATCTGCCCAACGTGCTGACGGTTGGCCGCCTGATTGCCGCGCCCGGTGTGGCGGTGATGTTTCTCTATTTTCACCGCCCCTGGGCCGACTGGTTTGCGCTGGCTCTGTTCGTTTCCGCCGCCATAACCGACTATTTTGACGGCTATCTGGCGCGGCTGTGGAAGCAGGAAAGCCGTTTTGGCGCCATGCTTGACCCAATCGCCGACAAGGCAATGGTCGTCATCGCGCTGGTGATTCTGACCGGGTATTCCGGCATGAACCCGTGGCTGATCCTGCCCGCAACGGTGATCCTGTTCCGCGAGGTGTTCGTTTCCGGCCTACGCGAGTTTCTGGGGGCCGACGCAGGGCGGCTGAAGGTGACCAAGCTCGCCAAATGGAAAACGATGACACAGATGGTCGCCATCGCCGTGCTGTTTCTCGGCACCGGGCTTGAATATCTTGAGGGCATCGCGCGACGCGGCCTGACCGCCGAGCAATACGCCGATGCCGTGTCGCGCGGGCTTGCCGACCCGGTGCGAAGCTGTGGCGCGCGGGGGTGTTCCTCTCTGGCCACCGATGTCGGCCTTACGCTGATCTGGCTGGCGGCGGCGCTGACGCTTGTCACCGGGATCGACTACTTCCGCAAGGCGCTGCCCTATTTGCGGGGGCCAAAGCCATGATCGAGGTGCTCTACTTCGCGTGGGTGCGCGAGCGCATCGGGCTGGCGCGCGAAACGGTCGAAACCGGCGCCGCCACCCCTGCCGCCCTTGTTGCCGAACTGGCCGCGCGCGAGCCGCGCTATGCGGCGGCCTTCGCCGATACCTCGGCGCTGCGGGTGGCGCTCGACCAGAAACTTGCCAGCTTCGATGCCCCCCTTGCAGGGGTGCGCGAGATCGCCTTTTTCCCGCCGATGACGGGCGGCTAGGCGATGCGCGTGCAGGTGCAAGCCGCCTCGTTTGACCCTGCCGCCGAAATTGCAGGTTTTGCCAAGGGGCGGCGTGACATCGGCGCCGAGGTCAGTTTCATTGGCCGCGTGCGCGATGACAGCGGCCATCTGCTGGCGCTCGAGATCGAGCATTACCCCGGCATGACCGAGGCCGCGATCAGCGCCATGGCGCAAGAAGCCGTCACCCGCTGGCAGCTTCTCGAATGCCTCGTGCTGCACCGCTACGGCCGTCTTGCACCCGGCGAACCGATCATGATGGTCGCAACCGCCGCCCGCCACCGCGCCGAAGCCTTCGCGGCGGCCGAGTTTTTGATGGACTACCTCAAATCCCGCGCGCCGTTCTGGAAGAAGGAAATCACCCAGCGGGGCGGCGATTGGGTTGCGGCCAAAGCCTCGGATGAAGACGCGCTGACGCGCTGGTAAGCGCCTTGCGTGCCCAAGCCAGAGCCTAAAGGCAGTCCTCAACCCGGAACCCGTCGGGAATATCGTCGCGCCCTTCCAGCACCAGATTGGCCATCACCTCGGCCACCTTTGGCGCCACCCCAAAGCCGATCTTGAAGCCGCCGTTGGCGACATAATGCCCGGCCCGCCCCGGCCATGCCCCAAGCATCGGCGCCCGGCTCGCGGCGCGCGGCCGCACCCCGGCCCAGCGCTCCAGAACCGGTGCATCCGCCAACGTCGGGCAGGCTTCTCGGGCCCGCGCGATCAGCTCTTCCAGCTGCTCGTCGGTGGTGTCGGGCGCATCGAAACTGCGTTCGCTGGTGGCGCCGACCACCACTGTGCCGTTCGCGTGCGGCACCAGATACATGCCTTCGGCATAGATCAGCGGCGCATCATGGTCGGCGGAATAGGCGAGCGAGGCACATTGGCCTTTCACGCCGCCGCCAAGGTCGCGCCCGAACGCGGCCGACAAGTCGCTTAGCCCTGCAACCCCGGTCGCCCAGATCACCGCGCCTTCGTCTGGCGCATCGCCAAACACCGTTTCGCCGCCCTTCGCGGCATAGGCTGCCGCCAGCGCCGCACCGGCACCGCGCGGGTTGGCGCGGGCGCTCAGGGTTTCGTGCACCACAAACCCTGTGCCCGAGCGCGGCACGAACCCCTCGAATTCGGCGGCTTTGGCAATCCGCCACTGCGCCTTGCCCTGCCAGTGCCGCGCTGCCCCTTGGGCGCGCTCCGCGGCGCGAGCCACCGCTGCATCATCTTGCAAGGGCATGATCCGCCCGATCCGGGCATAGCCGGCGTCGCCCCCGCCAGTTGCGTTCACCGCAGCCCAAAACGGCTCCGCCATCACCAGACTTTCGAACTGAAACTGCTTTTTCGGGTTCCAGTTTTCGGGCACATGCGGCGATAACGCGCCTTCCAAGCCGCCGCTCGCCCCGCTGCCAACCCTTTGGGCGCGCTCAACCAGACGCACCTTTGCACCGCGGCGCGCGCATTCCCACGCACAGGCCAGACCAAACGCACCGCCACCACGCACGGTCACATCCGCCATTGCCATTGCCTGCCTCCTTCGCCACTGTCCGGCGTAAAAGAGTAGTCCAGATGCAGAGCCAAGACCAGAGCGGGCTGGAATGGCGGGCGGGCGACCTGCCGGTTTCAACGCGGTTCGACGACCCCTATTTCAGCATTGAAAACGGCCTTGCCGAAACCCGCCATGTGTTTCTGGCGGGCAACGGGCTGCCCGCGCGGCTGCGGCCCGGCTTTGCCGTGGCCGAGCTTGGCTTCGGCACCGGGCTGAACATGCTGGCGCTGGCGCTGGCCTGCGAAGGTGCGTGCCCCGGCCCGGTGCATTTTACCAGTTTCGAGGCATTCCCGCTCGCCGCGCCCGATATCGCCCGCGCGCTTGGCGCCTTTCCCGAAGCGCTGGCTGTGGCCGGGCCATTCCTTGCGGCATGGGCGGGGGGCGCGCGGCAGTTCAGCCTTGGCGCGCTGACGGTCGAGGTCATCACCGGCGATGCGCGCGAAACCCTGCCGCGCTGGCAGGGCGCCGCGGATGCGTGGTTTCTTGATGGCTTCGCGCCCGCCCGAAACCCCGAGCTATGGTCGCCCGAGCTGATGGCCGAGGTTGCGCGCCACACCGCGCCGGGTGGCACATTCGCCACCTATACCGCGGCGGGCCATGTGCGGCGCGCCTTGCAGGCGGCAGGTTTTGCGGTTACGCGCCTGCCCGGATATGGCCGCAAGCGACATATGGCCGCAGGCCTGCTGGAGACGCCCGCATGACCCCGCAAAACACCCGCAAGGGCGTGGCGATGATGATCGGCGCGACGCTGATTTTTGCGCTGCAAGACGGCATCTCGCGCCACCTCGCGGGCACCTACAACGTCTATATGGTGGTGATGATCCGCTACTGGGCTTTCGCGCTGTTCGTGGTGGCGCTGGCGGCGCGCCAGCCGGGCGGTGTGCGCGCCGCCGCGCGCAGCGCGCAGCCATGGGTGCAGGCAGGGCGCGCGCTGCTGCTGATCTTTGAGGTGATCGTGACAGTGCAGGCCTTTGTCATTCTTGGCCTGGTCGAAACGCACGCGGTGTTTGTCAGCTACCCGCTGCTGGTCGCAGCGCTCTCCGGCCCGGTGCTGGGCGAGCGTGTGGGCTGGCGCCGGTGGGTGGCAATCGGCATCGGTTTTGTGGGCGTGCTGATCATCCTGCAACCCGGCGTCAGGGTGTTTTCGCCCGCCGCGCTGATCCCGCTGCTCGCGGCCTTCATGTTCGCGCTCTACGGCCTGCTGACCCGCTATGTGGCGCGCAAAGACAGTGCTGCGGTGTCATTTTTCTGGACCGGCACGGTCGGTGCGCTGGCCGCCACGGCGGTCGGCATCTGGTTCTGGCAACCGATGAGCGCGCCCGACTGGGGCTGGATGGGCCTGCTCTGCATGACCGCCATTTCCGCGCACTGGCTGCTGATCAAGGCCTATGAAGCCGCCGAGGCAAGCGCCATTCAGCCTTTTGCCTACCTGCAACTGGTGTTCATCGCGGCACTTGGCATCACCGTGTTCCACGAAGTGCTGCGCCCCGAGGTGGCAGTGGGCGCAGTAGTGGTGGTTGGCGCGGGCCTGTTCACGCTTTGGCGCGCGCGCGTGGTGGCGCAAAAGGCCTGACGGCCTAGCGACCCTTGAGCATGTCGGTCATCTTCACCGGGCCTGAAACCCCCGCCAGCCGCGCCCGATAGACGGCCACGCTTTCCGATACCCGCATGACGTAATTGCGGGTTTCGGCAAAGGGGATCATTTCGACCCAGTCAATGACATCCACCGACGCGGTACGCGGGTCGCCCCGTTCGGCCATCCAGCGGCGCGGGCGCCCCGGCCCGGCATTGTAGCCTGCGGTGACCAACGCCAGTGCCGGGCCAAACTCGGCGCGCAGCCCCGCGATATAGGCCGACGCAAGGCGCGAGTTGTATTCGCCGTCGGTCAGCAAACGGTCGAGCGAGTATGGCAGACCGATCTTGGCTGCCGTCTCACGCCCGGTCTCGGGCATCACCTGCATCAGGCCCCGCGCCCCCGCGCTGGAAATGACGCTTGGGTTGAACTCGCTTTCGCGCCGGGTGATCGCCAGCAAGAGGTCGGGCGGTATCCCGAGGTCGAGCGCCTCCATCCCCGAAAGCGGGTAATAGGCCGGCACCAGTTCAATGCCCCGGTCAGCCACCGCCTTGGCAATCGCCAGCGCCAGATGCGGGTCTTTCCATTCCAGCATAAGGCCCGCAAGCCGCGCAAGATCATCATCCGAAAGGCTCTCGCCAAGGTGCAGGAAAAAGCGCTTGGCGAGGATATCAGAGCCCGCGGCCCGCAACAGAACGGCCGCGCCGAACACCGACGAGTTGGTAAACGAGGCGCCGCGCCAATCGGGCAAGCTCTGTGTTCCCGCCAGTGCCGGGTCGGGTGGCAGCCCGGCACGCTCGGCCGCCAGCAGGCCATAATACGAGGTTTGATAGCGCGCGCCGATCGCGTAGGCCGCACGCGCCGCCTCGGCATTGCCCGCCAATTCATGCGCGCGGCCCTGCCAATAGCCGGCACGGCCCATGCTGATCGGGCTTTTCACCCCCGCCTCAAGCGCCTTGAAATGCCCGAGTGCCGCCTGCGCGTCGCCCAGCTTCAACGCCGCATAGCCCGCGAGCCATTCCAGATCGGCAAAATCGCCGCCTGCGGTCAGGCGGTTGCGCGATGCAAGGCGGTAGGCACGACTAAAGTTGCCCGCGCGCAGATCGTCGCGAACAATGCGGGCGCGCATGCTCGCCCAAAGCGCGGGCGTGCCAAGCGATTCGGCACTGGCCGACCGTTCCAGCATCAGATCGGCGGCACCATCGGGGTTGCCCTTGCGCAGCCGCCAAGCCGCCCTGTCACGCGCAAGGCCTGATGAACCCGCCATCGCGGGTGGAACTGCCGCGATCAGGGCATCGACGCCGTTTTCGTTGGCCTGCAACGCGATGCGTGCCAGAGCCACCGCGCGGGTGTTGGCGCTGACCAGATCAAGCATCCTGCGCGCCTGATCTATCAGCCCGCTGTCGAGCAGCATCTGCATACGCCCGCCATGATGGTCGGCCAGCGCGGGGCCATGCGCCGAAAGAAACGCGGCGTGCTCGGCCCCGGTCAGCGACAGGGTGCGCCATGCGCGCACGATCTCGGCCACATCGCCGCCTGCCGCAACCAGCGCCAGTGCACCGGTGCCGGTCTGTGGCGCAAGCGGCCTGAACCACGCCCGGATCTCGGTGGCATCGGCGCCGCCCAGCTTGGCTTCGCCTGCCTTGCGCAAAAAGGGCATACCCGGCCAGTCGGCATTTCTGGCCGCAAACGCGACAAATTCGGGAAACGTGCCTTCGCCCGCGCGCAGCCGGTGCCATTCGACGATATCGCGCGAGAGTGGCCCTGCCGCAGCCCCTTCAAGTTGTGCCTTGGCCCAATCCTTTGCATCAATCGCCGCCATGGCGCGCGCCAGCGCCTGTGTATCTTCGGCCCTCGCAGACTGCGGTGCCCCGGCGACGGCGGCAAAAACGGCAAAAAACGCGGCTAAAAACAGGGGGCGTGCGAACATTGGGCCTCGGCTTGATTTATTTTCTTTCTTCCTGCCTGCCATGAACGCCTCTTGCAAGACACAAACTTGGCAAGCGCCCGCCGCTCGGCTAGGGTCCGCGCCGATTTCATCGCGGCGCAACTGCCCGAATCCAAAAGGAGCGTGTCATGTTCAAAGGGTCGATCCCTGCACTGGTCACGCCGTTCACCAAGAGCGGCGCATTGGATCTGGACGCTCTCAAGAAGCTGGTGGATTGGCACATTGCCGAGGGCAGCCACGCGCTCGTGCCTTGCGGCACCACCGGCGAAAGCCCGACGCTGAGCCATGAAGAGCATGTGCAGGTCGTGGCCGAAGTGGTCAAGGCCGCCGCCGGGCGCATCCCTGTGATAGCGGGCGCGGGGTCAAACGCCACGGCCCACGCCGTTGGCCTGATCCGCGAGATGCAGGCCGTCGGGGCCGACGCCGCGCTGGTGGTGACGCCCTATTATAACAAGCCCACGCAGCGCGGGCTTGTGGCGCATTTCACCGCCATGCACGACGCCTGCACGCTGCCGATCATCATCTACAACATCCCCGGTCGCTCGGTCATCGACATGACGCCCGAGACGATGGGTGAATTGGCAAAGCTGCCCCGCATCGTTGGGGTGAAAGACGCCACCGGCAAAATTGAGCGCGTAAGCCTGCAACGCCAGACCTGCGGGCCTGATTTTATCCAGCTTTCGGGCGAAGATGCCTCTGCGCTTGGCTTCAACGCGCATGGCGGGGTGGGGTGCATTTCGGTGACTGCAAATGTGGCACCCCGGCTTTGCGCCGAATTTCAGGTTGCCATGTTGGCGGGCGACTACGCCAAGGCTCTGGAGTATCAGGACAAGCTGATGCCGCTGCATACCGCGATCTTCATCGAGCCGGGGCTGGCAGGGGCAAAATATGCGCTTTCGAAGCTTGGGCTTTGCGGCGAGACGGTGCGGTTGCCACTGACCACCCTGCTGCCCGCCACCAAGGCCGCAATCGACGCCGCCATGCGCCACGCCGGGCTGATCTGACGCGAAAGCGTCAGATTGGCACTTGGTTGGCCTGACGCGAAAGCGTCAGACCGGCTCTTCCAGCCGCGCGCGCAATTCGCGCAGAACCGGCAGTACGGCGCGCACCTTGTCGGGGCCGATGCCGCGCACAAGGTCGGTAATCACCGGCATGAAGGCTGCCACTGCGGCATCTCGCGCAGCGCGCCCCGCCGGGCTGATCGACACGAATTTGCGCCGCGCGTCATCCCAATCGGGGCGAATATGCACATGCCCCGCCCAGACCAGCTTGGTCAGCGTGTTGGTCATGGCGCCGCGCGTGACATGAAAGGTCGCGGCCAGTTGCGCCGGGGTGCGTTCCTCGGGGTTGTGGGCAAGATGGTTCAATACCGAGAAATGCGAAATTTCCATGCCCTTGGGCAGCGCCCGCGAAACCCTGCCACGCGCCAACTGGTCGGTCATGAAGACTTCTGAAAAAAGGGCGGCGGCAAGGGTGTCGGTGACGTCGTTCATAGCTTGTGCACCTCAAACCGCCGGTCGTGGGCCAATGAGGGCACGCGGGCGCGGGCGCGGGCGACTTCGGCCAGATCAAGGGTGACAAAGCTTACCCCAGGCTCGGTACCGCCATCTGCCAGCACCTCACCCCAGGGCGCCACGGCAAGGCTGTGGCCATGGGTGCGCCTTGGCCGCCCGCCATGCGCGGCGTGGCTGCCGCATTGTGCGGGCGCCAGCACCCAGGCGCCGTTTTCAATGGCACGGGCGCGCAAAAGCGGCTCCCAATGCGCGGCCCCGGTGGTGTCGTTGAAGGCGGCCGGTACCGTCAGCACCTCGGCCCCGGCATGGGCCAACGCGCGGTAAAGATAGGGAAAGCGCAGATCGTAGCAGACCGACAGACCCAGCCGTGCAAATGGCGTGGGCGCCACCACCGCAACCGTGCCGGGGCGGTAGCCTTCTGATTCGCGGTAGCGCTCCGTTTCGTTCACATCGACGTCGAACATGTGAATCTTGTCATAGCGCGCTGCAATGGCGCCATCGGGCGCAATCAGAAAGCTGCGGTTGGCAAAGCGGCCATCGGCCTCGCCGGTCTTCAGCGCCAGAGAGCCAATCAGCAGCCAGACCCCGGCCGCCGCCGCCTCGGCGCGCAGGGCGGCCAGCGTGGGGTCGGTTTTCTCGGGGTGCAGCACGGCACGCTGATGCGCGCGATCAGAACTGAGAATATTCGTGGCCTCGGGTGTCAGCACAAAACCCGCCCCCGCCGCTTTCGCTTCGCGCACAAAGCCCAGTGTCACCGGCAGATTCGCTGCCGGGTCATCGCCGACCGATAGCTGGATCAGCGCGGCCTTCACGCCCTAGCCCGCCAGCAGTTTGTCAAGTTTGCCAAGGTGGTCGAGCGCATGGATATCATCACAGCCGCCCACATGCTGGCCACCAATGAAGATCTGCGGCACCGAGCGTTTGCCGCCCGCGCGCTTGGTCATCGCTACCCTCAGATTGGGGTCGGCGCCCACATCGGTTTCTTCGAACTTCACGCCCTTGCGGGTCAAAAGTGCTTTGGCGGCATGGCAGTAGGGGCAGGACCGGGTAGTATAGATCTCAACGCGCTGCATGGGTAAATCCTTCTCTTGGCTGCGACTATGCGGGATTTAGGTATCCTTCGCAACGCGCGCCAGAGCCAGCACGGAAACGTTTTCGGCGCCTGCGGCAAGGCAGGCATCGGCGCAGGCGGCAAAGGTGGCGCCCGAGGTCATCACATCATCGACCAGCAGCACATGGCGCCCGGCCAGCAGCACTGCCCGGCGCGGGTTCACCCGCACCGCCCCGGCAAGGTTGGCAAAGCGCGCATCGCGGTGCAGCCCCTCTTGCGTGGGCGTGGCGCGGGTGCGCTGCAAGAGGTCAGGTGCGTGCGCCAACCCTGCCGATTTTGCCACCGCGCCCGATAGCAGCGCCGACTGGTTGTAGCGCCGCTTGATCAGGCGCAACCGGTGCAGCGGCACCGGCGCCACCAACATGCCGGGGGCGAGAATGGGGCTCGCCGCGCGGCCCATCCAGCCTGCCAGCGGGCGCAAAAGGTCAAGCCGGTCACCATGTTTGAGGGCCAAGACCATGCGCCGCGCCGTGTCTTTGTAGATCAGCGCCGCGCGGCCACGCTGCCACGGTCGCGCCAGTGTCAGGCAGTCATCGCAAAACTCGGGCGTGCCCTCGTCAACCCCCGGCAGCGGCGCGCCGCATTTGTCGCACACCAGCCCGGTGGCAAAGGGCGTGTCGCGCCAGCAGGTGCCGCAAAGCCCGAAGTCCGTGCCGACGCCCTCGCCGCAGGCGATGCAGCGCGGTGGAAACATCAGGTGCAGCGCCCCTAGCGCCGCGCGCCGAAGCCCCGTAAACTCGCGCACCATGACCACGCCACCCCTCCTCACCGATCGCGCCGCACTGCTGCGCAACCGCGCCCGCGCCCTGGCCGCTGGCCCCGCGCTGTTCTTGCACGCTGACGCCGCCGCCGAAATTGAGGAGAGGCTCAACGAGGTTAACAGAAGGTTTACAGCACCCGCCGTGGTGACAGGTTTTCCCGCGCCCTGGGCGGAAATATTGCCGCACGCCAAATTCGTGCCCGATGCCGAGGTGCTCGACCTTGCCCCCGGCGCGCATGATCTGGTGGTTCACGCGCTGGCACTGCACTGGGCGAATGACCCGGTCGGGCAACTGGTGCAATGTCGCCGCGCGCTGGCGCCCGACGGGCTGATGCTGGCGGTGATGTTCGGCGGCCAGACGCTGGTCGAATTGCGCGCGGTGCTGGCCGAGGCCGAGGCTAAGCTGACCGGCGGCCTCAGCCCGCGCGTGCTGCCGATGGCCGAGATTCGCGACCTTGGTGGCCTTTTGCAGCGCGCGGGCTTTGCGCTTCCGGTGGCCGATGTCGCCGCCCGCCCGGTCAGTTACCGCGACATGGCGCACCTGATGGCCGACCTGCGCGCCATGGGCGAGGGCAACGCGCTGGCCGCACGCCGCCACACGCCCAGCCCACGCGCGCTTTTTGCACAGGCCGCGCGGCTTTACGATGAGACCTTCGGTGACGGCAACGGCCGCATCACCGCCACCTTCGAGCTGATCTACCTCACCGGCTGGGCGCCACACGAAAGCCAGCAAAAGCCGCTGCGCCCCGGTTCGGCCACACACAGCCTTGCCGCCGTGCTGGCTGCCATTCCACCCCGCAAGGATTGACGCCCGCCCTTGGTCCGCTATCTGGGGGCAAAGCAGAAGGGACCACCATGACCAGCGCCACGATCCGCCCCGGCGAAGGCCGCCTTGCCCACGCCCCCGCCGACCACCCGCCCGTCAAGCGCGCAAAGATCGGCGTGCTGGTGGCCAATCTTGGCACGCCGGACGCCACCGACTATTGGTCGATGCGACGCTACCTGGGCGAGTTCCTTTCGGACAAGCGGGTGATCGACATTCCGAACTGGAAATGGCAGCCGCTGCTGCAACTGATCATCCTGAGCAAGCGGCCTTTCACCTCAGGCGCCAATTACAAGCTGATCTGGAACACCGAGGCGAATGAAAGCCCACTGATGACGATCACAAAGCAACAGGTGGCCAAGCTGCGCGCGGCCGCCAGCGCCGCCTATGGCGAGGCGGTGCAGATTGAATTCTGCATGCGCTATGGCAACCCCTCGACGCGCTCTGTGGTTGAACGGATGGTGGCCGATGGCTGCGAAAAGATCCTGTTCCTGCCGCTTTACCCGCACTACGCGGGCGCCACCTCGGCCACCGCCAACGACGCATTTTTCAAGGCGCTGATGGCGGTGAAGCGCCAGCCAACGGCGCGGGTTGCGGCGGAATATTTCGAGCGGCCAAGCTATATCGACGCGCTGGCGCAATCGGTCGAACGTGCCTACAGCGCGCTTGACCGCCGCCCCGATGTGCTGGTGGCCAGTTACCACGGCATGCCCAAGCGCTATTTGCTGGAGGGCGACCCCTACCACTGCCAGTGTCAGAAGACCTCGCGCCTGCTGCGCGAACGGCTTGGCTGGGCACCGGGCAGCATCGACACCAGCTTTCAGTCGGTGTTCGGGCGCGAAGAGTGGCTGAAGCCCTACACGGTCAAGCATGTCGCGGCACTGGCACACGCGGGCAAAAAGAATATCGCGGTCATCTCACCCGCCTTCGCCGCCGATTGCATCGAGACGCTGGAAGAGATCAAGGGCGAAATCCGTCATGCCTTCGAGGCGGCGGGGGGTGAAAGCTTCACCTATATTCCCTGCCTCAATGACGATGACGCGCATATTTCTGCGCTGATGGAGGTGGTTTCAAACAACCTTGCAGGCTGGATCGGCTGACCCGGCAGCACCCACGCAAACCTTTCTACCAGGTTAACGTTTCATGTTATCATGCGTGATTCCAATGCCTTGGCGGCATTAACACGCGTGTTAACACGCCCTCAGATCAGCAGCACCTGCGTACCGTTCTTGGTCAGCTCGAACAACTGCTCGATATGCTCGTTGTAAAGCCCGATGCAGCCGTTTGAAGACTTGCGCCCGATTTTGCGCGTGTCATGCGTGCCGTGAATGCGGTAATACTGCCAGCTCAGATAAAGCGCGTGCGTGCCGAGCGGATTGTCCGGTCCGGCAGGCACGAAATCGGGCCATTCCGGGTTACGGATCTTCATTGCCGGGGTCGGCGCCCATGTCGGGCCAACCACCTTGCGTACCACTTCGGTGCGACCGCGCCGGGTAAGGTCTTCGCTGGCTGGAACCGAGGTCGGGAACAGCCTGTAGGTGCTCAGGTCCTCAGACCAGAAGTGCAGCGCCCGCGAGGTGATATCGACCAGAATCGCACCGTTCCTGGTGTTGGAAAAATACGGTTGCCAGTCGAGCGTACGGAACGATGAGATGTTGCGCCGCATGTTGGTGTAAGCGGTGTCTTCATGCACCTCGCCCGCGTCAAAGGCGGTCTGCGCCAGCGCGGGGGTGGCAAGCCCCGCGCCGATCAACGCGGCGCCGCCCAGAAAGCCGCGGCGGCTGGGGGTGGTGAAACGATCGTTCGACATACATCAGCTCCTGACTGCCACGGCAAAAACCCGCAGGCAACGGCAGCTACATATTGCGACATTCCGCCGGGCGCAAATCAAACTCCCGTCACTCGGCGGTTTCACGCAGAGTTGCGTTTGCCCTTGGCCCTGCAAAGCGGTAATGCTGCGCTCTGAAATTGAACGGATGCCCAAGATGAACCTTTCCAAAGGCCTGCTCTTCCTGTCGGTGCTGGCGCTCGCTGCCTGCGCGGCCGAGCCGCCATTGCTTGGCCCCGACGGCAAACCGCTGCCGCAGCTTTACAAGATCAGCGCCTCGGACACCTCGCGCATCACCTTCGGCATTCTCGATTCCGTCAACGCGCTGCGCGCCGCCGCTGGCGCCGCTGCACTGGCTCTCAGCCCCGAGCTTAACGCCGCCGCCGCCACCCATTCACGCGACATGGCGGTGCAGAACCGCCCGTGGCACTTCGGGTCAGACGGCTCATCCCCGCTCGACCGTGGGCAGCGCGCCGGGTATGCGGGCAAGGTGCTGGGTGAAAACATCTCGGAGACCTACGAGACCGAAACCGAAACCCTGTCGGCGTGGATGGCCGTGCCCGATACCCGCGACGTGGTGATGAACCCCGAGGCCCGCGCGCTCGGGATCGCATGGTATCAGGAACCGTCGGGCAAGATCTGGTGGACGCTGGTCACCGGAGGATAAAGCGCATTCCGAAACGTCTGGCCCGGCTCAGGCGAAGAGGAAAATCGGGGTGCCGACACGCACCATCGCAAATACCTGTTCGATCTCGCGGTCCTTCAAGGCAATGCAGCCAGCCGTCCAGTCGCGGCGGAACCACGGCAAAATCGCCCCGCCACCGCCACCATGAATAAAAATGTCGCCGCCGGGCTTGCGCCCCATGGCCTTGGCCTGCGCCACGTCCTGTTCGTTCGGATAGGAAATCCGCAGGCTCAGATGAAAGGCGCTGTTGGCGTTGCGAAAGTCGATCATGTAGGCGCCTTCGGGGGTGCGCCCGTCGCCTTCCCATTGCTTGCGGCCCTCGGTGTTGCCGCCCAGCGCGATGCGGTAGGTCTTGACCACCTCTTGCCCCGAAATCAGGTAGAGCTTGCGCTCGGCCTTGAACACCTGAAGCTGGGTGATCGGCGGGCCGTCATAGCCGCGAAACTTTGACGCCTGCGCGCCCGCGCCTCGCGCCGCAAAAAGCGAGGCCAGCGAAAGACCAAGGATGGAACGGCGTGAATGCATGCTACTGCCCGTATCTGCCACGCGCTTTGCGCGCCTTTTGCGGCTTCATACCCGAAAATGCGGCCTCTGCCTAGCACCCCGAATGCGGCGCTTCAGCGCTGCGGCGGGGTCTTGCTGAACCGCGCCACCAGCTCGACATGCGCCGACCAGCGGAATTGATCGACGACATCGAGCCAATCAAGCGCGAAACCCGCGCCCAAAAGCATGCGGGCATCGCGCGCGAAGGTGACCGGATTGCACGAGACATAGGCCAAAGTGCGCACGCCCGATTGCGCCAGCATGGCAACCTGCGCCTCGGCGCCCGCCCGTGGCGGGTCGAGCACAACGGCGTCAAAACGGGCCAGCTCGTCAGGCAAAAGCGGGCGGCGGAAGAGATCGCGCGCCTCAGCGCTGACGCGCTTCAGGCCGCCCGCGCCGCGCGCACCGGCAAGCAGTGCCGAGACCATCGTGGCGTCGCCCTCTACCGCGTGCACTTCGGCCTGCATTGCCAAGGGCAGCGCAAAGGTGCCGCAGCCCGCGAAAAGGTCGGCCAGCCGCGAAGCGCCATTCACCGCCTCGCGCACCCCCGCCAGAAGCGCCGCTTCGCCTTCGCGCGTGGCCTGCAAGAAGGCGCCGGGCGGCGGTACCACCCGCGCGGGGCCAAAGCTTTGCTGCGCCGGGCGGCGGCCAGCCACGGGGGTGCCGTTCCAGACCAGCCGTGCAAGGTCATGCGCCTCGGCCAGTTGTGCAATGGCCTGCAGCAAGGTGGCGTCGGCATCTTTGCCGCCCGTTGCCGCCACATCGACCCCGGCATCGGAAAGGCTCAGCGTATAGGCGACCTCTGCCTTGCGGCTGGCGCCCAGAACAGTCGCCGCTTGCAGGCAGGGCAGAACCGCCAGCAGTTCGGGGCACAGCACCGCGCACTGCGCCACCTCGACCACGGTGCCCGAGGCGCGGGCGTGAAAGCCAACAAGCGCCCCGGCCTTGGTGCGCCGCCCGGCGAGTGTCGCGCGGCGGCGCGATGCGGGGGGCGATGTATGCACTGCGCGAACCGGCGCAGCCAGACCTTGCCCGGCAAGTGCAGAACGCACGACATCGACCTTCCAGCCCGCCACGAAGGCATCCGAGGCGTGTTGCAGATCGCAGCCGCCACAGGCGCGGTAGTGCGGGCAGGACGGGCACACGCGATCAGGGCTGGGGGTGATGATCGCGAGCGCGGCCATGCGCCCCGCCGCCACCTCGCCCTCAACCACTTCACCCGGCAGCGCGCGTGGCACAAAGACCGTGCCGCCCGGCCCCTCGGCCAGCGCATCGCCAAGGTGGCCCAGCCGCGCAATCGTCAGCCTCATTCGGCAGCCTCGGTGCCGATGAACCCACCCGACTGGCGGTGCCAATAGCGCGCGTAAAGGCCTCGCCGCGCCAGCAATTCGGCGTGGGTGCCGATTTCCACGATGCGCCCGGCCTCAAGCACCACGATCCGGTCCATCTGCTGAATGGTCGAAAGCCGGTGCGCGATTGCCAACACGGTCTTGCCCTGCATCACGCGCGCCAACGCGTTCTGAATTGCCGCCTCTACCTCGCTGTCCAGCGCGCTTGTCGCCTCGTCCAGCACCAGTATCGGCGCGTCTTTCAGGAACGCGCGGGCAAGTGCAATGCGTTGCCGTTGCCCGCCCGACAGCTTGACTCCGCGCTCGCCCAAGGCGGCGTCATAGCCTTTGCGGCCGAGGTGGTCTTGCAGGCCTAGAATGAAATCATGCGCCTCGGCGGCGCCTGCCGCGGCCTCGACCTCGGCCATCGAGGCATCGGGGCGGCCGTAGAGAATGTTCTCATGTGCGCTACGGTTGAACATGGCGGTTTCCTGCGTGACCATGCCGATCTGGCGCCGCAAACTTTCCTGCGTGACGGTGCGGATATCTTGCCCGTCAATCAGCACCCGCCCGCCTTCGACATCGTAAAGCCTGAGCAAAAGCGCCACGAGTGTCGATTTTCCTGCCCCCGATGCGCCGACAATGCCCACCCGCTCGCCGGGGCGGATCGTCAGGTCGATGCCCTCGACCCCGCCTGTGGTACGTCCATAGGCAAAGTGCACACCCTCAAACTTCACCTCGCCCGCCACCCGTGGCAGGTCCAAGGCATCAGGTGCGTCGGTCAGAGAGTGCGGCGGCGTAAGGGTTTTCATGCCGTCCTCAACCTCGCCAACCGCGCCCCAGATGCCCATCAGTGACATGCTGACCCAGCCGGTCATCTGTGCGATGCGGATGGATATGGCGCCCGAGGCGGCAATGTCGCCTGCGCTCGCCCCGCCGTTTTGCCATAGAATCAGTGTGCCACCGACCAACAGCACCGGCAGCGCCCCCGCCAGCGTCATCAGCGCAAAGCGGAACCATGCCGAGACCACGCCGAAATCGAGCGCGCGTTCGCGAAACCCCGCCATCGCCGCCAGTGCAGCGCGGTCTTCATGCGCTGCATGGGCAAACAGTTTCACGGTCTTGATATTGGTGATCGTATCGACCACCTGCCCGGTGACCATTGCCCGCGCCGAGGCGCGCGCGGCGGAACGCCCGCGCACCCGTGGCAAAAACCAGCGGATCAGCCCGAGATAGGATAGCAGCCACAGCGTCAGACCCACCGCCGCCCAGCCATCTATCACCAGCAAGAACGCGGCCGAGGCAATGATCGAGGCCAGCGCGAAAAACACCGTGTTGATGATTTCGGTTGCAACATCCGTGACCGCCCGCGCTGTCTGCATCTGTTTTTGCGCGATACGACCGGCAAAATCGTTGTCAAAAAATGTGACCGCGTGGCCCATGGTCCAGCGGTGCAGGCGCGACAGCACCAGCGGCAGCACATTGGGCGCCACGACAACGTTGGCCGACAGTGACGAAAGGCCAAAGACCAATGGGCGAAAGACCAGATAGAACGCAGCAAACCCGGCGATCAGCGGCCAGTTATCGGCGAAAAGGCGCCCCGGTTCTGCTGCAAGCGCCGCGTCGATCACCCAGCCAAGCAGCATCGCCGAAACCACCTCAAGCGTTCCGGCCGCCGCTGACAGACCGCCCGACACCCAAAGCGCTGGCCACGCGCCCTTCAGCGACCAGCGCATGAAGGCAAACAGCCGTCGCGGCGGGTCGCCATCGGCGGGGCGGAATGCGTCGATCATCGGGGAAAATCCGGGCTTGCTCATGCGCCCCATATAGGCCGCTTCAAGCGGTAGTAAAACCCGCGTTCAGGCCAACAGCGCATCGCGGCCAAGGGTAAAGGCCGAGGCCACCCAGCGCGCCTCAAGCTCTTTCATCCTCGCGCCGAGGGCCGGGCCGGCGTAGTGCGGCGCCAGATCGGCGGCACATAGCGGAAACTTGGCGACCGCGCCCTTCGCAACGTCGGCCTGCCAATTCGCGGGTAGGGCCATGCCCAGCAAGGCGGCGCGCGCCAGCACCGCGCTTGCGCCAACGTCGGCCCCGAACCTGTAACCCAGTTCCGACACAGGTGCAGGGCCAGACACCGCTTCGCGCAGCGATGCAAGCACGCGGGCATCGGCGCGCGCAAGGCGAAGTGACTCTGCCACCCCTTCGCCACCAAGCACCGCCAGCCGCCGCCGCCAGTCTGGCGGCCTGCCCGCCTCAAGGTGCACCAACACCGCGAGCGCGCGGGCATCGGCCCCCGGCAACACATGCGCCAGAACGCCCGCAGCCTGCATTGCAGCCAGCACGGGCGCGGGGTCGGGGGCCGAGAGCAGCTTGCGCATCTCGGCGCCGACCCTTTCGCGTGACAGGCTTTCGATGCCTTGGGCGTGCTCGGCGCAGGCGGCAAGCGCGTCGGCATCGGGCCCGGCTTCGGGCGCGCCGTACCAGGCGGTAAAGCGAAAGAAGCGCAGGATGCGCAAATAGTCTTCATGGATGCGGTCTTGCGGCGCCCCGACAAATCGCACACGCCGCGCCGCAAGATCGGCAAGCCCCTCGCCCAGAGGGTCGACGACCGTGCCGCCCGCGTCGGCATAAAGAGCGTTCATGGTAAAGTCGCGCCGCGCTGCGTCTTCATCAATGGTGTCGGCATAGGCCACGACCGCATGGCGGCCAAAGGTTTCGACATCGCGGCGAAACGTGGTGACCTCGTGCCCCACGCCAGCCACGACAACGGTAATGGTGCCATGGTCAATACCGGTTGGCACCGCGCGCAACCCCGTTGCTTCGCACAGTTCCTGCACCCGCTGGGGCCGCGCATCGGTGGCAATGTCGATGTCAGCAACCGCCTGCCCCAAAAGCGCATTGCGTACCGCCCCGCCTACGATCAACGCTCGGTGCCCGCCACCCTCTAGCATCGCCAGAACGGCTTGCAGCCCTGGCTCGCGCAGCCAAACCCCGGAAGCTTGCATCACCCCGCCATCCTGTCTGCCAATGCGCGCAGAATACGCGCGGTCGCACCCCAGACATAGTAAGGGCCATACGGCACCACGTAATAGTGCCGAATCTGCCCCCGCCAAGGTCGCCCTTCAACGCGAAAGTTTGCAGGGTCGGCAAAATGCGCCAGCGGCACCGAAAAAATCTCTTCAACTTCGCCCGGCTCGGGGCGCGGGGTAAACGGCGACACGATCCGCCCGACCACCGGCGTGATCAGAAACCCGGTGACCGTTTCATGCGCATCCATCGCGCCCAGCAGTGCCACATTGCCACGCGGCAACCCGACCTCTTCTTCGGCCTCGCGCAAGGCGGCGGCGGCGGCATCGGCATCGGTGGCATCAACCTTGCCCCCCGGAAAAGCGATCTGGCCGGGGTGGTTGCGCAGGTGCGAGGCGCGTTTTGTCAGCAGCACCTGAAGGCCCCACGGCCCTTCCTCGATCCCGATCAACACCCCGGCGGGGCGCAAAGCGCGCCCCTCTGGCAAGACCGTACCGGGGTTCAAATCGAAGTCTGACGAAGGCCGCCCCGGCCGCAAAAGTGCCGCGCGCAGGGGCGCAAAGGCATCAGCCATGCGCCGCCCCCGGCAGCGGCGAGCCATCTTCGGCCTCAGTAGCTTCAAACCCGAGCGAGGCCGGGTTGAAGCGATAATGCGCCCCGCAAAACTGGCAATCGGCGGTGACGGTGCCCTCGGGCGTCGTCATTGTGCGGATGTCCTTGGCCGAATAGATCGACAGCGTCTGGCGCACCTTGTCGGGCGAACAGGTGCAGCCAAAGCGCACCTGTTGCGCCGGGAAAACACGCGGACGCTCTTCATGAAACAGCCGCAACAAGAGGTCGGTCGGCGAGACTGTCGGGCCGATCAGCTCCAGCGCCTCGACGGTGTCGAGCAAAATACCCACGCGCGACCAGTTCTCGCCCGGCGTGCTTTCGTGCAACGCCTTGTCCTCGGGCATGGTCACGAAAGGCGAGGCTTCGGGCATATGTTGCACCATCACGCCCCCCGCACGCCAGCGTGGCCCCTGCCCCGGCAATTGCGACTGGCCGAACGACAGCGCAAAGCGGGTGGGCAACTGTTCAGACTGCGCGAAATAGGCTTCGGCGCAACTGGCCAGCGAACCACCGGCAAGCGAGGTGATGCCGTTGTAGGGCGCGGTGCCGGTGCCCTGATCTATCAGCACGGCAAAGTAGCCTTCGCCGATCTGGCTGAAAGGATCTGCTGCGGGGTCGAGCCTTTCGGCATCATAGCTTGCCCAGCCGCGAATGCGCGCGGGTTCACCCGCGGCGCCGGGGCCGTAATAGTCGGTGGCGATGATGCGGATCGGGCCTTTACCGCGGATTTGCAGGCTGAGCTTCCAGCGCAATTTGATGGCCTGCCCGATCAGCGCGGTCAGCAGCACCGCTTCGGCCACCAGTGCCTCGATCGCGGGCGGGTAGGCATGCTGCGCCAGCACCGCCTGCAACACGCCATCAAGCCGCGCCACGCGACCGCGCACATCGGCGTGGTCAAGCTGAAAGGGCAGGACGGTATCATCCCATTCGGTTGGCGATTGCGTGATCATGTGGGCCTCGGGGGTTTCATTGCAGGCCAAGGGCTGGCATACCGCGCCTATATGGGCACTGGCGCAGCGCTGCCAAGGGGAAATCCATGATCCGCAGATTTGGAGAGCCGGTGCGGCGGGGGCAAATCTATCGATTGCGAGCAGGCGCCTATGCGGTGCTGCTGCTTGGCGAGCGCATTTTGTTGACCCATCAGGCCGAGCCTCGCGCCGAGTATCAATTGCCCGGCGGCGGCATCGACCCAGGCGAAAGCCCACTCGCTGCGCTGCATCGCGAGGTCTTCGAGGAAACCGGCTGGGGAATTGCCGCGCCGCGCCGTATCGGCGCCTTCCGCCGATTTGCCTACATGCCCGAATACGACCGCTGGGCAGAAAAAATCTGCGCCGTCTACCTTGCCCGCCCCACCCGACGTCTGGCGCAGCCGAGCGAGCCAAGCCACCGCGCGGTCTGGCTGAACGCAACCGCCGCAGCAACAATACTCGGCAACGCCGGTGATCGGCACTTTGTGCAAGTGGCGCTTGGGCGGGTCTGACTGACGCGGCAGGCGTGTCTGCTGCAGATGACACCGCTCTAGCACTATGTTCTTACGCGCATTTTATCCGAAGATCGCGCAACAGTTTTCGGAATGCGGCTTAACCCACATTTTCCTTGGCGCCATCAAACTCAAACAACACCGCCGAGACGTCGTCGGCCAACTCGCTCCCCGCGAACTCGGCCAGATCCCACATCAGGGTTTCCAAAAACGCCTCGCCGCGCAGCGTCGCATTGCGCATCATGATATCGCGCAAGCCCGTTTCGCCAAGCAGCGCGCCGCGCTGGTCTTCGGCCTCGGTCACGCCATCCGACATCAGAAAGAGGCGGTCGCCGGGGCAAAGCGTGGTCGAAAAACTCTCATACTCGGCACCTTCGATCAGCCCGATGGGCAAGCCACCCCGGCCCAGATGCTCGACCGAGCCACGGGCGCGCTGCACCGCCGGGTGCGGGTGCCCCGCTTGCACCAATTCAGCCTTGCCGCTGATCAGGTCAACATCGGCGTAGATCAGCGTGAAATAGCTTTCGGTCTGCATTTCCTCGAGTACGAGAGCGTTCAGATAAGCGGCAAGCTCATGCGGCGGCCGGGCGTCATAAATACCGTATTCGGTCTGAACAAGCGCGATATTCTGTTCAGGAGACGAGCCAGAAAGGTAGCCTGCCAGCCGTGCCGTCATCAGAGCCGAGGTTATTCCGTGGCCTGAAACGTCGATACCAAACAGGCCGACGCGCCGCGCATTGATCGGGAAAAACCCGACCAGATCGCCGCCGACATGGCCTGACGGGCGCAGCAGCAGCGAAACTTCGGCACTGCCAAAGCTGCGGTGTCGTTCTTTCAGTAGACTTTGCTGCAGTTTTTGCGCTTCGCACAGGTCGCGATCGACTGAATCGTAGACGCGCTGCAATTCGTCAAGCGTGGCGCTGACCAAACGGTTCTTGGCCTTGAGCTCCGCCTCCATGCGCAAGATGCGCTCGCCAGCCGCCAGCCGTGCACGAAGTTCATCACCGTTGACGGGTTTGGCAAGAAAATCGTCGGCGCCGCTTTGCAGGCCCTGCGCCACCTCGCCTTTTTCGGTCTTGGAAGTGAGCAGGATGAAATAGCCATAACCGTCGCGCGGCATGGCGCGAAAGGCGCGGCAGAAATCAAGGCCCGACATACCGGGCATGACCCAGTCTGAAAGGATCAGATCGACCTGGCCGCTGGCGCAAATTTGCAACGCTTCTTCGCCGGTCGCGGCCTCTAGCACCGTGTACCCCGCCCGCGCCAATTGTGCCGCCAGAATGCGGCGCTGCATCCGGCTGTCGTCGACAACCAGAACCCGGCGCCCCCGGGCCTCCGGCGCGGTGCCCGGTGGGTGGGGCGCACTGTTCGGCGTTTGCGGCAAGAAATCACCCAAAACTCTGCAACGCGTCGACGCTACCCCTGCGGCACTTAACGCGCGGTGAACTTCGTGCAATTTCTCTGCTTAAGTATTCGGCAAGGTCTGGCGACTAGCGTTGCAGGCGGTGAAGGATAAGGTTGGTGGAGATTGCGATGATTGACTGGGCACGCATAACGGAATTGCGCGACGAGATCGGCGAAGACGGCTTTGCGGAGGTGCTTGAGCTGTTTCTTGATGAGGTCGAAGCCGTGGTGATGCGGCTCGGCACAAAGCCCGAATCGCTTGAAGATGCCCTGCATTTCCTCAAGGGCAGTGCATGGAATCTCGGCTTTGTTGCCTTCGGCGCCGCCTGTCAGGAAGGGGAGCGCAAGGCAGCCGCAGGGCATGGCACAGAAGTAGACGTTGCGGAAGTGATCGCCATTTATGGCGACTCGAAAAAGGCGTTCATGGCGCGGGTGGGCGAGTTTTGCGCGCCTTGCGGCAGCCGCGTTGCCTAAATCAGAAACTCGGCCAACGACTCATCGTCGGTGATGTCTCGGTAGCTGAAACCACCCTGTTCGAGTTGCTGCGTCAGCGTGGCGAAGTTGGCGGCGGATTTGGTTTCGATGCCGATCAGCACCGAGCCAAAGTTGCGCGCCGATTTCTTGAGATACTCGAAGCGGGCAATGTCATCGTCGGGGCCAAGCAGGGCCAGAAACTCGCGCAACGCGCCGGGGCGCTGCGGCATGCGCAGAATGAAGTATTTCTTCAGCCCGGCAAAACGCTGCGCGCGCTCTTTCACTTCGGGCAACCGCTCGAAATCAAAGTTCCCGCCAGAGGTCACGCAAACCACGGTTTTGCCAGCAATTTCTGCCGCAAGTTCGGGCAAAACATCAACCGAAAGTGCGCCGGCTGGTTCAAGCACGATGCCCTCGACGTTGAGCATTTCCAGCATGGTGATGCAGATGCGATCTTCGGGGACAAGCAGCACCTGATCGGGGCGCACCCACGCAAGTCGCGAAAACGGCAGTTCACCGACCCGCGCGACGGCGGCGCCATCGACGAAACTGTTGACCTTCTTGAGCGTCACCGGCGCACCCGCCGCCAGAGCGGCGGCAAAGCTTGCCCCGCCCAAAGGTTCGACAAAGCGGAAATCGACATCGGGCGCAACCTCGCGCAAGTACCCTGTCACCCCGGCGGCCAGCCCGCCCCCGCCGACCGGCAAGATCACCAGATCGGGCGCGCGGCCAAGTTGGTCGAGCAATTCTACCCCCACCGAAGCCTGCCCTTCGATCACGTCCGCATCATCGAACGGCGATAGATAATGCGCGCCGGCGTCGGCGCAGAAGCGCTGGCTTGCGGCAAGTGTCTGGTCGAAATAGTCGCCCGTAAGCACGATCTCGATGGCGTCACCGCCAAAGGCCCGGGTCTTGTCGATTTTCTGCTGCGGGGTGGTGACCGGCATGAAGATGGTGCCGCGCACCCCGAAATAGCGGCAGGCATATGCCACGCCCTGCGCATGGTTGCCCGCCGAAGCGCAGACAAAATGCCCCTGCGCGGGGTCTGTCGCGCGCACCTTGCGCATCGCGTTGAAGGCGCCGCGCAACTTGTAGCTTCGCACTGGCGCGAGATCTTCACGCTTGAGCCAGATTTCAGCGCCGTAGCGCGCTGACAAATGGGTGTTGCGCTGCAGTGGCGTCGGTTCAAACACCGCGCGCAGCGCGACGGTCGCAGCAAGGGCTTCATCTGAAAAACGGGGCATGGCGCAATCCTGTCTGGTGTGACCCTTGCGCCAGTTTCGTGCCCGACTGTCAAGCGGCCAGCGTGCGGCGGTTCTTCGCCCATCATGATTTGAATGGGTGCCCCGTGCCACAGTTCTGCCCTAGATATGCTGCATCCAAGACGCCGAGCGGTCGCACCGCCTGATGAAAACCTGAAAACCTAAAGGAGGGTTCGTAATGAAGCCTGTCTTCGCCAAATTTTCGATCATCGCCGCAGTTGCGGCACTCACCATGATTCCCGCGCTGCCCGGCGCTGGTTTTGGCGCTGGGCCAGCATTTGCCAAGAACGAAAAAAGCGAGGCCAAGGGCGACAATGGCGCTGATCGGGGCAACAGGCCCGAGCGCGAGGAACGCACGCGGGCACAAGGCAACGGCGATGAGGGCGGCAACAAAGGCGGCAACAGCGCTGCTGGCAATTCCGGGAACAGCGGCAACCGAGGTGGCAAGTCCGACACCGGGGCAATGGCCTCTGAGCTCAAGGGCCTCAATGCCTATCACGCCAGTGCCCAGGCCTTTGCAAACGCGGCACCCAACAGTCAGGTGGGCCGGATCGAATCCTACCGGGTTGCGGTTGGCGAAGCACAGGCGATTGCGGCTTTGGCCAGCAATGCTGCGGCCGATGCCGCAGATGCCGATGCCGCGCTGCTGTTGCTGCTAGCCGAACGTCAGGCATTGCTTGATGGCTATAGTGGCCGCACCCCGGAAGAAATCGAAGCGGCAATTGGCGAACTTGTAGCGGGATCGCCGACCTACGACGTCGATTTGGCAGCGCTCAATGCCGAGCTTCTCGAAGCCACCGGGCATGAAGACGCGCTCACGGGGCTTGCAGATCAGATTCTGGCCGCCGAAGCTGCGGCACTTGCCGCAGCTGATGCTGCGGCGCAAGCGGCTGCCGCACAAGCGGCCGCCGAAGCTGCCGAGGCCGAAGCCCTGCTTGCCGCCGCCAAAGGGCGCACCCTTTCACCCGAAGCCCTCGCATTCTTGCGTGCGCAATTGGGCGTCGTGGAGGGCGAGGCCGCCGAAACTGGCGACGGCCTGCCTCCGGCAGCTACCTACTGATCGGCGATCGGGGCGGCGCTGGCCGCCGCCCCGGCACGCACCCTTGCCGCCCTGCGCAAAACCCAATAAACCGACCCGAAATCGGAACCCTTTTGCGCAGAGGCCGCCATGTCCGCACCCAAGAAAGTCGTGCTCGCCTATTCCGGCGGCCTTGATACCTCGATCATCCTGAAATGGTTGCAGACCGAATACGGTTGCGAGGTGGTAACCTTTACCGCCGATCTGGGGCAGGGTGAGGAACTCGAGCCGGCGCGCGCAAAAGCGCTGCTGCTGGGCATCAAGCCCGAAAATATCCACATCGTTGATGTGCGCGAAGAATTCGTGCGCGATTTCGTGTTTCCGATGTTCCGCGCAAATGCGCTTTATGAGGGGCTTTACCTTCTGGGCACCTCGATCGCGCGCCCGCTGATTTCACGGCACCTCGTGCGCATCGCCGAGGAATGCGGCGCCGACGCGGTAGCGCACGGCGCGACTGGCAAAGGCAACGATCAGGTCCGCTTTGAGCTTTGCGCCTATGCGCTCAACCCGCATATTCAGGTCATCGCGCCGTGGCGGCTGTGGGATCTGACCTCGCGCACCAAACTGTTGCAATTTGCCGAGGCGAACCAGATTCCCATCGCCAAGGACAAGCGCGGCGAGGCCCCCTTTTCGGTTGATGCGAACCTGCTGCACACCTCGTCTGAGGGCAAGGCGCTGGAAAACCCGGCGAATGAGGCGCCCGAGTATGTTTATCAGCGCACGGTGAACCCGGAAGACGCGCCCGATACCCCCGAGATCGTGGAAATCACCTTTGAGCGCGGCGATGCGGTGGCGATCAACGGCGAGGCGATGTCGCCCGCGACCATCCTGACCCGGCTGAACGAACTTGGCGGCAAGCACGGCGTCGGCCGGCTCGATCTGGTCGAAAACCGCTTTGTCGGCATGAAATCGCGCGGCATCTACGAAACCCCCGGCGGCACGATCTTGCTTGAGGCGCACCGCGGCATTGAGCAGATCACGCTTGATGCAGGTTCGGGGCACCTGAAAGACAGCATCATGCCGCGCTATGCGGAGCTGATCTACAACGGCTTTTGGTTTTCGCCCGAGCGCGAAATGCTGCAAGCCCTTATCGACAAGAGCCAAGAGCATGTCAGCGGCACCGTGCGGCTGAAACTCTACAAAGGCTCGGCCCGCACCGTGGCGCGTTGGTCGGAACATTCGCTGTATTCCGAGGCGCATGTGACGTTTGAGGACGACGCCGGTGCCTATGACCAGAAAGACGCGGCGGGCTTCATCCGCCTGAATGCGTTGCGGCTGAAGCTGATCGCCACCCGCAACGCGCGCGTCGCACGCAAGTGACGGTGCGCGCCGCCATTGTCACCGTTTCCGACCGTGCAAGCCGCGGCGAATACGAAGACAAGGGCGGCCCGGCGGCCGAGGCCTGGCTAAAGGGCGTCGTAACCTCACCGCTGAACATCACCCGCGACATCATCCCCGATGGCCGCGCCAGTGTGGCCGCCACGCTGCGCCGACTTGTTGCAGAAGGCGCCGACCTGATCTTGGTGACAGGCGGCACCGGCCCCGCGCCTCGTGACGAAACCCCTGAGGGCGTTGCCGACGTGATCGAAAAGGAACTCGCCGGGTTTGGCGAGGAAATGCGCCGGGCCAGTTTGCGCGACGTGCCGACCGCCATTTTGTCGCGCCAAAGCGCTGGCATCGCAAAGACAAGTCTGATCATCACGCTGCCGGGAAAGCCCGCAGCAATCGGCACCTGCCTTGATGCTGTGTTCGCCGCAGTGCCCTATTGCCTTGATCTGATCGGCGCTGGCCGTATCGAGACCGACCCTGCCCGCATCACGGCATTCCGGCCGAAAGCCTGAGGTTTAGCTTGGGCCAAGCTCTTCGGGGGTGACCGCGTGAACAGCCCGGTGCGTGCCAGCGGCGCGCTATTGCGTGCGAATGGTATCGCCCGGCTGCAACACCGGCGTCAGTTCCACCACCTCGCCGCCGATCTGGCCGGATTGGCTGCACCCAGCGATAATCTTTGCCGCCCTGATGCCGATCTCGTGGCGGCAAGCATCCATCGTTGCCAGTTTGCGCGGCAAACCGTCGAGCAGGTCAACCCCGTTGAACCCCGCCAGCCCCAGCTTGCCCGGCACATCGTAGCCGTTTTCAAGGCACCACAACAGCCCGCCAGCGCCGATCATGTCATTGGAGTAATAGAGAAAATCAATGTCAGGGTGACGCTCCAGAACGGCCTTGGTAATCTCGCGCCCCTTCAGGAGCCCTGACCCCCCGGAATAAAAGACAGAATCCACCAGCGCCAGGCCCGCCTCCGCCAGCCCCTCGACAAACCCTTCCAGGCGCTTTCGGGCGCGGTGGTCATCAGGCATTTTGGTGCCAAGAAACGCAATCCGCTTGTAGCCCGCCGCCACGATCGCAGCAGCCATCTCGCGCCCCGCGCGGCGGTGCGAAATGCCCACCACCGAGTCGATACCCTTACCGTCGGAATCCATGATCTCGACAATCGGGATGCCAGCGTTTTCAAGCATCGAGCGCGCGGCGGGCGTGTGTTCCAGCCCCGCAACAATGACGCCCGAAGGCCGCCATGAAAGCATCTCATAGAGAATCGATTCCTCGCGCTGCGGCGAATATTTCGTGACGCCAACGACCGGCTGCAGCCCGGTATTTTCCAGCACCTCGGAAATACCGCCGAGAACGTCGGGGAAAACGAGGTTTGAAAGCGAAGGAATGACGACCGCGACCAGATTCACGCGCTGGCTGGCAAGCGCGCCGGCAATCTTATTGGGCACATAGCCAAGCCTCTGCGCCGCTTCGAGCACTTTTGCACGGGTGCCATCGGACACGTCGCCACGGTTGCGAAGCACCCGGCTGACGGTCATTTCGGAAACGCCCGAGGCTTCGGAGACGTCACGCAGCGTAAGCGGTCGGCGGGGGTCAAGCGGGGTGCGAGTCACGCGGCGAACCTTTCAAGCGGGGTTTCTTCATGCTTAGCGCCAAAGCTTTCGCGAGTGCAAGTATCTGCGTCGCATGATGTTATCGCTAACGCGGCAAGAATGGAAATCGCAGCTTCATTTTGCGCAACTTTATTGCTTGCCAAAATCCTGCAACCCCGCTTGCGTGCGGCGCAGAATGACCGCATTAAGGCGCAAATGGCCCCGTAGCTCAGGGGATAGAGCGGCCGCCTCCTAAGCGGCAGGTCGATGGTTCGAATCCATCCGGGGTCACCAGCACGCCATCAGGTCATCCGGATCGCAGATTTATCGACGGCGAGCATATAGCCCTTGCGGGCGATATTACGCACCAGAAGCTCGGTAACCAACTGGTTTCCCAGCGCATCGCGCAAGCGTTTGATGCGGGTGGCACCCGCCGATTCGTCGCATTCGGCGGCAGAACGGCCCGAAATCACCGCCTCGATCTCGGCACCCGAAAGCACGTCGTCATCCATGCGCGCCTCGGCCAGCACCGCCAGGGTCTCTATTCCAGCGGGGGTCAGCGTAAAGGCCATGTCGTTGAGGATCACTGCGTTTTCGGCCCGCGCGATGGTCAGGCTGCGCACCTCGATGCCGGAACGCTGAATCTCGACCATGCGACGATTAAGCGCCACGATCATCAGCAAAAGTACCAACGCCGCAATGAGTAACGCAGCGGCAAACAGCAGCAAGATAAAGATGATCACCCGGTAGCTTGAAAGCACCTCGGAAAATGACGTGCCAGACTGCGCCAGCACCTCTAGCAACCGCACCTCGCCCGCCCCGGTCAGAGCGTCGTTTTCCATGAAAATACGTTCGACGCGGGCGTTGAAGGCATTGGCATCGGGCAGCGACAGGAACAGGCCAACCGCCGCGGCGGCGAGGATTGCCACAACCGCGCCAATGCCCCAGACCACCGCGCGGCTACCGCTGCGCAGACTGTCAGTAACGGAGGTAATCCGACCCGGCACTGTCTTTCCTCTGCTCCAGCCCTTCGGGTCCGAAGATGGAGAGAATATTAAGCAGCGTCCAGCCGTTTTGCGCCAGACGCGGCGCAAGCGCCGCCTTAGCGGCCTCCAACGATACGCAAGCGGCATCGGGAAGCTGGGCGACACCGTAGTGCAGCCCAAAGGGGTTATCCCGGCTAGCCTTGTAATCGGCATAGCAGGCGGCGGATGCGGGGCCGGCGGCAAGCGCCAGCACAAGGGCGAGGATGCGCGTTTTCATGACCCGAAGATGCGCCAGCTTGCGCCGGATATTCAATAACAACCGCGCGCGCGGGGCCTGATATCCGATAACGGGCCGCTGATATTGCTTGGCAAGGCGGCTTGGAGCGAGGGTTCAGGCATCGCAACCGGCGCTGCCAGCCAGACGCCCCCACGAGGAACCGCAGATATGAAACGCATGATCGCCCTGACCACCGCCGCCGCCATCGCACTGACCGGCATCACCGCATCGCCCGCCGCAGCGCTTGACAAGAACGGGCGCGAATTTTTGGGCGTCTTGCTTGGCATGGCCGTGCTGGGCGCGGTCATCAGTGAGGCGAACAAGGGCAATGCCCGCCCGCAGCCGCAGCCGCAACCGCGCCGCGCGCCGCCGCCCAGCAACAACTGGGGCAACAACGGTTGGAACGGCCACGGCAACAACAACTGGGAAAACCGCACCACCTGGCTGCCGGCCACCTGCCTGCGCTCGGTGCGCGTGAACGGAAGCAACCGCGAGGTCGTCTCGGCACAGTGCCTGCGCGACCAGGGGCTGAACCAGCGGCTGCCCTCGAACTGCTCTTTCGATGTCCGCACCGATTGGGGCACGCAAAAGGTCTACGGCACCGCCTGCCTGTCAAACGAAGGTTTCAAAGTTGCGCGCCGCTAACGGTTTGCACGCCGCGCGTTGGTGAGCAGTGCGCCTGCGGCGGGCGGGGGCGGGGGCCAGGGCCCCCGCCCTTTCGCATTGCGCGCACCGCGCTTTTGCGGCCTTCTGGCCTTATGAAGACCGCACCAGATTATTCCTTTGAATCCGCCGCAAGCGAGCGCGGCTTTCTGCGCATTGCCGGGGTGGACGAGGTCGGGCGCGGCCCGCTTTGCGGCCCCGTTACCGCCGCAGCGGTGGTCCTGAACCCCGCGCAGATCCCCGCCGGCCTGAATGACAGCAAAAAGCTGAGCGCCGCACGGCGCAACGCCCTGGCAGCCGAAATCTGGGCCAGCGCCGATTGCGCGGTGGCACATGCGAGCGTGGAAGAGATTGATACGCTCAACATCCTGCAAGCCTCGCATCTGGCTATGCGGCGCGCGCTTTCAGGTCTGCGCCACGCCCCCGACCACGCCCTGATCGACGGCAACCGGATGCCGCGCGGCCTTACGATTAGCGCCGAATGCATCGTGCGGGGCGACGCCCGCTGCCTTTCGATCGCCGCCGCGTCGATCATCGCCAAAGTGGCGCGCGATGCACTGATGGTGGATTTGGCGCAACAATACCCCGGCTATGGCTGGGAGAAAAACGCGGGCTACCCCACGCCTGACCATCTTGCGGCACTGCGAAATCTTGGTGTGACCCCACACCATAGGCGTTCGTTCCGGCCGGTGCACAACATCTTGTATCAAGATATTTCTCTAACCCATTGATTCAAAAAGCGTTTGACGTCGAATCGGCTTTGACTCATCCTGCTGCAAAGAAATCGGCGCAAACGCCGGGGACAGAGGCAGCAGATGACCAAGACCCTTACGCGGCAAGCGCCAAGTACGCTGCCGCTGAACCAGATCCTTGCGGGCGACTGCATTGAGGTAATGAATTCCCTGCCCGAGGGCAGCGTCGATTTGATTTTTGCCGACCCGCCTTACAATTTGCAGCTCAAGGGCGATCTGCACCGCCCCGACAATTCCAAGGTTGATGCGGTTGACGATGCCTGGGACCAGTTTGCCAGCTTCGCCGCCTATGACCGCTTCACGAAGCTTTGGCTTGCCGCCGCGCGCCGCCTGTTGAAACCCAATGGCGCGCTCTGGGTGATCGGGTCCTATCACAACGTCTTTCGCATGGGCGCCGAGTTGCAGAATCAGGGCTTCTGGATTTTGAACGATGTGGTCTGGCGCAAGGCCAACCCGATGCCCAACTTTCGCGGCAAGCGGCTGACCAATGCGCATGAAACGCTGATCTGGGCCAGCCGCGAAGAGGCGAGCAAATACACCTTCAATTACGAGGCGCTGAAGGCGCTGAATGACGGTGTGCAGATGCGCTCTGACTGGGTCTTGCCGATCTGCACCGGGCATGAACGCGAAAAGGATGCGGCAGGCGACAAGGCGCACCCGACGCAAAAGCCCGAAAGCCTGCTGCACCGGGTGCTGGTGGGCACCACCAACCCCGGCGACGTGGTGCTTGACCCCTTCTTCGGAACCGGCACCACGGGTGCTGTGGCCAAGATGCTGGGCCGCGATTTTATCGGCATCGAACGCGAGGCCGCCTACCGCGAGGTTGCCGAGCGCCGCCTTGCCCGCATCCGCCGGTTTGACCGCGAGGCGCTGGAGACCACCGGGTCAAAACGCGCCGAGCCGCGTGTGCCCTTTGGCCAGGTGGTCGAGCGCGGCATGCTGCGCCCCGGCGAAGAGCTTTATTCGCTTGGCAGCCGCTACAAGGCCAAGGTGCGCGCCGATGGCACGCTGATCGGCAATGACGTAAAAGGCTCGATCCACCAAGTCGGAGCGCATCTGGAAGGCGCGCCAAGCTGTAACGGCTGGACCTACTGGCACTTCAAGCGCGAGGGCAAAATGGTGCCGATCGACATTCTGCGCCAGCAGATCCGCGCCGAGATGGAGGCGCCCGGCGCCTGATCCCGAACCGAATTCGCCAGTGCTGCGCGGCCCGCCCGCTGGCACCGCCTTGCCCCGCCGTGGTGAACGGCGGGGCTTTTTTGTCGGTTCAGTTCATGATCACACGGACACTCTTGCCATCGGCAACGCGCACCAGCCTGACCAGCCGATTGCCTTCAGGCGCAAAGCCCTGCCCGCGAACGAACTGCACAACGGTCATGACGTAGTAATCACCATTGGCGACCCCGGCGAATTCAAAGTTGCCTGCGGCATCGCAGACCGTCGTGCGCCGCATCGTCGCATATTCGGGCGGCGCAGTCATGCTGGGTATCGGCTGCGAAACCGACATGGTCCCGCCGCCCGCATTACCGTAGATCGCTGCGATACGCTCTCTGGCATACTGACCCGCCGGCACCAGCTCTGCCTTGGTACCCGCGCAGGTGATCACGGCGCCGTTGGACAGCCGCGTAAAGCCCTGACCCGTAACCTTTGCCGCGCCGCTTTGATTGATATATGCAACTTCGGCCGCATTGAACGGCACCGCCACCTCGGCTGTCGTCGCGCAACCCGTAACCAGCGCGAAAACCGCCAGTGTGGCAAAGAGTTTCGTGAACACCTGCACCTCCTCTGGCTGAAGAGAATATGCGGCGCGGGCTTGCCGCACCGCATGCTGATGATACGCCCTTCGGTCAGTCTATTCGACGTGACGCAACCGCACAGGGAAAGCCGTCAAACCGACCCTGCGGGCATCGGGTTGGTGCCCGCATTGTAGGCCGCCCAGTCGGTAATCTCGGGGTAATACTTCTTGCGCCATGCGCGCACGCGCGGGTTCATGCGGCGGCGCCAAAGCGGCGGGACCATCGCCAGCGTGGTCATCACCGGGTAGCCATAGGGCAGTTGCGGGGCTTCGTCGTCGGTATAGGTCTGCAACAAGGGAAAGCGGCGGTCGGGCTTGTAATGATGGTCCGAGTGCCTTTGCAGGTTGATCAACAGCCAATTTGAAGCCATGTGGCTCGCATTCCAGCTGTGGCGCGGCAGCACATGTTCATACTTGCCCCCGCCCTTGTGTTCGCGCGTCAGGCCGTAATGTTCAACATAGTTGGTCAGCTCAAGCTGCCAGATCGCGATGAAGCCCTGAAAGACGAACAGCGCCAGCCCTACCCAGCCGCCCAGATAGAGCGCCAGCGCCACCATTACAAGTTGCAGCGCGCCGTAGCGCCAGAACGGGTTTGAAGCGTGCCACATGCTGCGCCCCGCCCGCGCCAGCATCAGCCTTTCGGCATGCCACGCCGAACGCGGACAATCGCGCAGCACGCGCCAGAAGAAGCGATGAAACCCCTCGTTATAGCGCGCGGTGGCGGCATCGCGCGGGGTGCCGACATACCAGTGGTGCACCAGCAGGTGCTCGGTGTGAAAATGCCCGTAGAACACGGTAGAAAGCAGCAGATCGCCCAGCCCGATTTCCAGCTTGTTCTTCTGGTGAAAAAGCTCGTGGCTGTAAACGATGCCCACGGTCCCCGAAATCACCCCCACGCCGAAGAACAGCACGATGGTTTCAAGCGCGCTCAGGTGGTCGGTGTGGGTCACCCACCAGATCATCCCGAAGATTGTGACGAATTGCACCGGAAACCAGATCATCGTGATCAGGCGATACCAGAACAGGTCTTGCTCGGGAGTTTCGACATCGGGGTTGTCTTCGTTGCGGCCCAGAATTGCATCCAGCACCGTCACCGCGACCCAGCCATAGACAGGTAGTAAAACCACGGTCCAACCGCCGACGGTGGCGCCAAGAATGGCCAGTGGCACCATGCCAAGCGAAAGCCAGAATGGCAGCGCGCGGGCGGGGCGGCGGATTTCTTCGCGGCTAGACATCTGTCCCTCCGGGTTGGCGATAACGCGCAGATGATAGCCGAGCGGCACGCAGACGCAATTGACATGACCTGCGGCAGATGCGCCCGGATTATTGCGCAAAAATGGGGGCTTGTGCGTGGCGCCAAACCTTGCGCATCAGTGTGGGCATGGCTGCGGGCGCGAACTCGGACGCCGGAATGAAGTGACCCCTATCGGGGTTGGCACCTATGGGCACTTCGGCGAACCAGACCCGCAGGCGCAAATGAAAATGCGTGAAGGTGTGGCGGACCTCGCCCGGCAGCTCGCGCCAATCGGCGCCAAGGGGTGGTGCGTCTACCGGGTCGTCGCCCCAATCCGACCCCGGCCAGCCGAGCATCCCACCCAAAAGCCCGCGCGGCGGGCGCCGCTCCAGCAGCAAGGCGCGATCGGCGCGGCGCGCAACATAGGCAAAGCCAAGGCGCGTTGGCTTTTCCGGTTTGCCCGCCTTGCGCGGCAGCGCCGCAGCGATGCCTTGGGCGCGCGCCATGCAAAACGCAGCGATCGGGCAAGCCTCACAATCGGGGGCGCGGGGGGTGCAAAGCATGGCGCCTAGGTCCATCATCGCCTGGGCATGATCGCCGGGGCGCAGCGCGGGCGTCAGGCGCGCGGCGAGCATGGTCAGCGCGGGTTTGGCGGCAGGCAGCGGCGTATGCAGCGCAAAAAGCCGCGCCACCACCCGTTCCACATTCGCATCAACCACGGTCGCAGGCTCATCAAAAGCGATCGCTGCGATAGCGGCGGCCGTATAGGGGCCGACGCCGGGCAGCGCACGCAACGCCGCACTGGTAGCGGGAAAGCGGGCACCATGGTCGCGGACAATTGTGCGGGCACAGGCGAGAAGGTTGCGGGCGCGGGCGTAGTACCCCAGCCCTGCCCATGCAGCCATCACCTCGGCCTCCGGCGCTGCGGCGAGCGCGGCCACATCTGGCCACAATTCTAGGAACCGCGCGTAATGGCCTCGTACGGCAGCAACAGTGGTTTGCTGCAACATGACCTCGGAAAGCCACACCGGGTAGGGGTCGGGGCGCGTGCCCGCCGCGCGCGCTTGGGGCGCAACACGCCACGGCAGCGCGCGAGCATGGCGGTCATACCACGCGAGCAGCGCCGCTTTGATCTCCGCATCTGCTCCGTCACGCAATCTTTATGGCCCCCCGCGCCAATGGGCTGGCAAAACCCTGCAACCTGCCTAGAATGGCGGCACCAAAAGGGAAAGCCCGCGATGACACTTTCGCCCGACAAGCGCCGGATGAGGGGGTTTGAGCCTGCCGCCGGTCTGGTGCGCGAGCCCGTTCGCAAGGCCGGCGAAACGCGCGGCTTCACCGTGGCTCGCCTGCTGACGCATTGGCCCGAGGTGGTGGGCGATGAGATCGCCGCGCAAACGCGCCCGGTCAAGGTGGGGTACGCAAAGGGTGGCATGGGCGCCACGCTGACCTTGCTGACTATCGGCCCATTGGCACCCTTGGTTCAGATGCAGCTGGATCGTATCCGCGAGCGTGTGAATGCCTGCTATGGCTATAACGCGATTTCGCGCATCATGCTGACCCAGACCGCACCCACCGGCTTTGCCGAAGGGCAAGCGGCCTTTGGCCCCGCCCCAAAACCGCAGCCCCCGGCCCCCGACCCGGTGGCGGTTCGCCGCGCAGAGGCGGCTGTTTCGGCGGTTTCTGACCCCGGGCTTCGCGCCGCCCTTGCGATGTTGGGGCAGAACGTATTATCCCGCACCAAGCAATCGCCGCGCCGCGGCCAAACTGACCCAAATCTCCAGAAAGGCTGACCCATGGCAAGAATCACCCCGATCATGATACTGGGCATTGTCTCTGCCGCAGCGGTAGCGGCTGGCGGGTGGTGGCTGGCACAGCCTTCGCCTTCAACGTCCGAGTTTTCGCTCGCCGCCTCTGCACAGACGACCGGCGCTGCGTCGACAGAGCTTCTGCCCGATGTCATTCTGGGCAATGAAGAGGCCAAGGTTACGCTGATCGAATATGCCTCCTACACCTGCCCGCACTGCGCGAATTTTCACGATTCGGTATTCGGCCAGCTCAAGGCCAACTACATCGATACGGGCCTGGTGAAGTTCATCCACCGCGAGGTGTATTTTGACCGCTTCGGTCTGATGGCCGCGATGGTGGCAAATTGCGACGGGCCGGCTAAATACTATCCGGTCACCGACGTGATCTATGAAACCCAGCGCGATTGGATCGGCGACGGCGCCGACGCGACGGTTGCGGCCAACCTGGTCAAGATCGGGCTGAGGGCCGGCATGACGCAAGAGGCGGTCAACGCCTGCCTCACCGACAACGCGCGTGCCGAGCAGATGGTTGCCACCTTCCAGACCCGCGCCACCGCCGACGACGTGAACGCGACCCCGACGCTTTTTGTCAACGGCGTGAAATATTCGAACATGGGCTATGATGCGCTCAAGGTCATCCTTGACGCGGAACTGGCAAAATAGGCATGACGCCACTTGCCGGTTTGCGAGTGGTCGAACTCGCGCGGATTCTTGCAGGTCCCTGGGCTGGGCAAATACTGGCCGACCTGGGTGCCGATGTGATCAAGGTCGAGGCGCCCGAGGGCGATGATACCCGACGCTGGGGGCCGCCCTTCATCACCCGAGAGGGCGAGGAAGCAGCGGCCTATTTTCACGCAACGAACCGGGGCAAGCGCTCGGTGATCTGCGATTTTCGCACCACCGAGGGGCAGGCCTTTGTGCGTGATCTGGCCGCCCGAGCCGATGTGGTGATTGAAAACTTCAAGGTCGGGGGTCTGGCGAAATACGGGCTTGATTATGCCAGCCTGAGCGCGGTGAACCCGAGGCTGATCTACTGTTCAATCACCGGCTTCGGGCAAGATGGCCCCTACGCCGAGCGCGCAGGTTATGATTACATCATTCAGGGCATGTCGGGGCTGATGAGCGTGACCGGCGAGCCGGAGGGCCAGCCGCAGAAGGTGGGCGTGGCGGTGGTGGATGTGTTCACCGGGGTTTACGCAAGCACCGCAATTCTCGCGGCGTTGCTCCAACGCGCGGCAACTGGAGCAGGCCAGCATATCGACATGGCGCTGTTTGACGTGGCGGCGGCGGTGATGGCCAATCAGGCGATGAACTACCTTGCCACCGGGGTTGCACCCAAGCGGCTTGGCAATGCGCACCCGAACCTTGTGCCCTATGCAGTATTTCCGTGCGCAGACGGATACCTGATTCTGGCCACCGGAAACGATGCGCAATATCAGCGACTTTGCAAAATCCTGAATTTGCCGAAATTGGCGAAGGCGTCGGACTTTCTTACCAATGCCGCGCGGATCACTAACCGTGAGGCGCTGACCATACATATCTCGGCGGCAACCAGCACCTGGACGAAATCTGACCTCTTGGCCGCCTGCGAGGCCGAGGGCGTGCCCGCCGGGCCGATCAATGACATGGCCGAGGTTTTTGCCGACCCTCAGATCTTGGCGCGCGGTATGCAGATCGCTCCGGGCGGGGTGCCGGGGGTTCGGCTTCCGGTGCGCTTTTCGGGTGCTGAACTGGCGCTCGGACGCCCGTCGCCCACCTTGGGCGAACACGACGCCGAAGTGCGCGCCGAACTCGAGACCTAAAGCCCCAGCCGTGCAAGCGCTGCGTCTAGCGGCGCGGTGTCGGCTATCCGCAGGCGGACCGGCAGAACCAGCACCTTTTGCCGGAAGGATTGGGGCAGGCGCACCGCGTCTTTCTCTGTCGTCACCATCTGCGCGCCCAGCAAACGCGACTCGGCTTCCAGACGGGTCAGCAGCGCGGTGCTAAAGGGCTGATGGTCTTCCAGCGCGTCTGCGCGCAGCAACTCGGCACCCAGCCCACGCAGGGTGGTAAAGAACTTTTCCGGGTGGCCGATGCCCGCGAATGCGAGCACGCGCACCCCCTGCCAATCCATTCCGGTTTCCAAAGGGTCGAGCGTTCCGGCCATGTGAGGGACCGTGATTTTCTTGCCCCAAACAGCCGAAAATCCAGCCTGTGCGCTTCTCGAACCGATAGTGAGAAGAAGATCGGCACGGGCCAGCCCCGCCATTACCGGCTCTCGCAGCGGGCCTGCGGGCAGGCAGCGGCCATTACCAAAGCCTTTTGCGGCATCGACCACCACCAGCGACAGGTCCTTGTGCAAGGCCGGGTTCTGGTGGCCATCGTCAAGCACGATCGCCTGCGCCCCTGCCGCCACCGCCGCCGCAGCCCCCGCCGCACGGTCGCGCGCCACCCATGTCGGGGCGAACGCCGCAATCAACAGCGGCTCATCGCCAACATCGAGTGCTGAATGTGCGCGTTCGGCAACCTGCACCGGCCCTGTCAGCCGCCCGCCGTGGCCACGGCTGACAACGTGTGCCACAACCCCGCGCGCCGCCAGAAGCTGCACCAGCGCGATCACCGTCGGGGTCTTACCGGTGCCACCCGCGTTCACATTGCCCACGCAGATCACAGGCACGCCCGGATCAAAACCCCCGCTGCCGCGCCGCAACCGCGCCGCTGTCGCTGCCGCGTAAAGCGCCCCGAGCGGCGCGAGCAGGCGCGCGGCAAGGGCCGGGCGGTCTGGCCGCGTAAACCAGAAAGACGGGGCGCGCATCATACGCGCGCCTTGGGTTGCGCCACGGCAAAATCCATATCGGCAAGCACTTGTCGTGCGATGTTCTCGGCCACGCCCGCGTCACCAGAAATCGTGACCCATGCATTGTGTGCCAGCGTAGCGACCCTGTCGGGCGCGATCAACTCAACCACGACATCGGCCAGCGCAGCGGGCGAGCCTGCAACGCGGCAGGCACGCGCTTCGGAGAGCCTTGCAAAGTCGGCACTATGCGCGGCGATGGCCGGCCCGTGCACGATGGCAGACCCGAGTGCCGCAGGTTCCAGTGGCGAACGCAAGGAGTCGCCCTGCATCAGGGTGCCGCCCATCCATGTGACGGGAGCCAGCCGATACCAGAGCCCAAGCTCGCTTTCGTCTTCGACAACAAGCACCTGAACATCGTCCTCGGGTTCTTCTTCAAGCGTGCGCCGCGCCGCCCGTAGCCCCCGCGCTTCGGCTGCCGCCGCAATCAGCGCGGCGCGCTCAGGCGTCTTTGGCAGCACGATCAGAAGCATCCTGTGCGCGCGCATAAGCGCACGTTCATGCGCATCGAGCACCGTCGCCTCTTCGGCCTCGGGAACCGCCACCGCAAACCAGACCGGGCGCGAACGCAGCTGGCGGGCAAGTGCCGAGCGTTCGGCCTCGGTGCAGGGAAGGGGTTCCACGGGTTCGCGGATGCTGCCCGATGTCTGAACACGGTCAAGTGCCGCCCCGAGGCGCCCAAGCCAGGCAACGCTCGCTTGATCTGGCACCAGAACACGCTGAAAAAACGCCAGCTGCGCGCGCAATATCGCGCGCGACCAGAACCACGGAAGCCGCGCGCCGCCCGGCGCAGAAAAGCGCGCCTCGGCGAGCAAAAGCGGCACTCGCTGCGCTGCGGCCTCAACCAGAAACGCCGTGAGCATCATTTGCGGCGTCACCGCGCCAACGAAAAGCACCAGATCGGGGCTCCAGGCCGCCAGAAATGCGCGCGCCGCCAGCGCCGTGCCCGCTGGTGCGGCGGTCGAGATTGCGCCTGCGGGCAGAGCCGCGCCCGCGTTGGCCCCGGTCACGACAATGCCGATGCCGGGCCGCAGGCGCAGGATTGCGCGCACCAGAACCAGCGCAGCAGGCTGCGCCTCTGGCGTGGAAATGTGGAGGCAAATCATCGCGCCAGTTGGCCGCAAGACTTGCGCCAACGACACCTTGTCCGCCTGCGGCGACGCCTTACGAAGCGTCAGCAAATAGAGCCAAAGGGCAAGTGAACGAGGCATGATCGGTGGCGTTTAGGCGCCCAACTCCTCGGTTGCACTTGCCTCCGCGGCCTCATCGCGCAAGCGGTGCAGGTGTGCGAGAAAGTAGCGTGTATGCGCATCGTCGACCGTGCGCTGCGCGTTGGCCTTCCAGGCTACATAAGCGCTGGCGTAATCTGGAAAAACGCCGACGACGTGGATCTTGTTGACATCTTTGAACTCGGTATGTGCAGGGTCGGTCAATTCGCCGCCGAATACGAGGTGAAGTCGTTGAGTCATCTGGGCTCCATATTGGGTTGCGGTGTTCGCGCGAACCTATGCGATGCAAGCGGGGTTCTCAAGGCGCGCGGGCCGCGCTATCGGAGGCGCATGAGACAAACTCTGACAGAAATCTACGATGCAAAGGTGACGGCGGGCGAATTGCGCGCCGATCCGGCGCAGCGCGCTGCTTTGCCGCTGCTTGAAACGGTGCGCCGGGCGCTTGATGCGCCGCCGCGTCGTGCATCGGGGTTGCGCGGACTTCTGGCGCGCGCTCCGGCGGCCCAGCCACGGAAAGGTGTCTACCTCTGGGGCGGCGTCGGGCGTGGAAAATCCATGCTGATGGACCTTTTCTTCGCGCATGTCGCCAGCCCCGCCAAGCGGCGCGTGCATTTTCACGGCTTCATGCAAGAGGTTCAAGGCCGCCTGCACGAGCTGCGAAAAACCGAAGTGCAAGACGCGATCCGGCCGATGGCCGAGGCAATCGCCGCGCAGGTCCGGTTGCTATGTCTGGACGAAATGCAGATCAGCGACATTGCCGACGCGATGGTTGTGGGGCGATTGTTCCAATACCTCACCGATCTGGGCGTGGTGGTGGTGACTACTTCGAACCGGGTGCCAGAAGACCTTTATCTCAACGGGCTGAATCGTGCGCTTTTTCTGCCCTTCATCGCGCTGTTGCGTGCGCGTCTGGAGGTGTGCGAGCTGGAAAGCGAGACCGATTATCGCCGCCATCGGCTGGCCGGGGCGCGGGTGTATTTCACCCCGGCAGACGCGGCGGCCCAGCGGGCCATGCAGGCGATGTGGGACGACCTGACCGGCGCCGACCCCGGAACCGCGCTGCGGCTGCCGCTTTTGGGGCGTGAGCTGGTTTTGGAGCGCCACCACGCCGGCGTCGTCCGGGCGAGTTTCTGGGAGCTTTGCGCCCGACCGCTCGGGCCCGCCGATTATCTGGCATTGGCAAGCGCGGTGCGGGTGTTGATGGTCGATGAAATTCCGCTGCTGTCAGCCGCCAATTTCAACGAGGCCAAGCGCTTTGTCACGCTGATCGACGCGGTCTATGAGGCGAAGTTGCGGCTGATCTGTTCGTCGGCGGATGTGCCGGAACGACTTTACGTCGAGGGCGAGGGTACGTTTGAGTTTGCCCGCACCGCCAGCCGCTTGCGCGAAATGCAGGCGGCTGACTGGGCAACGGAGCGCTAGCGGTTTTCGCGCAAGACGCCGCCTGCGAGATAGAGAGAGCCGCAGATGAGAATGCGGGCGCGTGGCTCGGTTGCGGCGATGGCATTGACCGCCGCAAGCACGCTTTCAGCGGTGCTGGCGGCGAATCCCGCTGCAAGCGCGACGGCAAGGGTCTGCTCGGCAGAGAGCGTATTGGCCTCGCCGGGGATCGAGACAGCGGTCAGCGTTGCGGCCTGCGCCACCAAGGGGCGCATGTAGCCTGCGATGTCCTTTGTATTGAGCATGCCGACGACCAGATGCGTCGGCCGCGGCGCCATTCGTGCCAGCGTCGCGGCAATTGCTTGCCCCCCCGCGGGATTGTGGCCCCCATCGAGCCAAAGCTCGGCTTCGGGCGCGGCCTCGGCCAGTGGGCCATGGCGAAGGCGCTGCATCCGGGCGGACCAGTCGGCGCGGGTGACGGACGCTTCGCAAGCGGCACTGTCAAAACCCAGCGACCGCAGCGCGGCAAGGGCGGCGCCCGCATTCTGTAACTGGTGCGGGCCGGGAAGGTTGGGCAGCGGCAGATCAAGCAAGCCGGTTTCGTCTTGAAAGATCAGCCGTCCGCAGTCCTCGAATGCCTGCCAGTGCTGGCCGAAAACAAGCAGCGGCGCACCCAGCCGGGCCGCTCGCGCCTCGATCACCGCCAAGGCTTCGGGTTCCTGCGGGCCGACCACACAGGGCGTGCCGCGCTTGAGGATGCCGGCCTTTTCGCCCGCGATCTCGGGCAGGGTTTCGCCCAGATACTGCTGATGGTCGATCGAAACCGGGGTGATGATGGTAAGCGCCGGGCGCGGCAACACGTTGGTTGCATCAAGCCTGCCGCCAAGGCCAACCTCAAGCAGTGTGTAATCGGCGGGGGTTCGCGCGAACGCAAGGAAGGCTGCGCAGGTGGTGATCTCAAAAAAGGTGATCGGTTGGCCAAAGTTGGCATTTTCGCATTCGTCCAGCAGGGCCGCCAGTTGCGGCTCCGGGATAATCTCGCCCGCAAGCCTGATGCGTTCGTGAAACCGCGCGAGGTGGGGCGAGGTATAGGCGTGCACGCGTTTTCCCGCAGCTTCAAGGCCCGCACGCAGCATCGCCTGGGTTGAACCTTTGCCATTGGTGCCCGCGATGTGGATGACCGGGGGCAGCGATGCCTCGGGGTGGCCAAGTGCGGCAAGTAACCGCTCGACCCGGTCAAGTGTCAGGTCGATGATTTTCGGGTGCAGCGTCATCAGCCGGGTCAGGATTTCGTCGGATGGTTGAGGCATGGCGGGGGTTCCGGCTGAGAAAGATAGGGGGCCGTCTGCCCCCTCTTGCGCTAACGCGCAATTCACCCCCCGAGGATATTTGGGCCAAAGCAATTTCAGGGGGTTGCGGGGGTGGGGGCAGGCAGGTCAGCGACCACAGCCGGTGATTGCAGCATCAACATGCGCAGGATCGTGATCAGTTCTTCACGTAGCTTCTTGCGGTGGGTCACGCGGTCGAGCATGCCATGGTCCAGCAGGTATTCCGCGCGCTGGAAGCCTTCGGGCAATTTCTCGCGGATGGTCTGCTCGATCACGCGCGGGCCTGCAAAACAGATGAGCGCGTTCGGCTCGGCGATCTGCACATCGCCCAGCATGGCATAGGATGCGGTCACGCCACCGGTCGTTGGGTGGGTTAGCACCACGAGGTAGGGCAGCTTTGCCTCTTTCAGCATCTGCACCGCCACCGTGGTGCGCGGCATCTGCATCAGGCTGAGGATACCTTCTTGCATGCGCGCGCCACCGGCCGCTGAAAAGAGCACCAGCGGGCGCCTGAGCTTTATTGCGCGCTCGGCGGCGGCAATGATGGCATTGCCAACATACATGCCCATCGAACCGCCCATGAAGGCAAAATCCTGCGCGGCGGCAATGATCGGGGTGCGGCCAATCTCGCCTTCGGCGACCAGCATGGCCTCTGGCTCGGACGTCGCCTTTTGCGCCGCCTTCAGCCGATCCGGGTATTTCTTCTGGTCGCGAAATGCGAGCGGGTCGGAAACGGGTAGCGGCACGTCAACCTCGCTGAAGATGCCGCCGTCGAAGAGCGCGCCGAAGCGTTCACGCGGAGTGATCGCCATGTGGTGATCGCAAGAGGTGCAGACGTTCAGGTTTTCGCTCAATTCACGGTGAAACAGCATGGTCCCACACTCGGGGCACTTGGTCCAAAGATTCTCGGGGACCTCGCGGCGGGAAAACAGCGAGTTGATCTTGGGTCGGACGTAGTTCGAGATCCAGTTCATGGTCGGTGCCCTTTGCCGCCGCGTCGGGTTGAAATAGTCCCGTGGCGGGCGAAATGCAATTGCGTCACAAGCCTGCGTACGCGGGCCGCGCCGGGGCGCCATAACCAGACCTTGCGCCGCAAATTTCTTTCGGTGCCATTTTTCGTACGCTTGAGCGCGAGGGCGCGCGCATATCTTGTGGATAATTTCTTCAGTTACGCCATATCTCGGGCCGGACAGTTGACAGCCGCGCCCATCGCGCGAAAGATTCCACGCCGAAGACTCACACGGGGTGCAAGGGGTTTCTGTTTGCGGTTCACGCGGCTTCGCCTCAATGGCTTCAAGAGCTTTGTCGACCCGACTGACCTCGTCATCCAGGACGGGCTGACCGGGGTTGTAGGGCCAAACGGCTGTGGCAAGTCTAACCTGCTTGAGGCGCTGCGCTGGGTGATGGGTGAGACCCGCCCCACCGCGATGCGCGGCGAAGGCATGGAGGATGTGATCTTTGCCGGGGCCGCTTCGCGCGGGGCGAGGGCGTTTGCCGAGGTATCGCTTGCCATCGACAACAGCGAACGGCTGGCGCCGTCGGGGTTCAACGAGGCCGACTCGATCGAGATCGTGCGGCGCATCACGCGTGATTCGGGTTCGGCGTACCGGGTCAATGCGCGTGAGGTGCGCGCGCGCGACGTGCAGATGCTGTTCGCCGACGCGTCAACCGGCGCACATTCGCCCGCGCTTGTGCGCCAGGGCCAGATCGCCGAGCTGATCAATGCGCGGCCCAAGGCACGGCGGCGCATACTGGAAGAGGCAGCCGGTATTTCCGGGCTATATCAGCGCCGCCACGAAGCCGAACTGAAGCTGAGCGCGGCAGAGTCGAACCTGCTGCGAGTCGACGACGTGGTCGAGCAACTCGCACAGCAACTCGCGGCGCTGCTGCGGCAAAGCCGGGCGGCGGCGCGCTACCGAGAGATCGGGGCCGAGTTGCGCCGCGCCGAAGGCACCCTGCTTTTCATTCGCTGGCGCGATGCCGAGGCCCTGCGTGCCGGGGCAGATGCCGCTCTTGGCGCCGACAACCTCGCGGCCGCGCGCGCCGAGTCGGCTGCGCGCGGCGCCGCGCGCGCCCGCGCCGCGCGCGAGGAGGCACTGCCACCCTTGCGCGAAGCCGAGATAGTTGCGGGCGCCATTCTGCAGCGCCTGATGATCGAGCGTGATGCGTTGGGCGCGCAGGCGGCCGAAGCACAGGCGCGCATAGCCGATCTCAAGGCGCAAATCGAACGGTTGACGCAAGATGCCGAGCGCGAAGATGGGTTGAACCGCGACGCTCTCGAAACCATCGCGCAGCTGGAGTGGGAACAGGGTCAGATCGCGAAGGCCGGCGACAGCCAGGAAGCCCGGCTTGCCGCTGCAGCGGTTGCGGCGGCCAAAGCCGCGCAAGCACTGCAGGCACGCGAGTCGGATTTGACGGAGCTGACCGAAGACGCCGCGCGGCTTGCGGCGCGGCACCAATCGGCCGAGCGACTATTGGCCGAATGCCATGCCGCTGTGGCGCGCGGCGAGGCCGAGGCCGCCCGCGCCATGGCTGCGGCAATGGATGCAAAGGCAGCACTGGCGAGCGCCGGGCATGACCATGCGCATGCCGATGCGGCGCGCAGCGAAGCGGAGGCGCGCTCACGCGCCGCCGAAGCCGCGCTGATTGCCGCCGAAGAGTCTCGCGCCGCAGTTCAAGAGCGCGAATCGCGGGCCCGCGCCGCCCGCGCCGAGGCCGAGGGCGAGGCCGGCGCACTGCGGGCGCAAGTTACAGCGCTGGCGCGGTTGGTCGAACGCGAGGCCGGCAGTGGCAAGCAGGTGCTCGATCGGCTTGAGGTCGCCAAGGGGTATGAACTGGCGCTGGGTGCGGCACTGTCAGATGACCTCCGCGCCCCCGAAGCCACGGGTGACCAGGGCACTGGCTGGGCCGCGCTGCCCGATTATGCGCAGCCGCAGCCCCTGCCTGCGGAGGCACTACCTCTGGCAAGTCAGGTGCGCGCGCCCGAACTGCTCGCGCGGAGGATCGCGCAGATTGGTATTGTGCCTGACCGCGCGACCGGGCGACGCTTGCAGCCGTCGCTGGCGCCTGGGCAAAGGCTCGTCTCGCTTCAGGGCGACCTTTGGCGCTGGGATGGGCTTCGCGCGGCGGCTGAAGACGCGCCGTCTGCGACCGCGCTGCGCTTGCAGCAGCTCAACCGCCTGGTTGAATTGAAGCGCGATCTGGAGGAGGTCGGAGCGCGCGCGATCGGCGCCGGGCAAGCCCATGAAGCACTGACTGAGGCGCTTGCCGAAGCGAGCCGTGCCGATTCCGCCGCGCGTGAGGCGCGGCGCGAGGCCGACCGCGCGCTTGCCGAGGCGGGGCGGGCGCTTAGCCGCGCCGAGGCGGACCGCTCGATTGCGGGCGGCAGGCTCGAGTCTGCCGAGCAGGCGCAGTCGCGCCATGCACAAGAAGCCGAGGCGGCCCGCGCGCGTCTGAATCAGGCCGAAGCAGCGCTTGCGACGCTGCCGGATCTCGCTTTGGCGCGGGGCGCGGTCGAAAAGAACAAGCTTTCGGTCGAAGCGGCGCGGGTCAGCATGCTGGCCGCGCGCTCGGCGCATGAAGACTTGCGGCGCGAGGGCGAGGCACGGCTGCGGCGCAGGCAGGAGATCGTCAAGGAGATGTCCGGTTGGCGGCTTCGTCTGGCCACCGCCGAAAAGCGCGGCGCCGAACTTGCCGCGCGCCGGGCCGAGGCACAGGCAGCGCTGGTCGGTGCAATTGCGCTGCCTTCTGAACTGGCGGCCCGGCGCGCGCAGATCGCTGAAGCGGTCAGCACGGCCGAGGCGCGCAAGGCGCAGGCAGCCGATGCGCTGGCTGCGGCCGATACCGCGTTGCGCGCCGCCTCTGACGCCGAGCGCGAAGCCGAGCGCGCAGCTGGCGAGGCACGCGAAGCGCGCGCCGCCGCCGCGGCACGTCGCGATGCCGCGCTTGAGGCCGTCGCCGCGGCCGAAGCGCGCATCCGCGATGAGGCCGACGTGTCGCCGCAGGCTTTGCTGGTCAGTCTTGGTGCGGATGCTGCGCGGCTGCCCGATGCAGAGGCGCTTGAGACCGATGTCGCGCGTTTGCGCCGCCAGCGCGAGGCGCTTGGCGCGGTGAACCTTCTTGCCGAAGACGATGCGCGTGCCGTGCAGGCCGAGCATGATTCGCTGGTGCAGGAGAAGGCCGATCTGGAACAGGCGATCCGCAAATTGCGCGCCGGCATCGGCAGCCTGAATCGCGAGGGGCGCGAGCGGCTTCTGACCGCGTTCGAGCAGGTGAATGAGAGCTTTCGGCTGTTGTTCACGCATCTTTTCGGCGGCGGTGAAGCAAATCTTCTGCTGGTCGAGTCAGATGACCCGCTGGAGGCGGGGCTTGAAATCATGTGCCAGCCGCCCGGCAAGAAGCTTTCGACACTTAGCCTGCTGTCAGGTGGCGAGCAGACGCTGACAGCAATGGCGCTGATCTTTGCGGTGTTCCTGGCGAACCCGGCGCCGATCTGCGTTCTCGACGAAGTCGATGCCCCGCTCGATGACGCAAACGTGACGCGATTCTGCGACCTGCTCGACGAAATGACCCGCCGCACAGACACCCGCTTCTTGATCATTACGCACCACGCAGTGACGATGGCGCGGATGGACAGACTGTTTGGTGTCACCATGGTTGAGCATGGCGTGAGCCAGCTTGTAAGCGTTGATTTGAAGCGCGCCGAGGCAATGATCACGTGATGTCGCCGCGTTGCTGAAACTTGCCGCATCTGAAATGCTGCGCAGCGAAACGCTGCATTTATTACCCGGAGAACTGACATGAGCGGAACGATCGAGGCGCGGCTTGACGAGCTTGGCATTCTGTTGCCGGCGGCACCGGCGCCCGCAGCGAACTATGTGCCCTTCGTCCTTAGCGGGAACCTTCTGTTCGTCTCAGGGCAGATCAGCCAGGGCAGTGACGGGCTGATCAGGGGTCAGCTTGGCGAAACCTTGAGCGTTGCCGAGGGTGCCCAGGCTGCGCGGCAGTGCGGGCTTGCACTTTTGGCGCAGGCGCGCGCGGCCTGCGGTGGCGATCTTGACCGTATTCGAAGGGTGGTGAAGCTTGTCGGTTTCGTGAACTCCAGCGCCGATTTCACCGAGCAACCCGAGGTGGTAAACGGATGCTCGGACCTGATGGTAGAGGTATTCGGCGAAGCCGGACGACACGCGCGCGCCGCGGTGTCGGCGCCTTCGCTGCCGCGCGGCGTCGCGGTTGAAATCGACGCCGTCTTCGAGATTGCATGATGCCCGCGCTTCACCCCGATTTCTTGCGCATTCCGCTGGCGCACCGGGCCTATCACAACCGCGAGGCGGGCCGCCCCGAAAACTCGATCGAGGCCGTTCGCGCTGCCGTAAATGCAGGCTATGGCATTGAAATTGATATACAACCGTCGGCGGACGGCGTGCCAATGGTGTTTCACGATTATGCGCTGGAGCGGCTGACTGGCAAGATCGGCAAGATCACAGACCTGAGCGCCGTCGCGCTGGCAGATTTGCCGCTATTGGGCGGGCGCGAGGGGGTTCCATCGCTCGCCAGCGTGTTGACCGAAGTTGCGGGTCGGGTGCCGCTGCTGATCGAGATCAAGGATCAGAGCGGGGCCAGCGGGCCCGAGGTGGGCGCGTTGGAGGCTGCGGTGGCAGCGGCGCTGCGCGGCTACGCGGGGCCGGTGGCGGTCATGTCATTCAACCCCCATTCGGTTGCGGCCTTTCACGCCGCAGCACCCGATGTTGCGGTGGGGCTGACAACGGCGGCCTATTTGCCAAAAGACTACCCGGAGTTGATCGGCGCGGTTTGCGACCACTTGCGCGACATCCGTGACTATGACCGGGTCGGCGCCTCGTTCATTTCGCATGAGGCCGAAGACCTCGCGCGGCCGCGGGTGTCGGAGTTGAAAGCCAGAGGTGCGGCGGTGCTGTGTTGGACAATCTGCTCGCCCGAAGCTGAGGCGCGGGCGCGACGCATCGCCGACAACATTACCTTTGAAGGTTACGCGGCGGCGAAGCATGCGTAGCAGCGCAGGAAGGCGAAATGACTGAAGCGAAGATACTTTTGTCAATTTCGGAAATTTCTGAATTCGATTGGAACACCTGTGCCTGCCCGGAATCAGCCGTCGGTGGGCGGCCGCATGACCCCTTCACCACCTACCGATTTCTGGCCTTGCTGGAATCTTCCGGCTCGGTCGGAACCGGAACCGGCTGGCAGCCGCGCCCGCTGATCTTGCGTGACGAGGGGCAAACCCTTGCTGTTGCACCCCTCTATGTGAAAAGCCACTCGCAAGGCGAATACATCTTTGACCACGGATGGGCCGAGGCGCTCGAACGCGCGGGAGGGCACTATTACCCGAAGCTGCAGGTCGCAGTGCCGTTCACTCCGGTGACCGGACGGCGGTTGCTGACCAAAACCGGGCATGAGGCCGCAGGGCGCGCGGGCCTGCTGGAAGCGCTGCGGCTACTGGCCGGGAATTCGGGGCTTTCGTCGGCGCATGTGACGTTTTGCACCGGGCCCGAAGCCGATGCGGGTGCCAATGCGGGCTATCTGAGGCGGCTCACCACGCAATACCACTGGAGCAACCGTGGCTATGGCCAGTATTCCGACTTTCTGGACGACCTCGCTTCGCGCAAGCGCAAGGCGCTGCGCCGGGAACGGGCCGAGGCGGCGGCCTTTGGCGGCGAGATCGTTTCGCTGACAGGCGAGCAGATCTTGCCAGAACATTGGAACGCGATGTGGGAATTTTACCAGGAGACCGGAGCGCGCAAGTGGGGCAGGCCCTATCTGACCCGCGCATTCTTCAGTGGCGCAATGGCGCTTAATGCCGATGTGCTCATGGTGCTCGCGCGGCGCGAGGGGCGATGGGTTGCCGGGGCGCTTAACTTCATCGGGCGCGACGCTCTTTATGGGCGCTATTGGGGCGCGATCGAAAACCACGCGAGCCTGCACTTCGAGCTCTGCTATCATCAGGCGATTGATTGGGCGATTGCGCACGGGCTTGCTCGTGTCGAAGCCGGCGCGCAAGGTGAGCACAAGCTCGCGCGCGGATATCTGCCGGCCGCCGTACATTCGCTCCATTGGATCGCAGATCCCGGATTCAGCCGCGCGGTCGCAGGTTTTCTGGCGGAGGAACATCGCTATATCGCAGGCGAGATTTCAGAGCTGACCGCGCTAGGCCCGTTTCGGCGGTCTAACGACGCCGTTTGATGCTGCGCAGCATGTTTGCAATTCTGCGCAGCATGAACCAATGGTGCTGACCGTGAAGGCAAGCCCTCTGGCGCTGCATATTGGCAAGGTCAAAAAGGTTTTGGCGCGCCCGGAATGCAGGCGCGCCCATGCCGTGGCCTAAATTTCCGCAAGCAGCGCTTCGCCGCCCGAAATCTCGCAGGTGCCGCCCTTCAGCTCGCGCCGCAGAACCTTGACCACACCATCTTCGACCAGCATCGAATAGCGCTGCGAGCGGTTGAACAGGCCGGTGGCGGGGTTCGAAAAGCTTAGCCCCAGCGCCTGTGCAAAACTGCCATCTGCATCGGAAAGCAGGGTCAGCCCTGCGGCCGTTGCGCCCGTGCTTTCGCCCCAAGCTTTCATCACGAAGGGGTCGTTTGCCGCAACACAGATGATTTCGGAAACCCCTTTTGCCTCGAACAAGGGTTTTGTGCGGATGAAGCTTGGCACATGAGCATTGGTGCATGTGCCTGAAAACGCAGCGGGAACCGCGAAGATCACGACCTTCTTGCCAGCCAGACGCGGCGCCAGTTCAACCGGCTCCGGGCCGGCGGAGCCTATTTGCAAAAATGTGGCGGCGGGCAACTTGTCGCCTACGGAAACTGTCATCGTGCGTCCTCTCGCGTTGCGTTAATGTTGCTCCCAGATATAGGGTCCAGACCAGAATTGACCAGTGGGAGCGAAGCAATGGCTGGCGTGGTGATTGTTGGCGCAGGGCAGGCCGCCGCGTCTTTGGCGGCCAAGCTGCGCGTCTTGGGCTACGATGCTGCCATCACGATATTGGGCGAAGAGCCGGTTGCCCCGTATCAGCGCCCGCCGCTTTCCAAGGCCTATCTGCTTGGCCAGATGCCGCTTGATCGGTTGCTGCTGCGTTCGCCCGAATTCTGGGTCGAACAGCGCATTGATCTGCGGCTGGGTGCGCGCGTCGATGCCATTGATCGCGCCGCCAAAGTGGTGCGGTTTGGCAGCGAAGCGATGCCCTATGACACCCTCGTTTTGGCCGCCGGGGCAGCGCCGCGCCGCCTGCCAGCCAGCATTGGCGGCGACCTTGCGGGCATGCACGTGGTGCGCAATCTCGCCGACGTCGATGCCTTGGCGCCCGGGCTTCGTTGCGATGAACAGCTGGTGGTGGTCGGCGGCGGCTATATCGGGCTTGAGGCTGCCGCGGTTGCGCGCAAACTGGGGCTTTCGGTTCAGCTGGTTGAGGCCGCCCCCCGCATTCTGGGCCGCGTCGCCAGCGCCGAAACCGCCGATGCAATCCGCACCCTGCATTTGGCCCATGGGGTCGGTATCATCGAGGGCGCCGGGGTTGCCCGTATCGCGGGTGATGTTTCGGTGCGCGCGGTTGAGCTTGCCGACGGGCGCAGCCTGCCCGCGGATCTCGTGATTGTGGGAATCGGCATTACCCCGGAAACCGGGCTGGCCGAAGCCGCCGGGCTCTTGATCAACAACGGAATCGCGGTAGACACCGAGGGCCGCACCTCAGACCCATTCATCTGGGCCGCTGGCGATTGCGCGTCATTTCCCCACGCAGGCGGGCGGCTGCGGTTGGAAAGCGTGGGCAACGCGATTGACATGGCCGAATGCGTGGCGGCCAACATTCTGGGTGCCAAGCGCGCATATGTGCCAAAGCCGTGGTTCTGGTCGGATCAGTACGATACGAAACTGCAGATCGCAGGGCTGAATACAGGCTACGACCGCGTCGTGACGCGTCGCGCCGAAGGGTACTCGGTTTGGTATTTTCGCGGCGAGTCGCTGCTTGCGGTCGACGCTCTGAACGACGCACGCGCCTATATGGTCGGAAAACGGCTGATCGAGTCCGGTCGCAGCCCGGCGGCAAAGGCGGTGGCCGACCCTGCAACCGATCTCAAGGCACTGCTGTGAGGATCATCGGAGGCGCGTTTCGCGGTCTGAAACTTGCCGATGTGGGTGCGGGCGACGCCGATGCGCATTTGCGGCCCACCTCGGATCGGGTGCGCGAGAGCATCTTTAACCTGCTGGTCAATGGCACCCACGGCAACCCGATTCCCGGCGCGCGGGTGCTCGACCTTTTCGCGGGAACGGGGGCTCTCGGGCTTGAGGCTTTGTCGCGTGGCGCGGCTGAGGCGGTATTTGTCGATACCGGCGTTGCGGCGTTATCGCTGCTCAGGCGAAATATTGGGTTGATGCGTGCATCCGAAACGACGGCGATCCTGCGACATGACGCCCGTGACATGGGCAAAAACCGCGGCGCGCCCTTCGGGCTGGCCTTTCTCGATCCGCCCTATGGCCAGAGGCTGGGCGAGCTTGCGCTTGCATCCTGCCGCGCGGGCGGTTGGCTTTTGCCCGGCGCCGTTGTGGTTTGGGAAGAAGCAGCACCCCCGACGCCACCCGAAGGCTTCTCGCTGCTTGACCAGCGCCGCTACGGCGGCACCACGGTCACGCTTTTGCGAGCGCAGGGCTGAACCTGACGGCACCGCGCGATCAGAAATAGCTTCGCACCAAAGCCCCGGAAACCAGTGCCCAGCCATCCGCCACCACAAAGAAGGCAAGCTTGAAGGGAAGTGCCACCACCGCCGGGGGCACCATCATCATGCCCATCGACATGAGCACGGCGGAAACCACCAGATCTATGATCAAGAATGGCAGATAGAGCAGAAACCCGATCTCGAAGGCGCGCGATACCTCGGAAAGCATGAAGGACGGCACGAGTACGGACAATGGCGCCTGCTCGATCGCACCGTCATATGCGGGCTCGGGGCGCAGTGCCAGCAATGCGCTAAAGGTATCGGGGTCGATGCGCTGCGCCATGAAGCCGCGAAACGGCGTTGCCCCAAGATTGAACGCGGTGGGAATGTCGATCAGTCCATCAATCAGCGGCAGCGCAGCATTGACCCATGCCTCCATCAGCACAGGCTCCATGATGAACCATGTAAGAAACATGGCGAGGCTGACGATCAGCATGTTTGGCGGCGATTGTTGCAGCCCGATCGCCTGCCGAAGGATCGACAGCACCGTGACGATAAACGGAAAGCAGGTGACCATGATGGCCAGACCGGGCGCGAGGCTCAGCACGGTCAGAAGTGCGATGGTAAGCATGGTGCGGCCGGCAAGGCTGTCACCCTCGCCCAATGAAAACGTGATCTCTTGCGCCCCGGCAGGCATCGCCACCAGCAAGAGAAGCAGAACCAGCGCGGCGCGCATTCAGAGGCCGTTCTGCAGGTCGGCGACTTCGGTCAGGCGCACCGCGAGCTGGCCCGCCTGATCGCCAGACAGTTCGGTCAGCTCGCCCCGCGCTATCAACTTGCCGCCGACGAAGAGTTCGACCGGGTCATCGACGCGCCGATCAAGGGGCAGGATTGCGTCTCGCTTGAGCCGCAACAGTTCGCGGACCAGCGGCCGCGCCTTTCCGACCGAAATCGTGATCTCGATGGGAACCTGCGTGAAAGGGTTGGCAGACGGCGCTTCGGGCTCGGACTTGCTATCCATCTTTCATCACCTCATTCTCAAGTTCAAAAAACGCCGAAATGGCGACAGCGATCGCAGCAATGACGCCGTCCAGGTCAATACGCGTCTCCGACTCTCCAAAGCGCAGGTAGACTTGGGCGTCGCTGAGCGACGGTTCTTCGTGAAATTGGAGCGGGAACGAAACTTGGGGGCGCAACATGGCCTCGACCGTTTCCCGGCTGTGCGGGTTGACCACCACAGTCATCGGTGCATCCGCGAGCTTCTCGGCCATCGGCAGCAGATGTTCCAACGCCACGGCTGCCAGGCTTTCGCGCGCGGCAGCGGGCAGCACCTTGACCACCATGTCACGCAAGAGCGGTTCGAGCGCACGCAACACATGGCTGCGCGCCTCGTGATAGGTGAACGACAGTGCCTGCAAATTGCGCCCGAGTTCGCCGCGCACTTTGGCCGTCTCGCCCTCTTGCGCGGCAACCGCGTCTTCCCAACCGGCGCTATAGCCCTTTTCGAAAGCCGCGAGTTTTGCGTCTTCCAGGTCGGCGAGGTTCATTTGCACCGCTTCATCTAGGTGCTCACCGGTGTCGAAGGATTCGAGCTTGAAGGATAGCGCCATCAGACCTGCTCTCCTTGATCTTCCATCCAGCTGCGCAAAATCTCGACCGATTCATCTTGCCGTTCAGCGATCAGTTTTTTCAGGCGTGCCACCGGATCATTGGGCTCCGATACGCCACCGAAATCGCCGGTAGCCATCGGCATTGCCATATCAAAATCGGAAATGACCGGCAGGTCGTTTGGCAGGTAGCCGCTGTCGTCGATGACGCCGGTCAGGGTGCGTGCAGGTTCTGCGCCGCCACCAGGCGCGGGCGCCGGAAGTTCGGCCATTCGCGCCGGCACAGGCCGGCTGAAGATCGGACGCAGGACGAACAGACCCAGCACCAACGCGACCACCGCCAGCACAGCCATCTGAATGATCGACATCACATCAACCGCGAGGGTCGACAAAAAGCCGGCCTCGAACGATTCACCAAGCGGGACCACAGGCTGGAAAGGCAGCGACTTGAGCGTGATGATGTCGCCGCGCGCGGCATCAAAGCCCACGGCCGAAGCAACAAGATCACGCAGCGCCGCAAGCTCTTCCTCGGCGCGAGGTTCCGTGCGCGTGGCTCCATCTGCCGCAGTCATCTGCACCGCATCGACCAGAACCGCCACACTCAACCGCTTGATGGCGCCGGGGGTTCGCAGCACCTCGCGTGTGGTTTCGGAGACTTCAAAGTTGATGCGTTCACTGGTTTCGCTCTGCTGACTTTGCGAGGCCTCAGCGCCCGCACCCGCGCCTGACGGAAGATTTGACGCGACAGTCACCGCACCCCTGCCCGAGTCGGACGTGGAATTGCTGCGCTCCTGGGTTTCCGTCGAGATTGCGACGCGGCTTGTCGGGTCGAAAGTGCGCTCGGTGATGGCCTCACGTTCGGTCACGGTCTCTACCGAAACCTCGACCACCGCATTGCCGTATCCGACCCGTGCCTCAAGTAGCCGCTCGACATTCCTCTTGAACTCCTGCGCGCGCGTATCGCCGCCCGGCGCCAAAGCAAGCTCTTCGCCCGACGCGATGAGGCCGCCGACCGCGTCAATCACCGCGACGTCTTCGGGCGTCATTCCAGATACCGCGGAAGAGACAAGATATTTGAGCGCCTTCGCCTGCGACGGCGAAAGCCCCCCCGCCACGGTTGCGACAATCACCGAGGCGCTTGGACGAAGCTCTTTTCGGAAAGGTTGTGCGGTCGGGTTGGCGATATGTACGCGCGCCGATCGGATCAGCGGGCTGGTTGAAATCGTCCGCGACAATTCCCCCTCTTTCGCGCGCCAATAGGCAGCGTCGAACATTTGCGACGTTGTCCCAAAGCCCGACAGCGAATCAAGAAGTTCGTATCCGGCACCGCCAGCCGAGGGCAGGCCCTCGCCCGCAAGCATCATGCGCAACTCGTCGCGCCGGGCAGATTCTACGTAGATCGCGTCGCCCCGAACCTCGTAGGTGGCGCCGCGCTGATCTAGCGCCGCCACAACGTCGCCAGCCTGCGAGCCTTCAATCCGTGCATAGAGCAGTGCCATCGACGGCTTGGTGGCAAGCCCGGACAGGCCCAGAACCGCAGCAAACACCGCAAGCGTCGCCACAGAAACGATAACGCGGCGGCGCATGTCGAGCGCCATCCAGAGGCCAATCAAGGGCTGCAACACGCACCTCCAGTTGAGCGGGCTTCTGCCCGTCGTGCCCGATCAATGCCCGAATGCGCTTAACAATCGGTTAGTGAGCTTGGGTCTATATCTGGCAAACCGAATACGCGGGGATGCCATGGCCGAGAATGACCCCGCGGCGCAAGCCGCACCCGTCAAGAAGTCGAAAATGCCCTTGTTTGCAGGGCTTGCGGCAATGTTGTTGCTCGGTGGCGGCGGCTTTTTTGCAGTCTATTCCGGGCTGATTCTAAGCCCGTCGGAAAAGACTTCCGCCAGCCCCGAAAGCGCGCAGGTCGCAGCTCTGCCCGATATCGCCTTCGTGCCGATGGAACCGCTGGTGGTTCAGCTTGGAAGCGGTCCGGGTTCACGGCATCTGCTGTTTCGGGCACAGCTTGAGGTTGCACTGCCCTATCAGGCCGAGGTGACCCTGCTTTTGCCGCGCGTGATGGATGTGTTGAACGGCTACCTGCGTGCCGTCGAGGTTGCCGAGCTTGAAGACAGAAGCGCGCTGATTCGCCTGCGCGCGCAGATGCTGAGACGGGTTCAGATTGTCACTGGCGATGGGCGCGTGCGTGACCTTCTGGTGACAGAATTCGTGGTGAACTGAGGAGGCCGCAACATGGAACTCATCGCAGACATTCTTCTGGGTGCGGGCGCCTTGGGCGCGATGGCCTACTGTCTGGTGCTCGCGCAGCGGCTCAGCCGGTTCAATCAACTGGAAACCGGCATGGGCGGCGCCATCGCCGTACTTTCGGCGCAGGTCGATGACATGACAAAGGCGCTGCAAAAAGCGCAGAGCACCGCTGGCGCATCGGCAGAAACGTTGACAGCACTGACCGAACGCTCAGAAAATGCCGCAGAGCGTCTGGAGTTGCTGCTTGCGTCAATGCACGATCTGCCAGACCCCGCTCAGGGCGCCCGGCGGCTTCGGGTGGCACGACGTCGCATACACCACGACGACCTGGAGGCAGCCGAATGAGCGGCCCGGGCGCAACCGCAGCAGCCCCGGCGCGCATGAATGCCAGGCGCGCGCGCAGGCGGGGCAGGCCTCGCGCTTTGTGGGTCATCATCGTTCTTTTGGCCTCGTCAGGCGTGATCCGCGTTAGCGAAACCGCAGGTCAGGCCTTTGCCGTTTCCGGCGCGCCGACCGCCCCTGCGCCCGCAGCGATCTGTGAGCCACCGCCCGATTCCGCAGCGCTGCTGACGGCACTTCGAAGCCGGGAAACCGCGCTCGCCAAGCGAGAGGAGGCGCTTGCGAGCCGCGCGCAAACGATCACCCTTGCGCAGACACAGCTCGAGCTCAAGCTGGCCGAATTGATCGCCGCCGAAGATCGGCTGGCGGCGACACTGGCCATTGCCGATGGGGCAACCGAGAGCGACGTCACCCGGCTGGTCACTCTTTATGAAAACATGAAGCCAAAGGAAGCCGCCGCGCTCTTCTCTGAAATGGCGCCTGAATTCGCCGCCGGGTTCCTCTCGCGCATGCGGCCTGACGCCGCAGCGCAAGTGCTCGCCGGGCTCGACCCAAAGGCCGCCTACGCCATCAGCGTGTTGATCGCCGGGCGCAACGCAAATGCACCGGTTCAGTGATGCGCATAGCTGTTATTCACGCCAATCTGTGGGGATTCGGGTCATGACGGAGGCGCACGCATGATCGGCATCCTGGGCATTATCGTCATCTTTGTGATGGTGTTTGGTGGCTTTGTGCTGGCCGGCGGGCACCTTGAAATCGTACTGCACGCCCTACCGTATGAAATGATCATCATCGGCGGCTCATCGGTCGGCGCTTTCGTCATTTCAAGCGAACTCACCACGATCAAGGCCACGCTCAAAGATGTCGTGAAGGTCTTTCGAGGCACAAAATGGAAGCCTGCCGATTTTCGCGATCTCTTGTGCCTTCTGTTTGAGCTTATCCGGCTCGCGCGGCAGAATCCGGTCGCGATCGAGGAGCATATCGAGTCGCCCGAAAACTCGACAATCTTCGGCAAGTACCCGAAAATCCTCAAGGATCACGAGGCCGTCGGGTTGATTTGTGACACGCTGCGGTCTGCATCGATGAACTACGACGATCCGCATCAAGTCGAAGAAGTGCTTGAAAAGCAGCTCGAAGCCAATCTTCATCACGCGTTGCTGGGCAGCCATGCGTTACAGGCGGTCGCCGACGCGCTGCCGGCACTCGGCATTGTCGCTGCCGTGCTCGGTGTGATCAAGACCATGGGCTCGATTGACCAGCCGCCCGAGATTCTCGGAGAGATGATTGGTGGCGCACTCGTCGGCACTTTTCTTGGCGTCTTCATGGCCTATGGCTTTGCCGGACCCTTCGCACAAAAGGTCAAATCAGTGGTGGAGGAGGACAGCCACTTCTACAAGCTGATCCGCGAAGTCCTTGTTGCCAACCTGCACAACCACGCTACCAACATCTGCATCGAGGTTGGCCGCCAGAACACACCGCATCACATCCGGCCGAGCTTTTCAGAGCTTGAAGAAGCTCTGAAGGCAATCAAGCAGGATGCAGCATGAACCTGCGTTGGCACCTTGCTGCTGCGCTGATCATGTTCGCAGCGCCATTGCAGGCAGAAACGGTACCGGTCAAATCGGGAGAGCACCCGACATTTTCGCGCCTGGTGTTGAACTTGGAAACGCCGACAGATTGGCAGATGGGCCGAACCGAAAACGGCTACGTACTTCAGCTCGCCCGGACCGACGTTGTCTTCGACCTCGCGCGCGTGTTCGATCTCATTCCGCGTCGTCGAATTGCCGATATCACGACCCCGGCCGCGGCCACTTTGGCACTGCAAGTCGCGCCGGGCACCTATGCCTCTGCTTTCGAGATCAAGCCGGGTACAATCGTGTTGGACGTGGTGTCCGGAACAGCGCCGGCCGGGTCACGTTTTGAAGCGCCACTTAGCCCCAATCCGCAAAGCGTGCAAGATTCTTCACCCATCCCTGCGCGCGCGCCCGCGTTGCCGCTCCGCCTGCCAGCCCGCGCGCCGATTTCCGACGCTTTTCTCGGGTACTATTGGCCGGCCGCCGAACCGCCCCGAACGGTCGAGGGAAGTGCCGAAGATCACTCGGAAATCGCAAGCGCGGCGGTAACCCACGACCCGCGCATCGCCGAAGCCGAGGCGCACCTGCTCGCGCAGCTCAGCCGGGCAGCAAGCCAGGGTTTGGTCACGATCGCTTTACCTGAAGACACCGCAAACCCCGGTGCCCAGATGGCGCCCACAACGGCGCCGCACACCGAAACCCCGCTCGAAGCGGCGAGCAACAGGCCTGAAGACCATATTGCACTGCGATCCGAAACCGTGTTCGACCGTGATACAGTGGGCGGCCCCCCTGCCCAGCAGCTCAATCCTGACGGTCTGGCCTGCCTGCCCGCCGCCGCCGTCGATGTAGGTGCTTGGGCCAACGATCTCCCGGCTGCGCTGCAAATCGGCAATGCGCAGACGGGATTGCTGGGCGAGTTCGACAAGCCGTCGCCCGATTCCGTTCTTGCGCTCACGCGCCTCTATCTTGCGCTTGGCATGGGTGCCGAGGTTGCAGCACTGCTCGACGGGCTCGGGGTCGAGCCCGCCGACGACGACGTTCTGCGCGCGATGGCTGCGGTGATCGATGACAGGAGAGTTGCTGCCAGCGTCCGGCTGACGCAGATGGCCGCCTGCGATTCCCCGGTCGCTTTTTGGGCAATTCTTGCCAACGCAGACCTGAAGCCCGGAGATGCTCGCAACACCGATGCCGCCTTGCGTGGCTTCTCGTTGCTTCCCTTGAATCTGCGGCTTCTGCTCGGGCCGCGTCTGGCTGATCGTCTTATCTCTCTTGGCGACGAAATATCTGCCCGCGCGGTGCGCGACGCCATCACGCGGGCGCCCGGAAACCATGAGACGACAACTGGCCTGATCGACGCGGGCATCGAAATCGCGCGCGGCGCGCACGCCGCTGCGGCGACCGCCCTCGGCCCGATCATTGCCGAGAACGGGCCAGATGCCCCGCGCGCGCTGGCGCTCTATGTCGACTCGCTTCTTGCGTCAGGCGCCCCGATAGATCTGGCTTTGGTCGACGCGGTTGCGGCCCTTGCGTTCGAGCATCGTGAGGCGCCCGACGGTGCGGCTCTGGCGCGCGCGCATGTGCTGGCCGCCGGCGCAACCGAGAATTTTGTGCGCGCCTTCGATGCCTTGGGGCAAATGCAACGCGGCGCGTCACCCGAATTCATCGCGGCAGTTGCCACTGAGTTGATAGGCCAGCTTGCGACAACGCCCGATGACACGATATTTGCCGCCGAGTATTTTCGCAGCAAACCGCTCATCCTGCAGCAGAACGACTGGCCTCTGCAATTGCAGACGGCCGAACGCTTGCTGGAGCTTGGTTTTCCCGACGAGGCGCGCCAGGTGCTTGGCCCCAAGGCGGTCCGGTTCGATGCCGGGCGCTTGCTGCGCGCGCGCGCCGCCATCCTGCAGCGCGATGGCGCTGCAGCACTTGCCGAAATCGGTGGCCTGTCTGGCAGCGAAGCTGCCCGCGTGAGGGCCGAAGCGCTGCGCTTGTCTGGTGACCATGATGCCGCGCGGCGCGCATTTTTGCTGTTGGACGCGTACGATCTGGCAGGCGCCGAAGCTTGGAGCGCGGGCGCCTGGTCAGATGCCGCACAACTCGGAACCGCGCCGCAGAAGGCGCTTATCGAAGCGCTTGGACTTGGTCTAGCTGACACGGTCGATCAGGCCAGCGCGCCAGGATCGCTCGCAGCCTCAAGGGCGCTTCTCGCCGAAAGCCGCAACGCGCGCGCCGCACTTGATCTTGCGCTTGCCGAAAATGTGGATCGCTGAGCTTCACCAAGCTTGGTTACCAAATTTCAACGACTGCCAGCATAGGCTTTCTACCGGGCGCAGCATGCGACTGAAGACAAGGGAAGAATCCCGATGGTGCGTATTTCGGCAATGGCTTTCGCTGCGGTCCTGTTCGCAGCACACGCTGCCGCAGCAGACCTGAAGAACGGCGAGATCTGCGAACAGGTGACCCAAGTCGCGTCGCGGCAAAGCGGCGTCCCAATTGCGGTGATGCGCGCCATATCGTTGACTGAAACGGGCCGCACCCTTGCTGGCGCATTTCGCGCCTGGCCCTGGGCGGTCAACATGGAGGGTGACGACGCCTGGTTTGAAACCCGCGAAGAGGCAACGGCATTTGCACTCGCCGCCTTTGACCGTGGCGCACGAAGCTTCGACGTCGGCTGCTTCCAGATCAATTACAAATGGCACGGACAGAACTTCAGCTCGATCGAGCAGATGTTCGACCCTCTCGTGAACGCGCAATACGCCGCGCGCTTGCTCTCTGAATTATATACCGAAAAGGGAGACTGGAGCGCGGCGGCTGGCGCCTACCATTCGCGCACGCCGGAATATGCAAACCGCTACACAGCGCGTTTCGAACGTATCCTGGCCGACCTGACAGGAACAGACCCCCCGCCACCGCAAACCCGCACTGCCGCGCCGCCCGAGATCCCGGACATTGTGCTTGCCGCCTATGGCGCGCCAGCGCCGGGCGCGCCACGCGTAAACAGTTTTCCACTGCTATTGCCCGGCAGTCCGGGCGGCCTGGGCTCGTTGGTGCCGCGCAGCGCGGCGGGCAAGGGCGGGCTGCTGACTGCGGCCGCCGCGCCGATGGTGGACTGATGCCGGTGTTGACGCTCCACAACATTTTCCGCCCCACCATCCTGCTTGCGCTGGCGCTGATGGCGGTGATCGTGATGATGATCCTGCCAATGCCGGCATGGGTGCTCGATGTCGGGCTCGCGACATCTTTCGCGCTCGCCATTCTGATCTTCACGGTCACTCTCTTCATCGAAAGACCCCTGGACTTCTCGGCTTTCCCGACAGTCCTGCTGGCATCGCTGATGCTGCGGCTGTCGCTCAATGTCTCGTCGACCAAGCTCATCATTGGCCAAGGGCACAGTGGAACCAGCGCCGCCGGCAAGGTGATCGAGGGGTTTGCCAACTTCATCATGGGCGGCTCGGTCCTGATCGGCCTTGTGGTGTTCGGGGTCATCCTGATCGTCAACTTCATCGTCATCACCAAAGGCGCCGGGCGCATGGCCGAGGTGGGCGCGCGCTTTGCGCTCGACGCAATGCCGGGAAAACAGCTCGCGATCGACAGCGACATGAACGCCGGCGCCATCGATCACGCCGAGGCAAAGTCACGCCGCGAACGCGAGCAGGCGGAGACCACATTTTTCGGCTCTCTCGACGGCGCGTCGAAGTTCGTAAAGGGCGATGCGGTCGCAGGGCTGCTCATTACCCTGCTCAACCTGGTGATGGGTCTGATCATCGGGGTGACCGTGCACGGTATGCCGCTCGGGCGCGCGCTTGAAACCTACTCGATTCTGACCGTGGGTGACGGGCTGGTCAGCCAGATCCCGGCGGTCATTATTTCGATTGCCTCTGCGTTGCTGCTTTCGCGCGGGGGCGCGCGAGGCGCCGCCGATATCGAGTTGTTTCGACAGCTGGGCAAGTACCCGGCGGCGCTGACCACGGTTGCTGTCATGATGGCGCTCTTTGCACTTGTGCCCGGTCTGCCTTTTCTGCCCTTCATCGCGGGCGCGGCTATCTTGGGGGTAACCGCGGCGCTGGTCGACCGGACTGCGCGCAGACTTGCCGCGCGAGAGGCGATGAAGATGCCGCAACCCGAAACCACCTCACGCCGCCGGTCGCTGGGCGACATCCTTGACATTGATGAAATTCATGTTGAATTCGCGCCAAATCTGGTTGCGATGGCGCTCGATCCGGCAACCGGGCTGGATGCGCGCATTGCCAACATGCGCAATCATGTCGCCGCGAGTTTCGGCCTGATTCTGCCCGAGATTCGGCTGACCGACGACAGCACGCTTGAACCCGGCCAATACCGCATTCGCATTCAGGGGGTGGAACAAGCGCGCGACAGGCTGCAGCCCGACCGGGTTCTGGCATTGATCGCCGACAACCGCGACCTGCTGCCACCCGGCGAAGATGTACGCGAGCCGGTCTATGGCGCCGCCGCGCGTTGGGTCGCATCGCCGATGCAGGAAGACGCGGCAATGGCGGGTTCTACCGTAGTTGGCGCCACCGAGGTGCTGGCCACGCATCTTCTAGAGGTCATAAAGCGCAATTTCAGCCGCCTTCTCAGCCTGCGTGCGCTGCGCCGGCTGCTGGATGAAGCGGTAAACCTGTCTGATCCATTCCGCGCCGAAACGACGCGCAAGCTGTTTGATGAGTTGATCCCCGACAAGGTTCCGGTCGACATGCTGCTGACTGTCCTGCGCTTGCTGCTTGAAGAGCGGGTCTCAATCCGCAACCTGCCGCTCATTCTCGAAGCGATCGCAGAAGCACGCGGGCTCCAAAACCCCGAAGCTATCTGCGAACATGTGCGCCAACGTCTGGGGTTTCAGCTGGTCGCCGAGCTGCGCCGCGCCGACGGCTCCATTCCTCTGCTGCAACTCGCGCCCGAGTGGGAGGAATTGTTCACAACCTACCAGCTGCCAGCCGAGCGGGGGCCAGGCGATATCGCGCTGCCGCCGGACAAGTTCAACCGGCTCGCGACGAACGTCTCGGACCGGCTTGCGCGCTCCGCAGAAAACGGTGTCTTTCCCGGCGTCATCACCTCGGCGCGGCGGCGGCGCTTTGTCAAGACCGTGCTGGGTGCGAAGGGGGTTGCCGCGCCCGTGCTGAGTTTTGAGGAAATCGGAACCGACGCGCGCCCGGCGCTGGTCGGAGTGGTCGCCGCATGAACGACACGCTGGCCGATCTGATCGGGCTCGGTGCGCAAAATCTGCTTGCCGCTTTTGTTGTGTTTCTGCGCGTTGGCGCGGCCATGGCGCTGCTGCCCGCATTCGGAGAAACCACGATTCCCGCTCGGGTGCGGTTGGTCGTCGCCCTCGCTTTCACGCTGATTGTTCTTCCAGCGGTGCACGCCGACATTGCGCCGATGCTTGCCAACGGGACTGTGCCGGGATTTGTCTTTGCCAGCGAGCCGCTGGCCGGATTGGCGCTTGGCGCAATCTTGCGGCTGATGGTGCTGACGCTTCAGATCGCAGGCACGATCGCAGCACAGGCGACGTCACTCGCCCAGCTTTTCGGCGGTGGCGCGGGCGAGCCGCAGCCAGCAATCGGCCATTTGCTGACATGGGGTGGGCTCGCGCTCGCAGTCATGCTGGGGCTGCATATCTCGCTCGCCTCCACGCTCATCGGGTCGTATGCGGCGATGCCCGCAGGCCAGTTTCCAAGTGGCGAGAGCATTCGATATTGGGGCGTGAACGGCGTTGCACACGCATTCGCGCTCGCCTTCACACTGGCCGCGCCCTTTGTACTGGCGGGCCTCATTTATAACGTTGCTCTTGGCGCCATCAACCGTGCCATGCCGCAATTGATGGTGGCGTTCGTCGGCGCACCGGCGCTGACCGCGGGCGGGCTGATGTTGCTCGCACTTTGCGTGCCCGCGGGTTTGGCGCTCTGGCATCAAGATCTGTCGCTGGTTCTTGCCAACCCGTTCGAGGTCAGACCATGAGCCAGGACAGCGACACCGAACGCGAACACGAGCCAACAGAGCGAAAACTTGCCGAGGCGCGCAAGCGGGGCGAGTTGGTCCGTTCCGCCGAGGTCAATGTTGCGGCGGCCTATGGCGGCCTGCTGATCGCCGCAGTGGGGGCGGGCGCATTCAGCCTTCGCGGGTTTGGGACCGAGGCAATGGTGCTGCTGGACCAGGCAGACAGTCTCGCACCGCTGCTTCTCGGCGGCGGGGCCGCGCCGCTCGGGGGGCTTATGGCGGGGCTTTTGTGGCATATCGCGCCCTGGTTTCTGCTGCCGATGCTGCTTGTCTTTGCTGCGCTGATGGCGCAGCAGGCGATTGTATTCGCACCAGAAAAGCTGATGCCAAAGCTCAGCCGCATCAGTCCGCTGGGAAACGCCAAGCAAAAGTTCGGCCGCAGCGGGCTGTTTGAATTCGGCAAAAGCTTTGTGAAGCTTGTGGTGATTTCAATCATCCTGGGGGCCTTCCTTTTTGATCGAATGCCACGAATTGTGATGTCGCAAGTTGTGTCGCCCGGAATGGCCGTTTCAGAACTTGGAGGGCTGGTTGTTGAGTTCGTCTTTCTCATGCTGCTGGCCGCCACCGGAATCGGCGCCGTCGACTATCTTTGGCAGCGCACCGAACATCTGCGCCGCCAACGCATGACCCGGCAGGAACTGCTGGACGAAATCAAGCAGTCTGACGGCGATCCGCATGTGAAGGGCCAGCGGCGACAGCGCGCAATCGAGATTGCGACAAACCGGATGCTGTCGGACGTGGCAAAGGCCGATGTCGTGATCGTCAACCCGACCCACTACGCCGTGGCGCTCATGTGGAAGCGCGGCAGCCGGACCGCGCCGCTGTGTCTTGCAAAGGGCGTTGACGAAATTGCCGCGCGCATCCGCGAGCGTGCCGCATTGGAGGCGATTCCCATCCACTCCGACCCGCCCACGGCGCGGGCGATCTACGCGACGGTTGACATTGGCCAGGCAATCAGGCCCGAGCACTTCAGGGCGGTCGCTGCCGCCATCCGCTTCGCCGAGCGCATTCGCCAGCGCGCCCGCGAAAGGCGCGGCGGATGATCCGGCAGCAAAAACTCGTCGCACTGCAGGCAATCGCCGCGATCAGGCGTGATGCCGCGCTGCAGGACCTTGCGGTCGCCACAAGGCGCCAGACGACGATCCGAGCGGTTCTTGCTGATTTGGCCGCCGCCCGGCAGGCAACAATGGCCACCGCCGGGCCATCCGACCTCGCGCAATTGGATCATTACTGCCAATGGGCCAATGTGCGGCGAAGTGCAATCGAGAGCGATCTGGCGCAAGCCGCCATAGCGGCCGAAAGCCGCCGCGCGGGCGCAGCTCTGGCGCTCGGTCGCACCAAGGCACTGGAAGAGATCAGTCTCCGCCTTGCTGAGAAGGCGCGGGGCGAACGCAGCCGACGGACATGATCAGGCGTTGTCCTGCCGCACGATATCGGCGATCAAGACGTTCGTTACGGTCGCACCGAGTGTCTTTTGCGCGGCTTCCAGAAGCGCTTTTCGCAGTGCGTCCATATTGCCAGACTCAGTGAAAGCACCACGAAAGCCTCCGGTATTGGCATGGTTGAACAGCACTTGCAGCAAGGCATCGCGCAACCGGGGCTCGACCGCGTAGACCGCCTCGCTGCCCCCCGCCTTGACCTCGAGGCTCAGCGACACAATCACAAGTGCAGCGACGCGCCCCGACTCGACAACCGGAATTACGAACTGGTTTGCGAGCTTTACATAATTTCGCGCGCTGGTGTCGGCGCTTTCGGCAGGCGAAGTTGCCGCGGCAGCAGCGCCGGGCGCCTCGCAGGGGTTCAAAACAACGGATTCGGCGGGGTTCGGTCGCAGCATGTAGCCGCCACCAAGCCCTGCGCCAAGTCCGATCAGCGCAAGCAGCACAGGGAGTATCTTGCCCATGATGCGCCTCAGAACGGCAGGATGATGTCAGAGATCTGTTGCCCGTATCGTGGCTGTTGCACGTCACTTATCTGCCCGCGGCCACCATAGGAAATACGCGCGCCGGCAATCTTGTCATAGGTGATCTCGTTTTGGCGGCTGATGTCTTCGGGGCGCACGAAACCGGTAACGATAAGCTCACGCAGCTCGAAGTTGACGCGCACTTCCTGGCTGCCCTGAATGCGCAACACACCGTTCGGCAACCGCTCGATAACCGTTACCGCAACGCGCAAGGTCAGCTTTTCCTTGCGCGAGACAGAACCGTTACCGCTGAACGTCGATGTCGAATCGGTCGAAACTGCCGGGTTTAGGTCGATGCCATTTGGAGCAAGCTCGTTCAGCCGCTCCGGAAGCCCCAGCAGCGCCGAAATGCCCATACTTTGGCCGCCGCTTCGGGATCGGCCAGAGGTGTTTGAAATTTCGGCCTTGTCATCAATTTCGATCACAACCGTCATGATGTCGCCTGCCTGGCTGGCACGGCGGTCGCCCAGCAGCGAACCGCGCGACCCCGACCAGAGCGAGGCCTCACTGTTTGGCGCGCCGCGCTCGGCGTGCATCGGAAGCGGCGCGGTGGTCATGGCGCGGAACTCGTCGCTCGACTCGATCGGGCTGAGCGCGGGGGCGCGGCCCACCTCTTCAAGGTTGCCGCAAGCGGCGACGGGCAGGAGTGAAATCAGCATCAGGGCGCGGCGCATGGGAACCTCAATCATTGGAGTAAACGGTAAGGGTGCCGTCAGGCGCGACCAGCCCGGTAACTGTCGCCCGCGACGCAATGTTGATGACACGCAGGCTGTCGCCTACGCCGCCACGCCCGAGCGCCCGGCCCTCGGCCAGAATTGATAGCGGGCCTCGGCGGTAGACCAGTGCCACAATCTGATTGCGCTCGATCAGCGCGGGGGGGCCGACGTCGTCAACACGAATCACGCGGCCCGCATAAATCGCAGTGCGGGTTTCTTGCCCGATGGCCTCATCTAGCGAGATCAACGCGCCTGCAACCGTGCTGTCGGCCAAGGCCACATCATCGGGGCCAATTACCGTCTGGGCCCGCAGGGTCCGCGTGGCGACAACCGTATCGGCCCATCCCGACCCCGCCAGCGCGAAAAAAAAAACTGTCATAACCCAGAATTCGCGACCCAGCATCAGCGCACCTGCGTGGTCGCCGCGAGCATCTGGTCGGCGGCGGTTATCACTTTGGCGTTCAGCTCATAGCCGCGCTGCGCCTTGATCAGCTCGGTGATTTCGCGCACCGGATCGACCGAGCTTTCCTCGAGGTAGCCCTGGCGCAGGGTGCCGACGCCGTCTTCGCCGGGATTTGAGATCTGCGGCGCGCCAGAGGCCGAAGTTTCAAGAAAAAGGTTCGAACCGATGGCTTCCAGCCCCTTGTCATTACTGAAGTTTGCCAGACTGAATTGGCCAAGAAGCTCGGGCTGAATCCGGTCGGCAAAGTAAGCGTAGACCTCGCCCGCCGCATTGATTGCAAGCGTACTCGCGTCGGCGGGAATGGTGATGCCGGGCGCCACGGGATAGCCATCCGATGTGACGATCTCGCCATCTGGCGAGCGTTTCAGGGCGCCGTCGCGGGTGTAGCCCGAGGCACCTGACGGCATCGTGACCTCCAGATAGCCCGCTCCGTCAATGGCAATGTCGAGATCGCCCCCTGACGCAGAGAGCGTGCCCTGCGCAAGGTTGACCGTAACCGCCGAGGGCCGCACCCCCAGCCCCATCTGCACCCCGGTCGGCACCACGGTGCCGTCGTTGGCGGTAATCGTGCCGGGGCGGGTCAGCTGTTGATAATGCAAGTCGGCAAACTCGGCGCGGCGGGCGTTGTAGCCGGTGGTCGACATGTTGGCGAGGTTGTTCGAAATGACCTCAACCCGCATCTGCTGGGCGCTCATTCCGGTCGCGGCGATTTGCAGGGCGCGCATGGCAGGCTCCTATCGGGAAAGGGTGGAAATGACGCTGCGGATTCGTTCGTCTTCGCGGTCAAGGAAGGTCTGGCCCATTTCGTAGGCGCGCTGCACGGTAATCATGCGGGCGATTTCCGAGACTGGGTCGACGTTGGATTCTTCCAAAAAACCCTGCAAAATCACAGCGGTCTCGACCGGTTCAACCCCCACATCAGCAGAAAAACGGGTGCCGCCGACATGCACAAGGCCGTTCGGGTCGGCGGGCATGAACAGGCCGATCTGGGCCAATGGCCGCCCTTCGGCCGAAAGTGTGCCATCTTGTGCCAGCGTAATGCCGCGCGCATCCGCAGGCACAAAGACCGGGGCACCGCCCGCATCAAGCAAGCGGTGCCCCTCAAGTGAGAGCAGCTCGCCTTCGGGCGACGGCGTAAAGCTTCCGGCGCGAGTCAGCTGCTGGCCCTGCGGTGTATCGAGAAGAAAAAACCCTTCGCCTTCAATGGCAAAGTCGAAGGTACCGCCCGTCTGCGCCATCGGCCCCTGAGCCTGGTTGATGACGCGCCCAAGCGCATCTGCCATCGAAAGCGACGGTTCGGCGTCGGCCAGTGCCGCGATATGCTCCGAGAAGATCACGCCCTCCTTGCGAAAGCCGTTGGTCGAGACATTGGCAATGTTGTTGGCGACCGCCTGCATTTCTCGCATCAAACCGGATTGGCGGGTGAGGGTGGCATAAATTGCATTGTCCATAGCTCAGCCCCCCGCGATCAGTGGAATGATCTGCAACCGAAAAAAGGCGACGAGGGATTCTGACATGAATGACATCGAAACCCAGAAGACTGCCAGCATCGCGCCGACCTTGGGTACGAAGGTCAGGGTCATCTCCTGCACCGAGGTCAGCGCCTGAAACAGCCCGATCGAAACCCCTGCGACCAGCGCAACCGCCAGCATTGGCGCCGCAATCATCACGGCGATCCACAGCCCTTGGCGCAGCGTGTCGAAAAACATCGCCTGTTCCATCGCTACACCGGCATCCGCAGAATTTCCTGATAGGCTTCCACAACCTTGTCGCGCACCGTCACCGCGGTTTCGACCGCAAGCTCGGTGGCGGCCAGCGCCTGCACCAACGCATGCGGGTCGGCGCCACCGGTCATCGCGGCGCGGGCGGCGTTCTCGCCCTCGCGCAAAACTGCGGCAAAATCGTTCGCAAGGGTGCCGAGCGTGCTCTGCCCAGAACCACCGGCGGCGGGACGCGGCGCCGTCGCCGGGCGGGCCTGGGCATAGCTTTGCGCGGCAAGAGAGGTTCGTACGTCCATTCTGGACCTCCTCTATCTATCGGCGCAGGAGATCGAGCAGCGCTGACGACATTTGCCGTGCCTGATCGAACATCCTGAGATTCGCCTCGTAGCTGCGTTGCGCTTCGCGCGCGTCAGCGATTTCGACCACCAGATCGACATTCGAGCCGTCATAGTAGCCGCCGTCGTCGGCCAGCGGGTGCCCGGGATCGAAGATCCGCGTCAGCTCCTTCCGGTCGAGATTTACGGGGCCAAGTTCAACCCGCCCGGTGCGCTGCCCAGCCGCGATCACCTCCTCAAAGGTGGCTGTCTTGCGGTGGTAGCCGGGGGTGTCGGCGTTGGCGATATTCTCTGAAACATGGCGGAGGCGCTGCGCCTGGGCCGCCATGCCCGAGGCAGAGAGTGCCAAAGTGCTGCTGAAATCGGCCATATGCGCCCCCTACCTGCGACCAAGGCCGCTGCGCAGAACGCCGAGCGAGGTCTTGTAGATGGCAAGCGCGAGGTCGTGCTGACGCTTGACCTCAACCGCCTTCACCATCTCATCCTCAAGCGAAACCGAATTGCCGTTGGGCGACATGCTGCCGTTTTCGCTGCGCAGCGAAACCGTGGCACGCGCGTTGCCTTGGGCCGCCATATGTTCGGGTCGATTGGCGCGCATGGCCCCACCCGAGGTGGCAGCGTAGGTCTCGGCAAACGGGGCAACGTCCCGCGCGGCATAGCCGGGGGTGTCGGCGTTGGCGATGTTCTGCGAAATGGCGCTTTGGCGAAGCGCGGCATGCGAGGCCATCGCCTGTGCGATCTGCAGAATAGCAACTTTTTCAAACATCGGGGTTTCTCCTCCGAGCCATAAACCAAGGCTTAAGGGCGAATCATTTAGAAAACGTTTCAAGAACATGGGGTGACCAGAATGGCATTTTGCGAATTTGACCTGTTACGCGCCGAGATTGCGGGGCTGGGCTCGGCCCATCCGGTCGGTCGGGTGCGCGAGGTCAGCGGAGGCACCATTCTGGTCACGGGTCTGTCGACGCGTGCGGCATTGGGCGATCGGGTGACGCTCCATACCCAAGGTGCGCGGGTGCTTGGCGGCGAGGTGCTAGCCCTGCATGTGGGGCACGTCGCCGTTCTGGCAGATGGCGCGGCCGACGGCACCGCCATTGGCGACCGGGTGGAACTTGTCGGTCAGGCGGGTATTGCCCCGGACCCAAGCTGGATTGGCCGCATCATCGACCCGTTCGGTCACCCTCTTGACGGTCGCCCTATCCTTCGCGGTCGTGATGAGCGGGCGCTGCGCGCCAGCCCGCCGCCTGCGGCGCAGCGCCGCCGCCTCGGCGAACGGCTGGAAACCGGCACGCGTGCCTTCAACACCGTTTTGCCACTGGCTCGTGGTCAGCGCATCGGCCTGTTTTCAGGGTCCGGCGTCGGCAAGTCATCGCTTCTGGCCAAGCTTGCGCGTGGTGTCGCAGCCGACGTTGTCGTCATCGCGCTGGTAGGGGAGCGCGGGCGAGAACTGCGCGAATTCGTTGAGGGGGTGCTCGGGCCCGAGGGTATGGCGCGCGCGGTTGTAGTGGCAGCGACCTCCGACCTGTCGCCGCTGGTGCGCCGCCGGTGCGCCTGGGCAGCGATGACCGTGGCCGAATATTTCCGCGATCGCGGCAATCATGTCCTCTATCTCGCAGATTCGGTGACGCGTTTCGCCGAGGCGCACCGTGAGGTGGCGCTGGCCGGCGGTGAGCCGCCGAGCTTGCGCGGCTATCCGCCCTCGACAGCGCACCAGATCATGGCGCTGGGTGAACGCGCCGGGCCGGGGCTGGAAGGCTCTGGCGACATTACGGCCGTCTTCTCGGTTCTGGTCGCGGGCTCTGATATGGAAGAGCCGATTGCCGACATTCTGCGCGGGGTGCTTGATGGCCATGTCGTGCTAGATCGCGCCATCGCCGAGCGCGGCCGCTTTCCGGCGGTTGATCTGCTTCGGTCGGTCTCGCGGTCACTTCCTTGGGCAGCGTCGGCGCCTGAAAATGCACTTATTGCACAGGCCCGGCGGCTTCTCGGCGCCTATGACCGCGCTGAAATGATGATACAGGCGGGGCTCTATTCCGAGGGCTCGGACCCGCAAATCGATGCCGCCCTGCGTGTCTGGGCCGCACTTGACGGGTTTCTGGCGGAAGATGAGCCGGGGACCGTCACCGAAAGTTTTGCGCGCCTGGCCGAGTGTCTCGCCCCTGCGGGCTAAAGGCGCAGCGATAGCGCGCTCGGCGCGGATGCCGCCGATTGCAGCAACTGGAGCGCGGCCGCCTGTGGTGTAGCGGAGCTGCCCAGGGACTGCGCGCGCAGCAGATAAATCTTCACCAACTTTTCCACGTTTGCAGGGTCGGCAAAGACCTTTGGGTCCGAGCTGCCGAACATCGCCGCAGACTTGCGACGCAGGTTTGAAACTTGGGCGTCTACGTTCGACGCGCTGAAACTCGTCGGCAGGCCAAAGGCCGTCCGCACCACCTCGGCAAGCGGCTTGGAGCCGATGATGGAATACCATTTGGTCATTTCGCTGCTGGTATTCGCGGCGAGCTTTGGCAGTTCGCGCTCGGCGTTCAGCGCCAGTCGCATGCTGTTGTCGGCCTCGCCGACGGCGGCCTCGAACTGGCGCTGGCTGTAGGCGGCAAGAATTTCGTCGGGGAAGTCCGATAGCACCGTGCGCGGAACGGAATAGTCCCCAAAACCGAAGGCGCGTGAAAACTCGGCGTAGCTCTTGTTAGAAAGCTTGTTGGCAAAATCGGATGTGTCGAGCGTGCCTTCCTCAAGCACTTTGCGAATGAAGAAGCGGCTGTCGATGTCGCTCTCGAGACCGAAGGCTCCGAGCGCGACCTTCAGCAGGCGCCGATCCGCCACCATGTCTTCGGCAGTCTTGATGCTGCCGATCTTCTCGCGAAAATAGGTTTCATCGCGCTTTTGGGGCGCAGAGGCGGCAAAGGCCGCCTGCTGCGCTTGGATGCTCCGGCCAAGGAACTTCCAACCGGCATATCCGGCGAAGGGGATGACCGGCGAAAAGCTCATGCGTGGCCCGCGGCGGCCATCAACCGCTCTTCACGGGGCAAAAGGCTGCGCAGCGCCTTGAGCGCCTGGTAGTGCTGGTTATCGAGCACCGCGGCCGTGGCGAGTGTGAGTTGTGCGCGGCTGTCGTGGTCGGTCAGCACCTGGCTGAGTTGTTCGATTCCACGCAAAAGCTGCATATGCGCCTCGTCGGAAGCGGCATCCCCGGAGAGTACGAGTTGCGCGATGTAGCAGACGCGCCGGACCGGCGTGTTGACCTCCTCGGGGTGGATCGCGTCGCGCAAGCGCAGGATATGGGCGTTGGGTGTCATGATGGCGAGACGCGACCTGCGGTCGCCGTTTTCGATTACCGCCCCATTGATCAACACGCGCTCCTTTGGTGCGAGTTTGAGCACAAGGCCAGTCATGCCGCTTCCCCCCCCTGCCGGAGGCCACGCATGATCGCCGTGTTGATGTCGACCAGAACTTCAGCTCCCGAGCTGCCCGCCAGCACCTTCCGCGTGTGCTGGGAGGTGAACTCGGCAAGGTAGAAGATGCGCGCGCGCAAGGGCGCGGGAAGTTGGTTGCCGGGGTCGGCAACGTCAGCGGCAAGCGTTGTCCAGAGTCTGCGGTTCTCGTGCAGCGCGCGGGCAAGCGTGCTGAAACCCGCTTCGCCAAGTGCCATGGCGGCCTTGAGCCGGTGCGTGATGCGGGCAAATAGCTCGTATTCGTTTCCACGCGCGGTGCGGGTCGGCTGACCGGGTGCGGAATAGGCCGTTTTGGCCAGGGTTGTCGCGTTCACAGGAAGTCCTTCCAGCGGATTGGTGCGTCAGATCACGGCTTTGCCGCGTGCGGGGTTGGGGGCGCCACTTTGGGCGCCCCTGCTTGGGTCAACGGAATAGCGCCAGGATGTTCTGCGGTTGCTGGTTGGCAATCGACAACGCCTGAATGCCGAGCTGCTGCTGCGTTTGCAGCGCTTGCAGCCGGGCCGAGGCCTCTTCCATGTCGGCGTCGACCAGTGCGCCGATCCCGGCCCGCATCGAGTCGGACAAGTTCGAGATGAATTCTGCCTGAATCCCGATGCGGCCTTCGACCGAACCAAAGGAAGCCGCCGCGTCAACCGCAGTACCAATCAGTGTTTCGATCGTGCCAAGAGCTGTGGCCGCGTTGGCGCCGCTCGAAACGTCGATGCTGGCGAGCGCGCCAAGACCGCCAGAGGAGGCATTGGAATACTGGCCGCTGATCGAAAGGTCGGCCGTGCCGGCGTTGGTAAAGACCAGTTGGCCCGCGTTGGCGCTGTCGTAATCTACCGTCAGCCCACTGATTCCCAGCGCATCAATCGAGTTCTTCATGCCCACCGCGATCAGGTCGGCGACCGTGTTGTTGCCACTGCCCACATCATTGGCCGAAACCGTATAGGATGCGGTCTTGTCACCGATGCGCATGGTGATCTTGTCGCCGGCGGCCCAGGCATTGGCGCCATCGGCAATGGTGATATCATCCGAACCGCCGCCCTGATCGAGCGCCAGAACAAAGGTATCGGCGTCAGTCGAAATCGTACCCCCGGTCGAAGCCGAGAAGACGTCGTTGGTCACATAGCTGCCGGTGGAAAGGTTCTGTGCGGTAACTGTGATTGAGGAAGCGGTTACGGTGCCCGACGAATTGCGATCCAGCGAGGCGAGGATGTCGGCGCTTGAAATAACGCCATCGACCAGGTTCAGGCCGTTGAACTGCGCCGCACCAACCACCGAGGTGATCTGCTTGACCAGCGCATCAACGTCAGTTTGCAGTTTGCCGCGGTCAACGTTGTCTTCCTGTGCCGCGACGATCTTGCCCTTCATCGCAGTCAGAAGATCGGTGATGGTTTCCGAGGCCTTGCGGGCAACAGCAACGGTCGATTCGCCCAGCGCGAGGCTGTCAGAAATTCCTTTGAAGCCTTGCACATCCGACTCCATGACTTTGGAGATTGCCCAGACGGCGGCGTTATCCTTGGCGGAGGCCACCGATTTGCCGGTCGAGATTTCGGCCTGGGTCTTGGCAAGGCCCGAGTTGATACCCTTCAGGGTTTGCAGCGCAACCATGGCGCTGGTGTTCGTCAGAATGCTTGACATGACATGTCCTTTAAAGTCGGCGCTTTGCGCCGGGTTACACTAGCCCCGGATCTGGGGCACTCTTGGCTTTCTGACCGGTGCGGATCTGGGCTTTGCCCATGCGCCGCGCCATCCTTCGGGATGTGCAGCGAACTTGCGCCGCAAGTTCTAAGAACTCGCTAAGCCAAGCATGCAAAATGGCCGATATTCGACAAGATTTTCATCAAACCCTTCACGCGCGACGCTCAATGTTGGGGCCGCCCGAGGCAACGGTGCGTGCCCGGCCAAGCGCGTCATAGCTGCTCAGACTGCGGCTTGCGCGTGTGATCAGATCAAGGCGGCGCTGCGCCGCGCGCACGCCCTTGAGCGCGGCGGCAAGCAGACGCTGGTTGCTGAGCGCGCGGGCACGAAGCCGCTCCAATGCCTCTGCCGGGGCGCCGGCGAGGCCCTTTGCCAGCTCTTCCTTTCGGGTGGCAAGGTCGGTCAGCGCCGAAAATGACCCGGCGCGGATTGCATGGCCCTCCAGATCGAACAGGCGTTCAAGCAACTCGACTGTCTTGAGAGTGTCATTCATCGCGCGCGCCCCGCGCCATCGCGGTAAACATCGCCTCAGCAAGGCCGATACCGCCCGCGCGCGCCATCTGGCCCGCTTGCTCTTGCCGCAAGAACGAGCCGAACTGCTCCTCACCCACGCCACCGCCAAAACTCTCACTTGCCGCCCCCAAACCTGCGCCCTCCAGCATTTCTGCAAGAAACACCGCCTCCAGCTCGGTCAGGACCTTGTGAAGCGCCGCGTTGCGCGAGGGCGCGGGCGATTCGACACGAAGTGCGGCGGAAACAGGCGAAAGCTCGGGCATCGGAAACCTCCAAATTGGGCGATTTTGGTGAATATGGACAGAAACCGGTAAAGAAGCGGTAACCTCCTGCTGGCATGGTCGCGGCATCAACGGCAGAAGGTCGTGCAGATCATGGACGCGCTTGCAGCAAGCGATTTTTACGCAGCGGTGCCACAGGCGCCCGGTACGGCCACGGATGCCAACCTGAACGCTGATGGCGCGTTTTCCTCGCTGTTCTCAAAACTCGAGCACGACGGCGCGCAGGTGCCAGCGCCTGCGCCGATCAATGCCGACGCTCCCCAAGGGGTGCAGCCGCGATTGGCGCAATGGCTTCAAGGCGAATCGGGCAAGGCTGGTATTGCCGCTGCGCTTGCGCCGCCCATGACTGCCGCCATGCACCCGGAAAGCCCCGCACTGCGGTTTGCCGCTGTGGCGCGGCTTTGGCCACCCGGTGGCGCCGGGGTATTGCCAGATCAGCCCGCAAAAACTGACCCTGCCGCGCCCGCCCCCGCAGAGCAGGAGGGTGATTCCGGGCCTACAGACCCGCGATCTGGCACATCAGCTCCCGAAATGCTCGCGGTCGTAGCCCCGCAATGGGCCAGCACCCTGCCTCGAGGCGCACAGGCTGCGGTCGATACCGCATCGCGCTATTCGCACGGCATCGGCGCGCTTGATGGCCTGCTCCCCAGGCTTGCCCCTGCCAGCCCGTTTACTGGCGCCGAATTCGCACCAAGCCCGGCGTCGGGCCCCGGCAGCGCCGCGATTGAACGCCTCGCGGCGGCAATGAACCGGCCCGTTGCCGCAGACCAACCCGCCAGCCTAGCCACACCGCCTGTCCAGGCTGGGCCGGTCGTGGCAAATACCTTTGGCCTGTCGTCGCTGCGCCTTTCCGCGATGGCCGCCGAAGCGGGGGCGTTCGGCGCAGCCGAGCACGATCTGGCGCCCGCCGTGGCCACAACCATGCGCTCGGATACAGCACCGGATGGCATACCCGCGCGCGGCCTTGGCGACGATTCGCAGCGGCTTGCGAGCAGCGGCCCAAGCACCGCCGCGGCGGCGCCGCCCACCGTCGATGCACCGCGCGAAGAACGGGCGGCGCGAGCACCAGAACACGCCGCCAGCCAAGCAGAATGGCAGTTGCTGCCGGCAGGCCCGCAGTGGCATCCGCCCGGCAGCGCTGCTGGTGCGCCTTCGGCACCCGCGCAAACAGAGCAACCGGCGCAACCGCCCCTGCCCGCAACGGATGCGGAAGCGCCCTTGAGCGCGGCGCGGTTTTCGCTAGCCGACATTTCGGCCCGGCGTGGCGAAGACGCGCTTCACCTGCGTGTTTCCCTTGGGGCTATCGCACCCTCAGCGCAACCATCCGGGCGTTCCGCCGGGTTGGCGCTGACATCCGGCGAAAGCCCCCCCGCAGGGCAGTCCGTATCAGACTCTGCCATGCGCGACCCAACACCTGTTTCTGTGCACAACCCGACCGGGTCTGCGCCACCTTTGGATGCACCATCAACCCGAATGGGCATTGTTGAACCCGCGCAGGTCCCTTCGGCCACGGCGCCTTCACCCGGTCCGTCCGCCGCGCCCCGGTCCGCCGCACCCGAAACAGGCGACGCCACCGCCGAGCACCCACGCAGCTCGCCACTTCGCGCCCCGGCAGCGCAGCCAGACCTCGCGGCCGGCGCGGTGCCGGCGCCAGGTGCGGCACCAGACCTCGAGGTGATCGCCCCTGGGTCAGGCGACGCGCCTTTTGCGCAAGTCACGCAACCCGCCGCCAGCGACCGCGCCACAACGGCACCCTCTGCGCCGCCCGGCCACAGTGCAGAAACCGCCGCCTCGGTGCTCAGGCAAGTCTCCGATGTGGTCACGCGCCTGCCCGATCGCCCGGTAGAGTTAACCTTGGCGCCCGAAGAACTCGGGCGCGTCCGTCTTACGCTTACCACGACAGAGCATGGCGTTTCCGTTTCGGTGCTGGCCGAACGGTCCGAAACGCTGGAGCTTATCCGACGCAACATTGACCACCTCGCCCGCGATCTGCGCGAACTGGGCTACTCCAGCATTGCCTTCAATTTTGGCGACCGCCCACAGCATGGTCCGCCCGGCGCACATTCGCAACTGCCCGAAGCCGAGGCTGAAGTGATGCACCCTACCGCCCCGGTCGTCTCGGGCAGCGCGCAAACTTCGCATTGGCCAACCGCGCAACAGGCGGGCGGTCTTGACCTCCGGCTCTGAAAGGAAACCCCATGGACAATGCCGTAACCGGCCTGACCTCTGCCACACCCACCGCCACCGGGCAGGCGTCAAAGAGCGCCGCAATGATCAGCAGCGATTTCCAGACCTTCCTGTTGATGCTGACCACGCAGATGCAGAATCAGGACCCGCTGAACCCGATCGAAAGTTCAGATTATGCGGTACAGCTGGCCACCTTTTCGGGGGTCGAGCAGCAGGTCAAAAGCAACCAGCTACTGGAAAGTCTCTCGGCGCAGATGGGCCTGCTCGGCATGGCGCAATTTGCAAGCTGGGTCGGCATGGAGGCGCGCGCAGCAGCGCCGGTGCTTTATGATGGCGCAACGCCCGTAACGCTTTCGCCCAACCCGCCGCAAGGTGCCAGCCGCGCGGTGCTTGTTACCGTGAACGCGCTGGGCCAAGAGGCAGATCGCCGCGACGTCGCAGTTTCATCCGACCTGATAACATGGGCCGGCAGCACCAGCACCGGCGCCGCATTTATGCCGGGCCAGTACAGCTTCTATCTTGAAAGCTTCGACGCCAACGGCATCATGCTCGGCAACGACGTGGTTGAAACCTACAGCACCATCACCGAGGCGCGCGGCGGCGGCGGCGGTGGCACCACTCTGGTTCTGGCAGGCGGCGCCACCGTGGGCACGGATGCGGTATCAGCCTTGCGCGCGCCGCGAAGCGCCAACTAGAAAAGCGCGGCCAACAGCACCCCCGCCCCCACCAGTGCACCCCCGGCAAGGAACGCGACCAGATCGCGCCGACGCCGGGGTGCGGGCGGCTCCGGCGGCGCAGAAACCTGCCGTTGCAGCATGTTTTCAACGATTTCTGGCAGTTTTGGCCCGAACCGCCCCAGCACCCGCGCCGTTCGCGCAAAGTCGCGCAGCATCGAACGCGGCCCAAGGTTCTGTCGGATGTAGGTGCCAACCACGGGCTTTGCCACCTCCCACATGTTGAGCGCCGGGTTTAGCGAACGCGAAACCCCTTCGACCACCACCATCGTGCGCTGCAACAAGATCAGCTCGGTGCGGGTCTGCATGCCGAACCGTTCGGTCACCTCGAACAGATAGGCCAGCAGCCGCGCCATCGAAATGTGGCTGGCATCCATGCCGAAGATCGGTTCGCCTACCGCGCGCAAAGCCCGCGCGAAATCTTCCACCGAACGGTCGCGCGGCACATAGCCCGCCTCAAAATGCACCTCGGCAACGCGCCGGTAATCCTTGCGGATAAAGCCCATCAGAATCTCGGCATAAACCCGGCGGGTGTATTCATCGATCTGCCCCATGATGCCAAAGTCATAGGCGACGATGTCGCCATTCGGCGCCACCTTCAGGTTGCCCTGATGCATGTCGGCGTGAAAATAGCCGTCGCGCAGCGCGTGGCTGAGGAACAGTTGCAGCACCCGTTCGCTCAGCGCCACAAGATCATGCCCGGCAGCACGCAGCGCCTCGATGTCGCCCAGCGCGATGCCATCAACCCAGTCAAGCGTCATCACCCGGCGCGCCGACAGATCCCAATGCGGGCGCGGCGCGGCGAAACCTGCATCATTTGCGGTGTTGGCGCAAAATTCGAGCGCGGCGGACGCCTCCATCCGCAAATCCAGCTCGCCCAGCACCACGCTTTCAAAATGCGCGACCACATCCGACGGGCGCAGGCGGCGCGACGAGGGCGAGACCAGCTCGATCAGGCGCGCGGCAAAATGGAAAGCGTCGAGGTCTTTTTGAAAGGCCCGCTCAATGCCGGGACGCAGCACCTTGATTGCAACCTTGGCGCCGGTGTCGATGCGCCGCGCCGAATGCACCTGCGCGATCGAAGCGGCGGCGACGGGTTCCGAAAATTCGGCAAACAGCGCATCGACCGACCGGCCCAGTTCGGCGGCGACCGAAGCCTTGGCCTCGGCCACTGAAAACGGCGGAAGCCGATCTTGCAGCACGGTCAACTGCTCCGCCAGTTCGGCCCCTACCACGTCGGGTCGGGTCGAAAGCACCTGCCCGAACTTGATGTAGGCGGGGCCAAGTGCTGTCAGCGCCCGCGTCACCGGCGGCAGCGCGGGGTCACCCTTCAGCCCCAGCCAAGCGAAAGGCCAGCCCAGCACCCGCGCCAGAAGCCGCAGCCGTGGCGGCACATCCATCGCCTCAAGCGCTACTTTCATGGCGCCCGAACGCTCGAACGTGGCGCCGGTAATGATCAGCCGCCAGAGGTTGTGCGGGCCGCGCATTCTAGAGTTTCCAGCCCGAATGCAGCGCCGCAATGCCCATGGAAAGGTTGCGGTATTTTACCTGCCCAAAGCCAGCCGTCCGGATCATCCGCGCAAATGACTCCTGATCGGGGAACTTTCGGATCGATTCGACAAGGTATTGGTAACTGTCACGGTCATTGGCGACCAGCGCGCCCAGCGGCGGAATCACGTTGAACGAATAGCGGTCGTAAAGCCATTGCAGCGCCGGGTTCGGCAACTGGCTGAATTCAAGCACCATCAGCCGCCCGCCGGGGCGCAGCACGCGGAACGCCTCGGCCAGCACATCGGCGATGCGGGTGACGTTGCGGATACCAAAGCTCATGGTGAAAACGTCATAGGAATTGTCGGCAAAGGGCAGCGCCATGGCATCGGCCACCACCCATTCCAGACGGCTGGCAAGGTTTTCCGCCTCGGCGCGTTTTTGCCCCTCGGTCAACATGCTTTCGGTCATGTCGCAGACGGTCGCGGTGGCCCCCGGCGCCCGGCCCAAAAACCGAAACGCCACATCGCCCGTACCGCCTGCCATATCCAAAAGGCGCTGGCCGGGGCGTGGTGCCAACCAATCCATCATCGCGTCTTTCCACAGACGGTGGATGCCGAGGCTCATCAGATCGTTCATGATGTCGTATTTTGAGGCGACGCGGGTGAAGACCCCGTGCACCATGCCGGCCTTTTCGCCCTCGTTCACGGTCTGAAAGCCGAAATGCGTGGTGTTCTGCGTGCTGTCCGTCATGGGCCTTGCCGTTCCTGAATGGTGCCCCCCTTATAGGCGGCGCAGCGGCCAAGACAATGCGACAACGCGAAAGGGTTTGCCCATGCCCGAACTGCCCGAGTTAAAACCGTACGCCGTGGCCTTGCCCCCGCGATGGAGGGGCAGGTGATCACACGCGCCGAGGTCAGGCGCCCCGATCTGCGCTGGCCTCTGCCCGAGGGTATGGCCGAGCGGCTGACCGGGGCGCGGGTTCTGGCGCTGCGCAGGCGGTCAAAATACCTGCTGGCCGATCTTTCCACGGGCGAATCGCTGCTGATCCACCTTGGCATGTCGGGGCGGATGCTGGTTTGCGGCGCCATGCAGGGCGATTTTCACCACCCGTACCCGGCGCCGCAAAAGCACGACCATGTGGTGCTGCATATGGACGCAGGCGCGCGCATCACCTTCAACGATGCCCGCCGCTTTGGCGCAATGGACCTGACAGCGACCGACGACGCCGAGGGCCATTGGCTGCTGCGCGGCCTTGGGCCCGAGCCTTTCGGCAACGATTTTCACGAAGAATACCTTGTCGCTCGCCTGCATGGCCGCGCCACGCCGATCAAATCGGCGCTGCTCGATCAGCGCATCGTGGCGGGGCTTGGCAATATCTACGTCAGCGAAGTACTGCACCGCGCAGGCATCGACCCCCGCCGCAAGGCTGGGCGCATCAGCGCGGTGCGGGCGGCGACACTGGTGCCGATCATTCGGCAAGTGCTCGCCGAAGCGATCGCGGCGGGCGGGTCATCGTTGCGCGACCACCGCCAGCCAGACGGCGAACTTGGCTATTTTCAGCATGCTTTCCGCGTCTATGACCGCGAAGGCATGCCCTGCCCAAGCCCCGGCTGCAGCGGCACCATTGCGCGCATCGCGCAGGCCGGGCGGTCAAGCTACTACTGCCCCGCCTGCCAGAGATGACTTGATAATCGCCCGCCGAGTGCTAGGACTCGCCCCCGGACTTTTCGAAAGGCAAGCAAATGGCGTATCAAACCCTGATCGTCGAGATCGAAGACTATGTCGCTTTGGTCCGGCTGAATCGGCCCGAAGCGCTCAATGCGCTCAATTCGCAATTGCTGGGCGAACTGGCTGACGCGCTGAAGGGCGCGGATGAAAATGACAAAGTGCGCTGCATCGTCCTGACCGGGTCGGAAAAAGCCTTCGCTGCTGGCGCCGACATCAAGGAAATGGCCGACAAGAGCTTTGTCGACATGTTCACCGCTGATTACTTCGGCACCGAGGCCGATGCCATCTTGCGCGTGCGCAAGCCAATCATTGCTGCCGTTTCAGGCTACGCGCTTGGTGGCGGTTGCGAGCTGGCGATGATGTGCGATTTCATCATCGCCTCTGAAACCGCAAAGTTCGGCCAGCCCGAAATCAACCTCGGCGTGGTCGCGGGCATCGGCGGCACGCAGCGCCTGACCCGATTCGTTGGCAAATCAAAATCAATGGACATGCACCTGACCGGCCGTTTCATGGATGCCGCCGAGGCCGAACGCTCGGGCCTTGTCAGCCGCGTGGTGCCGGTGGGCAAGCTGATTCCCGAGGCGATGGAGGCCGCGCGCAAGATTGCCGCAAAATCAGCGCTGAGCGTGATGGTGGTCAAGGAAGCCGTCAACCGCGCCTATGAAACCACCCTGCGCGAGGGGGTGCTGTTTGAACGCCGGATTTTCCACGCGCTCTTTGCCACGGAAGACCAGAAGGAAGGCATGAGCGCCTTTCTCGAAAAACGACAGCCGCAGTTCCGCGACCGCTAAGGTTTTTCTTGGCGACGCCCCGTTGACTTGGCCTCGAGTCGCGCATAGAAGCGCGGCTTCAGGATTACCCTACCGAAATCGGAAGAACGACTCATGGCCAATACGCCCCAATCCAAGAAGCGCGCACGCCAGAACGAGCGCCGCAATGATGTCAACAAAGCGCGCCGTTCGCGTATCCGCACCTTCTTGCGCAAGGTCGAAGAAGCACTGTCTTCAGGCAGCGCCGACACTGCGACTGCCGCACTGCGTGCCGCCCAGCCCGAACTGGCGCGCGGTGTGAGCAAAGGTGTTCTTCACAAGAATACCGTGGCGCGCAAAATGTCGCGCCTGACTGCCCGCGTTAAAGCGCTGGCTGTCTGATCTGAAAGCATTTTCTGGCAAGAACAGGGCGCGCCTTCGGGTGGCGCCCTTTTCTGTTTTTTAATGAAATCAACGGCTTGGCGCCTCTGTTGCCGTGGAACCAGATTCGCGGCGGTATATCGGAGTCAAGCGTGAAGATTGGTTGCGAAGGCCGCTTTCCTCTTGCTAGCGTGACCGGGCGATTCACGTCGTCTGGGGGACATGACGCATTGCTGCGCGACTCGGCAGATTTTGCCGCGTCACGTTTGAACTGCCAAGCTGCAAGGCAGCGCGATGCGATGGGTAGGCCGGGCCGCAAGGCTGGTCAGCCGTAACGGCTTTGGAATGCCAGATATTTCTGGCACCAAGGTGTCATGTCTTTTGTCAAGCCGCCGTCATGGCGGGAGAGGTTGGGGTGCTGGCCCCGAAGCGACCTTTCCCACTGCGATGTGGTTTGACAATTCCCGATGGCGCTGAGGTCGCAAGTGTGGCGCGGCGGGGATGGCGGATATGCAGAACGAATACTGGGACAAGGCGCGTGGCGAGCTTTTCCGGGTTTTGGGTACGAATAACTTTTCTTGCTGGATTGAACCTCTTGCGCTGACAGAATTGCGCGATGGCGCGGCAATCATCGAGACGCCGACCCGCTTCATGCGCGACTGGGTTTCGCGCAATTATGCCGACCAGATTCTGCGCGAGCTGAACAGCGCTGGGGCCGGTGTGACCCGCATAGATCTGCGCGTCGCCGAATCGCGGCCCGTTGCGCCAGCGGTGGCGGCTTCCGAGGCCCGGCCTCGCCGCGCCGCGCGCAATGGCGAAAACGGCGAGCTTTTGGGCGCGCCGCTCGACGCCCGCTTCACGTTTGACAGTTTCGTGGTCGGCAAGCCCAACGAGCTTGCTCACGCCGCCGCGCGCCGCGTGGCCGAGGGCGGGCCCGCGACCTTCAACCCGCTGTTTCTTTACGGCGGCGTCGGCCTTGGCAAAACCCACCTGATGCACGCCATCGCGCATGAGCTGAGCACCCGGCAGCCCGACCTGCGGGTGCTTTACCTCTCGGCAGAACAGTTCATGTACCGCTTTGTTCTGGCGCTGCGCGAACGGCAAATCATGGATTTCAAAGAGCTGTTCCGGTCAGTTGACGTTCTGATGGTCGATGACGTTCAGTTTATTGCGGGCAAGGATTCAACGCAGGAAGAATTCTTCCATACGTTCAACGCGCTGGTGGACCAAAACAAGCAGATCGTGATTTCCGCCGACCGCGCCCCCGGCGAGATCAAGGATCTGGAAGATCGAATCAAAAGCCGTCTGCAATGCGGCCTCGTGGTCGATCTGCACCCGACCGATTACGAGCTTCGGTTGGGCGTTCTGCAATCGAAGGTCGAGGCCTTTCGCGGCCAATATGCCGGGCTCACCCTCGCGCATGGCGTGCTGGAGTTTCTGGCGCACCGCATCACTACCAACGTGCGCGTTCTCGAAGGCGCACTGACCCGTCTTTTCGCCTTCGCCAGCCTTGTGGGGCGCGAAATCACGCTCGACCTGGCGCAGGAATGCCTCGCCGACATTCTGCGCGCCTCGGACCGCAAGGTTTCGATTGAAGAAATCCAGCGCAAGGTGGCCGAACATTACAACGTGCGGCTGTCCGACCTTGTCGGGCCCAAGCGGATGCGCACCATCGCGCGACCCCGGCAGATTGCGATGTATCTGGCCAAGCAAATGACCACGCGCAGTCTGCCTGAGATCGGGCGCCGCTTTGGCGGGCGCGACCACACCACCATCATGCACGGCATCCGCAAGGTCGAAGAACTGAAGGGCGGCGACCACCAGATGGCCGAAGACATCGACCTTTTGCGCCGCTTGCTTGAGGCGTGACGTCGCGGGGCCTTGACGGCCCGGCCGCCCGCGTGGACAAGTCCCGATAAATCTTGAGCTTGCGCGGAAAACTGCTAGTTTTCCGATCCCGGCAGCCTTTGGGGGTGAATATGAAAATCAGCATTGAACGCGCGGCTCTGCTTAAGGCGGTAGCGCAGGCGCAATCGGTCGTGGAGCGGCGCAACACGATTCCGATCCTGGCGAACGTGCTGATCGAGGCCGAGGGTGCCACCGCCTCGTTCCGTGCCACCGATCTTGACATCGAAGTGGTCGACCGCGCCCCGGCGATGGTCGAGCGGGCGGGCGCCACCACGGTTTCGGCGGTGATGCTGCACGAGATCGTGCGCAAGCTGCCCGACGGGGCGCTGGTCAGCCTTGCCGATGACCCCGCGACGGGCCGGCTTTCGGTGCAGGCCGGGCGCTCGCACTTCAACCTTGCCACGCTGCCGCGCGAAGATTTCCCGGTGATGGCAAGCTCAGAATACACCGCCAATTTCAGCGCCCCGGCGGCTGTGCTGCGGCGGTTGTTTGACAAGTCGAAGTTTGCGATTTCAACCGAAGAAACGCGCTATTACCTCAACGGTGTTTACATGCATATCGCCACCAGCGAGACCGGCCCGGTGCTGCGCTGCGTGGCGACCGATGGCCACCGGCTGGCCCGGATCGACGCGCCGCTGCCCGATGGCGCTGCCGACATGCCCGGCGTGATCGTGCCGCGCAAGACCGTGGGCGAGATGCGAAAGCTTCTGGAGGATGACGAGGCCCAGATCGCGGTTTCGGTGTCTGAAACCAAGGTGCGCTTTGCAACGCCGACGATCACGCTGACCTCGAAGGTCATTGACGGCACCTTCCCCGATTACACCCGCGTGATTCCGGTGGGCAACACCCGGCGGCTCGAGGTGGACGCCGCCGAGTTTGCACGCGCGGTTGACCGGGTCGCGACGGTTTCATCGGAACGCTCGCGCGCGGTCAAGCTGAGCCTTGATGAAGACCGCCTCGTGCTCTCGGTCAACGCGCCTGACGCGGGCGCGGCCGAAGAAGAGCTGGCGGTCGCCTACGCCGATGAGCGGCTTGAGATCGGCTTCAACGCCAAGTATCTGCTGGAAATCGCCAGTCAGGTGGACCGCGAGAATGCGGTGTTCCTGTTCAATTCATCGGGCGACCCCACGTTGATGCGCGAGGGCAACGATACCTCGGCGGTCTATGTGGTGATGCCGATGCGGGTCTAACCGGGCTTTGCCCGGTGCCTGCGGCGCGGATATTTGAACCAAGGCAAGGGGAAGTGTGGTGCTGACCCGGCTGACGTTGATGCAGTTCCGGTCGCACCCGCATCTGGATTTGCGGCTTGATGGCCGTCCGGTGGCGTTTCACGGGCCGAACGGGGCGGGAAAGACCAACATTCTTGAGGCGGTATCGCTGCTGTCGCCGGGGCGCGGATTGCGACGGGCGGGGGCCGACGAGCTGGCGCTGCGGCCGGGCGATCTGGGCTGGAAGATCCGCGCCGAGATCGAGGCTGGCGGGGTCGGGCACGAGATTGAGACCCTGGCGGCGCCGGGGGCGGCGCGCGAGGTGGCGATTGATGGCAAGCCCGCGCCGCAGGTTGCGCTGGGGCGGCTTTTGCGGGTGTTGTGGCTGGTGCCCGCGATGGATCGGCTGTGGATCGAGGCGCCCGAAGGGCGGCGGCGGTTTCTGGACCGGCTGACGATGGCGTTTCAGCCGGGGCATGCCGACGAGGTGCTGGCCTATGAAAAGGCGATGCGCGAGCGCAACCGTCTGTTGAAGGATATGGTGCGCGACGCGGTTTGGTATGGCGCGCTTGAGGCACAGATGGCGGCCTCCGGGGCGGCGATATCAGCGGCGCGGGCGGCGGCGCTCGCGCGGATAGGGGCGGCGCAGGAGGGGGCGGAGACGGCGTTTCCGGTGGCCGATCTCGCGATCGAGGGCGCGGGGGCGGATGATCTGGCCGCCGCGCTGGCCGAGGGGCGCGCGCGCGACATGGCTGCGGGGCGCGCACTGGAAGGGCCGCATCGGGCCGACCTGATCGCGCGCTATGCGGCGAAGGGAACGCCTGCGGCGCAGGCTTCGACGGGCGAACAAAAGGCGCTTTTGATTTCGGTGATCCTCGCGAATGCGCGGGCCCTGGCGGAAGATACCGGAACGCCGCCAATCGTGCTGCTAGATGAGGTGGCGGCACATCTGGATGCGGGCCGGCGGGCGGCGCTTTATGATGAAATCTGTGCACTGGGGTGCCAGGCCTTCATGACCGGGACGGGGGCTGAGCTTTTTGACACGCTGGGCGCGCGGGCACAGACTTTTGAGTTGCACGAAGGCGGCGAGGTAACATGACACCGCAACGGGTAACGCTGATCACGCTCGGGGTGGCCGACCTTGGCCGCGCGTGCGCCTTTTACGAGGGCTGGGGCTGGCGGGTGGCAAGCGCGCAGGAAGGCATCGTGTTCTTTCAGATGCTGGGTGCGGCGCTGGCGCTGTTTGGTCGCACCGACCTTGCCGCCGACCAGGGCAGGCCGGGGGCCACGCTTGGCACCGGGGCGGTGACGCTGGCGCAGAACTTTGCCACGCGGGCCGAGGTTGACGCGGCATTCGCGGGCGCGCTGGCGGCAGGCGCCACCGCGCTGAAGGCCCCGAAAGAGGTATTCTGGGGCGGCTATTCGGGCTACTTCGCCGACCCTGACGGCCATGTCTGGGAACTGGCGATGAACCCCTTTTGGCCTTTGGCGGAAGATGGCAGCCTGACCCTGCCAGACGCCGGATAATTGCCCCGCGCGCGTGACATTGCGCGCCCGACCCCCTATAAGCGGAGGGCAAAACCCAAGGTAGGCAGGCATGACCGATATCGCTGCAAAGCCGAACGAATACGGCGCGGATTCAATCAAGGTTCTCAAAGGCCTGGAGGCCGTGCGCAAGCGCCCCGGCATGTATATCGGCGATACCGATGATGGTTCAGGCCTGCACCACATGGTCTATGAGGTGGTCGATAACGGCATCGACGAAGTATTGGCGGGGCACGCAGATTTTGTGAGCGTGAAGATCCACGCCGATGGCTCGGTTTCGGTGCGCGACAATGGTCGGGGAATTCCCACCGGCATTCACGAGGGCGAGGGTGTTTCGGCGGCCGAAGTCATCATGACGCAACTGCACGCGGGCGGCAAATTCGACCAGAACAGCTACAAGGTTTCGGGCGGGTTGCACGGCGTCGGCGTTTCGGTGGTGAACGCGCTGAGCGAGTGGCTGGAGCTGCGCATCTGGCGCGATGGCAATGAACATTTCGCGCGGTTTATGCATGGCGACACGTCAGAGCATTTGCGCGTGGTCGGGCCTGCCGCGCCGGGCGAAAAAGGCACCGATGTGCGGTTTCTGGCCAGCACCGAGACGTTTTCGAACCTCGACTACAGCTTCAAGACACTGGAAAACCGGCTGCGGGAGCTGGCGTTCCTCAACTCGGGTGTGCGCATCACGCTGACCGATGAGCGCCCGCCAGAGCCGCTGCACACCGAACTGTTCTACGAGGGCGGGGTGCGCGAATATGTGCGCTATCTTGATCGCTCAAAGTCGCCAGTGATGCAGGATCCGATCTACATTGTCGGGGAAAAGAACGGCATTTCGGTAGAAGTGGCGATGTGGTGGAACGACAGCTACCACGAAACGGTGCTGCCCTTCACCAACAACATTCCGCAGCGCGATGGTGGCACCCATTTGGCAGGGTTCCGGGGCGCGCTGACGCGCACGATCAACGCCTATGCGCAAAGCTCGGGCATTGCGAAAAAGGAAAAGGTGGATTTCACCGGCGACGACGCGCGCGAAGGGCTGACCTGCGTGTTGTCTGTGAAGGCGCCAGACCCGAAATTTTCAAGCCAGACCAAGGACAAGCTGGTGTCTTCCGAAGTGCGCCCGGCGGTGGAAAACCTTGTGAACGAAAAGCTTGCCGAGTGGTTTGAGGAAAACCCAGGTCAGGCCAAGGTGATTGTCGGCAAGATCGTTGAGGCCGCGCTGGCGCGCGAGGCGGCGCGCAAGGCGCGAGACCTGACGCGGCGCAAGACCGCGATGGACGTGGCCAGCCTGCCCGGCAAGCTGGCCGACTGCCAAGAAAAAGACCCCGCGCTAAGCGAGATCTTCATTGTCGAAGGTGACAGCGCGGGCGGGTCTGCCAAGCAGGGGCGGGCACGCAAAAATCAGGCGGTGCTGCCGCTGCGCGGCAAAATTCTAAACGTCGAACGCGCGCGCTTTGACCGGATGCTGGCAAGTGAAACGGTGGGCACGCTGATTACAGCACTTGGCACCGGGATCGGGCGAGACGAATTCAACATTGCCAAGCTGCGCTACCACAAGATCATCATCATGACCGATGCCGACGTGGACGGCGCGCATATTCGCACGCTTTTGCTGACCTTCTTCTTTCGCCAGATGCCGCAGGTGATCGACGGCGGGTACCTCTACATTGCCCAACCGCCGCTTTACAAAGTGGCGCGCGGCAAATCAGAGGTTTACCTGAAAGATCAGGCGGCGCTGGAAGATTACCTGATTCAGCAGGGCATTGAGGGGGCAATGCTGCGGCTGGGGTCGGGCGAAGAAATCATCGGCGCCGATCTGGCGCGCGTTCTCGAAGAGGCGCGGGTGGTGCGGCGCATTCTACAGGCCTTCCCCACGCATTACCCGCAGCGAATTCTGGAACAATCGGCGATTGCCGGGGCGCTGGTGGCGGGCGTGCTTGATGCCGATGCGCAAGGCGTAGCCGATGCCGTGGCGGCGCGGCTTGATCTGGTCGCGGTGGAATATGAACGCGGCTGGGAGGGGCGGCCGACGCAGGACCATGGCTTGCGCTTTGCGCGCGTGTTGCGCGGCGTGGAAGAGGTGCGCACGCTTGATGGCGCGGTGCTGCGGTCGGGCGAGGCGCGGCGGCTGGCGGCGCATACGCAGGCGCTGGCCGAGACCTATGGCGCCCCCGCCCGGCTGATCCGCAAGGACCGCGAGCAGCCGATCAACGGGCCGCTGGAATTACTGGCGGCGATATTGGCCGAGGGCGAAAAGGGGCTGAACCTGCAACGCTACAAGGGGCTTGGCGAAATGAACCCGGAACAGCTTTGGGAAACCACGCTCGACCCCACTGCGCGCACCCTTTTGCAGGTGAAGATCGACGATCTGGCCGAGGCCGACGACATTTTCACCAAGCTGATGGGCGACGTGGTGGAACCCCGGCGCGAATTCATCCAGCAAAACGCGCTGAACGTGGAAAATCTGGATATCTGAGGGGGCGCCCCGGTTGCGATCGGGGGCTTCTATCAGAGCAGCGGCCTCTTGCCCGGCGGCACGCCGGGCAGCGCCCGACCAGCCCCCCAGGGCGGGCGCTTCACGCCCACCCACGGGCCCGGGCGCTGCCCTAGGTTCTTCACATCTGACGTTGCTGGAAGAGTTCTGTCCCCCTCACGCCCTCCGCGCCACCTTCACCCCCAACACTTCCAGCACCTTCGCCTCGATCTGGGGGGCGTTCATGGCGGCGGCGGCGTACATGTCCTCTGGGTTGGCGTGGTCGATGAAGGTGTCGGGCAGCACCATGGACCGAAAGCGATAGCCACGGTCGAAGATGCCCTCTTCGGCCAGCAATTGCGCGACATGGCTGCCAAAGCCGCCCAGCGCGCCCTCTTCAACGCAAATCAGCGCCTCGTGTTCGGCCACCAGCCGCAAAATCAGCTCGCGGTCCAAGGGTTTGGCAAAGCGCGCGTCGGCCACGGTTGGCGTCAGACCACGCGCGGCAAGTGCCTCGCGCGCTTTCAGCACTTCGGCCAGACGGGTGCCGAACGACAATATCGCCACGCGCCCGCCCTCGGCTACCACACGGCCCTTGCCGATTTCCAGCGGCACGCCACGGGCTGGCATGTCCACCCCCATGCCCTCGCCGCGCGGGTAGCGGAAGGCGATGGGGCCGGCGTCATGCGCGGCGGCGGTGGCGACCATATGCACCAGTTCGCCCTCATCCGCCGCAGCCATCACCACAAAGCCCGGCAGGTTGGCAAGGAACGCCACATCGAAGGCGCCCGCGTGGGTGGCACCGTCGGCCCCCACCAGCCCCGCGCGGTCGATAGCAAAGCGCACCGGCAGGCGCTGAATTGCCACATCGTGCACCACCTGATCGTACCCGCGCTGCAGGAACGTCGAATAGATCGTGCAGAATGGTTTGAGGCCGCCCGCCGCAAGCCCCGCCGAAAAGGTCACCGCATGCTGTTCGGCAATGCCCACGTCAAAACAACGGCGCGGAAAGCGGTCAGCAAAGAGGTTCAGCCCGGTGCCGTCGGGCATCGCCGCCGTAACGGCGACGATCTTTTCATCGCGCTCGGCCTCGGCCAGCAGGCTTTGCGCGAACACCTTGGTGTAGCTGGGCGCATTGCTGGCGGGTTTGGCCTGCACCCCGGTCAGCACGTCGAATTTGGCGGTGGCGTGGCCACGGTCGGCGGCGGCTTCGGCGGGGGCATAGCCCTTGCCCTTTTTCGTGACCACATGGATCAGCATCGGCCCGGTGGCGCGCGCCTTGACGGTGCGCAGCAACGGCAAAAGCTGGTCAAGGTCGTGGCCATCCACAGGGCCGACATAGGTAAAGCCCAGTTCTTCAAACAGCGTGCCGCCCACGGTCATGCCTTTCAGCATTTCCTTGGCGCGCCGCGCACCCTCTTGCAGCGGCTCGGGCAGCAGGCTGACCGCGCCCTTTGCTGCCGCCTTGAATTCCTGATAGGGGCTGCCCGCGTAAAGCCGGGTGAGGTAGGCCGAAAGCGCGCCGACCGGCGGCGCAATCGACATTTCGTTATCGTTCAGCACCACGAACAGCCGCTTGCCAAGGTGGCCCGCATTGTTCATCGCCTCAAACGCCATGCCCGCGCTCATCGCGCCGTCACCTATCACGGCAATCGCGTCGCCCGCATCGCCGCCCAGTTCGCGCGCCATGGCAAAGCCCAAAGCGGCCGAGATGGAGGTCGAAGAATGGCCGGCCCCGAACGCGTCATAGGGGCTCTCGCTGCGCTTGGTGAAGCCCGAAAGCCCACCCTTCGCGCGCAGGGTGCGAATGCGGTCGCGCCGCCCGGTCAGAATTTTATGCGGGTAGCACTGGTGGCCGACATCCCAGATGATCTTGTCGCGCGGGGCATCAAAAACGGCGTGCAGCGCCACGGTCAGTTCCACCACGCCCAGCCCCGCGCCAAGGTGGCCCCCGGTGACCGACACCGCCGAGATTGTCTCGGCGCGCAATTCATCGGCCAGATGGTGCAACTCGCGGTCGGTGAGTGCTTTCAGGTCTGATGGCAGGCGCACGCGGTCAAGCGTTGGGGTAAGGGGTCGATTGGTCATTTGGCCCTCCAAAGGGCGTCAGGTCTGGCGGGCAATAGCGAAGCGCGCGGCGTCCCGCAAGGTTTGCGCCTTTGCGCCATAGGGCGCAAGCGCGGTGCAGGCCTCATCGACCAGCACCTCGGCCCTTGCGCGCGCCCCGGCCAGCCCAAGCAGGGTCACGAAAGTGGCCTTGCCCGCGCCCGCATCCTTGCCCAGCCGCTTGCCCGCCTGCGCCTCGGACCCGGTCACATCAAGAATGTCATCGGCGATTTGAAAAGCGAGGCCCAGGGCGGCGGCATAGGCGGCCAGGGGCGCCCGGTCAGCCCCCGCCAGTATCGCCCCCGCCTCGGCCGCAAAAGAAATCAGCGCACCGGTCTTGCCCGCCTGCAACCGGGTGATCTCTTCAAGCGTCAGCGGCGCGGGCGCAGTTTCGGCGGCAATATCCAGCGCCTGCCCGTAAACCATACCCGCCGCGCCAGACGCTTGCGCCAGCGCGGCAACCAGTTCGATGCGCCGGTCTGGCGGCCCCAAGACAGGGTCGCAGCACAGCTCGAACGCCAGCGTTTGCAGGGCGTCACCCGCCAAAACCGCCGTCGCCTCGTTCCATTTCACATGCACGGTGGGCTGGCCCCGGCGCAGATCGTCATCATCCATCGAAGGAAGATCGTCGTGGATCAGACTATAGGCGTGCAGCGCCTCAACCGCCGCCGCAGCGGGCATTGCCTGCGCCGCGCTCAGCCCATGAAGCGCGGCACCTTCAAGCACGAGGAAGGCGCGCAGCCGCTTGCCACCGGCTGCGCCATAGCGCATCGCCTCGGCAAGGTGCCCGGCGGGCTGGCGCGCAATGGCGGCGTCAAGTGTGCCCTGTACCGCGCGCTGCGCTTCGGCCAGCCGCCCCTGAAACACTTATAGCCCCGTAACCGGAGTGGCGCCGGTGGGCTGGCCGCCCTCGCCCAACGTTATCTTTTCAACGCGCTCTTCGGCGGCCTTCAAAAGCGCCTCGCAATGCGCCTTGAGCGCCGCGCCCTGTTCGTAAAGCATGATCGACTGGTCGAGCGACACGGTGCCCTGTTCCAGATCGCGCACGACCTTTTCCAGCGCCGCCATCGCGTCTTCGAAACTCATCGCCGTGATGTCAGTCATCGCCCCGCTCCATTAGAACCGCCACATGTGCGGCAACGCTGGCCGCAAGCGCGGTCAGATCATATCCGCCTTCAAGTGTCGAGACCACCCGCCCGCCGCAGCAATCATCGGCCAGATCGCAGATGGCATGGGTCAGCCAGCGGTAATCGGCCTCAGTCCAGTTGAGGCTGGCCAGCGGGTCGGCCCGATGCGCATCAAAGCCGGCCGAAACCAGCAAAAGGTCGGGCGCGAACCCCTGAACCCGCGCAAGCGCCGCCTGCCAGAGCGGGCGCATCACCGCGCCCCCCGAGCCGGCCGGCAGCGGGATATTGATGATCTGGCCATGCGCCCCGGTCTCAACGGCGGCACCCGAACCGGGGTACAGCGGCATCTGGTGCGACGAGACAAACATGGCACGCGGTTCTTCCCACAAAAGCGACTGCGTGCCGTTGCCGTGGTGCACATCGAAGTCAAGCACCGCGACGCGGGCGAGGCGGTGATGGTCAAGCGCACGCAAGGCGGCAATTGCCACCGTGCCAAAAAGGCAAAACCCCAACGGCGCCTCGGCCTCGGCATGGTGGCCGGGCGGGCGCATGGCGACAAATGCATTCGCCACCCGCCCCGCCAGAACCGCATCGACCGCCGCATTGACACCGCCAATGGCATGCATTGCCGCCTCAAACGAGGCGGACGAAACGTAGGTGTCGGGGTCAAGCATGGCTTGCCCCACGGCGGGAAGGGCGGCGCGGATGCGGTCGAGGTGGCGCTGCGGGTGGCAACGCAGCACTTCGGTCTCGTCGGCGCGCGGCGCGGGCGCGCGGGCGAGCGCGTCAAACTCAGGTGCGCGCAGGGCCGCCCAGACCGCCTCAATGCGCGCCTCGCGTTCGGCATGGCCGGGGGGCGCTGCGTGCTGAAGCGCGCTGGCGTGGGTGTAAAGGGCGGTTGTCATCCGGGCAAGGCTAAGGTGCTGCGCGCCGCCACGCAAGGCGTGGCGCCCTATTCGGGCGCCAGCATCCGCGCCGCAATCTCGGCGGCACCCGACCCGAATCCCTCGGCCTGCATCGCCCGGCCCGCTGCCACTCGCGCCGCTTCGGGCTTGTTCTGTCCAAGCTTGAGCGTGCCCTGCACATCGTCGATGCGCAACCGACAGGGCACGATCGCCCGCATCATGCGCGTCAGCACATCATCAGGCATCTTGTCCAGCCGCCACGGCGCCTTTTGCAGCCGCGCCTCGAACGCCGCCGAAAGCCGCTCCAGATGCCCACGCAGAGCAGTTTCGGGCAGCAGCTCTACCACCCCGCGCAGATGCACGGCGTGGTAGTTCCAGGTCGGCACCTGATGCTCCATCCCATACCAGTCGGGCGAGACATAGGCATCGGCCCCGCTGACCACCATCAGCCCCGGCTGCGGCGCAGCCAACGCCCGTGCCATCGGCGCCGCGCGCACGATATGAAACTCGATACCGCCTGCGGCCTCGCAAAAAGGCAAATGCGAAACCAGCGGCCCCGCAGCGCCGTTCACGCAAAGCGCGCCAAAACCGCGCGCCAGCGCAAAGCCAAGGTTCGCCGCGCCAGATTCACCGCGAAATGCCGGGTTGGGATGCATGGTCTTTCCCCTTCTCCAATGCAAAATACCCCGCGGGGGTCCGGGGGTGTAAAACCCCCGGCGCGTGCCGCGGGCAAGGCCGGGGGCGCCGCCCCCGGACCCCCGGGGTATTTCCACATTGAAGAAGACTATGCCAGAAGCTGCGTGCCGCTGTGGCCCGAAATCAAAGCGTCAATCAGGGCGCCTTCGGGCTGATCGTTGGCAAAGGCGACCTCGGTAAAATACTCGGTGCGGCCAAGCCGGGGGCCTTCGGTCAGAATGCGCCGGGTCTGGCCGACCTCGGCCTGAAGGTGGGCGTGCAGGCGGGCATCGCCTGCGGCGCGCAGGCGGGCGGCGCGGGCCTTTATGGCGGGGCCCTTCAGCTGCGGCATGCGGGCGGCGGGGGTGCCTTTGCGCGGGCTGAAGGGGAAGACGTGCAGGAAGGTCAGGCCGCAGTCTTCGATGAGGCGCAACGAGTTTTCAAACATCTCCTCGGTCTCGGTCGGAAAGCCCGCGATGATGTCGGCGCCGAACACGATACCGGGGCGCAAGCGCCGCGCCTCTTCGCAAAACCGGATCGCGTCATCGCGGCTGTGGCGGCGCTTCATGCGTTTTAGGATCATGTCATCGCCGTGTTGCAGGCTCAGGTGCAGGTGCGGCATCAGGCGCGGTTCGGTGGCAATGGCGGCCAGCAGGTTTTCATCCACCTCGATGCTGTCGATCGAGGAAATGCGCAGCCGCGCAAGATCGGGCACCAGCCGCAGGATGCGCATCACAAGGTCGCCCAGGCGCGGCGCGGCGGGCAGATCGGCACCCCAGGAGGTAAGATCAACCCCGGTCAGCACCACTTCGGCAAAACCCTTGGCCACCAGCCGCTTGATCTGCTCGACCACCACGCCCGCAGGCACCGAGCGCGAATTGCCGCGACCGTAGGGGATGATGCAGAAGGTGCAGCGGTGGTCGCAGCCGTTTTGCACCTGCACATAGGCGCGGTGGCGGCCAAAACCGTCGATCAGGTGGCCAGCGGTTTCACGCACTGAGAGGATGTCATCGACCATTACCTTTTCGGTCTGGCCGATCAGATCGGGGGCGGCCAGGGCGCCCCAAGTGGCGGGTTGCATTTTTTCGTGGTTGCCGACCACCCGCGTCACTTCGGGCATGGCGGCGAAGGTTTCGGGTTCGGTCTGCGCCGCGCAGCCGGTAACAGTGATCGGCGCACCGGGGTTTTCGCGCGCCAGACGGCGGATCTCCTGCCGGGCCTTGCGCACCGCCTCGGCGGTGACAGCACAGGTGTTGACGATGACCGCGTTGCCCATGCCTGCGGCAGCGGCGAGCTCTTTCATCGCTTCGCTTTCATAGGCGTTGAGGCGGCAGCCGAGGGTGGCAAAGATGGGGCCGGTCATACCTGGGCAGCCAGAAATTCGGGCGAAAGGGTGCCGCAGAACACCAGTGCGGTGGGGCCGGTCATCCAGACGCCATCGTCGCGCCAGTCGATGAGCAGCGTGCCGCCATCGACATCGACAGTGACTTGGCGCCCGGTGAGGCCGCGCAGGTGGGCTGCGACCGCAGTGGCGCAGGTGCCCGAGCCGCAGGCAAGGGTGATGCCGGTGCCGCGTTCCCACACCCGCATGCGCAGCCGGTCGGGCGCGGTCAGCGAGGCGAACTCGACATTCGTGGCCCGCGGGAACAGCGGGTCATGTTCGATGCGCGGACCGAGACCCGCCACATCGACGGCTTCGGCATCGGGCACGAAATGCACGCAATGCGGGTTACCCATGCCGACCGCGACAGGGTCGCCCGGCAGCGGCAGGTGCAGCGTATCAACAGCGCGGGCCAGCGGCAGGTCAGCCCAATCGAGTTGCGGCGCGCCCATGTTGACGCGGGTCAGCCCGCCGCCCGCATCTTCGGCGGCAAGCAACCCGCGCTCGGTGCGCAGGGTCAACCGCGCGGCGCCAGTTTCATCAAGGATCAGGCGGGCAACGCAGCGCGTGGCGTTGCCGCAGGCGCCTGCGGTGGTGCCATCGGCGTTATAAAAGGTCAGTCGCGCATCAGCCTGCGCATCAGCCTCGATCAGCACCAGCTGGTCAAAGCCAACGCCTCGGTGCCGGTCGCCCAGCGCGCGCGCAAGGGCAGGCGTGACCGTTCCGCCGCCTTCGCGGGCGTCGATTACCACGAAGTCATTGCCAGCCCCATGCATTTTCAGAAAGGGCAGGCCCGAAGGGGGCGCTTTGGTCATCATGCCGCGCTTTCTACGCAATCCGGGCAGATTCGGCCAGAGCCGGGTTTTTCGCCAAATAAGCCCTTGACCCGCCCCAGAGGGGTTACTACAGAAGCGCCCTGTGATGGGCCGGTAGCTCAGTTGGTAGAGCAACTGACTTTTAATCAGTAGGTCTCGGGTTCGAGCCCCGACCGGCTCACCATCACAGAATTTCCAGCAGCGCGAATGGGGCTTGTCAGGCCATGGCACCAGGGTCAACCGGCCCGGTGGCATGGGTTTGACCCGGTGGGCGCACGTTGTTCACGCAGCGCAGGCGCGCGCACCCATGCGAATGGCATCTGCGCCGCTCATCGGCACGACTGCGGCGCTATAGCGAGCCTGCGACAGGAACCATTGCGCGATGTGCGGCGGATAGTAGCTTGCGATCCAATGCGTGGTGCTGTCCCAATCGCGGTGGTTCGGTGGTATGCCGCGCGCGTGGTGAAACCCGAGCGTGGCGCCGGGCGTGACGCAGGCGGATTTGAGCCAGATTGTGCAGGCCGAGTAGCACTGACCCATGATCTGAACCTCGCGGCTGGCGAAGGCGGCGGACCAGTACTGCGCCTCGTATTCCGGCAAGGGCCCGCCAAGATCATGGGTTATGTAGAGCGGCGCGGCGATCTGGTAATCGGCCGTCGACATTGTGACCTGCGGATCGTTCACCGGCGCGCAAGCAGCAAGCGCCGCAGTCGCAGTCAGAGCGGCGCCCAAAAATCTTGCGCCACCGATCAATCGGTTTCGAAAAACATTCATTTCCCACACCCCCAGTGCATGAGCCTTCGAGGATCGGGGGGATTGTTTTCGATTGGGCTAATGCCGGGCACGCGGGCCACGAAATGCCAGGAAAATTGCCTTGCATTCGAGCTTTCCGGGCGCCTGTCGGCTATAATTTTCCTTTTATTGTAGCTATTTGGGGTGAAGATCATCAACCACGCCTTAGCGGTGCCCCATGCAAGGTTGGGTTGGGAATGTAGCCTGCCCGAGGGGGTGGAGATGGCGAATACCAGCACGAATATTGGCGGCGACGATGCACAGCCTGTCTTTGCCTCGGCACGTTTGCGGGCTGTCTGCCACGGCAACGGGCGCGCACGGCTGACGGTCGGGTTCGACTACATGCGGCCGGGCCGGACGGGCTTTCCGATGCGCGCACCGCCGCGACACCTGTTGCAGGCAGGCGCCGCGCATCTGATGATCGAAAGCGCCGAAAACGATTGGTTTCTGAACCCCGATCTGCCCGCGCTTCGTGCCGCGCTAGATGCTTTTACCGCGCGGTTCGACGATGTCTCGGCGATCGGGTTTTCGTTCGGCGGCTATGGCGCGCTGTTGCTGGCGCGTGCGCTGCACCTTCGGCGCGCGCTGCTGGTTTCGCCGCAGTATTCGATCTTTCCCGAACGCGCGCCTTTTGAGCTGCGGTATCGCCAGATCGCAGCAGAGCTTGAGCAGCGGTTTGACGACCTTGACGCGCAGGCCGACCCGGCGCTTGCGGGGTGCATCGTGTTCGACCCGCGGCTTGCGCCCGCAGACGCCGCCCACGCCGCGCTTATACGAACCCGCTTTCCGGCGCTGCGCAGCGTGGCGATGCCCTTTGGCGGGCACCCCGCGCTGCATCTGGTGGGCGAGGCGCATCTGTTCGCGAAGGTGCAGAGGCTATTGCAGCAGGGCGAAATCACGCCCGCAGCGCTGCGCCGGTTGCACCGCGCCGCGCGGCTGCGCGCGCCGAGCTATGCGCTGGGGCTGGCACGGTTTCATGGCGCGCGGCCATCGCTTGCTGCCTGAACAGCAAGCGCGCCCAGCAGGTCGGCGTGCAACCCCTGTGGCGCGACCAGCAGACCGTTGGCCTGCGGCACCGGTTGGTTAAATTGCACCGCCGCGCCAAAGCGGTCTGTTAGCAGCACCCCGGCGCGGGCCGCGATAAGGGCGCCTGCGGCAATGTCCCACTCCCATGCCGGGCGAAACGACAGCGCCGCATCAAACTTGCCCTCGGCCACCAGACATATGCGCCACGCAAGAGAGGTGCGGAAGGCCAACCGAAACCCCGGCGCAGCGCCGCCCCGCCACTCTACGGCGCGCTGCACGGATGACGGGGCAAGCACCACGGCGTCGGCGGCGCGCAGCGTGGTGGCGGGGGCGATTGCGGCTCCGTTGAGCAGCGCCGGGCCCGATGCCGTGGCGCTATAGGTCAGGCCGATCTCGGGCAGATGCACCACGGCGGCGATCACTTCACCATGCTCGACCACCGCAAGCGAATGGGCGTAGTCGGGGCTGCCCGCCAGAAAGGCGCGGGTGCCATCAATCGGATCGAGCAGAAAAACGCGCGCGCAGGCGCGACGGGCGGCGGCGGCGTCGGGGCTTTCTTCAGACAGCCAACCATAGTCGGGGCGGGCAGCCTGCAGTGTTTCGCGCAGCATCGCGTTAACGGCAAGGTCGGCCACGCTGACCGGGCCTTCGCCGCCGGGCTTTTCCCATGCCTCAGGCGCACGGCGCCAGTAGCGGTGCGCGATTTCGCCTGCGGCGTGCGCGGCGCGCAGCAGCAGCGCAAGGTCAGCTTCCGGCAAGCATCACCCCCTCGACCAGAAGGCTTGGCACAACGTGGCTTAGGTGTGCGCGGGCGTCGTTGGCAGGGGTGATGCGACGCAGCATGTCACGCAGGTTACCCGCGACGGTGCATTCGTTCACCGGCCAGGCGATTTCGCCGTTTTGCACCCAGAAGCCCGAGGCGCCGCGCGAATAATCGCCAGTGGTAGGGTTGATCGATGACCCGATCAGCGAGGTGATCAGAAGGCCGGTGCCCATGTCGCGCAGCAGATCCTGACGGCTTTGCGGCCCTTGCGTCAGCGCAATATTGGAAATGCCGGGCGAGGGCGGCGACGAGGTGCCACGCGCGGCAGAGGCGGTGGAGTGCATGCCAAGTTTGCGCGCAGTGGCCAGATCGAGCGTCCAGCCGGTCAGCACGCCGGCGTCAACGATGGCGCGGCGGCGGGTGGCAAGCCCCTCGGCATCGAACGGGCGCGACGACGAGATGCGCGGGCGGTGCGGGTCTTCGATGATCGAAAGGCCCGGCGGCAGCACCTCGGTGCCGATGGCGCCCAATAGCCACGAGGCGCCGCGCGCAATCGCGGCGCCGTTGATGGCGCCCAGAAGGTGGCCGATAAGGCTGGCGGCGATGCGTTCGTCATAAAGCACGGGGAAGGCGCCGGTGGGCGGGCGGCGGGCGCCCTGGCGCTCGACGGCGCGCTGGCCCGCAAGCGTGCCGACGCTTTCAGGCGACGGCAGATCTGCCTGAAAGGTGCGTGCCTCGGCGGCCCAATCGCGCTCCATCCGGCTGCCTTCGCCGCTGATCGCCACCGCCGAAATCGACCGCGACGTGCGCGTATAGCCCCCTGCGAAACCGTTGGAAGCGGCGAAGAAAAGGTTGCGGCGCGAATAACTTGCCGAAGCCGACTGCACCTGCGCCACCCCCGCTATAGCGAGCGCCGAAGCCTCGGCCCGGCGCGCATCTTCCTGCAAGGTTTCGGCGGCCGGTTCCGGCGCCGGGTCGGCCAGCTCAAGCGCCGCCGCATTCCAGCCTTGCGCCAGTTCCGCCGGGTCGGCGAGGCCTGCGAAAGGGTCTTCGGGGGCTTCGCGCGCCATCGCAACGGCACGCTCGGCCATTTCCTGCAGCGTGCGCGGCGCGGTATCCGAGGCGGAAACGCAGGCCTGCCGCCCGCCAATCAACACGCGCAGACCAACCTCGACACCTTCGGAACGCTCGGCCTGTTCCAGCGCGCCCAGCCGCACGTCGATGGAAACCGCGCGCCCGTCAACCGCGATGGCGTCGGCGGCGGGGGCCCCGGCGCGGGCGGCAGCGGCCAGAAGTGCGGCGGTCAGGTCTTGCAGCCGGTCAGTCATGCAGCACTCTCCTTTTGTCGCGGCGCAGCCAAGCCAAGGGCCGCCCGGCAGCGACCGGGCGGCCCTTGATCTGCGCTGTCACGCGCTTATTGCAGACGTTGGCCGTTGGCGTAAATGCCACCGTCTTCGCGCATCTCGATTTTTGAGGTCAATTCATCGGCACCCACCGGCACCGCGAACAGACCCAGCATCGCCTTGAAGCCTGCCGATTGCTCGGCGGGCAGCAGGCCCATGGCGCTGAGCTTGTCCATCAGCGCATAGGCGCCGACAAGCCTCAGGTCAACCGCACCCGTGGGCATCGGGATGCCAAACGAGTTGTCGAAGGTGAAGGCACCGGTGCCGCTCAGGTCAGCCCCCGCGGCCGCAAGATGCAGCGCGTTCACCGCAAGATCCTGCACCTCGCCGGGAATCGGGTTGGCCTCAAGATCGGCGGGGTCGAACAGGTTGGCGAGCACCTTGACCGACCCTGAAAGGTCGATCAGCAGATCGGCCGGTGTGCGCGGCAATTGCGCCATCGGGTCAACCATGCCCCAGATCTGCTCGGCTACGGTCAGACCACCGATCCCGACCCTCAGGGCAAAATTTTGCAGCTGCTCGCCCTTGGCGATCGGAATCGACATCAGGAACGAGGTGTTTTGCAGGCCAAACTCGACCGGGAATGGCAGATCGGGCGCGGTCATTGAAGCCGTCATCAACCCGCCTTCGATGCCGTATTCAAGCCCGTCGCCGGAAAGCGAGAAGTGGATCAGGGCGCCGTCGCCTGAAGAGACCAGCGCACCGGGGCCGTTGCTATCAGAAAAATTCACGGTGGCGCTGCCGGGGCCAAATTGCGATTCGCCTTCGGCATAAAAGCCGCCGCCGATTGCCGCCACCATATCGTTCATGTCCGTACCGGCGGGCACAAAGGCTGAAAACTGCGAGCTTAGGTCGGCAACGCTGCCGGTCATGTCGAACACGCCCTCGGTATCAGGATCGGTGCCCGACGCGGTGAAGCTGAGCGTAGAGGCGGCGAAGTCCGCGGTGAGGGTCTGGCCGGCAGAGGTATCGAGCGTGTAGGTGCCCTCGACTTCGCGCAGGGCGAAGACAATTTTCGCCTCGGTGGCACCATCAGCGCCGGTGCCCTCGCCCTCGATCATCAGTTCCGATGCGCCAATATCATAAGCCAAGTTCTCGGGCGTGCCCGAGACGATCATTTCCAGCGCCTGCTGGCGCAGCATCATGGTGCTGTTGACCGGAGGCACACCTTCAGTGGCGGCCGTGGCCGTGGCCCAGATCGGGATGTCGTTCGACATCGTTACGGTAACCGTGCCGTCGCCGGTTTCCTTCAGGCGGATCTCGGCAATGTTCATATCAAAAGTGCCCTCAGGCCGCGTCATCGACATGACAAGGTCTGAAATCACGAGCGTATCGCCCGCCATCTGCTCGCTGGTGCTGTTAAACGTGTAGCCAAAGCCTGAAAGGCTTTCCGTCCACGCGGTCCATACCTGCTCAGCGGTCACATCCGCCCGTGCCGCTGTGCCGAAGAGCAGCAGCGCCAGCGCGGAGCCTGTGACAAGAGATTTACACTGTGCCATGCTTGGTATCCCCCTCAAAAAAATTAACTTGTCCCGCACCAGCATCCCGCGCCTTTGGCCAGTGGTCAAGGGATTCCGCTCTTGTTAGATACCGGCAAGACGGTGGCGGAGGGCCTTGCACGATGATCGAACTCGCACGGAATGACGGGCTTTGGGTGCTGACCCTCAACCGCCCCGAAAAAGCCAACTCACTAACCCGCGAGATGCTGGGGCGGATTGACGAGATTGTGGCGAGGGCTGCAGATGATGGCGCTCAGGCGCTGGTGCTGACCGGGGCGGGCAAGGTGTTCTCGGCGGGCGCCGACCTCGATGCTGCGCGCGCGGGGCTGGCGACCGACGGCATCTGGGAACAGCTTTCAGGGCGGATTGCGGCGTTGCCCTGCCTGACCATCGCGGCGCTGAACGGCACGCTAGCTGGGGGTGCGTTCGGCATGGCGCTGGCCTGCGATTTGCGCATCGCGGTGCCGGGGGCCAAGTTCTTTTACCCGGTCATGAAGCTGGGGTTTCTGCCGCAGCCGTCTGACCCGGCGCGATTGGCCGCACTAGTCGGCCCGGCGCGGGCCAAGATGATTCTGATGGCGGGGCAGAAAATCGAGGCCGAAGAAGCGCTTGCCTGGGGCCTGATCGACCGCATCGTGGCGCCCGAGGGGCTGGCCGAAGCTGCGGCGGCACTGGCCGCAGATGCCCGCACTGCACGCCCCGGCCTGGCCGGGGCGATCAAGACGCTGGTCGGATAAGGCGGCAGCGGGCCCCTGCGGGCCGCCCTGCCCCGGCTACGCGCTCAGGCGTAGACCTTTTCTTTGCCGAAATGCTTGACGAGCAGGTAGTAAACCACCGCGCGATACTTGTTGCGTTCGGATTTGCCATAGACCTCGATCACCGAATTGATCGCCGCCATAAGTTCAGGGCCGTCTTTCAGGCCAAGTTTTTTCACGAGGAAGTTGTTTTTCACGGTTTCCAGCTCGGCCGGTTGGCCCGCCGCCACGGTCGCTGCATCGGCATTGTAGATGGCCGGGCCGCAACCGATGGTCACCTTGGTCAGCAGCGCCATATCTGGCGTGACCTTGCATTTGGTCTTCAGATCATCCGCGTATCTGGCGATCAGTTCGTCGCGCTTTCCCATGGTCCACTCCACCCGTTCATTTCGATGACGAAAACAAAGGCGCTGGCCGCGCCGCGTGGCCAAGCTAAAGCCATTCCAGATTTTGCACAAAGGGAAATCTCGCCGCGCATTCCCCCGGCTGAGCCGGTCCCGCGCCGGTTGGTTCTCAGCCATCGCTCGCACAACGGCATGGAAACAACCGGCGCGGGCCCGCGCTCCGGTGGGGCCGGTATTGGGTTCTGGTGCTTGGCTGCGGGGGTCAGAAACCCTTGGCCGCCTTGCAGTTTTGCAGTTCCATGTCGCGCGCCACCTGTTCGGCAAGCACCACCGCAGGCAACGGGTTGCCCGCGCAGAAGGTGTAGTGCGCGCCGAAATCCTGCACCCAGCGCGGACCTGCAAAGCCGCAGGCAAGCACATCGGCGGTAACGGCCGCCTTGACCGCCTCGTTGGCGTAGATGCCGCACAAGTCAAGCCCCGGGGGTGGCGGCACTGCGGGCTGGGTATTGGCCTGCGCGGCACGGCAGCTGTCAAGTGCGGCGGCGCGCTTGATGTTTTCGCCGCTGGCGACCGAAGCGTTGGCACCCTGCATACACCAGTCGTAGTGCATCTGGTGGTTGTTGCTCCAGACCGGTGCGGCAAAGCCGCAGCCAAGCTTCTGCGCTTCAGTATTCATCTGCACCGCTTTCAGCGCGTAGTCGCGGCACGCGGGTTCGTTGTTGACGATGGCGGGCGGGACCGGGTTCAGCGGCTGGCCCGGCGAGGGCAGGTTGGGCGAGACGCCGCCAACACCGGGCGGGTTGATTTCAAGACCGAGGTTGAATTCGAGCATACCCCGGAAAGTATCGGCATTGATGCCAATCTTGCCGTCGCCGACCAGCCGCTTGTCATGGCCAAAGGTGATATCGAACTGGCCCGCGCGTTGCCCGGTCATAGACTGCGCCTTGAGAGTGTCGACGAGAACCGTCAGTTCGATATCGCCAGCGCCCAGCGGGTCAGGCGAGAAATCGCCAAAGTCAGTTGCGAAGTAGTCTTGTTCGTCCGCGCCGAAATTCAGTTTCACAATCGAATGGCGCGGAACATTTCGGATGATGAAGCGCTCGGGCATGGGGTAGGTGTTGAATTCGTAGAGTATGTTCGGAATCGGCAGGTCGCGCTGCCACACCTTGTCGAATTCGCACAACTTTGGCCCCAGCCAGCCCGGCTTGCCCGAATCATATGCGCGGATCTCGGCGCGAACGACAAAGCGCATTTCATAGGCGCTACCGCCATCATCCTCATTCGAGTCGATGCCGAACGCCTTGGGGTCGAAGGTCAGCGTGGCATAATCGGTTTCGTCTGCGGTCCGGGGGCAGGTCCAGATGATATCTTCGGCACTTGCTGGCGCAGAAAGCGCGGTTGTTGCCAGAGCGAGCGCGAATGCCTTGATGACAAACTTGCGCGACATTTCCTTTCCTCCTGTCCGAAATCATGCAGACAGGAGGCCACGGGTTCGCTTGCTATGCAATGACAGAGGTCATTTTGCGGCCACGCCCCGGACCGCTATTCGATATCAATACCGGTAATGGTCTGCCTTGAACGGCCCGGCCACGGTGACGCCGATGTAATCGGCCTGTTCGGGGCGGAGTGTGGTCAGCTTGGCGCCGACCTTTTTTAAGTGCAGACGTGCCACCTTTTCATCGAGCGCCTTGGGCAGAATGTAGACGCCGGGGGCATAGTCGCCACCTTTGGCCCATAACTCGATCTGCGCCAGCACCTGGTTGGTAAAGCTGGCCGACATCACGAAACTGGGGTGGCCGGTGGCGTTGCCGAGATTCAGCAGGCGGCCTTCGGACAGAAGGATGATGCGGTTGCCCGAGGGCATCTCGATCATGTCCACCTGATCCTTGATGTTGGTCCATTTGTGGTTGCGCAAGGACGCCACCTGAATTTCGTTGTCGAAATGGCCGATGTTACCGACAATGGCCATGTTCTTCATTTCACGCATGTGTTCGATGCGGATCACATCACGGTTGCCAGTAGTGGTTATGAAGATGTCGGCGTCGGCCACCACATCTTCCAGAAGCACCACCTCAAACCCGTCCATCGCCGCCTGCAAGGCGCAGATCGGGTCAACCTCGGTGACTTTCACCCGCGCGCCGGCGCCGCGAAGCGAGGCGGACGAGCCCTTGCCCACGTCGCCATAGCCGCAGACCACGGCGACTTTGCCAGCCATCATCGTGTCGGTGGCGCGGCGGATGCCATCGACGAGGGACTCCTTGCAGCCGTATTTGTTGTCGAACTTCGACTTGGTGACAGAGTCGTTCACGTTGATCGCCGGGAAGGGCAGCAGGCCCTTTTTGTGCAGGTCATAAAGGCGGTGCACGCCGGTGGTGGTTTCTTCGGAAACGCCGCGAATGGCAGCGCGTTGCGCGGTAAACCAGCCGGGGCTGGCAGCAAGCCGCTTCTTGATCTGGTTGAACAGGCACACCTCTTCATCGCTGGTGGGCACGGCGATCAGGTCTTTTTCGCCCGCCTCAACGCGCGCGCCCATCAGGATGTAAAGCGTGGCATCGCCGCCATCATCGAGGATCAGGTTGCAGGTGCCACCTTCGCCACCGAACCAGAAGATGCGGTCGGTGTATTCCCAGTACTGCTCGAGCGTTTCGCCCTTGATTGCGAAAACCGGCGTGCCGCCAGCAGCAATCGCCGCCGCAGCGTGGTCTTGCGTGGAAAAGATGTTGCAGCTGGCCCAGCGCACGTCGGCGCCCAGCGCCTTCAAGGTTTCGATCAGCGCGGCGGTCTGGATGGTCATGTGCAGGCTGCCGGCGATACGCGCGCCTTTCAGCGGCTTGCTAGTGCCATATTCCTCGCGCAGCGCCATCAGGCCGGGCATTTCGGTTTCGGCAATGTCGAGTTCCTTGCGGCCATAGGCGGCAAGCGAAATATCCCTGACGATGTAATCCTTCGGCATCCGCCGCACTCCTTACCAGTTGTTGGGGGCCAGATAGCACTGGCGGGGCCACTCGACAATGTTTGCGCGGCAGCAATAAGGTGCAGAAATGATTTTGAGGTGAACATGAAACAGCCCCGCGCGTGGCAGCGCATGCTTTCGGGCCGCAGGCTCGATCTGCTCGACCCCACCCCGCTCGATGTGGAAATTGAGGATATCGCGCATGGGTTGGCCTTTGTGGCGCGCTGGAACGGGCAGACGCGGGGCGACTGGCCCTATTCGGTGGCCGAACATTCGCTGCTGGTCGAGGCGATCTTTGCCCGCGCCAACCCCGGCGTGGGCGCGCGCTGGCAGTTGGCGGCGCTGCTGCATGACGCACCAGAATACGTGATCGGCGACATGATCAGCCCGGTGAAATCGGCGATCGGTGCCGCCTATGGCGAAATGGACGCGCGTCTGGCCGCTGCGGTGCATTTGCGCTTTGGCCTGCCGGCGGTGCTGCCGGGGGCGATCAAGAAGGCGATCAAGGATGCCGACCGGCTTTCGGCCTGGGCCGAGGCGGTGCAGATTGCGGGGTTTTCAGAGACCGAGGCGGACCGGCTGTTCGGCAAGCCCGCTGATGGGGCGCTGCGAGGGCTGACGATCCGGCTGCGGCCCCCTGCCGAGGTGCGCACGGATTTCACCGCGCGGCACCGCGACCTTATGGCGGCGATTGCCTCCAGCAGCTAGCGCCCCTTGCGGCCCGGTTCGGCCATGCGGCGCGGCCGGTAGCCGCTGATTGAAACTGCTATAACCTCTGCCATGATGCGAAGAATCGGTCTGCAACCCGAGGCGCTTCAGTTTACCGAATTCCCGAATGAGGAATTGGCGCTTTCCGCGGTGCGCGAAGGCTTGGGCCTGCATCTGGAAAGCGCGGCGCTGGTTGCAGACGATATTGCAGCAGGGCATCTGGTGCAAATCTGCGAGGTGCGCCACGAAAGCCTTGGCTTTTACGCAGTCTTTCCGCCCGGCCCGGTCAGCGCGGCGGCGCAGGCGTTTGTGGCTTGGCTGAAGGCAGAGTTGTAGGGGCGGCACAGGCCGCCCCCAAAAGCGTCAGATCGCGAGATCTTCAAGGCTTTTGCCTGCCCCGAGTGCCGCGGTGACCCAGCGGGGCCGACGGCCACGCCCGCTCCAGGTGTCGGTCGCGTCGGCTGGGTTGGCGTATTTCGGCACGGCGGGCTTGCGTTTGCGCACACCGGTCAGCGCGGTCAGTTCGGACAGCGAAAAGCCCATCTTGCGCGCGGCTTCCTCAAGTTCAGCCAGCGCTTCCTTCTTTCTGCGGTCCTCATAGCCGCTGATCGCGCGATCGACTTTTGCGCGAAGATCTTTGAGTTCTTTCAGCGAGAGGAGTTCAAGTTCAATTTCCATAAGTCCAGTCCTGCAGCGGGTGTCTGATTTTTTTTAATAAGCGCTATTCTGGCGATTGCAAGCTGTCAGGAAACGCCGTGCGCAGTGCCCGGTTGAATTTCGCTATACCAAAGGTTTATTTGGGGCTGCGCTTGGCTAAAATGCGCTGCAACGTGCGCCGGTGCATGTTTAGCCGACGCGCGGTTTCCGAAACATTGCGCTCGCACAGCTCATAGACACGCTGAATATGTTCCCAGCGCACACGGTCAGCACTCATGGGGTTTTCGGGCGGTGGCGGGTGCGCCTCGCCTTTCGCAAGCAGCGCAGCGGTGATGTCGTTGGCATCCGCAGGCTTGGAAAGATAGTCGGTGGCGCCCATCTTTACGGCGGCTACCGCAGTCGCGATGGCGCCGTAGCCGGTCAGCACCACAATGCGGGCGTCGGGGCGCGCAAGGCGAAGCTGCTCGACCACGTCGAGGCCGCTGCCATCTTCCAGCCGCAAGTCGATAACCGCGTAGGCGGGGGGCGCATGGTCAACGACCGCTTTGCCCGCTGCGACGCTTTCGGCGGCATGCACCGAGAAGCCGCGCTTTTCCATTGCGCGCGCCAAACGGGTCAGAAATGCCACGTCGTCATCGACGAGCAGGAGCGACCGGTCCGGCCCCAGTTCGGCGAAGTCTTCATCGGCCATCGTTCAGCGCCCTTTCAGGTTGCGTTTTGGACGCTTCTAGGCGGTTGTGCGCCGCAGGTCAAACTGACTGTTTGGGTGGGGATTATCGCGAGGCTTTCCACGCATCCACAAAACAGGCAATCCGGTCGGCCATTTCCTCGGGGGAATCGTCGCGGTTGAAGTATTCCTGAAAACCCACCGGCTCGGGGAAGGTCAGGTAGGTTTGGGTGGAATGGTCGATCAGGAAATAGGGGTTATTCTCGGGCTCCTTCATTTTGAAGTAGGTCCGGTAGGCGGTGCTGGCGGCGCGAATTTGCGCCTCGGAACCGGTTAGCCCGATCATGCGCGGGTGCATCACTTCGGCAAACTCGCCCACCGATTGCGGCGTATCGCGGATGAAATCGACCGAAATGAAGACCGGCGTCACATCATAGTTCTTGTCATCAAGCTGATAGATCGCCTCGGCGTTGCGCGCATTGTCCAGTGGGCAGACATCAGGGCAGAACGTATAGCCAAAGTAGATCAGCGAGGGTTTGGTGATCACGTCTTTGTCGGTGACGGTCTTGCCGGTTTCATCAACCAGCGTGAAGGGGCCGCCAATCGCCGCGATACCGCCAGCAATGGCGCCCTGGCGGCATTGCGCGAACAGATCCGACGGCGCGCGCTGCGTGGCCCACCAGGTTGCGCCCAGCGCCACCGCCGCGATTGCCACCGCACCAATCGCATAACTGCGCGTTGAAATCGACATTTTGGACCCCTCTTTTGAAGCTTGCGCATTGATCGTTCAACGCCGTGGCTTTATCAACTGTTTGCACGCGAAAGTGAGCAAGGGAAACCGCCATGACCACAGCTGCGCACTCGACGCGTGAATCCCATAGTGAATGGGTGCGCCTGAGAACATTGGTAAATTTGCGCTGGACGGCGGTGTTCGGACAAATCGTCGCAATCGCCGCAGCCTGGCTCTATTTCGATATCGCTTTTGACGTGGTGCTGTGCCTTCTCATCGTCGGCGCGACGGTGGTGGCGAACCTGATTGCGATGCTCCAGTTCCCCGAGAACCGGCGGCTGAGCGAAACCGAGGCGATGCTGACGCTGGTGTTCGATACCGCGCAGCTTTCCTTGCTGCTGGCGGCGACCGGCGGGCTGGATAACCCTTTCGCCCTGCTGGTCCTTGCCCCGACAACCATTGCCGCGACGGCGCTGCATACGAAGCCCACGGTGATCGTGGGCTTCGTGACCATCGTGTTGGTGTCGCTTCTGGTTTTCTTCAATGAACCTCTTGTCTTGCGTGACGGGACCGTGCTTGCCGTGCCGCAGATATTCGAGTTCGGGCTGTGGCTCGCGATTGTGATCGGAGTGGTGTTTCTCGGCCTTTATGCGCGGCGCGTTTCATCAGAAATCCACTCAATGGGAGATGCGCTTTTTGCCACCCAGATGGCGCTTTCGCGCGAGCAGAAGCTGACCGATCTTGGCGGCGTCGTGGCCGCGGCAGCGCATGAGCTTGGCACCCCGCTTGCGACGATCAAGCTGGTCAGCACCGAGCTGGCCGACGAACTTGCTGACCGCCCCGAGCTGCGCGAGGATGCGCTGCTGATCCGTCAGCAGGCCGACCGGTGCCGCGACATTCTTCGTAGCATGGGGCGCGCGGGAAAGGATGACAAGCACCTGCGTGTCGCGCCGCTGATGGCGGTGCTGCGCGAGGCCGCCGAACCGCATCTCGGCCGCGGCAAGACAATTCTGTTCGAAGCGGCGCCCGCCGCTGGCGGGGGCGAACGGCAGCCCTCGATCATCCGTTACCCCGAGCTTATCCATGCGCTGCGAAACCTTGTGCAGAACGCGGTCGATTTTGCGCTCGAGACGGTTTGGGTTGAGGCGGATTGGACAGATGACACGGTCACAGTCAGGGTGGTCGATGATGGCCCCGGCTACCCGGCGGGCGTGCTAGGGCGCATCGGTGACCCGTTTCTGAGCTCGCGCAAGGGCGACGCAGACCGGGGCAAGCGCCCCGAATATGAAGGCATGGGGCTGGGCCTGTTTATCGCTAAGACCTTGCTGGAGCGCACGGGCGCGACGCTTTCGTTTGCCAATGGCACCGCGCCGTTCCTGCGCGGCGCCGAATACCCTGGGCGGTCGGGCGCAGTGGTCGAGGTGGTCTGGCCCGCCGCGCGGATCGTGGCGCCCGAGGGCGCGTTGGGGGAAAACCAGCCGATCACCCGCTAGGGGCGCGAGGCCCGGCTATGGTTCGGGCCGAGTTTAATGCCGCGTTAACCAATTCCGCCGATGCTGCGGGTGAAAACCAAGCAGGGGGCGGCCGGGACCATGTCGGAAAGCTGGATGCTGGCACTGATCATTGCGGTAACCTCGGTGGGGTCTGCCTGGGTCGCGCTCATGCTGATATCGCTGCGTTATGACCGCAGGCAAGCGCCGGGTCTGGCCGCCCATGCGCGCCCGGAGCTGGAACAGGCAATCTTTCTGTTTGACAACGAATTGCTGGTGGATGCGACACAGTCGGCGCGTGCTCTGCTGGAGGCTACGCCGACGGGCGACAGCGATTGGGCGCGGTTGTCGGCCTATCTTGCCCCCCGGTTCGAGGGCTTCGCCACCGCCCTCGCCGGGCTTGCCGAAGCAGGCCGGGTTGAGCTTGCCGCGCACCCGCGTGGCACAGGCGAGGTGCCGCTGCGGCTGATCGCCGAAGACGTGGCCGGGCTGGCCCGGCTGACGCTGATCGACCCCGAGGCCGAGGGGCGCGGCGTACTGGTCGACGGGCTGAGCCAACGTGCGCTGGAAGACGAAGTGGAGAAATTGCGCGCGGTCGCCGACACCGCGCCGGTGCTCGCATGGCGCGAAGACGCGGCCATGGCAGTGATCTGGGCGAACCGCCCCTACATGCTGCGTGCCGACGCGCTCGAACCCGAAGATGGTGCGCTGGTCTGGCCATTGCCGCGGCTGTTTGAGACCTCGACGAGCGCGGGCGGGCCGCGGCGGCTCTGCCTTGGCGCCAGCGGCGAGAAGCCGGGCTGGTTTGACGTGCACCGGTATGCCGGAGGTGACGATGCGCTTTGCTTCGCGGTGCCAGCCGATTCTGCAGTGCGGGCCGAACGCGCGCTGCGCGACTTTGTGCAGACCCTGACAAAGACATTCGCCGACCTTCCGATCGGGCTCGCGATCTTTGACCGGCAAAGGCAGCTTCAACTGTTCAATCCCGCATTGATCGACCTGACCCAGCTTGGCGCCGAATTCCTTTCGGGGCGGCCCACGCTGTATGCCCTGCTCGATCGCCTGCGTGAGGCACGGATGATGCCCGAGCCCAAGGATTACCGCAGCTGGCGCCAGCAAATGACCGCGCTGGAACAGGCAGCCGCCGCCGGGCACCATGTGGAAACCTGGTCGCTGCCCAGCGGGCAGACCTACCGTGTGACCGGGCGCCCGCACCCCGATGGCGCGGTGGCGTTTCTGTTTGAGGACATCAGCTCAGAGGTCTCGCTGACGCGCCGCTTCCGCGCTGATCTGGAGCTTGGGCAATCGGTGCTGGATGCGATGCAAGAGGCCGTGGCGGTGTTTCTGCCGTCGGGCGATCTGGCAACGTCGAACGCGGCCTATGCGCGGCTCTGGGGGGTCGACCCGGCGGCGACGCTGGGCCGGGTGACGCTGCTCGATTCGGTTCGGGTCTGGCAAGCGCGGGCCAGTGCCAGCGCGATCTGGGCCGAGGTGCGCGAATTTGGCGGCCGGATCGACGCACGCGCCGAATGGAGCGAAGATGTGCGGCTGGAAGACGGGCAGCGGCTGATCTGCCGTTTCGCACCCTTGCCCGCCGGGGCGATGCTGGCGGGGTTCACGCCCATCGCAACCGCAGCCGCCGTCGGCACGAGTCGCGCGCCGGGGGCGAAGCCGGGCCCGCGGCGGCGTGCCGAGGCGCCGATACTGCAAGGCCACGCCTGACGGTCAACCCGCGCCCCGGCGCGCTGCGGGTTTTCAAGTGCCCGCAGCTGCGCCATGATTGCCGCACACGCCAAGGCGCGCAGAAAGCGGGCAACATGACAGCCACAATCACGCCGAGTTTGGCACCGGACACGGGGTCTGATGCGGCCATCGCTGCGGCCGTGGCGGCGCACCTCGCCCGCTATCGCGCGCGGGTGGTGCAGTTAATCTGCGGGCCGGGGGCGGAATGGGCGGCAAACCTGCACGAGGCTCTGCGCCATCTGAACCCCGAACGGGTCGTGCTGGTGCTGGGCGGTGCGCTCGATCTGCCTGCCGGGCTCGCACCCCTGCGGACCATTTGCACCCAGCTGACCACGCCGCAGCATCGTTTCACCGCCTCAGACCTTGCCGCCGCGCTTGACCGTCTGCCACACCTCGAAGATGCGGTGCTGTTTGTGCTTTTGCCCGAGCACACAGCACCGCTCAGTGAAGCACTTGCCGAAATATTGCCTGCGGGGCCCGGTTTTGCGCCGTGGCTTGCGCGGTTCGCGGCTGCGCAGCGCGATGCCGCTTGCGGCGGCGGGGTGGCTGGCTAAGCTGCGGCCATGACGCTGCTTCCCGCCCTTGTGCTGCCGCTGCCCGATGCGGAGGCGACCGCCCGCCTTGGCCAGACGCTGGCGCCAATGTTACAGCCCGGCGATGTGCTGTTGCTGGAAGGGCCGATCGGCGCGGGCAAGACGCATTTTGCCCGCGCGTTGATACAGACCCGGCAAGACGCCGCCGGGGTGCCACGCGAAGACGTGCCCTCGCCCAGCTTTACGCTGGTGCAGACTTATGTGGCGGGCGAAACAGACATCTGGCATGCCGACCTTTTCCGCCTCAGCCTGCCGCATGAAGCCGACGAGCTGGGCCTGACCGATGCCTTTGACACCGCGATCTGCCTTGTCGAATGGCCCGAGAGACTCGGCCCCGACGCGCCCGCCAGTGCGCTGCACCTGCGCTTTGCCTACGCGGGCGAAGGGCGCAGCGCGACGCTTGCGGCGCAGGGCACGCGCTGGGCGCCGGTGCTTGATGCGCTGGGCCAAGCCTTCGCACGCGGGGCCGGGTAATGCGGGCGCAGAACATCTTTGCGCTTCCGCCGGGGGTGGATTTTCCAGAGGCTTTCGTGGCGGGGCTTGCCGCGCGCATGGCCACCGAGCCGCGCGAGGCGATGGCGCGGGTGCGGGTGTTCCTGCCTTCGGCGCGGATGCTGCGCCAGGTGCGGCAGGCCTTTGACGGGATCGGCGCAGGATTCTTGCCACAACTGCGGCTGGTCGCCGATCTTAGCGCGGATCCGGTGCCGGGGCTGCCCGCCGCCGTGCCGCCGTTGCGCCGGCGGCTGGAACTGGCACAGCTCGTGGCGCGGATGACCGAGCGCGAACCTGATTTTGCCGCCGGGACCGGGGTCTATTCGCTGGCCGATTCGCTCGCCGATCTGCTGGCCGAGATGCAAATGGAGGGCGTCGCGCCCGAGGCGCTGGAGCGCGTCGATGTGGCCGACCACGCCGCGCACTGGCAGCGCAGCCTGCGCTTTCTGCGCATCGTGGCGCGCTATTTTGATGCGGCCACGCCGCCCGACCCCGAGGCGCGGCTGCGCCGGGTGGTGGAGGCGCTTGCCGCGCGCTGGGATGCCAGACCGGCGCCCTATCCGGTGATCGTGGCCGGATCAACCGGGTCGCGCGGCGCAACGGCGCTATTGATGCAGGCAGTCGCGCGGCTGCCAAATGGCGCCGTCGTGCTACCCGGATTTGACTTTGAGATGCCGCAATCTGGCTGGGATAGTCTCGATTCCGGCCCGGTCCCGGCTGAGGACCACCCGCAGTATCGCTTTGCCGCCTTTGCCCGCGCACTTGGGGCCTCGCCAATGGCGGTGCAACGTTGGCATGAGGTCGCACCGCCCAGCGCCGCGCGCAACGCGCTGGTGTCGCTGGCGCTGCGGCCCGCGCCGGTGACTGACAGCTGGATGCGCGACGGTGCGCGGCTTGGCAATTTGCAGGCGGCGACGCAAGGCATCACCCTGGTCGAAGCCGCCGACCCCCGCGCCGAGGCGACCGCGATTGCGCTGCTATTGCGCGAGGCGGCGGAAAACGGCACCCGCGCCGCGCTGATCTGCCCCGACCGACTGTTGACGCGGCGGGTGGCGGCGGCGCTCGACCGATGGCGGATCACGGTCGATGACAGCGCGGGCGAGCCCTTGCCGCTTTCGCCACCGGGGCGGTTCTTGCGGCATGTCGCAGCGCTTGCAGGGCGCAAACTGACGCTTGAGGCGATGTTCGTGCTGCTCAAGCATCCGCTGACCGCGACCGGGGCGGGCGGGCGTGGCGACCATTTGCGGTTCACCCGCGATCTGGAACTGCATCTGCGCCGAAAAGGCCCCGCCTTTCCTGATGAAAAGGCGCTGACCGACTGGGCTGGGGGCTATCAGGAGCCGGATCGGAGCGCCTGGGCGGCGTGGCTTTCGGGCGCGTTTTCCGGGCTTGAGGCGGCACAGGAATTGCCACTTTTGGCTATAATAGAGACCCATATTGCCCGCGCCGAGGCGCTGGCGGCCGGCCCCGGCGGGTCGGTGGGCGCAAGCGCGCTTTGGCAGCATGAGGCCGGGCGCGAGGCGGCACGAAGGCTGGCCGAGGCCCGGCGCGAGTCGGCGCATGCGGGCCAGTTCACCCCGGCGCAGTATTCCGACTTTTTCGCGCGCCTGCTGCAAGGTGGCGCGGTGCGGCTGCCCGAACCGACGCATCCTCACATCGCCATTCTGGGCGGTCTGGAGGCACGGGTGGCGGGGGCCGATCTGGTCATTCTGGGCGGGTTGAATGAGGGCAGCTGGCCGCAATTGCCGGGCGCCGACCCGTGGCTAAGTCGCCAGATGCGGCTCGGTGCGGGCCTTTTGCTGCCGGAGCGCCAGATCGGGTTGGCCGCGCATGACTTTCAGCAGGCGATCGGCGCACCCCGCGTGGTGCTGACCCGCGCGGCGCGCAGCGCTGACGCCGAGACAGTGGCCTCGCGCTGGCTGAACCGGCTGACAAACCTTCTGGCAGGCCTGCCCGATCAGGGAGGCAAACAGGCGCTATGCGAAATGCGGGCGCGCGGGCAGGTCTGGCTGCGCATGGCAAACCTGCTCGATACGCCGCGCGCGCTCGTTTTGCCCGCAGCCCGACCCGCGCCGCGACCGCCCATTGCGGCGCGACCGCGCAGCTTGCCGGTAACCGCGATCAAGACCCTGATCCGCGACCCCTACGCAATTTATGCCCAGCGCATCTTGCGGCTGCGCCCGCTTGACCCGCTGCGCCCCGAGCCCGACCCACGCGCGCGCGGCGAGGTATTGCACCGTCTGGTCGAGGTCTTTGTGCGCGCCCGCCCCGCGGGCGAGACGGTGGACGAGGCGCGCGCGCGGCTTGCCGCGACCGCAGCACAGGTGCTGGCGGACGAGGTTGCCTGGCCCGCCGCGCAACGATTCTGGCTGGCGCGGATCGAACGAATCGCGGCCAGCTTTTCGCGGTCTGAGGCCGCGCGCGCCCGCGAGGGTAGCCCGGCGGTAATCGAAAAATCAGGCTCTATTCGGCTTGAAACGCTCAATTTCACGCTGACGGCCAAACCCGACCGCATCGATCTGCTGCGCGATGGGCGGGTTCGGATTTTCGATTACAAAACCGGCGAGCCGCCGAGCCCCGAGCAGATGGCCGCCTTCGACAAGCAGTTATTGCTTGAAGCGGCCATGGCCGAGAAGGGCGCATTTGACGCGATTGGGCCATGCCCGGTGGCCGGATACAGCTACATTCAGCTTGGTGGCGCAGGTGCGACCCGCGATATGGAGTATGACAAGACCCTGATACTGGAAACCTGGGAGGGGCTGCAAAAGATGCTCGCCGCCTATCTGAGCCGGGAAACCGGCTTTGCCGCGCGGCGCGCGATGCAAAAGGTGACCGACAAGGGCGATTACGACCACCTCGCCCGTTTCGGCGAATGGGACGTGACCGACCCGCCTGTGCCGGAGGACGTGGGATGATCCGGCGCGACGACGCCAGCGAAAAGCAGGTCCAAGCCGCCGAGCCGGGGCAATCGACATGGCTTGGCGCGAACGCGGGGTCAGGCAAGACACGGGTGTTGACCGACCGCGTTGCACGGCTGCTTTTGGCTGAAACAGAGCCTCAAAAAGTCCTTTGCCTGACCTACACCAAGGCTGCCGCCAGCGAGATGCAGAACCGTTTGCTGGAACGTCTGGGCAACTGGGCGATGCTGCCCGATGCCGATCTGCGCAGCGCGCTTGCCAGTCTTGGCGCCGAAGGGCCGTTTGATTCACAAGCGCTGGCGCGGGCGCGGCGGCTCTTTGCCAAGGCAATCGAAACGCCGGGCGGGCTGAAGATTCAAACCATTCATGCGTTTTGTGCGGGTCTGTTGCGGCGCTTTCCGCTTGAGGCCGGGGTGCCACATGACTTTGTCGAGATGGACGAACGCGCCGGCATGATGATGCGCGCCGAGGTGGTGGAAGAGATGGCGGCGGGCGCCGACGTCGGCGCGGTCGATGCGCTGGCGCGGTATTTTCCCGGTGATGATCTGAAGGCGTTTCTGGGCGAATTAGGCCGAAATAGTGTCTATTTTGCGCAGCCCGTGACCCGTGCCGAAGCGCTTGCGATGTTCGGCCTGCCCGGCGGGTATGATGCCACTACGCTGATCGGCGAGGTTTTTCTGGGCGGCGAGGCAGAGTTGATCGGCGCGCTGGTGCCGATGCTGCTGGCAAAGGGCGGCAATGACGGCAAGGCAGGCGCCAAGCTGGCGCGGCTAGATCTGACGGCGCCGGATATTGAAAGCTGCGCGGCGTTAGAGGGGGTGTTGCTTTTCGGCGCGAAGGCAGCGGCGCCATTTGGGGCCAAGATAGGGTCTTTTCCGACCAAGCCGCTGCAAACCGGGGCAGCGGCGGCGCTGATGCCGCAGCTCGATGCGTTGATGCTGCGTATCGAGGCGGCCCGGTCGCGGCGCATTGCGCTGGCGGCGGCAGAGCGGACGCTGGCGCTGCACCGGTTCGCCTCGGCGTGGCTGCCGCGCTATCACGAGAAGAAGGCGGCGCGGGGCTGGCTCGATTTTGACGACCTGATCGCCCGCGCGGCGGCGCTGCTGTCTGACCCGTCGGTGGCGCAATGGGTGCTGTTCCGGCTTGATGGCGGAATCGACCATATTCTGGTCGACGAGGCGCAAGATACCAGCCCCGGCCAATGGCGGGTAATCGGGGCGCTGGCCGCTGAGTTTACCGCCGGGGAAGGCGCACGGGGCGGGGCGCGCACGCTATTTGTGGTAGGTGACCCGAAACAGTCGATCTACTCGTTCCAGGGTGCCGATCTGGCAGAGTTCGAGACGATGCGAGAGTTTTTCGCCGAGCGGTTCGGCGCCGCCGGGCGGCCAATGCAATCGCTGGAGCTTGCGCATTCGTTCCGGTCTTCGCCTGCGATCCTGCGGCTGGTTGACCTGACCTTTGATGAGCGGGTTGCCCGCGGGCTGGGCGGCCCGGCCAAGCACATCGCCTACCGCGCCGACCTGCCGGGCAGGGTCGATCTGTGGCAGGTGGTGCCCAAGCCCGATACCGAAGACCGCGGCGACTGGCGCGACCCGCTTGATCTGCGCGGGGCGCGCCATGAGGCCGTGGTTTTGGCCGGGGCGATTGCGGGCGAGATCAGGCGGCTGATCGACGCGGGCACCCAAGTGCCGGACCAACACGCGGTTGGCGGCGCGCGGCCGGTGCATGAGGGCGATTTTCTGGTGTTGGTGCAACGCCGTTCGGCGCTGTTTGCCGAAACCATTCGTGCCTGCAAGGCGGCGGGGCTGGCGGTGGCGGGGGCCGACAGGCTCAAGCTCGGCGCCGAACTGGCGGTGCGCGACGTTACGGCCTTGCTGGCGTTTCTGGCGACGCCGGAAGATGACCTTTCGCTGGCGGCCGCGTTGAAATCGCCCCTGTTTGGGTGGACCGAAGCGCAGCTTTACGCACTGGCGCAGCCGCGGAGCGGGTATCTTTGGGAGGCATTGCGGGGCGATCCGGCGCGGGAAGCCACGTTGGCGGTGCTGCACGATCTGCGCGATGTGGCCGACTATCTGCGCCCTTATGAGGTGATCGAGCGGTTGCTGACGCGCCACGGCGGGCGCGAACGCCTGCTCGCACGCCTGGGGCCCGAGGCAGAAGATGGGATTGACGAGCTTTTGTCGCAGGCGATGGCCTTTGAACAAAGCGAGGTGCCCAGCCTGACCGGGTTTCTGGGCTGGCTGGGCGCCGATGAGACCGATGTGAAGCGGGCCCCGGGCGCGGCAGGGCGCGCGATCCGGGTGATGACGGTGCACGGGGCCAAGGGGCTCGAATCACCCATCGTGATTTTGCCAGATACCGCAAAGCGCAAGGTCGACCGCCGCAACGCCTTGCTGGAATTGCCGCAGGGTACGGCGTGGAAAACCGCCGCCGATGCCTCGCCGCCCGAAATTGCGGCCGCCCGCGAGGCCGAGCTTGAGCGCGAGCGAGAAGAGCGGCTTCGGCTGCTCTATGTCGCGATGACGCGGGCGGAGAAATGGCTGATCGTGTGTGCGGCGGGCGAGGTGGGCACGGGCGCCGATAGCTGGTATGCGCTGGTCAGCGATGCGATGGAAAAGGCAGGCGCAGAGACTGTTCAGCTCGCGCCTGACCTGGCTGGCCCGCTTGGCAGGGTGCGTCGTCTGGCGTTTGGCGACTGGCCTGCCCCGGTGGCCCCCGAGGCGGCGGCGCCGGCAGCGGATGAAAGTTTGCCTCCATGGGCCCGGTCGGTGGCGTCGGCGGCGCCCGCCGCACCGGGCGCACTTTCCCCTTCAGATCTTGGCGGCGCCAAGGCATTGCCCGGCGAGGCTGGGCTGGATGACGAGGCGGCAAAGCAGCGCGGCAGGCGTTTGCATTTGCTGCTGCAACATCTGCCAGACTGGCCCGAGGAAACCTGGCCAGAAGTGGCGGCAGGGCTGTTTGCTTCGGGTGAAGATTCGGCCAATCTGGCTGAAATAGAGCCTGTTCTAGCGACCGCAGCGCGGGTTTTGCAGGCGCCGGAAATGGCCGCGTATCTTGGCGCCGAGGCGCTGGCAGAGGTGGAGTTTACCGCGCCCTTGCCCGAACTTGGCGGGGCGCGTGTGCATGGCGCGATCGACCGGCTTGTGATCACAGATGATGCGCTGCGCCTGCTAGACTTCAAATCAAACGCGGTCGTGCCGCAAAGCCCCGAGGCCGTGCCTGAGGGCATCTTGCGCCAAATGGGGGCCTATGCGGCGGCGCTGGCGCAAATCTACCCCGGCCGCGCGATTGAGGTGGCGATTTTCTGGACTGAGGCCGCCAGCCTGATGCCGTTACCTCTGGCGCTTGTCGCTGACGCGCTTCGTAGGGCGCCGCACCTTGACGCGGCACCCGCGCAAACCTAGGTTCAACGCAACCATCCATTCAGGAGTTATGATATGTCCACCACAGCCGTCACCGACGCCACCTTCGATGCCGAAGTGCGCAATTCCGATATTCCCGTGGTCGTCGATTTCTGGGCCGAGTGGTGCGGACCCTGCAAGATGATCGGCCCGTCGCTGGAAGAGCTTTCGGCCGAGTTCGCGGGCAAGGTGAAGATCGTCAAGGTCAATGTCGATGAAAACCCCGACAGCCCGGCGGCGCTGGGGGTGCGCGGCATCCCGACGCTGTTCCTGTTCAAGGATGGGCAGGTGCATTCCAACAAGGTTGGCGCAGCACCAAAAGCGGCGCTGAAAACCTGGATTCAGTCAGCGCTCTGAGGCGCGGGCAAGCGAAACGGGGCGCCTTCGGGCGCCCTTTTCATATCGGCCAGCCGCCCCGGCGCAGCGCCGCCAGTATCTGTGCCTCGGCCTGCGGGCTGCCTGCGGCAATCGACTGGTCGGCCAGAAACCACCACAAATAGCGGTCATAGTCGGGGGCCGCGTCACCCGCGGCGCGGAATGCCTCAACCACGCCAAGGCGCGGTACCGACGCTGCAATGTGGTGAAAATCGATCTCGGCAAAAAGGACGGCAGGCTTGCCGAAAAAATAGCCGTTGAAGGCGACGCCCGAGTTTTGCGTAACCACCAGATCACAGGCGGCCAGCGCCTCAACCGCGCCCCCGGTTGCGACGCGCAGGCGCGGGTGCCGCGTGGCAAGCGCCTCAAGCGCGCGCAAATCGGCGGCGGAATAGGTTTCCTTGGGGTGCAGCGTGGCAAGAATGCGGGCGCTGGGCATTTGTTCCAGCGTCACATCAAGCATGTCAAGCGGGCTCATGGCTTGAAAGCTGCGATGGTCCTGCAGCATGCCCTGCAAAGGCACGAACACGAAACTTTCGCGCCGTGGCGCATCGGCGGCACCCTTGAAAAGCCTCCGCCGCCAGTGCGCGGCAAAGATGCGAGCGGTTTCGGGGTCGATCGCTTCGGGGGTGAAACTGGCTGTGGCCACCGGCCATTCCCAGCGCTTTGCGCTGCGTTCAATATGCCAGAAGGCGCCAACATAGGTGTGCCGGCAAACAAGGCCGTGGCCTGCGGGCGGTTCTTCCATCAGGCTCAGGCCGTAGCCGGGCGCGGCAGCGGCCAGCAACCTTTCACGCAGCACATCGGGGCGCAATTCCACCTGCCAGCCCTGCCCTCGCACCGCCGCCATGACCCGATTGAAGAAGTTGTGCCGCCCCTCGCGGGCCGCATCAATAATGCCGTCGGGCAAATAGAGGGTCACGGTCCGGTTCAGCGACATGCGCAAAACTAGCGCGGCGGCGCGGGCTTGGGCAAGCCGCGCCTTGCAGGGCGGCGCCCGGACACGCATATGAAGCCAAACGGAGGGCACGATGGCAGAAGACAGGTTTCCCGGCTGGCACGGCACGACGATATTGGCGGTGCGGCGCGGCGGGCGCGTGGTGGTGGCGGGCGACGGGCAGGTGAGCCTTGGCAACACGGTCATCAAAGGCGCCGCGCGCAAGGTGCGAAGGCTTAGCCCCGGCGGGCACGATGTGGTTTGCGGCTTTGCCGGGTCAACCGCCGACGCCTTCACGCTGCTGGAACGGCTTGAGAAAAAGCTGGAGGCTGCACCGGGGCAACTGGCGCGCGCCTGCGTTGACCTTGCCAAGGACTGGCGCATGGACAAATACCTGCGCAATCTTGAGGCGATGCTGATCGTCACCGACGGCAGCCTGATGTTCGTGCTGACCGGCGCCGGCGATGTGCTGGAGCCCGAACACGACGTGGCGGCGATCGGCTCTGGCGGCAATTTCGCGCTCGCCGCCGCGCGCGGTCTGATGGAAACCAGGATGGACGCCGAGGCGGTGGCGCGCAAGGCCATGGCGATTGCCGCCGATATCTGCGTGTTCACCAACGGCAACCTGACGGTGGAAAGCATTTCCGCATGAATGCGCAACTCAAGGTGCTTTCAGGCCAGGACGCCGTTCGATTTCTTGAACGCGATCAGATGGGCTATGTCGCAAGAGATCCAAGTGGCTGGATTCGCCTTTTCCGTGACCGCGAGACGGCAGTCTATTGGCTTCTAGAGTATCCCGATAGCTCTAGTCACGGTGGCGGGCCTCCTCGCCTTACGCCCCTTTTTGTTTTCGAGGAAACATCAGAATGACCGACCTGACCCCCCGCGAGATCGTATCCGAGCTTGACCGCTACATCATCGGGCAAGGCGCGGCCAAGCGCGCGGTGGCGGTGGCCTTGCGCAACCGCTGGCGCCGAAAGCAACTGGCCGATGATCTGCGCGAAGAGGTCTACCCGAAGAACATATTGATGATCGGGCCGACCGGGGTGGGCAAGACCGAGATCAGCCGCCGTCTGGCAAAGCTCGCCCGCGCGCCGTTCCTGAAGGTCGAGGCGACCAAGTTCACCGAGGTGGGCTATGTGGGCCGCGACGTGGAACAGATCATCCGCGATCTGACCGACGCCGCGGTGGCCGACACCCGCGCCCGGATGCGCGGCGAGGTGCGGGGCCGCGCCCACAAGGCCGCCGAGGAACGGGTGATCGACGCGCTGGCAGGCACCGACGCGCGCGAGGGAACGCGCGAGATGTTTCGCGGCAAGCTGAAGCGCGGCGAGCTGGATGCCACGATGATCGAGCTCGACGTGGCCGACACCGCGCCCAGCATCGGCATGATGCCGATGGGCGGGCCGGGGATGGAAGGCCAGATGCAGGGCCTGCAAGACATGCTCAGCAAGGCCTTCGGCGGGCGGCGCACCCGCAGACGCATGACCGTGGCGCAAAGCTATGAGGCGTTGATTTCGGAAGAGGCCGACAAGCTCTTGGATGACGAAGCGGTGAAGGCGGCGGCGCTTGAGGCGGTGCAGCAGCAGGGCATCGTGTTCATCGACGAGATCGACAAGGTCGCCAGCCGCGCCGAAACGCGGGGCGCCGATGTCAGCCGCGAAGGCGTGCAGCGCGACCTGTTGCCGCTGATCGAGGGAACCACTGTCAGCACCAAATACGGGCCGGTGAAGACCGATCACATCCTGTTCATCGCCTCGGGCGCGTTTCACATCGCCAAACCCTCGGACCTGTTGCCCGAATTGCAGGGGCGGCTGCCAATACGGGTCGAGCTGCAACCGCTGACCGAGGGCGATTTTGTGCGCATCCTGACCGAAACCGACAACGCGCTGACACTGCAATACTCCGCGCTGCTGGCGACCGAGCAGGTGACGGTCAGCTTTACCCCCGATGGCATCGCCGCGCTGGCGCGGATTGCCGCCGAGGTGAACCGCGCGGTGGAAAACATCGGCGCGCGGCGGCTTTACACGGTGATGGAGCGGGTGTTCGAGGAACTTTCGTTTACCGCACCAGACCGCGGCGGCGAGGCGGTGGTGGTCAACTCCGCCTTCGTCGAGAAGCATCTGGGCGATCTGTCGCGTTCAACCGACCTTAGCCGGTATGTGCTCTGACCCCTTTTGTTTTGGCGGCGCGCGGTCCATGAGGGCGCGAGCGGGGGTGCAACATGGGCTTTGTGGCGTTTGTGCGCGAAAATGCGCGTTGGCTGGCGGCGGGGGTGTTGCTCGCATTTCTCTCAAGCTTCGGGCAGACATTTTTCATCTCGGTATTCGCCGGGCAGATCAGGGCTGAGTTTGGCCTAAGCGATGGCGACTGGGGCTGGGCCTTTACTGCAGGCACCATGGCATCGGCGGCACTGATGCTCTGGGCCGGCGGGCTGACCGACCGCTTCCGGGTGCGCTCCCTTGCCGCTTGGGTGCTGGCTGCGCTGGCCGCCGCCTGCGTGGCGATGGCGCTGAATCCAGCCGCTTGGGCGCTGCCATTTGTCATCTTCGCCCTGCGCTTTACCGGGCAGGGCATGACCAGCCACACCGCCGTGGTGGCGATGGCGCGCTGGTTTGTCGCCAACCGGGGCCGGGCGCTTGCAGTGGCTGGGCTGGGCTATGCAATTGCCGAGGCACTGATGCCGATGATCTACGTCGCAGCGCTGCGGGTGGTAAGCTGGCGCGCGCTCTGGCTGGTTTCGGCGGCATTCCTGCTCTTGGGCGTTCCGCTGCTGCGGGTGCTGCTGGCGCAGGAACGCACACCGCAAAGCATGGCCAACGAAAGCTCGGCCCCCGGCATGGGCGGGCGCCACTGGACCCGCGCGCAGGTGCTGCGGCACTGGCTGATCTGGGCGATTCTGCCGGCGCTGATCGCGCCCTCGGCCTTCATGACGGCGTTCTTCTTCCAGCAGGTGCATCTGGCCCAGATCAAGGGCTGGGATCATCTGGCACTGGTGGCGCTGTTTCCGCTGTTTCCGGCTGCGGGGGTTGCGGCATCTTTCCTGTTTGGCTGGAGCATCGACCGGCTCGGGGCGGGGCGGCTGATGGGGGTCTATCAAGTCGGGCTGGCGGCGGGATATCTGGTGCTGGCACTGACCGAATCGCTGACCGGGGCGGCGGTTGCACTGGTGCTGCTGGGCATCACCTCTGGCGGGCAGGGCACCTTGCCCAATGCCTTCTGGGCCGAGTACTACGGCACCCGCAACATCGGCGCGATCAAGTCGGTCGTGACCGCGGTGCTGGTGTTCGGCTCTGCGATCGGGCCAGGGTTAAGCGGCGCACTGATTGACCGCGGAATCATGTTCCCGCAGCAGATGCTGGCAATAGCCGCCTATGTGGTGCTGGCCTCTGCGCTGATGGCATTTGCCGTGGCCCGCGCCCGGCGAAGCCTAGCGGCTGCGGCGTAGGTAGACGTAATAGGCGCCCGCACCACCATGCTTCAGATGTGCCTGCGCCACTTGCAACACCGCACCGCCCAAGGGCGCCTGATGCAGCCAGAGAGGCACCTGATGGCGCAAAAGGCCGTGGCGCATAGGGATGGGGCCGTCGTCGGCGCCCAGCCGCCCCTTGCCGGTGATGACCAGAACCAGCCGCAGCCCGGCATCCTGCGCGCGCAGGATAAAGCGGATCAGCTCTGGGTGGGCCTCAGCCAACGTCATCCCGTGCAGGTCGATGCGCGCCTCGGGGGTCAGGCGCCCGCGGGTCAGCTTGCGGTGGGCCTTGTGGTCCATGCTTAGCGGAGCGTTTGCAAGACGGTCCGCAAGGCTTGGCGCGGCGGTATGGCGCAGGCGCGGCTCGGGCACCGCCTGGCCAATGCGAAACGCTGGCAAATCGGGCGGGCGTGGCAGGCGGGGCGGGTGCACCGGCACCGGCGCCGGGTCGGGCACAGGCACACGCGCCTCGGGGCGCAGCGCGACCGCGCTGGCGGCAACATGCGCCCAAAGCTCGCGTTCCTCGGGGCTCAGCTTGCGCTTGCGGCGGTGCATCGCGCCGCCTCAGGCGCTGGTGGCGACAAGCTGCCAGTTCGGGTCTTTGGCGCCCATCTTGCGCGCGAAGGTCCAGGTGTCGCGCTGCTTGCGCGGGGTTTTCGGGTCGCCTTCGACCACCTGCCCCGCCGCGTCGCGCGCCGATGAAATCAGCTCGCCCAGAAAGCGCACCGAAATCTCGGCCTCGTGCGATTTTGGGTCATATTCAGCTGCTTCCAGCACCAGCTCGCGCACGCCGATGAACTCGGCCTGCACCGTCAGCCCCTGCTGCGCGCGCGCCTGCACCACCGCGTCGAAGGCGGCATAGACCTCGGGCGCGAGGAATGGGCGCACCGCCGCAATATCGCTGCGCTCAAACGCCATCAGGATCATTTCATAGGCACCGCGCGCGCCTTGCAGAAAATCGGTCACACCGAACGATGGCTCGGCGCGCTTCATCGCCAAAAGCGCCAGCGCGGCGGGGCTGCCCTCGGGCACATGGTCGGTGATATCGCGGTCTTGCCCGCCCTCGATCACCTCAAAGCCGCGGCGCGCGCTGCGGGTGGCGGGTTCGATTTCGGGAAGGTCGGGTTTTTCAAAACCCTCTCGGGTACCCAGCACGTTTTTCAGGCGCAGAATCAGAAAGATGGCGATCCCGGCCAGAACGATCAGCTGAATCACGGCATTGGACATGTTTAAACCTCGGTCGGGCTAGGGTTGGAAAACCCGGCAGTTGCACCCTATGTAGGGCAGCGGCGGGGTCAAGTCCACCGCCCCCCGGCGCAACAGGCGGCGGGGCAGACCTGGGGGCGCACGGATGTGGATTTTTCTGGCCTTCGCGGCGGTGCCGCTGATTGAAATCGGTCTGTTCATTCAGATCGGCGGCGCGATCGGGCTGTGGCCGACGCTGGGGCTGGTGCTGGCAACAGCGCTGCTTGGGACGGCGCTGGTGCATAGCCAAGGGGCGCGCGCGCTGGCCGATCTGCGCTCTGCATTGAATGATCTGCGCGACCCCACCGCGCCGCTCGCGCATGGGGCGATGATTCTGTTTGCCGGGGCGCTGTTGCTGACGCCCGGCTTTTTCACCGATTCCGTCGGCCTTTTGCTGCTGGTGCCCGCAGTGCGGCGGGCGCTGTTGCGGGCGTTGGCCAAGCGGGTCCAGGTTGCAGGCTTTACCATGGGCGGTGGCCCACGCCAGACGACGCATCGCGCAGGGGTGATTGACGCCGATTATGTGGAAATTGACCCTGAAAATACGCCTCAGCACCCGCCTTCGGGCTGGACGCGGCATTGAGGCACGGCGTGCGGGGTGCTACACCCGCAGCCGCAACTTGTTCTGGAGACTCCGATGGCTGATGAAAGTAATGGTGCCGCCCCGCAGGCGCCGCAGGTGAAGATGAGCGTGTTGGCGCAATTTGTGCGCGACATGTCGTTTGAAAATATCGTTGCGCAAAAGGGCATCGCCACAAACGAGGTGCAGCCCGAAACGCAGGTACAGGTCAGCCTCGATGCCCGCAAGCGCGCCACCGAGAACCAGTACGAGGTCATCACCAAGTTCAAGATCACCTCCACCAATGGCGCCAACAAGGCGCCGCTGTTCCTGATGGAGCTGGACTACGCTGGCATCTTTCTGGTCGAGGGCGTTCCTGAAGAGCAGATGCACCCGTTTCTGCTGATCGAATGCCCACGGATGCTGTTCCCCTATATCCGGCGCATCGTTTCCGATGTAACCCGCGATGGCGGCTTTGCGCCCTTCTACCTTGAAACCATCGATTTCCTTGCACTCTATCGCGCCGAACTGGCACGCCGTGCCGAGCAGACGTCGGCGGCGGCGCCGCAGACCCTTTCCTGATCAGCCGCGGCAAGCTGACCCTGTGGCAAGCTGCCCAAGTGACATACCCGCCCGCCGCGCCAAAATGGCTGCGGCGGAATTGCGGGCAAAAATGGCAGATATGATTCCCGCCTGGGTAAATGGCGCGCTGACCCCGGTGGAGAAAGTTGCGGCGCATGTCCAGGGGCTCAAGCACAAGGCGGTTTCCGTGTTTGTGCTTGAGGGCGAGCGTGTGCTGATTCAGCGGCGGGCGGCGGGAAAGTACCACAGCGCGGGGCTTTGGGCGAACAGTTGCTGCACGCATCCTGCCTGGGGCGAGAAATCGGCCAATTGCGCGGTGCGGCGCTTGCGTGAAGAGTTGGGCATTAGTGGGCTTTACCCTGCATTCGCCGACCGCGTTGAATACCGCGCCGACGTGGGCGAGGGCATGATCGAGCATGAGGTGGTTGATATCTATCTTGCCTATGCAAGCCCCGACACGGTGGTCACGCCCAACCCGGACGAGGTTTCCGACGTGCGCTGGGTCGGCATTTACGACCTTGCCGCCGATGTCGTGCGACACCCCGAACATTATACCAAGTGGCTATCGATCTATCTGGAGCGGCACATGGACCGGATCTTTGGCGCGGCACTGCGCCGCTAGTCGATCTGCATTTCCGCCAGCAGAAAGCCCCAAGCCGCGCCGTGCATATCGCGGTCGGCACGGGTGCCCTGCACGACGGGGCGCGGAACAGAGAACTTGACCACGTTCAGCTCTGCAATATCAAAGCGCTTCATCTGCGCCGCATCCACCCCGAACAGGGCCGCAACACGGGCGGTAGGCAGCGCCGAGACACGGGCAAAAGCGTCACTATTCCCGCAGAAAACGTCGATAGTCAGCCAGAACGGCCCAGCGTTTTTTGACCGCACTTTTTCGACGACGCTGCCCAGCTCAGCCATTTCCCACCTCCGTGACCACCAGCCGGAAGGGCGCCATCGGGTCGGCGGTATGCAAAACGTGGTTGAGGCAGAATTCGTAAAGCGCGCCGCGGTGCATCTCGGCGGGCGAGAAAGGAAAGGCGATGGTCGGCATCGGCTCATCCTCGTCCAGCGCGTGATGCAGCAGGAAAGGGTTGGCAATCTTGGCAATTTCGCCCGCCAGCGCCTCGGTCGGGGCGGTAACGATTGCCAGCGCCCCCACTTCGACGGGCACCGTATGGCGATTTTCCAGCGCGCCCAGGGCCGCGTCGATGCCGATCAGCCGGATCTCCAGCTCATAACCATCCGTCAGCCGCAACCTGGCGGCAACCCGCGCGCGGGTTTGGGCAACCACGGCGTCGGCCCAGGCGCGCGCGTTTTCGACATAGCGCCGCTCGCGCAGCAGGGCGAGTGCCACGGCCTGATAGCCCGCGACGCGCGCACCTTCGAGCTTGACCGTATAGCGCCCCGGCACCCATTTTGAGCCCTCAACCCGCACTTCGCGCTGGTTTAGAGCCTGATAGCGCGCCGCAGTCACATCAAGGTGGCCACCGGGTTCGTGCAGAATGAAAGGGTCTGAGTTTTCATAAAGCATATGCGCCGAAACCGTGTAGGGCGTGGCGCGCGCGGCTGAGCCCAGCGGGGTAAAGGTAAAACCCTGCGCGTCGAAATCGATCTGGATGGTGCCCGTCGCAGGGTTAGTGGTGGCAATCGCGCCGCATTCGCCCACCTTGGCGCCATGCCACGCGGCACCGGGGTGATCGCCGCGCGAAAGCGGCAGGGCGGCGATAATGGCGGTGTCGGTGGTGCGCCCGGCAATCACGATATCGGCACCCGTGGCAAGCGCCGCCTGAATTTGCTCGGCGCCGGCAAGGGCTACGATATTGGTGCAGGCCGCAAGGATTTCAGCCGAAATCGGCGGCGCGGCGGGCAGTGGCGAAACCCGCCCGGCGGCAAGTTCCTCGGTCAAAAAGGCGGCATTTTGGCCGGAATAGAGCCTTGTTATGCGCAAACGCTGGCCCAGCTCGGCTGCCAGCTCTTCAGTGATCTGATAGAGCCAGTCAACCGCCGCATCGGCGCCGCAGGTGCCCGCGGTGCCGATGACCAACGGCACCCCCGCCTCGGCGCGCGCCTGCATCAGCTCGCGCCACTCGGCCTTGATCGAGCCGCGCGAATATTTGGAAACACCGCGCCCAAGATACGAGGGCCCACTGTCGGTGGACCCTCCGTCAACTGCGATGATGTCGGGCCGGTTTGCCACACCCAACGCCAGCGCGGCGCGATCATACCCCAGCCCCAGGGCCCCGGTGGGAATCAAAACGCGGGTCATGTTAGTCAGCTTCTGCATCAACGGGCTGCGGCGGCCGCTTCAGGAACCGGCGCAGGAAGATCGGCGCGATGAACCCTGCGATTGCCGCCACCCAGAGCCCGGTCGCAATGCCGCTGTTGAACAGATAGGTCCAGTCGCCGTTCGCAATGACCATGGCGCGGCGCAGGTTGTCTTCCATCTGGTTGCCCAGAAGGATGCCAAGGATGACCGGCACGGTCGGAATGTCGAGCTTGCGCAAAAAGTAGCCCATGACGCCGAAACCGACCATCATCACCAGATCAAAATAGCTGCCGGTCAGCGAGTAGATGCCGACGAACGAGATCATGGTGACGCCAGGCAAAAGCACCCATGCGGGCACCATAAGCACCTTCACGAAGATCTTGACCATCGGGATGTTCATGATCAGCAGCACGACGTTGGCGATGAGCAGGCTTGCAATCAGGCCCCAGACGACCTCGGGTCGATCGGCAAAGAGGGTCGGGCCGGGCGTGATGTTCAGTGTCATCAACAGCGCCAGCAGCACCGCCGTAGTGCCCGACCCCGGCACGCCAAGCGTCAGCATCGGAATCAGCGCGCCACCCGCAGCAGCGTTGTTGCCCGCCTCGGGCGCCGCAACCCCGCGCGGATCACCCTGGCCGAACCTGCCCTTGGGCCCGGCAATCGATTTCTCGGCCATATAGGCAAGGAACGAGCCTAACGAGGCCCCCGCGCCCGGCAGAATACCAGCAACGAAGCCGATGCCCGAACCACGCAGCATGGAGCCAGAGGCTGCGATCAGATCCTTGATCGGCACCGTCACCTTTTCCAGTTTGACACCGATGGCGCTGCCCTTGCCGTGGGTCTCGATGAAAAAGAACACCTCAGTGATGGCGAACAGCCCGACGATCGCGACAAGAAAATCGACGCCGTCCATCATGTGCAGGTTGCCGCCGGTAAAGCGCGGCATGCCGGTGGTATTGTCGAGCCCGATCATGGCAATGCCAAGCCCGATACAGGCCGCAATCACTGCCTTGGCCTGATTTTTTGAGCCAACACCGCCAAGCGTGGTGAACGCCAGCAGGTAGAGCGCAAAATACTCGGCCGGGCCAAACAGATATGCCACCCGCGCCAGCATCGGCGCCAAAATCACGAGCCCGACGGTCGCCAGCATGGCGCCGACAAAGCTCGCCACGCCAGAGATGACCAATGCGTCGCCCGCCCTGCCCTGCCGCGCCATCGGGTAGCCGTCAAGCGTGGTCATCAGCGCCGGTTCATCGCCGGGAATGTTCAAAAGGATCGACGAGATACGCCCGCCATACATCGCGCCGTAGTAAACGCTGGTCAGCAGCACCAGCGCCGAGGTGGCATCAAGCCCCATCGTGAACGCGAGCGGGATGAGAATCGCAACCCCGTTTGACGGGCCAAGGCCCGGCAGCGCACCGATGATGGTGCCCATAAAACAGCCCACAACCGCCAGAAACAGCGTGAACGGGTTCAGCGCCACACTGAAACCAAGCGCAAGGTTCGACAGAATTTCCATGAGCGCCCCCTCAGCCCATCATCGCGCGCGGCAGGGCAATCAGCCCAAGTCCGAGGGCGTATTTGAAGATCGCGAACAGCCCGATCGAAAGGCCGATACCGGTCAGCGCGGCGGTTTGCAGGCGCGGGCTGATCTGATAGCTGACCACCGACGCGGCAACCGCGGTAGGCAGCAGAAACCCAAGCGGTTTCAGCGCATAAGCATAGCCCACCAGAACCGCCAAGGCGATGCCAAGATGCAGCCAGGTTGCGCCGTGCGGCCATTCAGGGCTTTCGTCGGGCTTGATCAGCACCACCAGCGCGGCCAGCGCAGCCACGGCGCCGATGACCAGCGGAAACACCTTGGGGCCAACCGGGTCCGACAAAAACGACGGCTGGATCTGAAGGGCGCTGGCGATATACGCCAGCGCCACCCCAAGCACGACCAGACCAAAGATCCGGTCCGAGGCCATTACTGGATAACCCCGATTTCGCGCGACAGAGCGGTGGTGTCGGCAACAACGCCGTCAATCCAGCCCTGGAACTCGGCACCAACCAGCGTGAAGGGCGCCAGACCGTTGGCCTCCATCACCGCCTGCCATTCGGCGCTATCGGCAACCGCCTGAAGCCTGGTTGCCCAACCGTTGAACGCGTCGTCGGAAATGCCCTTGGGCACATAAAGACCGCGCCAGTTGACCACGACAACGTCATAGCCCTGCTCTTTGGCGGTCGGAATGTCTTCAAAGCCCGCAACGCGCTCGGGTGTCAGAATCGCAAGTGCGCGCACGTCGCCCGACTTGATGAAGCCGGTGATTTCGGAGATGTCACCGGTCATCGCCTGCGTGAAGCCGCCGATGGTCTGGGTGATAGCCTCGGCGCCGCCGTTCATGCCGATATATTTAACGGCTTTGGCGTCGGTGAAGCCTGCGGCCTTCATGATTTGCAGCGGCTTGAGGTGGTCAAACCCGCCAGCAGCCGAACCGCCCGCAAAGGTGATCTTGCTCGGGTCAGCCTTGATCGCCTCGACGAGGTCGGAAAGCGTCTGGTAGGGGCTATCCTTGGCCACCACGATCACGCCGGGGTCGCCGCCGATGGTGCCCACCCAGCGTACCTGGTCGGCGGTGGCGCCGCCGTAGGCGTTTTGCGCAAGACGCGTAGTCGTGGCCGACGAAGCGGCGATGATCAGATCTGCGTCGGTGTTGCGCTCGTTGACGACGTTGGCATAGGCGAGGCCGCCGCCGGCGCCGGCCATGTTGGTCACCTGCACCGGGTTTGGCACCAGCTTCAGGTCATAAAGCAGCTTGCCGATCTGGCGGCAGGTAAAATCCCAGCCGCCGCCAGCATCGGCGGGGGCGATACATTCGGTGGCCATCGCGGTGGTGGCACCAAGGCTGATCAGGGCGCTGGTGCCCAGCGCCTTCAGAAGCGTCATTTTCATGCTGTCCTCCCAGACATATGTTCTGCCGACAAGGCGCACCGTAGCCGGTGCGATCCCCCTCTTGCAGGATGCGACGATTCGGCCGAAAGCTGACATCAACCTGTCATGCGCTGCAAAAGAGGCTGGCATGCGATTTCTGATGGTCGAAGACAGCGATGATCTGGCGCAGTCGGTCAGCGAAAGGCTGCGGCTCGATGGCCATGCCGTGGACCGTGCGGGCAGTCTGGCCGAGGCCGAAGATTGCCTTTCGGCAGCGCCTTACGACCTGATCTTGCTAGATCTTTCGCTGCCAGACGGTGACGGGCGCAGCTTTCTGACCCGCCAGCGCCGCGCCCGGCACGATGTGCCGATCATTGTGATGACTGCGCGAGCGGCGGTTTCGGACCGGGTCGATGTGCTCGACCTCGGCGCCGATGATTATCTGACCAAGCCGTTCGACTTTGCCGAACTTGAGGCACGCTGCCGCGCTGTTTTGCGCCGCCGGGGCGGCGCCAGCGAGACGGTGCAGCGATTCGCAGGCTTCACCTTCAACCCACTGACCGCGCAACTGGTGGTGGCTGGCGAGCCGCGAGAGTTGCGCAACCGCGAGCTTCGGTTGTTGGAAATACTGCTTGCCGCGCCTGACCGTATCTTTTCCAAGTCGCAGCTTTGCGACCGGCTGTTTTCCTACGCCGAAAGCGTTTCCGACAACGCGATCGAGGTTTACGTCGCCCGGTTACGCAAAAAGCTCGAAGGCTCGGGCGCGCAGATCGATACGGTGCGTGGCATGGGCTACAGGCTGACCGCAACATGAAGGGCGGTGGCTCCCTCAGCCTGCGCGCGCGGCTGGTGCTGCAACTGCTGGTGTTGGCGGCGCTGCTGGCGGTGCTGCTGTTCCAGGCGGTGCGCACGGTGGCGGGCGACGCCGCCAAGGAAACGCTCGATAGCGTGCTGGGGGCCGCGACGCTGGCCATTGCAGACGAGCTGCGCGGCAGCGACCAGGGCGTGACGGTCGATCTGCCGCATGAGGCATTCTCGATCCTTGGCTCGATCAGCGAGGACCGCATTTTCTACCGCGTCGCGGTAGAGGACGCGACAATCACCGGCTACGCCGACCTGCCAATGCCCAGCGCCGCCCAAGGGCCCGCAGCGCCATCAGCGCCGATTTTCTACACCGCACCCTACCGCAATGCCGAGGTGCGGGTGGCAATGGTGCGGCGGGTCGTGCTGGCCGGGCAGCTGGCGACGCCTGTTACAGTGCTGGTGGCGCAGACCCGATCCGGGCAGGCGGCAATCGCGGCGCGGGTGGCGAACCGGGCGGCGGCAATCGGTCTTGGGGTGTTCGCGTTGGCCGCCGCACTTTCGATTCTGACCGCAGGGTCGGTGCTACGGCCGATCAACCGGCTGGCCGAAGCGGTGGGCCGCCGCGGCCCGAGCGATTTGCGCAGCGTCGATCACCCGACCCCGGCCGAGCTACGCCCGCTGGTCGAGTCGCTCAATGGCCTGATCGCGCGGCTGCGCGCGGCGCTGACGCGCACCGAAACCTTCATTGCCGAAGCCGCGCACCACATCCGCACGCCACTTGCCACCGTGCGGGCGCGTGCTGAAACCGCACTGCGCAAGGCAGAATCCGAAGATGCGCGCGAAACGCTGCGCGCCGTCATCCGTGCCGTCGAGGAAAGTGCGCGCTCGGCCAGCCAGTTGCTTGACCATGCCACGGTGGTTTACAGGTCTGACCGTCCGGCGCGCGAATCCGTCGATCTGGCGCGGCTGGTAGAGGGGCTGGCCAACAGCTTCGGGCCAGTCGCGGGGCTGAAAGATGTCGGGATCGGGTTCCAGGGCACCGAAGCAAAGCTTGAGGTCATGGGGGATCGCCTTTTGATTGAGGCGGCGCTGCGAAATCTGCTTGATAATGCGGTGAAATACTCGGCCCCCGACACCGACATCATGCTGCGGCTTTCGCGCGAGGGTGGCAGCGCCTGCGTCGAGGTGGCCGACCGCGGGCGCGGGCTTTCAGGCAGCGCACAGGCGGCGCTGACGCGGCGGTTTGCGCGCGGCGCCAATGTGGGCGATGTGGTCGGCTCGGGGCTTGGTCTGACCATTGTCGATGAGGTGGCGGCGGCACATGGCGGGCGGTTTGAACTGGCAGAACGCGAGGGGGGCGGCACATGCGCGCGGTTTTGGGTGCCTTTGTCCTGATTCTGGCGCTTGCAGCGCCGGTACGGGCCTTCGAGATCGAGGAAGATACCCGGTTTGCAGCGGTCGGCGGTGTGGTGCAGGCCGAACTGGCGGTGCTTTCGACCACCGATACCGAGGTTCTGCGCCCGGTTCTTGCCGCGTTTCAGGCGCGCAACCCCGGCATCGCGCTGCGCTACACTGTTGCCAACAGCCAGCAGGTCTTTGCCGCGATTGCCGACGAGGGGGCAGCCTATGATCTGGTGATCTCGTCTGCGATGGATTTGCAGATGAAGCTCGCCAACGACGGGCTGGCGCTGCCGTTGCGCTCGGTTGCTACCGCCACACTGCCGGAATGGGCGCGTTGGCAAGACTTGCTGTTTGCTTTCGCGCAAGAACCGGTGGTGCTGATCGTGGCGCGCGCAGCGCTGGGCGGTTCGGCGGCGCCACGCACCCGGCGCGAGCTGACGCAGCTTTTGCGCGACAACCCTGAGCGGTTTTTGGGCCGGATCGGCACCTATGACCCCGCGGCTTCGGGCGCGGGGTATCTGTTTGTCACGCAAGACGCGCGGCTTTCAGATACGTTCTGGCGGCTTGCCGAGGTGATGGGAGGGCTTGCGCCCACGCTCTACGATTCGAGCGCACCAATGATTGCCGACCTCAAATCGGGGCAACTGCTGCTGGCCTATAACGTGCTTGGCAGCTACGCGGCGCCGCGCATTGCCGGGTCGGATGCGCTGGTGATGGTCGAGCTTGAAGACCACACCCTGACCCTCTTGCGCACAGCACTTGTGCCCGGTACCGCGCAGGCGCCCGAACTTGGCGCGCTATTTCTTGATTTCCTGCTTGGCGCCGAGGGCCGCGCGCTGATCGCCAGCGCAGCCGGGCTGCCCCCGATTGACGCTGCGGCGCTGGCCGCAAAGCCGCATCTGCGGCCGATCCGGCTGGATGCCGGGCTGTTGGTCTATCTCGACGCGCTCAAGCGGCGGGCGTTTTTGGAGGAATGGCAGGCGGCGCTGATTCAGCCCTGAATGCACGCGCAATTCATCGCCTGCGCCAATAGCCGCTATGGCCTTTCGCCGCCAATACGATGCATACTGGCCCCGTTATGGTAGCCTTTGTTCGGACCTGGGGAAAACGGCTTGGCCTTGCGGGCGCGCTGGCGCTCGCCGGGGTGCCTGCGATCGCGCTCGATCAGCTTGTGATCGATTCGCCCGGCGCCGACGCAGCACTTGCGCGCGCGCTTGAGGCTGCCTCGCTGACGCGACAGGCCGAGCGCGACGGCCGCACCGCGCCGCAAGATCTGCTTGCGGGCGCGCGCGCCGATTATGCGCGGCTGCAGGCGGTGCTTTATGCACGAGGCCATTACGGCGGCACCATTGGCATTACGCTCGACGGGCGCGAAGCGGCGGCAATTGCGCTGCTTGACGCCCCGGCGCGCGTGGGCACGGTGCAGATTACCGTGCACCCCGGCCCGCGCTTTGCCTTTTCGGCCGCGTCGGTGGCGCCGCTTGCGCCCGGCACGGTGCTGCCCGAGGGCTTTGCGCCGGGCGCGCCTGCACTTTCGGGAGAGATTGTCGCGGCGACCGGCGCTGCCATTGGCGCGTGGCGCGCGGCGGGGCACGCCAAGGCCGAGGTCGCCGCGCAAAGCCTTGTTGCCGACCACCGCGTCGCCACGCTGGCTGCCTTGGTAACGCTGCGCCCCGGCGCACAACTGCGGTTCGGCGCCTTGACCACCCACGGCGCGCAGCGGTTGCGGCCTGAGCGGCTTGCCGAAATCGCGGGGCTGCCAACCGGCGAGCAGTTCAGCCCCGCCGCCTTGGCGCGGGTGCAGGCGCGGCTGCGGCGCAGTGGCATTTTCAGCAGCATCGCGCTGACTGAAGCGGCGGCGCCAGGGCAGGGCGATACACTCGACATCGCGCTGACGGTGGTTGAGGCGCCCTTGCGCCGCTTTGGCTTTGGCGCCGAGCTTTCATCGCGTGATGGTGGCAAGGTTTCGGCATTCTGGCTGCACCGCAACCTCTGGGGTGGCGGCGAGCGGCTGCGCCTTGACGGCGAGGTTTCGGGCATTGGCGCCAGTACCGGCGGCGCCGACCTGCGCGCAAGTGCGCGGATCGACCGGCCCGCCACGTTCAGCCCCGACACACAGGCTTTCGTCGCAGCACGGATAGAGCGCTTGCAGGAGGTGGACCACGATGCGACTGCGGTCAGCCTCGGGCTCGGGCTCAGCCACGATTTCTCGGATCGGCTGACCGGCACGGCGGCTGTGCGGTTTGGCATGTCGCGGGTAACCGACGCATTTGTGACCGACAGGTTCCGCCAGATTTCGCTACCCACCAACCTGACATGGGACCGGCGCGACAACGCAAGCAACCCGACGCGGGGGTTCTGGCTTGCTGGCGACGCCACCCCTTTCGCGGGGTTTGCCGGCACCGGGTCTGGCGTGCAGCTTCGTGGCGAGGCACGCGGCTATCGCGCCCTTGGCGGGCGCGTGGTGCTGGCAGGGCGGGCGCAGGCAGGTTCGGTGCTTGGGTCAGCGCTGCTGCAGACCCCGCGCGAATATCTGTTTTACTCAGGTGGCGGCGGCACCGTGCGGGGGCAGCCCTACCAGTCGCTTGGCGTCGAGGTGATGCGCGGGCTTGATCTGGCGCCGATGGGCGGCGCCTCGTTCGCCGCGGTATCTGCCGAATTGCGCGCCGATATCACCAGCACGATCGGCATGGTGGCGTTCTACGACGCCGGATTTGTTGGAATTTCGGGCGACTTCGGTGATGGTAACTGGCACGCGGGCGCCGGGCTGGGGTTGCGCTATGCCACCGGCATCGGGCCGATCCGGCTTGATCTGGCAATGCCGGTTGCAGGCAGTACCGGCGACGGGTTGCAGATATACCTTGGCATCGGGCAGTCGTTCTGATGCGGTGGCTACTCATACCCCTTATGCTCGCGGCGCTGGCCCTTGGCGCGCCCGCGTCTGCGCAAAGCGAAGCCGAGCGCGACCGGGGGCTGATTCAGCGCCTGTTGGAAGACAATCTTTCGGGCGCCGGCCGCGAGGTGCGCATTGACGGGTTTGCCGGGGCGCTTTCATCGCGCGCGACCTTCACAGAGCTGACCATTGCCGATGATGCCGGCATCTGGTTGAGCATCCGGGGCGGCGCTATCAGCTGGAACCGCGCGGCACTTGTGGCAGGGCGCATCGAGATTGCCGAGCTTGGGGCAGAAGAAATCGTGCTGGCACGGATGCCCTCTACCGGGCCTGCCGCAGCCGTTCCCGAAGCGGTGCCTTTTGCGCTGCCCGTGTTGCCGGTTTCGGTGTCGATCGGCAAACTCGCCGCAAAAAGGATTGAGCTGGGCGCACCGGTGCTGGGCGCGCCGGCGGTGCTGCGGCTCGATGGCGCGCTGAACCTTGCGGGCGGCGAAGGCAGCGCGCGGCTGGCGGCCGAACGTATTGACGGCCAGTCGGGCTCGTTCACGCTAAGCGCCAGTTTTGCCAATGCGACGCGGCATCTGGTGCTCGATCTGCTGCTTGACGAGACAGCGGGCGGCATAGCGGCCAACCTGCTTGGGTTGCCCGAACGGCCCGCGCTGACGCTGGCAATTGCAGGGTCGGGGCCACTTGAGAGCTTTTCGGCAGATGTGGTGCTTAGCTCAGACCGTGCGAAGCGGCTTGGCGGGCGTGTGGTCCTGACCGCGCCGGATGCCGAAACACGCCGCTTCGTGGCCGACCTTGGCGGCGATATCGCGCCGCTTTTGCCGCCCGATTACCGCAGCTTTTTTGGCGACGATGTGACGCTTCACGCCGAGGGCGCGCGCACCGCAGACGGCGGGCTGAACCTGAGCACGCTGCGCCTGCATTCAGCGGCGCTTTCGCTTGACGGCGCGCTTGATCTGCTCGCCTCGGGCGAGCCGCAGCGCGCCGCGCTGAACGTGGCGCTTGGCCTGCCGGATGCGCCCGAAGTTCTGTTGCCGATCACGGGTGAAAAGACATGGGTGGCGGGCGCAACACTGGCGCTTGGCTATGACCGCGCCGAAGGGGAACAGTGGCAGATTGACGGCCGGCTTGACGGCCTGCGGCGCGGCGGTGTGCAGGTCGGCACGATCACGCTGGCAGGGTCCGGGCGCGTTGCCGGCGGCGATGCCGCCTTGGCCGCGGGCGCGCTAGATTTTTCGGCGCACGACATTGCCTTTGCCGATGCCGCGCTGAATGCGGCCCTTGGCGACAGCCTGCGCGGGCAGGTGCAAGTCGATTGGCGCGCAGGCGAACCGCTGCGCCTGCCGGTCGTAAACCTGACCGCCGCAAGCGCTAGCCTGAGCGGAACCGCCGAAGTTTCAGGCAGCGGCGCTGAGACCAGGGCAAGTGGCAATTTCCGCCTGAGCCACCCTGACCTTTCACGGCTTTCTCCGCTGGCCGGGCGCAGCATCGGCGGGCGGTTTGATGGCGTAGTCGAGGGCTGGTATCTGCCTCTGATGGGCGATTTCTTTATTGAAACCGCGTTTGTGGGTATTGATCTGAAGACCGGGCAGAGCGCGCTTGACCAGCTGCTGGTGGGCGGCTCGCGGGTGCGGGTGATTGCCGAGCGCGATGCCAACGGGCTGACACTGGCACTTGACGCCCATGCAAAGGGGTTTTCGGGGCAGGCCGAAGGCTTGCTGCAAAGCGACTCAACCACCGCGACCGCGAGCTTTACCTTGCCCGACCTGTCGCTTTCCGGTTCGGGGCTGAGAGGGGCGCTGGCCGCCAATGCAACGCTTGCGGGCGTTCCCGGTGCGCGGGTGCTGGCGGCAGAGGGAACCGCCAGCGGGCTTGGCATTGGCGAGCGAACGTTGGACCGCCTGCTTGCGGGCGGGGCCGCGCTGAAGATCGGGCTGCGCGAAGGGCCCGGCGGCTGGGTGCTGGGCGCGGCGGACCTTGTGAACCCGCAGCTGACGGCAGCGCTTGGCGAGGCCGACGCCGCAGGCGCGCGCACCCTGACCGCGCGGCTCGCCGATGTTGCGCTGGTCGCTCCGGGGTTCTCGGGGCCCGCCACGGTTTCGGGGCAGGTCGAGGCGGGCGCTGATGGCTACACGCTTGCGCTTTCGGCGCAAGGGCCGGGCGGCAGCAGTGCAACGATCACGGGGCCGGTTACCGCCGATTTCGCCAACGCCGATCTGGCCATTGCCGGGCGCGCCGAGGCGGGGCTGCTGAACCGGTTTATCAGCCCGCAGAGCGTGCAAGGGCCGGTTTCGCTCGATCTGCGGCTGCGCGGCGCCCCGACACTGAATGCGCTTTCGGGGCGTGTTTCGGGTAACGGGTTGCGGCTATCGGCACCCGGTCTGGGGATTTCGGTGCAGGATATTCAGCTATCGGCTGATCTGGAGGGTGCGCGCGCGCGGCTGACTGCAACCGGCCTGGTTGGCGGCGGCAAGCTTCGGCTAGAAGGCCCGGTGTCGCTGCAAGCGCCCTACGCCGCTGATCTTTCGCTGGCGCTGCAGGATGTGCCGCTGCGCGACCCGAACCTCTACGACACAAGCCTAAGCGGCGATCTTGCAATCAACGGCGCGCTGGCCGGGGGGGCGCAGATTTCGGGCGCCATCACCCTTGCACTGACCAACCTGCGGGTGCCCGAGGCGGGGGCGGTGCTGGCATTGCCCAATGTGACGCATATTGGCGCCCCGGCGCAGGTTGCCGCCACAATCCGCCGCGCCACACCAGCGCATGCCGGTGGGCCTGCGTCCGGTGGCCCGGTCTATAGCCTCAACATCGATGTCTTGGCGCCGCGGCGCATCTTCGTGCGCGGGCGCGGGCTTGATGCCGAGCTTGGTGGGGCGCTGCGGTTGGGCGGCACCACCGCGGCGGTGGTGCCCTCGGGGCAGTTTGACCTCGTGCGTGGCAGGCTCGACATTCTGGGCAAGCGCTTCACGCTGACCGAAGGGCTGGTGCAGATGCAGGGCGCGCTTTCGCCCTGGCTGCGCTTTGCCGCGACCACGCAAACGGCTGACATCACTGCCACGATCGCGCTTGAGGGCGAGGCCGCCGCACCGGTGCTTCGACTGAGTTCATCGCCCGATCTTCCGCAAGATGAAGTGCTGGCGCAATTGCTGTTTTCGCGTCAAATAGAGACGCTTTCGCCGCTGCAGGCGGCTCGGATGGCGCAGGCCGTGGCGCAGCTCGCGGGTAGTGGCGGCGAGGGGCTGATGGGGCGGCTGCGCGTGGCCTTCGGGCTTGATGACTTTGATCTTGCCTCCGATGCGGCCGGGGGCGCCACGCTGCGGTTTGGCAAATATCTGTCGGAAAATCTGTATTCCGATGTTGCGGTGGGCAGCGACGGGCAGGTCGAAATCAACCTCAACCTCGATATCACCCCAAGCCTGACCGCACGCGGCAGCGTAGGCGCCGATGGCAACAGCGGCATCGGCATCTATTTTGAGCGTGACTACTGATGCTTTGACAGCTCGGCGTTCAGCGCAGCACCCAGCAAGACCGCGTAGGCGGAAATGTAAAACCACATCATCAGCGCAATGACCGCCCCGAGCGAACCGTAGATGCGGTTGTAGGTGCCGAAGTTGGATAGATAGAACGAAAACGCCAGCGACGCCCCCGACCATGTCAGCGCCGCCAGAATGGCACCGGGGATGACCCACCGCCTGCGCCGCCCCGCGGCCGACGGGCCGAATTGATAGAGCATTGCCAGCGCACTGAGCACCAGAACGAAGGTCGCACCCCATGGCAGCTCTGACACCAGCCAGCCGCGCAACGGGCCCGGCGGCAAGACCGCCAGCGCGACAGGCACCAAAACCACCGTCGCCAGCGCCAACAGGATTGTGGCAATCAGCGCAAGTGTCAGAATATAGCCGAGAACATATCCCCAAATGGTCGGATGCTGCGCCGTGCCGTGGATCGCGTTCAGCCCCTGTATCAGCGCCGAAACACCCGCGCGCGCTGCGTATAGCGTGATCAGAAGAGAAACCAGGCTTGCCCAACCGATTGTTGCCTTTGGCCCGGCCAGCAATGCCGCGGCCTGATCAGCCAGAATGCTCCAGGCTTCATGTGGCACAAACTCCTGCGCAACCTGCATGTAGCTTGAAATCGCCGCCGGGTCGGCAACAAGGCTCCAAAGCGCGATGGTTGCCGTCATTGCGGGAAACACCGCAAACATTGCGTAAAAGGCAACCCCTGCGGCGATAAGGCCCATCTGGGTCTGGCCGATACGGTTTGCCATGCCAATGATGAAGCCCCAGATCCGGCGCATCGCCAACCCTCCGATCTGCCGCCACCATACCCCGCCCCGGCGTCGGCGCAACTTGCGATGCGGTCGCGCCTGTGGTCCACTGCCGCGAACAATGCCGGAGGCACCCATGCGCTACATTCCCGCCGAAACCCGTTATGACAACATGATCTACAACCGCTGCGGCGCCTCAGGCCTGAAGCTTCCTGCGATCTCGCTCGGCCTGTGGCACAATTTCGGCCATGACACGCCGCACGCCACCAAACGCGCGATTTGCCAAACCGCCTTCGACCTTGGCATCACGCATTTCGACCTTGCCAATAACTACGGGCCACCGCCCGGCAGCGCCGAAGAGGCGTTTGGCGAGATCTTGCGCACCGATTTTGCCGGCTACCGTGATGAGCTGATTATTTCGTCGAAGGCGGGTTACCTGATGTGGCCCGGCCCCTATGGCGAGTGGGGCAGCCGGAAATACCTGATCTCGTCCTGTGACGCCTCGCTGAAGCGTTTGGGGCTGGACTATGTCGATATCTTCTATTCGCACCGTTTTGACCCAAACACGCCGCTTGAAGAAACCATGGGCGCGCTCGATCAGATTGTGCGGTCTGGCCGCGCGCTTTATGCCGGCATCTCCAGTTACAACTCTGCCCGCACGCGGCAGGCGGTCGCGATCTTGAACGATCTGGGCACGCCTTGCGTGATTCACCAGCCCAGCTACAACATGATCAACCGCTGGGTTGAGCGCGATGGCCTGCGTGAAACCCTGGCCGAACTGGGCGTCGGCTCCATCGCCTTCACGCCGCTGGCGCAAGGCATGCTGACAAACAAATACCTGCGCGGCGTGCCCGAGGGCAGCCGTGCGGCGCAGGGCAAAAGCCTCGATCCGGGCGTGCTCACCCCGGCAGCCATTGAAAAGATCCGCGCGTTGAACGGCATCGCCGAAGCGCGCGGGCAAACGCTCGCGCAAATGGCGCTTGCTTGGGTGCTGCGCGGTGGCGGCATCACCACCGCGCTGATCGGCGCCTCGCGGCCCGAACAGGTGCGCGACTGTGTGGGGGCGCTCAATCGGCTTGATTTCACGGCTTCCGAACTGGCCGAGATTGACCGACACGCGCAGGATGAGGCGATCAACCTTTGGGCGCAGTCTTCGGAGGAGCGGGATTGAGGGCACTCGCAACCCTTCTGCTGGCTGCGTCACCCGCGCTGGCCGAGGTTCCCGCGCCCGTCACCGATGCCGAGTATGGCACGCTGAACATGGGCGAAGTGCGGCTGGGGCAATTGCTGTTCTATGACGCGATCCTGTCGGGCAACCGCAACATTTCCTGTGCGACCTGCCACCACCCGCGCTTCGGCACCTCTGACGGGCTGTCGCTTGGCCTTGGCGAAGGGGCATCAGGCCTTGGCCCAGACCGCCACATCACTGCCGAAAACACCCCCGAGCTGCGCATTCCGCGCAATTCGCCTGGCCTGTTCAACCTTGGCGCGGCAGAGTTCACGCGGCTCTTTCACGATGGCCGCATCGAAGCAGACCTCGCCCGACCCTCTGGCATCAGAACGCCGATGGATGACGAGATGGTCACCGGCTTTGCCTCGGTTCTGGCAGCTCAGACCATGTTTCCGGTTTTGTCGTCGGATGAAATGGCGGGACACTATAACGAAAACGACGTGTCGCGGGCGGTGCGCTCGGGCCGCATCACCGGGCCAGGTGGTGCCTGGGACATCATCGCGGCGCGGGTCGCGGCGATCCCCGAATATGCGGCCAGTTTCGGCTCTGTTTCAGCCGAAATCGCGGCTGGGCGCGCGGTTGCCTTTACTGACATCTCGAATGCGATTGCGGCCTTTGTCGCTTATGAATGGCGATCTGACAGCAGCCCATTTGACGCCTTCCTGCGCGGCGGGGCGCCATTGCCGCCAGACGCGCAAATCGGCATGGGCCTGTTTTACGGCGAAGCGGGCTGCGCTGCGTGCCACAATGGCCCGTTCCTGACCGACCACGGTTTTCACGCCACCGCCGAGGCGCAACTTGGCCCCGGCAAGGCCGAGCGGTTCGAAAGCCACAGCCGCGATGAAGGGCGCTTTCGTGTCACCGGGCAAGCGGCAGACCTCTACGCCTTCCGCACCCCATCTTTGCGCAATGTCACGGTGACCGGCCCCTGGGGGCACGCCGGGGCGCACCTGACGCTTGCGGGTTTCCTTGCCAGCCACGGCCAGCCTGCCGCGCTTGCAAACTATGATCGCGCCGCCTTGCTGCCCGACCTGCCCGATACCAAGCCCGACTGGGCCATTCTCGATAGCGCCAGCGAATCTGCCGCAGTCGCCGCCGCCGCCACCACGCTACGCCCGCTTTCGCAGGACGAAATCGTCTCTATTCTGGCGTTTCTTGATAGTCTGACAGACCAGACAGCACTTGCAGGCAGGCTCGGTGTGCCAGCGACCGTGCCTTCCGGTCTGCCCGTCGACCACTGATTTCTCCGTTGCGCAAATACCCTGCGGGGGTCCGGGGGTGCAAAACCCCCGGCTACTTTGCTAGCCGCGTGACGGCGTTCACCTCAACGCCTTGCCAGTCACCCAACTGCCCGTCGGGCCAGATCACCCGCGCCTCTGCCGCGTGCTCTGCGCCCAGCCCAAAATGCACCGGCAGCGCCTGCCCACCTGCGTGGCCGCCGCCGACTGTCACCTCGGCGGACTGAACCTTGCCGCCCGCACGCAGTTCGACCCATGCGCCAACCGCCCTGCGGTTTGCGCCGGGCAAAACAGGCTCTATTGATGCCCAATTACCACCACCGATGCTGATGTTGCGCCAGATTTCCAGCGGCGCGCGGCGATTGACCACCACGAGGTCGAGCAAGCCGTCGGCGTTCAGATCGGCCAGTGCCGCGCCGCGCGCGCGCTCGATCGAAGCAATCCCCGCAGCTTCTCCCGCCTCATGGAACACCCCGTCCGGCCCCTGCATCAGCAGGTTGTTGGGGTCGTGAATCGCGTTTGAAGGCATTTGATCGACATTGCCCTTGGCGATGAACAGATCAAGCCGCCCGTCATTGTCGACATCCCCAAACTCGGCGTGCCAGCCGGTCGAAGGTCGGCCGTCATCCCCGAGATATGGCCGCTGCGCATAGGTGCCGAGGCTGAACGGCGCGTTTTCAAAGCCCTCGCCGCGATTGAACTGCAAAAGCTGGTCGCCCATTGAGGTCATCACCACCTCGGGCAGCCCGTCGCCCGTGATGTCACGGCTGGCAATGCCCATGCCCCAGAGCGAAAAATGTGGCCAGCCTTCGCGCTCGGCCAGCGGGTTCAGGTGGAACATCTGCTCATAGCCGCCGCGCACATAGTAGTGCCGGTCATTCGAAACGCGCAGCTCAGGCGTGCCCTTGCGCTGCCAGTCTGAAATCAGCATCGACAGCGCGCAGTAGCCGGGCAGAATAGGCTCTAACGCTGCGTATTTCGGCCCATTTGGCCGGTAGATTTCATTGCTGTCGCAGGCCTCGAAGGGGCCATTCGGGTTGGTGCGATCTACATAATTGCCAAAGACAAGCGTTGGCAGCGTGGCGCCATTTTCCCAGGTGGCGGTAAAGGCAGTGGTCCAGGCGTCGCGCGGCGCCAGGCCAAAATCTGCGGTTGCGTCACTGAACCGGCAATCGCCGTGCCCGCGCAAAAGCATGTTCGGCCCCACCCGCAGCACCGCAAGGTCAATCAACCCGTCGCTGTCAATATCCAGCGGATAGGCTCCGGTGACACCGGTGATCGGCGCAATCGGGCCGGGGGCAAAGCGCAGCGCTCCGCCGGGGTCTGACTGGTTAACCAGAAGCGACGCCGCGTTTTCGCCGCCCGCCGCGAACAGATCGGGGCGCGCATCGCCATTGCAGTCAAACACCGCGACACCGCCACCCACAAAATGCTCCCATCCGCCGCCATAGACATGTGGCGGCGAGAGCGCCGCGTCATTGACGAAAAGCGGCTCTGCAGCTGCCGGAAATGCGATCAGCACTGCCGCAAGCACCCTCATTGCGCGGCCATTTCACGCGGGGGGCACAAAAGCCCGTCCGAGACCTCGTGCAGCGCCAGCGCCGCGGCGCCATGCGCCCAGAGCAGATCGCCCCATGCGTGGGTCTCAATGCGCGGCGCCGGGCGGCCGGTGTTGAGCATCATCGCCTGCATCTCGGCAAGCGTTTCCTCGGCGTAGAGGTAGTCATAACGCATCCGCTCGCCGGAAAGGATGATCAGTTCGGGGTCGAACAGGTTGACCACGTTCGAAAGCCCCAGCGCAAGATAGCGCCCGGCGCGGTGAAAGATTGAGCGCGCGGCAACGTTGCCCGCCTTGGCGTGGTCAAAAAGGCTTTCCAGAAGCGCGCCAACGCTCTGATTCTCACGATGCGTCAGGTTGAGCGCGGTTTGCGCCTCACGCACCAGCGCATAATCGGCAACATAGGCCTCAAGGCAGCCCCGCTGACCGCAGCGGCACAGCGCGCCATCAAGCTGCACCTTGGTATGGCCAAGCTCCATCCCCATGCCTTGCGAGCCGCGAAAGATGCGGTGGTTGATGACAAAGCCCATGCCAACGCCGTGCTCGATCGTCACCACCGCGAAATCCGAAAGCCGGCGCCCGGCGCCGAACCACAATTCAGCCAGCGTCACCAGATTGGCATCGTTGTCGATGTGGACAGGCAGGCCGAGGCGTTGCGATGCAGCGGCGGCAAGCGGCACATGGCGATCAGCAAGCACCGGCGACCAGTGCACAACCCCCGAGGGGCAATCGACAAACCCCGGCACACCAAGCCCCACCGCCGAAAGCGTGGCGCGCGGCAACCCGGCCTTGGCGCAGACGCGGTCAAGCAAGGTTTCGCTGGCAGCGACGATATCGGAAAGCTGCATGGCCCCCGGCTGGCGCGAAATCGCCTCGCCCGCAATCAGGTTGCCCGCAAAATCGACCACCACGGCCGTGTGCTCGCGGTCTGAGAGCTTGATGCCCGCAACATAATGCGCCGCCGCCTGCACGCGAAGCGCCACCGCGGGCCGCCCGCGTCCGGTGTCTGCCTCGCGCGGGGCGCGCACCTCTTCCAGAAACCCGCGTTCGATTAGCTCCGATGTCAGCGTGGTCACCGAGGCTGGGCTGATCGAAAGCTCTTTGGCAACGTCGACGCGCGCGATCTGGCCAGCAGCCCGAACCCGGTCGAAGATTTGCTGGCGCAGCGGGCGCGCGGTTTCGGAAAGAGGCGGAATCAGCGGGCCGCAACCAAGCGCGCCGCCGCCTGGCCCCCTTCTTTCTGCCGAAAGGCTCGCCATATTCTTCGGCTCCCTAACTAAATACTGCACCTGCAGCACAATTTTGGCCTGATCCGCGCTGCTGCGCAGCGCAATCACGGATTTGGCATCCAGATTCCTACAGTGTCCTGTCATTTTTATTTTGACAACTAAAATTATTGCTTCAAATATCGGCCCATTCCGGCGAATCCGCCGGGCAGGGCCCGCGTGGCTCGACTTTGGGAGGACGACATGAAAAAGACCCTTTTGCTGGCCGCCACTCTGGCGCTTGGCTATACCACCTCTGCTCTGGCGCTGACCGTTGGCGTTTCCTGGTCGAACTTTCAGGAAGAGCGCTGGAAGACCGACGAGGCCGCAATCAAGGCCGCGCTTGAGGCCGCTGGCGCCACCTATGTTTCGGCTGACGCACAATCGTCTTCGGCCAAGCAACTTTCGGATATTGAAAGCCTGATGGCGCAGGGCGTCGATGCCCTGATCGTGCTGGCGCAGGACACTCAGGCGATCATTCCCGCCGTGGCCGCCGCTGCCGACGAAGGCATTCCGGTTATCGCCTACGACCGCCTGATCGAAGACGCGCGCGCTTTCTATCTGACCTTCGACAACGTCGAGGTTGGCCGCATGCAGGCGCGCGCCGTCTTTGCGGCAGCGCCCACCGGCAACTATGTGATGATCAAAGGCTCGCCGACCGACCCGAACTCGGATTTCTTGCGGGGCGGGCAACAGGAAGTGCTGCAAGCCGCGATCGATTCGGGCGCGATCAAGATTGTCGGTGAGGCCTATACCGATGGTTGGCTGCCCGCGAACGCGCAACGCAACATGGAACAGATCCTGACCGCGCAGAACAACAAGGTTGATGCGGTCGTCGCCTCGAACGACGGCACGGCGGGCGGCTCGGTTGCCGCGCTGACCGCGCAGGGCATGGTTGTTCCGGTTTCCGGGCAAGATGGCGACCACGCCGCGCTAAACCGCGTAGCGCTTGGCACCCAGACCGTCTCGGTCTGGAAAGACGCGCGTGATCTGGGCAAGGCAGCGGCAGAAATCGCCGTCGCACTTGCGAACGACGCCAACGCGTCCGTTGCAGGCGCCGCGCCCTGGACTTCGCCCTCGGGCACCACGATGAACGCCCTGTTCCTTGCGCCGATGCCGATCACCAAAGACAATCTGTCGGCGGTTGTTGACGCAGGCTGGATCACCAAAGAGGCGCTTTGCCAAGGTGTGACCGCAGGCCCCGCCCCGTGCAACTGATCTGTTGAAACGCGAACTTGCGCCCCGGTCCATCGCCGGGGCGCAACCTTATGCTGCGACAGCGGCTCGGCAATACGCGGGAATGGAACATGACAGATTCGGCCCCCCCTCAGGAAAAATCCGGCAAACGTGGAATTCTTGAAACCCTTGAGATTGATTCGCGGCTGCTCGGAATGTTGGGCGCCTTTTTGCTGCTGTGCCTTGCATTCAACTTTGCCACCGATGGCCGGTTTTTAACCCCGCGCAACATCTTCAACCTGTCGATCCAGACGGTCAGCGTGGCGATTATGGCCACCGGCATGGTGTTCGTGATCGTGATGCGCCACATCGACCTTTCGGTGGGGGCGCTTCTGGCCTTCTGCTCGGCCACCATGGGGGTGATGCAAGTCTCGATCTTGCCGCAGACGCTCGGCCTTGGCATCGGCCACCCGCTGATTGCACCAATCACGATTGTGGCGGGCCTGGCGGTGGGCACGCTGGTCGGCGCCGCCAACGGCTGGCTGATCGGCTATCAGCGCATTCCCGCATTCATCGTCACGCTGGGCGGATTGCTGATCTGGCGCAACTTTGGCTGGTATGAATCGAGCGGACAGACGCTGGGGCCGCTCGACAGCACGATCCTTCAATTCGGCGGCATCGACGGCACCCTGGGCGAAACGCTTTCGTGGGTGATCGGGGCGCTGGCGGCGGCTTCGGCCGTTTGGGCGCTGTGGCGTGCACGCGCCAACAAATTGCACCACGGCTTTCCGGTCAAGCCGGCCTGGGCCGAGGTGGGCCTTGCGGGCATCATCAGCGCGTCGATCATGGGCTTTGTCTGGCTTTTGAACTCGTATCAAATGCCGGTAGCCCGGATGCGGCGAATGTTTGAGGCGCGCGGCGAGGTGATGCCGGAAGGCTTCACCGCAGGTTACGGCCTACCGATATCGGTATTGCTTCTGATCGTCGTGGTGGTGGTGATGACCGTTGTGGCGCGGCGCACACGCTTTGGCCGCTACATCTTCGCCGCCGGGGGCAACCCCGACGCAGCAGAGCTTTCGGGCATCAACACCCGGCTGCTGACGGTCAAGGTTTTCGCGCTCATGGGCTTTCTCTGCGCGCTGTCGGCGGTGGTGGCGCAGGCGCGCCAGACCTACCATACCAACGACATTGGCACGCTTGATGAGTTGCGCGTGATCGCCGCTGCGGTCATTGGCGGCACTGCGCTGGCGGGCGGCATTGGCACCATCTACGGCGCCATTCTGGGCGCCATCATCATGCAAAGCCTGCAGTCGGGCATGGCAATGGTGGGGGTCGATGCGCCCTTGCAGAACATCGTCGTTGGCCTTGTGCTGGTGCTCGCGGTCTGGATTGACATCCAGTATCGCAAGCGGTTGGGAGAAAAGATATGACCTCGCCGTTGGTAGAGTTGCGCAATATCTCGATCGCCTTTGGCGGCATCAAGGCGGTCGACCACGTCACGATCGACCTGCACCCCGGTGAGGTGGTGGGGCTTCTGGGGCACAATGGCGCAGGCAAATCGACGCTGATCAAGTGTCTATCGGGCGCCTATCAGGCCGATGCGGGCGAGGTCTTCATCGATGGCGAAAAGGTCGAGATCAAGAACCCGCGTGACGCGCGCGCGCTGAATATCGAGACGATCTATCAAACGCTGGCCTTGGCAGACAACCTCGACGCTGCGTCGAACCTGTTTTTGGGGCGCGAGCTGATCACGTCGATGGGCTTTGTCGATGACGCCGTGATGGAGGCCGAGACGCGCAAGATCATGGGCCGACTCAACCCCAACTTCCGCAAGTTCAAAGAGCCGGTGAAGGCGCTTTCGGGCGGGCAGCGGCAGTCGGTGGCAATTGCGCGGGCGGTCTATTTCAACGCGCGCATCCTGATTATGGATGAACCGACAGCGGCGCTTGGCCCGCAGGAAACCCAGATGGTCGCAGAGCTGATCCAAGAGCTGAAGGCACAGGGCCTAGGGATATTCCTGATCGAACACGACATTCACAACGTCATGAAGCTGTGCGACCGCGCTTCGGTGATGAAGAACGGCCAGCTTGTGGGCACGGTGAATGTGAACGACGTGACCGATGAAGACATTCTGGGGATGATCATCCTGGGCAAAATGCCAGATCGGGCACGGTAATGTATCTTGGGCTGGATCTGGGCACTTCGGGCCTAAAGGGCTTGCTGATCGACGATACGCAGCGCGTGATTGCCGAGGCTTCAGCGCCTCTCGCGGTAACGCGCCCATTTGAGGGCTGGTCTGAACAGGCCCCCGCCGATTGGATCGGCGCAGCCGAGACGGTTCTGGGCGCGCTTGCCGTGCACGGCTTGGGTGCTGTTCGTGGCATCGGGCTTTCGGGGCAAATGCACGGCGCCACCTTGCTTTCGGCATCGGATGATGTGCTCAGGCCCTGCATTCTCTGGAACGACACCCGCGCCCACGTCGAAGCGGCCGAGCTGGATGCTGACCCGCGATTTCGGGCGATCAGCGGCAATATCGTGTTTCCCGGCTTTACCGCACCCAAGCTTGTCTGGGTTGCGCGGCATGAACCGGCGGTGTTTGCCCGCGTGGCCAAGGTGCTGCTGCCCAAAGATTACCTGCGGCTGTGGCTGACCGGCGAGCATGTGGCCGAGATGTCAGACGCGGCGGGCACAAGCTGGCTCGATTGCGCGCGGCGCGACTGGTCGGATGATCTGCTGGCGGCTTGCGGTTTGACCCGCGCACAGATGCCACGTCTGGTCGAGGGGTCCGAGGTTTCCGGCGTGCTGCGGCCCGAGCTGGCATCGCGCTTTGGCTTGCCGCCCGGCGTGGTGGTGGCGGGCGGCGGCGGCGACAATGCCGCGTCAGGTGTCGGCGTGGGCGTGGTGAAGGCGGGGCAGGCATTTGTGAGCCTCGGCACCTCGGGCGTGCTCTTTGCAGCAAATGATGGCTATCACCCCGACCCTGCAACCGCTGTGCACACGTTTTGCCACGCGCTTCCGGGGGCGTGGCACCAGATGGGGGTCATTCTGGCTGCGACCGACGCGCTCAACTGGTTCGCAGACCTTGCCGGCAGCGATGCCGCGCATCTGACCGGCGCACTCGGGGCCTTGCAGGCGCCCGGCAAAACCCGCTTTCTACCCTATCTTGGCGGCGAGCGCACGCCGCTGAATGACGCCGCCATTCGCGGCGCCTTCATCGGGCTTGAGCATGCCACTGATCGTACGGCGGCAACGCGGGCGGTGCTGGAGGGCGTGACCTTCGCGTTGCGTGATTGCCGCGATGCGCTGGCCGCCACAAGCACGCAAATCAAAAGCCTGCTGGCGGTGGGCGGCGGTTCGCGGTCTCACTACTGGCTGGCGGCGATTGCCACCGCACTGGGTACGCCGGTTTCGGTTCCCGTGGCGGGCGACTTTGGCGGCGCCTTTGGTGCCGCGCGTCTGGGGCTGATGGCAGCCACCGGCGCGGGAGCCGAAATCGCGACGCAACCCGCGATTTCGCGTGTGATAGAGCCTGTTTTCGCACTTACGCAGGCGTTTGACGAAGGCCACGCGCGCTATCGTGCCGCCGCGGCCGCAATAAGGGGACTGACATGACCGACTTTTTCGCGGGCATCCCGCGCGTTCGCTATGAGGGGCTGGAGTGCAAGAATGACTATGCCTTTCGGCACTACAACCCCGATGAGGTTGTGTTGGGCAAGCGCATGGAAGACCATCTGCGCTTTGCCGTGGCCTATTGGCACAGTTTCGCTTGGCCGGGCGGCGACCCCTTTGGTGGGCAAACTTTTGAGCGGCCCTGGTTTGGCGACACGATGGCGCTTGCCAAGCTGAAGGCCGATGTGGCGTTTGAGATGTTCGACATTCTTGGCGCGCCCTTCTTTTGCTTTCACGATGCCGATGTGCGCCCCGAGGGTGCAAGCTTTGCGGAATCGTCGCGTAACCTTGATGAAATTGTCGAGTATTTCGCGGGCAAGATGGAGGGGCGCAAGACCCGGCTTTTGTGGGGCACAGCCAACCTTTTCAGCCACCGCCGCTATATGTCGGGCGCCGCGACCAACCCCGACCCCGACGTATTTGCCTATGCCGCCGCGACGGTGAAAACCTGCATGGACGCGACCATGCGGCTCGGCGGCGCGAACTATGTGCTCTGGGGCGGGCGCGAGGGCTATGAGACGCTTCTGAACACCGATCTGGGCCGCGAGGCGGAACAGATGGGGCGGTTTTTGCAGATGGTGGTCGAATACAAGCACAAGATCGGCTTCAAGGGCGCGATCTTGATAGAGCCGAAGCCGCAAGAGCCTAGCAAACACCAATATGATTATGATGTTGCCACCGTCTACGGCTTCCTTCGCCGCTTCGGGCTGGAAGGCGAGGTCAAGGTCAATATCGAACAGGGGCACGCAATTTTGGCCGGGCACTCGTTCGAACATGAGATTGCGCTTGCGGCGAGCCTTGGCATTTTCGGCTCGATTGACATGAACCGAAACGATTATCAAAGCGGCTGGGATACAGACCAGTTCCCCAACAACGTGCCCGAGACTGCGCTGGCCTATTACGAGGTTCTGCGGGCGGGCGGGTTCAGCACCGGCGGCACCAACTTTGATGCCAAGATCAGGCGGCAAAGCCTTGATCCAGCCGACCTCATTCTTGCGCATGTGGGGGCAATGGATGTTTGCGCGCGCGCGCTCAAGTCTGCCGCCGCAATGCTGGAAGGGGGAGCGCTGGAGGAGGCGCGGGCCGAACGCTATGCCGGGTGGAATGCGCCCGATGCAAAGGCGATGCTGAAGGGCGGCACGTTGGAAGGCATCCATGCGCGCGTGCTTGCCGAAGGGCTGAACCCCGCGCCGCATTCGGGGCGCCAAGAGCGGCTTGAAAACCTCTGGAATCGCGTTCTTTAGCCAAGGCGGCCCCGGCTGCTATGTTTGGCCAGGGGATGCGGACGGTGGCGGGGTTTGGTGATGTGACCCCGCTTTTGGCCCGATTCGCGACTGAAACAAAAGGCGTTACGGCGATCAGCGCCGCTACCGCTCGCTTCTCGTAGCGCTGTCGCTGGTGCTGCGCGAGGCGTAGCCGAAAGGGCGCGACATCGGGTGCCGCGCCCTGCGTTGGTCTGGCTCAGTATTGCACGAAGCGCACCGAGTGCACGTCACCCGGCGCCGGGATGGTGCCGATGATCTCATCGGTTGCGGTATCGACGATGGTCACCTGATTGCCACGGTTTTCAGCAACCCAGACTTGCGCACCATCGGGGCTAAGGAAGACGTGGTCAGGCTGCACGCCGACGGTGATTTCCTTGATCACCGACTTGGTTTCGGTATCCACGACGTAGAGTTTCGTGTTGCCGGGGTCCTGCACATAGGTCTTGCCCACGACATAAAGCTTTTTGCCGTCTGCCGACAGAACGATACCATAGGGCGCCATCGGCAGCGGAATTGCGGCAACCACTTCATCCTTGGCGCCGTCTTGCCCGATAGCGATTTCCATCACTTCGGGTTCGTTCTTCACAGGCACGACAGAGCCGGTGTTGGTGACCCATGCGGTTTTGCCATCGGCCGAGAAGGCAACCCAGACGGCGCCATAGCCGACCTCGTAAGCCTGCACTTGCTTGAGCGTCTTCAGGTCAACTTTCGAGATCCAGCCCGGCCGCGAGGGAATTGGCGAACGCATGGTGAGATACGCAAAGTTGCCCGACGGGTCAGACCATGCCGAATACGCCCGCCCGCTAACGGTGTAGGCGTTGATACCGCCAATGACGGCATTCTCATTGTTCGGGTCAAGCAGAAGCGCGCCGATGGCCGGGTTGTCGGTATCGACCATGATGAACTTGTCGGTCTGTTTGTAGGTGCCTTCATCGACGTGGTGGGTGCGCGCACCCACATCAATTGTCTGCGCCAGCTTCATGGTGCGCCCGTCAAGCACGTGGAGCAGCCTCGAGGCCGAGGGCAGGCTGGGAATGTAGAGGTATTTGCCATCCGCCGAGGCACCAAGACCATGGCTTTGGTAGCCTTCGGGCATCGGAACCGCGAACTGCCCGAGAATTTCGTGCGTCGCTGCGTCGGCAACGGTGATGTAATTGGCGTCGGCCGGGCTGTCATAGGCCATTCCCGACTGGATATAGGCGATCAGCTGCCCCGGCTTGATCGGGAAGGCGTCAGGGCCAGAGGCATCGAAGTTGGTGGTGACGATGCCGAATTTATCCGCCTGCTGCGCCAGCGCGGGCATCGCGCCAAGTGACAGTGCGGCGGCAAACCCGGCGGCCGCGAGCGCGCCGCGGAGATGTGTGGTGTGGGGTTGAAAACGCATGTGATCCTCGATTTTCTGAACAACGCCATTCGGGCGCCGATAGTTGCCCAAAGCGCGGTTCGTGGCATCGGTCCATGCGGCAAAGTGCCGAAAACTTACATTCCGGTTTTGTTATGTAATGATCGTTCTGATTATGGTCTTGATATCAAAAGCAATGATGCCTGCCGCCGGATGCCGCAGGAACGTGCCTGTTTCGAATTGCCGCACCCGCCAGCGGGAAGAATCAGGCCGCCGGCACGCCAAACAGCGCCCCAGTGCGCGTGGCCAGATAGGGCGCGAACGGGACTTCTTCTTGCTTCAGAAACCCTTGCTGCGGCAGTGCCCCTGCCCGCACCATCTCGATCACCGCGACAACCGAGGCAGAGGTGGTCCAGGCAATAGCGGTGCGCGCGCGACCGCCAATGACAATCGGGCGCCAGGCGCGCACAAACTCCTTGCGGCGCAACTGCCCGCCCTGCCAGCCCTCGGCGGCGACGTGCAGGTAGACCACATCATCCTCAACCGGAGGCTTGGCGTTGGTGAGAATTCGCCCCGCCTCGGCACGGTTTTCGCGCATCAGAAGTTCGTGGAAAAAGAAGTTCATCAGCTCGACATGGCCGGGGTAGCGCATAGTCTTGTAGTCAAGATTCTCGATTTTCCCCGCATAGGTTTCGCACATGGTGCCAAGCCCGCCCGAGGTGGTGAAGGCTTCAAGCCGCGTGCCGTTGACGTAAACGGTTTCGAGCCACTCCATCGCCGAAACGGTCTTTTGCACGCCCTCCTCGATCACCTCGCAATCATTGAGGTATTCGTTGACCACACCTTCGGGCGACCAGTTGAAGGCATAGCCCAGAAGGCCGGTGGGGTTTTGCGGCAGGGCGCCGACCCGCAGGCGGATTGACCGCACCCGGTCAAACTGCGCCGCCAGATCGGCGCCGATGATGCCCACCAAACCCGGCGCCAGCCCGCATTGCGGCGCCATCAGCCCGCGCGAAGTCTTCGCAAGTTCGCGAATGTGGCGGGTGGTTGGCACGTCTTCGGTCAGGTCGAAGTAGTGCAGGCCCAGCGCATGCGCCGCGCTCGAAACGCCCTTGTTCAGCGCATAGGGCAGGCACGAAAGCACCGCCTGATAGGGCTTCAGCAGCGCCTCCATTCCGGCAAGATCGCTCAGGTCGGCCTGGCGGCTGGGAAAGCGCCCCGCGTGGGGGCGCGCGTCAATGCCGGTCACATCAAACCCAGCCTCGGCCAGCAATTCGGCGGCAAGGTGCCCGACCTTGCCAAGCCCGAGTACCGCAATCTTGCTGAAACTCATCGCATCCTCCCTAGATGTCGAACTTCACGCCCTGCGCCAACGGCAGCTTGGCCGAATAGTTGATGGTGTTGGTCTGCCGCCGCATGTAGCCCCTCCAGGCGTCCGAGCCGCTTTCGCGCCCGCCGCCGGTTTCCTTTTCGCCCCCAAACGCGCCGCCGATTTCGGCGCCCGAAGGCCCGATGTTGACGTTGGCGATGCCGCAATCAGACCCGGCAGCCGACAGAAAGGTTTCCGCCTCCCGCAAGTTGAGCGTGAAGATGCAGCTTGAAAGCCCCTGCGGCACGTCGTTTTGCAGGGCAATGGCTTCATCAAGCGTGTCGTAGCCCAGCACGTAGAGGATCGGCGCAAAGGTTTCTTCGCGCACCGCTGCGGTTTGCCCCGGCATTTCAACCACGGCAGGCTCGACATAGGCACCGCCCTGCGGCGCGCCCTTTGCCACCGCGCGGCCGCCATGCACGATGCCGCCTTCGGTCTTCGCCTGTTCCAGCATTGCCAGCATGCGGTCGCGCGCACCGTGGTCGATCAGCGGGCCGATCAGCGTGGTTGCGGCACGCGGGTCGCCAATCGGCAGGCTCGCATAGGCCTTGGTCAGCCGCGCCACAAGGTCGGCGCGAATCGAGTTATGCGCGATCAGCCGGCGCAGGCTGGTGCACCGCTGCCCGGCGGTGCCCACGGCCGAGAAAACGATCGCGCGCACCGCCATGTCGATGTCAGCCGAGGGCGCCACGATCATCGCATTGTTGCCCCCGAGTTCCAGAATCGCGCGGCCAAACCGCGCCGCCACCTTGGGCCCGACCAGCCGCCCCATGCGGGTTGACCCTGTGGCCGAAACCACCGGCACCGCAGGTGAATTGACCAGCGCCTCGCCCACCGCCGGGCCACCGATGACCAGCTGCACAAGGCCTTCGGGCGCGTCGCCAAAGCGGGCAAGCGCGCGCGCCATCACCTTCATGCAGGCCATCGCGGTCATCGGGGTCTTTTCGGACGGCTTCCAGATCACCGGGTTGCCGCAGACAAGCGCAAGAGCCGCGTTCCAACTCCAGACCGCCACGGGGAAGTTGAAGGCCGATATGACCGCAACAGGGCCAACAGGGTGCCATGTTTCCATCATGCGGTGGCCGGGCCGCTCTGACGCAATGGTCAGCCCGTAAAGCTGGCGCGACAGACCCACAGCAAAATCGCAGATGTCGATCATCTCCTGCACTTCGCCCAGGCCCTCGGAGGTGATCTTGCCCGCTTCCAGCGTTACCAGCGCGCCAAGGTCATCTTTGGCGGCGCGCAATTCTTCACCCAGCAGCCGCACCAGTTCGCCCCGGCGCGGGGCGGGCACTTCGCGCCATGCAGTGAAGGCGGCCTGCGCCTGCGCGATGATGGCGGGCATTTCATCCGCCCCGGTTTCATGCACGCGGGCCAGTTCTGCGCCGTCAATCGGGCTGCGCACAGCCAGCGTGCCACCATTCAATTCGCCCGCTTTCAGGCCAAGTTTGTCAAACAGATCGGTCAATTTCATTCTCCCCTTTGGGTGACAAGGCTGCGTTGTTCGTTGATGCCCATTGAAGCGATGATGGGCCGGGCCGATTGGCGCGCCCGAAACGTGGATTTCGTGTCTAATCCGGCCCAAGCGGCCAGAATCAACGATTGTGCGACGGCCCCGCCCAGCGTCATTCCGGGGCCGGTGATGATAAAGATGTCAGGCGCAAACTCGCGCGCGGCAACGGTGATGGCGCGCGTGAAATCATAGGGTGCTGTCACCTGATGGCCAAGCGTGTAGGCGCGCAAGGCGGCCGGATCGGTCGCCCCCGGCCACCAGATCGCGCCGCGCCCGTCGATCAGCGGCAGCTTTGGCTGGGCAAAGAGCGCGGTCGGCAGGGCCGCGCGCCCTTCGGCGGCAACCGGCGCCTGCAGCGCGGTGTGAAACGCCGCGTGATTGGCCAACCGCATCGGAAATCGACCCTGCACCGGCGGAACCGATACCTCAAACGCCGCAAGCCCCGCCTCGTTGCCCGCCAGAACCAGCATGCCGCCGAGGTCGATGGAAAGCGCCAAATCGTGCCCCGGTCGCGCGGCGATGGCTTCGGCTAGCGCCAGCAGCTCCTCCTTGCGTCCCGGAATCGCGCGCCACGCATCATCGGTAAAGGGGTAAAGCGTCTGCCCGCCGATCAGATGCGATTGCATCAGCGCGCCCATGGTGTTGGCTACCTCAAACCCGCCCTCGGGGCTAAGCGCACCGGCACAGGCAAGCGCAGAATACCAGCCCATCGAGTTGCCGGTGACGGCCACCACCTCAACCCCGGCGATGTCCTGAAAATCAGCGAGGGTGCAGGCGTAGATCAGCGCGCTCGCGTTATCGCCGCGCGTGTGGCGCGCGACCGAATAGGTGGCGGCACCATCCAGGTCGGCGAGTGTTTCCTGCCCCAAGGCGCGGCGCTTTTCGTCAAATGGCCGAAACAGAGCCTGTTTTGCACCGTGGTGGCGGGCCAGATAGCCCAGCTCGGATTTTGTGTAGGTGCCCCGTCCGGGGCAGATGACGACGGCAGTTGTCATTTCACCCCCAGAAGCGTCAGCGCCGCATCTGCAATGCCCGCCGCCGACGGCAGCGTTGCCGCATAGGCCGGGCCGGTGGCAATAAAGCTGTCTTCGGCGGTGATGCGTGCGGCGCTGCGGCCCGCCTCGGCGAACAGTGTTATCATTTCCTCAGATACATTGCCCGAACGCCGGCACTCATCGACCACGAGCACCTGGCCGCAGCCCTCTATCGCCGCCAGCAGCGCCTCGCGCGGCAAGGGCGAAAGCCAGCGGGTGTCGATGATGCGCAGGTCAATGCCTTTGGCCCGCAGCCCCGCTTCGGCCTGCCGTGACAGATAATAGCCGTTGCCATAGGTAACAATGGCAAGGTCGCGCCCGGCGCCATGCACACCCACCTCGCCCAGCGAAATCCGCTCATTCGGGCCGGGATAGAGACACATCCAGCCACCATCCTTGTCAGCAGACAGGTCGCGCATCGGGTAAAGCGCGATCGGCTCGACAAACACCACCAGCCGCTGCTCCTCACGCGCCAGGCGCACAGATTCTCGCAACATCCGCGCGGCGTCGGCCCCGTTTGAGGGCACGGCAAGGATCAGCCCCGGTATGTCACGCAGCACAGCCAGGCTGTTGTCGTTATGAAAATGCCCGCCAAAGCCCTTCTGATACCCAAGCCCGGCAATGCGCAGCACCATCGGGTTGGTGAATTGCCCGTTCGAGAAAAACGGCAAGGTTGCCGCCTCGCCGCGGATCTGGTCTTCGGCGTTGTGCAGATAGGCCAGAAACTGGATCTCGGGCATCGGCAAAAAGCCGTTCTGCGCAAGGCCGATACCAAGGCCTAGGATGCTTTGTTCATCCAGCAGCGTATCAATCATCCGGTCTGGGCCGAAGCGCGTTTGAAGTTTCTGGGTGACGCCGTAAACGCCGCCCTTGCGCCCCACATCCTCGCCCATCAGCACAATTTCGGGATGCTCCAGCATCAGGTCGGTCAGCGCCCAGTTAATCAGCCGCGACATGATCTGCGGCTCGGCCATCGCTTTGAGGTCAGCACCAAAGGCAGCTTCGCGCGCCTGCGCGGTGGGGCCGTTGGTTGGTTTGCAGACGCGCTTTGGCGGCACGATGCTGGCCATGACCTCAGTGACGGTATTCAGGCGCGGGCGGGTTACGGCCTCTGCCGCGACCCTCGTCACCCGCGCGAGCGTTTCGGCGTAGATGCCCAGTGCCGCATGGGGGGCCAGTGCGCCCGCCGCATCAAGCAGCCGAACCGAATGCAAAAGCGGGTCGTTCGCCTCTTCCGCCTCAACCTCTTCGCGCGGCATGTAGGTGGTGGGCATATCCGCGCCTGCGTGGCCGTAAAGCCGCACCATTCGCAAATGCAGAAAGGCGGGTTTGCGACGGGCGCGCACATAGTCCGCCGCTGCGCAAGCGACCGCGAAGGTCTCATAAAGATCGAGCCCGTCAGCGCTGAAATATTTCACGCCGGGGCGCTGCGCGTGGCTGGCGGCGATCCAACCCTTTGGGGTTTTGGTCGAAATGCCGATGCCATTGTCTTCGCAGACAAACAGCAGCGGCATCGGCACAGACTGATACGAGGTCCACGCAGCGGTGTTAAAGGCGCCCTGCGCTGTTGAGTGGTTGGCCGAGGCATCACCAAAGCTGCACATCACAATGGCATCATCGGCCATCGCGCGGTGCTCTGGCGGGCGACGGCGCGCGAGACCCAGGCCGTAGGCGGCGCCAACCGCTTTCGGCAGGTGGCTGGCAATGGTTGAGGTCTGGGGCGGAATGGCAAGCACCTTTGAGCCCAAAACCTTGTGCCGCCCACCCGAAATCGGGTCTTCCGAAGATGAGGCGAAAGACAACAACATATCCCATGTCATGGTCTGCCCCGGCACCTGATCCGCGCGCGCAATCTGAAAGGCGGCGTCGCGGTAGTGCAAAAAGGCCATGTCGGTCGGGCGCAGCGCCGCCGCTACTGCCGCCATCCCCTCATGCCCCGAAGAGCCAATAGTGTAGAACCCCTGCCCCACCTTTTGCATTGCACGGCTGGTTCGGTCTAGCGCGCGGCTGAGGCATTGCCCCCGAAACAGTGCCACCGCCTCGGCCGCGCCCAGCCCTGCCACCGGCCGCCTGCCGGGCGGCAAATCACGCGCCGCGACCCGGCGCAGAAAATTCTCATGGACGATCTCGGAACGCGGCATTCTGTTTGCTCGTACTTTCGCGCTTGCCTTGGTTCAAATATCCCCGCCGGAGGCACCTTTGGCCAAGAGCCTCCGGCGGGGATACTTCGTCTGAAGCAATGTTCAGAAAAACGCCTGCAACCCGGTGATGGCGCGCCCCAATATCAGCGCGTGCACATCATGGGTGCCTTCGTAGGTGTTCACGGTTTCGAGGTTGACCATGTGCCGCATCACGGGGAAAGCGTCAGAAATGCCGTTGCCGCCGTGCATGTCGCGCGCAGCGCGGGCGATTTCGAGCGCTTTGCCGCAGTTGTTGCGCTTGATCAGGCTGATCATCTCGGGCGCGGCGTTGGCCTCATCCATCAGCCGGCCGACGCGCAACGCGGCCTGCAGGCCCAGGCTCAATTCGGTCAGCATGTTCGCGAGTTTGAGTTGGTAGATCTGGGTGTTGGCCAGCGGGCGGTTGAACTGTTTGCGGTCAAGCCCATACTGGCGTGCGGCGTGAAAACAGGTCTCGGCGGCGCCCATCACGCCCCAGGCAATGCCGTAGCGGGCGCGGTTGAGGCAGCCGAAGGGGCCTTTCAGCCCTTCGACGCCGGGCAAGAGCGCCTCTTCACCCACCTCGACATTCTGCATCACAATTTCGCCGGTGATCGAAGCGCGCAGGCTGAGCTTGCCCTGAATCTTCGGCGCGCTGAGGCCGCGCATGCCCTTTTCCAAAACGAACCCGCGGATCTTGCCGCCATGCGCCTCGGACTTGGCCCAGACCACAAAAACGTCGGCGATCGGGCTGTTCGAGATCCACATCTTCGAGCCGTTCAGCATGTAGCCCCCGGCGGTTTTTCGCGCGGTGGTCTTCATGCCGGCGGGGTCAGACCCCGCGTCGGGCTCGGTCAGGCCAAAGCAACCGATGAGCGCGCCGGTGGCGAGTCCCGGTAGATATTTGCGGCGCTGCGATTCCGAGCCGTAAGCGTAGATCGGATACATCACGAGCGAGGATTGCACCGACATCATGCTGCGATAGCCGCTGTCGACCCGCTCAATCTCGCGCGCGACCAGCCCGTAGGCCACATATCCCGCGCCAAGCCCGCCGTATTCTTCGGGCACAGTCACGCCCAGCAAGCCCATTTCGCCCATTTCGCTGAAAATCGCCGGGTCAGTCGATTCGTCGCGGTAAGCCTGCGTTACGCGGGGGGCGAGCTTTCCTTGCGCATAGGCATGGGCGGCGTCGCGCAGCATCCGTTCTTCTTCAGTCAGTTGCGCGTCGAGGCGGAGCGCATCAGCCCAATCGAAGCGTGCAAGGTCGGGGGCATCTTTGGCTTTGAGTGTCATGGTGTTCCTCAGGTGAGCGAGGCGCAAAAGCGCGTGATGGCGGCGCAGGCGCGCGCAAGTGATGCTTCATCATAGGCATAAGACAGGCGGAAGTGACCCGGCAATCCGAAAGCACGGCCCGGCACCACCGCGACACCTTCTTGCGCCAAAAGCTGCGTGCAAAAATCGGCGTCGCTTGCAATTTTCCGGCCTGTCGGTGTGGTCAGGCCAAGGCAGGGCGTGCAATCGACATAGAGGTAGAAGGCGCCATCGGGCAGCGGGCAGTTGAGCCGCCCGGTTGCGACCAGCGCCGTTGCCACAAGGTCGCGCCGCGCACGAAACGCCTCGCGGCGCGGCGCAATGTAGTCTTGTGGGCCCAGAAGCGCGGCAATGGCGGCTGCTTGCGATATCGACGAGGCGCCCGAGGTTATCTGCCCCTGAGCTTCGACCATGGTCTTGATCAGCGCTGCCGGGCCGATGCCCCATCCAAGCCGCCAGCCTGTCATCGAGGCAAACTTAGAAACGCCATTCGCAATCAAGGTGCGGTCTGCAAGGTCTGGCGCGACGGCGCGGAATGAGGTGAAGGGCACATAGCAGATGTGCTGGTAGATCTCGTCGCTCAGCACCGCAACATGGGGGTGGGCGCGCAGCACGTCGGCAAGACTGGCCTGATCGGCAGCCGAAAGAACGGCACCGGAGGGGTTGCCGGGCGAGTTCAGAAGCAGCCAGCGGGTGCGCGGTGTGATGGCTTCGGCAAGCGCGGGTGCGCCGAGGCGGAAACCGTCCGCACCCGAGGTTGGGATGATTTTCGCGATACCGCCACAGACCGTGACCATATCAGAATAGCTGGTCCAGTACGGCGCGGGAATGATGACCTCGTCGCCCGCATCGAGCGTGGCGAAGAGCGCGTTAAAGATGACTTGCTTGGCGCCGGTTGAGACGATGATTTCGGCCGGGGTCGCGGCGTAGCCGTTTTCACGCTCGCAAGCGGTTGCGATGGCGCGGCGCAGCGCAAGGGTGCCTTGGGTCGCGGTGTATTTTGTTTCGCCTACGCGTGCGGCGGCGTGCGCCGCCTCGATCACATGCGGCGGTGTCGGAAAGTCCGGCTCACCGGTGCCGAGGCTGATGATATCGCGCCCCGCAGCCTTGAGTGCGGCAGCGGCCTCAGACACCATGACAATTTCGGAAAGGCCGACTGTGGCCATGCGGCGGGCCGGGCGCAGGGGCGATGTGAACATTTCATGCCTGGGGTGCAGGTTGAGGTTGCCAATGTGTATCGCACGCCCCAACTTGGGCGAATAACCCGGTTTTAGCGATTTGATATGCATAAAGCACATGAACTCTCGCGGCCAAGGCGGTATCTGCCCTCGACCGCGCTGCTTTCGGCCTTTGAGGCTGTTTGCCGCACCGGCAGCACGGCCGCGGCTTCGCGCGAGCTGTCGTTGACGCAGGGAGCAGTCAGCCGCTTGGTGCAGCAACTGGAGGGGCAGCTTGGGGTGCAGCTTTTCCGTCGCGAGCGGCGGCGGCTGGTGCCAACCACTGCCGCTACCGCCTATGCGCGAGATATCCGCAAGGCGCTGGACCTGATCGCGCGGGCCTCATTGGGCCTGCGCGCAAACCCCGACGGCGGCACCTTGTCGCTGGCAATCCTGCCCACATTCGGCACACGCTGGCTGGCGCCGAGGTTGCCGGGGTTTCTGGCGGCGCATCCGGGGGTTACCATTAACCTTGGCACTCGGCTGCAACGTTTCGATTTTGCCCGCGAGGGATTTGACGCCGCAATCCATTTCGGCGCGCCTGATTGGCCTGATGCGGAACATCTGAAGCTGTTTGACGAAAGCATGATCGCCTGCGCTTCACCGGAGTTTTGCGCCGCGCATCCGGTTCATGGCCCCAATGACCTTACGGCGCTGCCGCTTTTGCAGCTCGAATCGCGACCCATGGTCTGGGCGCGTTGGTTCGAGGCGCATGGGGTGCAGGCGCCCGCGCGGCGGGGGATGCTGTTCGACCAGTTTGCGACCATGATCCAAGCGGCCATTCATGGGGTGGGGGTTGCGCTGCTGCCCGAGTTTCTGGCCCAGTCGGAAGTTGCGGAAGGTCGGTTGCAACGCATTGCGGGCGAGGCGGTGCGGGGTCTGGGTGCCTATTATCTGGTCTGGCCAAAGGATGATGCGGGGCACCGGCCAAGGGTGGCGTTTCAAGCCTGGCTTGACGCAGAATGCGCGGTGTTGCGCTAGGGCTTGAAGCGACGCCAGAGTGCGGCTTCGCCCAGGTTTTTGACCATGGCGTCATGCGCTGCAGATTCCTCGGGCAACAGGCTTGGCGGCAGGGGTTCGGGGCGTGGCCGGGGCCGCCAATTGCCGGGCGCCGCGTGACCCGGCGCCGGGGCAGCGACTGTGGCCAGGCCAAAGTCGGGCTGGCGACCGCCGACAAGCTCAAGGTAAACCTCGGCCAAAATCTCGCTGTCGAGCAGCGCGCCATGCTTTTCGCGACCCGAATTGTCGATGCCAAACCGGCGACAGAGCGCATCAAGCGAGGCGGGCGAGCCGGGAAAACGGCGACGCGCGATCTGCAGCGTATCGAGCGCGCGCTCGGGGCCAAGTTGCGGCAGCCCCGCCCACGACAGTTCGGCATTGAGAAATTTCATGTCGAACGCCGCGTTGTGGATGACGAGTGGCGCTTCGGTGCCGATGAATTCAAGAAATGCGGGCGCTACTTCGGCAAAGCGGGGCTGGTTGCGCAAAAAATCGTCGCCAAGCCCGTGCACCTCGAACGCCTCTTTCGGCATCATCCGTTCGGGGTTCAGGTATTGGTGGTAAGAGCGCCCGGTGGGGAGGTGGTTGAAAAGCTCTATCGCGCCAATCTCGACAATGCGGTGGCCTTCGGCGGGTTCAAAGCCGGTGGTTTCGGTATCAAGGACGATCGCGCGCATCGGGCCTCCGCAGCTTTGCGACCAAATCTTGCACGGCGGCGCGGGTTTGCTCAAGGCTCCGGGTTTCGATCACAAAGGTCGCGCGGGCGCGCTTATCAACGTCAGGCATCTGGCGTGCGAGAACAAGGGCAAGGTGCGCTTCGGTCATGTCGGGGCGAGCAAGAACGCGGGCGCGCTGCACCTCGGGCGGGGCAGTGACCACGAGCGTCGCATCGCATGCCGCATCAGCCCCGGTTTCAAAAAGAAGGGGGACATCAAGCACGATCAGGGGCGCGCTGGCATGTGCGGCGATGAATGCGGCGCGGGAGGTTGCGACAAGCGGGTGCACGATCGATTCAAGCAGCGATAGAGCCTGTTTGTTGCCTGCGAGCTCCGCCTTCAAAGCGCTGCGGTCTACGGCATCGTCGCGCACAACCTCGGGAAAAGCCGCGGCTATCGGGGCCACGGCGCCGCCGCCTTGGGCATAAAGGTCGCGCACCGCCGCGTCGGCATCCCACACAGGAACGCCAGCCTCGGCAAACATCGCCGCCGTGGTGGATTTGCCCATGCCGATCGAGCCTGTCAGGCCCAGAACAACGGGGCGCGTCATGCGCCCAGAACCGCTGCGCGGGCGGCTTCGTCAACTTCGGGGCGCTGACCGAACCAGCGCTCAAACCCCGGCGCGGCCTGATGGATGAGCATGCCAAGGCCATCGACAGTGGTGCAGCCCGCCGCTTCGGCTTCGGCGAGGAAGCGGGTCTTGAGCGGGGTGTAAACGAGGTCGGCCACGGTGGCGCGCGCCGAAAGTGCGTCAAGCGGGACCCGGAATTCAGGCTTGCCAACCATGCCAAGCGCAGAGGTGTTGACCACAGTCAGCGCGTCTTCGAGCATGTTTCCAGCCTGCACCCAGTCATAAATCACGATCCGGGCGCCAAACTCGGCGCGCAGCGTATCGGCGCGCGCGCGTGTGCGGTTCGAGACGCGGATTTCGGGGGCGCCCGCCTCGAGCAGCGAGGCGATTACGGCGCGCGCTGCCCCCCCGGCGCCAATGACAGCTGCGGGTGCGGCGGTGGGGTTCCAATGCGGCGCGTATTGGTGAAGGTTCTCGGTAAACCCGTAACCATCTGTATTATCTGCGTAAATCTTGCCATCCGGGCGAAAGACCAGGGTGTTTGCTGCGCCGATCAGCGCGGCGCGGTCGGTTACGATATCGGCCACGGCCAGTACCGAGACCTTGTGCGGAATGGTGACATTGCAGCCGACGAACCCGGCGCGGGGCAGCGCTGCCAGCACCTGATGCAGATCATCGGTCGCCACATCCATCGGGATGTAATGGCCCTTGATGCCATAGGTTTGCAGCCAGTGCCGGTGCAGAAGCGGTGAGCGCGAATGTGCCACAGGCGAGCCGATGACACCTGCAAGCGGAATGCGGGGGTGGTCGGACATCAGGCAAACTCTCCTCGGGCGCGCAGCCAAGTGAGAAACTCGATAAGCGGAAGGCCCAGGACAGTAAAGTAATCGCCTTCGATTGCCGAAAAAAACCGCGCGCCGTGTTCTTCGAGCTTGTAGCAGCCTGCAGCGTGGCGGATGGAGTTCCAGTGCGCGGCGACGTAGCGCGCAATTTCTTCGGCAGGCAAAGAGTGCATGGTCAGGCGAACCTGCCCGACATGGCGCCAAAGCGGCGCGCCGCCCTGACAGACAACGATTGCCGAGAGCAGCCGATGCGTGCGCCCGGACAAGGCGGTCAGCTGCGCAATGGCATCGTCGGGCGTTTCGGGCTTGCCGAACACGGTACCGCCAAGGTCAAGCACCTGATCGGCGCCAATCACCAGCGCGTCTGGATGGCGGTTTGAGATTTTAAGGGCCTTGAGTTCGGCCAGCGTGTCGGCCAGATCGCGCGGCGGCGCGGACGCGGCCCCAAGCGAGGCCCGAAAAGCGGCCTCGTCGAGGAGCGGGGGAGTGACCTCAACGGCAAGCCCCGCGCCCCGCAGGAGTTGCGCGCGGATGGTGGAGCCGGAGGCAAGGATGAGGCGGCTTGGCATAACTGTGTGGATAACAGGGTGCGGCGGTTGAGGGCAAGGCGGTGGCAAACGTGCCCTGGGCTGTTTCAACCTGAGTCGGCCTTTATTTGCAGGGGGTTTTCAGGCTGTGCGCGGCAGCGCAATGCGGTTGTGGAAAACTGTGCGTCGCACGCCGTGGGGGCGCTAGGTCAAGCACTGGGGAGACACCTCTAAGGCTCTGACAAAAAAATGTTTTTATGGATAGCATGATGAGTTATACACAGGTTTGCCCACACGCCTGATATCTGTGGGCAAACCGTGGGGGCGTTGATGTTATCCCGTTTTCCACAGCCCCTACAAACACATCATCTTTTCTTTTCATATACTTGATTTAAGAAGGGCAGAGCGGAAAGGACATGCGCGATGAGTGATCTGCTGAGTTCTTACTACCTTTGGGTCAAGGCCCTGCATGTGATGGCGGTAATATCATGGATGGCGGGGCTTTTTTATCTGCCACGGCTATACGTCTATCATGTGGAAGGGCTGCAAAAGGCCGGAGTTACTCGGGGCTCAGACATGGACCTGCTGTTTCGGCATCAGGAGTGGCTGTTGTTGAAGGCCATCATGACGCCGGCGATGTATGCGACGTGGATTTTTGGTCTGATGCTGGTGTTCACACCGGGAATTGTTGGCTGGAGCGAGATTTGGCCTTGGGCCAAGGGGTCAGCCGTCATTTTGATGACGGTGTTCCACTATTGGCTTGGCGCGCAGAGAATCGCGCTGGCTGAAGGGCGGAATCGGTTGACCGGGCGGCAATACCGGATGGCAAACGAGTTTCCGACGGTTTTGATGATTGTGATCGTGCTCGGCGTGATCGTGCGATTCTGAGCGCTGGTTGACTTTTCTGCCGGCTCCGGGTAAGGAGCGGGCAGCCTGGCCATTCGGCCGCAAAGGTACACCCGAAAACCTGCTTGCCGCGCCCTGATAGGTGCCTGAACCCAGTGGAATTTCCATGAGCGAAGAGCGTTTGAACCTCGCCGATCTGAAGGCGAAAACTCCTGCCGACTTGCTGGCGATGGCAGAGGAGTGGGAGATCGAGAACGCATCGACAATGCGGAAGGGCGAGATGATGTTCTCTCTCCTGAAAGAGCATGCGGACGACGGGATCGATATTGGCGGCGACGGTGTTCTGGAAGTGGTTCAGGACGGCTTTGGCTTTTTGCGGAGTCCTTCGGCGAACTACTTGCCCGGCCCGGATGACATCTATGTAAGCCCTGAGATGATCCGGCAGTATTCGCTTCGCACTGGTGATACCGTCGAGGGCGTTATGCGGGCACCGGGAGAGAATGAGCGCTATTTCGCGCTGAGTACGGTGGAGCAGATAAACTTTCAGGACCCGGAACGGGCCCGGCACAAGGTTGCGTTTGAAAACCTGACGCCGCTCTATCCGACCGAGCGACTGAAGATGGAAGTGGAAGACCCCACGATCAAGGACCGCTCGGCCCGGATCATCGATCTGGTGGCGCCGATTGGCAAGGGCCAGCGCGGGTTGATCGTGGCGCCGCCGCGCACCGGCAAGACTGTGATTTTGCAGAATATAGCAAACTCGATCGAGAAAAATCACCCCGAGGTTTATCTGATTGTTCTGTTGATCGATGAGCGGCCCGAAGAGGTGACCGATATGCAGCGTAGCGTGAAGGGGGAGGTGATTTCCTCGACCTTTGACGAACCGGCAACGCGGCACGTTGCGGTGGCAGAGATGGTGATCGAAAAGGCAAAGCGGCTGGTTGAGCACAAGCGCGATGTGGTGATCTTGCTTGACAGCATCACCCGGCTTGGGCGCGCGTTCAATACCGTTGTGCCGTCGAGCGGCAAGGTTTTGACCGGGGGCGTTGACGCCAACGCGCTGCAGCGGCCGAAGCGCTTTTTTGGTGCGGCGCGCAATATCGAAGAAGGCGGCAGCCTGACGATTATCGCGACCGCGCTGATCGACACCGGTTCGCGCATGGACGAGGTGATTTTCGAGGAGTTCAAGGGCACCGGCAACGCAGAAATCGTGCTAGATCGCAAGGTGGCCGACAAGCGCGTGTTCCCGGCGATGGACATTCTGAAGTCTGGCACCCGGAAAGAAGAGCTGCTGGTTGACCCGAAAGACCTGCAGAAAACCTATTTGCTGCGGCGCATTCTGAACCCGATGGGCACCACGGACGCGATCGAGTTCCTGATCTCGAAGTTGAAACAGACCAAGACAAACAGCGAGTTCTTCGACTCCATGAACGCCTGACCGGCGACGATGCGGTAAGGGATTTCGGCGATGGACACGATCTTCGCGCTGGCAAGCGCCCGCGGCAAGGCGGGCGTTGCGGTTATTCGCATCTCCGGCCCGCGAGCTTGGGCGGCGGTTGAGGATCTTGCCGGGGCGCTGCCGCTGCCGCGCACGGCTGCGCTGCGGCTGTTGCGGCGCGGGGGCGAGGCGCTTGATTCGGCACTGGTATTGTGTTTTGCGCAAGGCGCGAGCTTTACCGGCGAGCAGGTAGCGGAGCTGCATATTCACGGCTCAGTTGCGAGCGTTGCAGCGGTTCTGGGGGCGTTGGCCGAAGTCCCTGGATTACGTTTGGCGGAGGCGGGCGAGTTTACGCGGCGGGCGCTGGAAAATGGACGGCTTGATCTTGCGCAGGTTGAGGGGCTTGCAGATCTGATTGATGCGGAGACCGAAGCACAGCGCAAACAAGCGCTGCGGGTTCTTGCGGGCACAATCGGCACGCTCGTGAAGGGCTGGCGCGCTGACCTTATGCGAGCGGCCGCCCTTGTTGCAGCGACGATCGACTTTTCTGACGAGGATGTGCCCTTGGATGTTGGGCCCGAAGTTCTGCCGTTATTGCATCGGGTCTCGGCTGCGCTTACGCGGGAGTTGGCCGGCTTTGGCGCGTCGGAGCGTATTCGAGATGGGTACGAAGTTGCGATCGTAGGCCGCCCGAATGCTGGAAAATCTACGCTTCTCAATGCGTTGGCGGGTAGGGATGCGGCGATTACCTCGGAACACGCAGGCACAACCCGTGATGTTATCGAGGTGCGCATGGATCTGGGCGGGCTGCCGGTGACTCTGCTCGATACTGCCGGCTTGCGTGCGGCCGAAGACGCAGTTGAGGCGATCGGGGTGGCGCGCGCTTTGGAGCGGGCGCAGGCGGCGGATTTGCGGGTATTTCTTCTGGACGGGGGTGATCTGCCCTTGTTGGAGCCGCTGGCGGGCGACATTTTGGTGCGGGGCAAAGCGGACCTGCGGCCAGGTGAAGGCCTTGGGGTTTCTGGCGTAACCGGCGAAGGTATCGATGTCCTGGTGCAGGCGATTTCGGCGGAGCTGGCGGGACGTGCCATGTCAGCAGGCGTGATGACGCGCGAGCGACATCGAGTGGCCTTGGGGAGAGCTATAGAGGCGCTTGCCTCGGCGGCGGTCGAGCTTGGTCGGGGCCCGGAGCGCGCGGAGTTTGCTGCCGAAGATATCGGGGCCGCCACGCGAGCACTCGAATCGCTTGTCGGGCGCGTCGATGTGGAGCATTTGCTTGATGATATCTTCGCCAGCTTTTGTATCGGCAAATGAGGGGTGTTTCACGTGAAACATTTTGACGTGATTGTCGTCGGTGGCGGCCACGCGGGTGCCGAGGCCGCGCATGCGGCGGCCCGCATGGGCGCCAAGACCGCGCTGGTCACCCAGCGGCGTGAGACAATTGGCGTGATGTCGTGCAATCCGGCCATTGGTGGGCTTGGCAAGGGGCATCTTGTACGAGAGGTTGACGCGCTTGATGGTATCATGGGCCGTGCAGGCGATATGGCAGGAATTCAATTTCGGCTCCTTAATCGGCGCAAAGGGCCCGCGGTGCAAGGGCCGCGGGTGCAGGCCGACCGGAAGCTTTACCGGGATGCGGTGCAGTCTGCGGTTGCGGCGCAGCAGGGGCTGACCATTGTCGAGGGCGAGGTCGTCGATCTGCTGCTGAGGAGGCACGGAATTGACGGCGTGGTTTTGGCCGATGGCGCGGAGATTCGTAGCAGTGCGGTGGTACTGACTACCGGCACGTTCTTGCGCGGCGTTATGCATATTGGCGGGCAAAAGCGGGCGGGCGGGCGTGTGGGTGACAAGCCGTCAGTTCGGCTTGCCGAGCGCCTTGGCGCGTTCAATCTGCCGCTCGGCAGGCTGAAGACGGGGACGCCCCCTCGTCTTGATGGCCGGAGCATCGATTGGCGTAGGCTTGAAACCCAGCCGGGCGACGACGAGCCGGTCATGCTTTCGTTCCTTAGCCAGAAGCCATTCGTGCGCCAGGTTGCCTGCGGTATCACGCACACCAATGCCGAGACGCATGAAATTATCCGGGCCAACCTTTCGAAGTCTGCAATGTATGGTGGCCACATCGAGGGCGTGGGGCCGCGCTATTGCCCCTCGATCGAAGACAAGGTTGTGCGGTTTTCGGAAAAGGACTCGCACCAGATCTTTCTGGAGCCCGAGGGGCTGGAAGACCATGTGGTCTATCCAAACGGCGTATCGACATCGCTGCCACTTGATGTGCAAGAGCAATATATTAGATCGATAAAAGGGCTTGAGGCGGCCGAGATCTTGCAGCCAGGTTACGCTATTGAGTATGACTACGTTGACCCGCGCGCCTTGCGCCCAACGCTAGAGCTCAAGGACCTGCGTGGGCTGTTTTTGGCTGGGCAAATCAACGGCACGACGGGGTATGAAGAGGCGGCGGCGCAGGGCCTGGCTGCCGGTTTGAATGCCGCGCTTTTGGCGCGCGGCGAAGCCGGGTGGGTTTTTAGCCGCGCCGACAGCTATATCGGCGTGATGATCGACGATCTGGTAACGCGTGGTGTTGCCGAGCCATACCGGATGTTCACCTCGCGCGCGGAATTCAGGCTGTCGCTTCGCGCTGACAACGCTGACCAGCGCTTGACAGGCGCAGGACGCAGGCTTGGGTGTGTAGGAGATGCGCGCGCGCGGGCGTTTGACGCGAAGATGGACGCTTTGGTGCGGGCACGCAAAGCGCTCGACGCAGTTACATTCACGCCGGGCGAAGCGAAAGCGCATGGCATTATCGTCAACCATGACGGGCAGCGGCGCTCGGCTTTTGGGCTTCTGGCCGTGGCCGGGGTGGAGTTTTCATCTCTGGCGGCGGCGGCACCAGAGCTGGCAGTGATCGAGCCAGAGATTGCCCGGCAGCTGGCGCGTGACGCACTTTATGTGCACTACATAGTCCGCCAAAGCGCCGAGGCTGAGGCCATCCGGCGCGACGAGGCTTGGGAAATTCCTGTTGATTTTGATTACCTTGGGCTTTCCGGGCTTTCAACCGAGATCAAGGCAAAGCTTTCAAGGGCGCGGCCGATGACGATTGGGCAGGCAGCACGGGTCGAAGGGGTTACGCCTGCGGCCCTGGCGCTTCTGCTTGCGAGGCTCAGGCAAGCGCGCCGGACGAAGATCGCATGACGACCGATTCGGACCGAGAAGCCTTTCAGCACGAGACCGGTGTTTCACGTGAAACAATGTCACGCATGGATCACTATGCGGAGCTGCTGCAAAAGTGGAATCCGGCCATAAACCTCGTGTCCCGAACCACGCTTGACGCAATCTGGAGGCGCCACTTCACCGATTCGGCTCAGGTCTTCAACCTGGCGGCGCCGAAGGGCGGGCTTTGGGCTGATCTTGGCAGTGGCGCCGGCTTTCCGGGGCTGGTCGTGGCGATTCTTGCGGCGGAAATGGCGCCAGGCCTTTCGGTGGTTCTTTTGGAAAGCGACGCTCGCAAGGCCGCGTTCCTTGCGACGGCCTCACGCGAAGCGGGCGTCAAGGTTCGTATCAGCACCGACCGCATCGAGGCTGAACCCGCCCTTGGTGCCCACTATGTGAGCGCCCGCGCTCTGGCGCCGCTTCCGGAGCTTCTTGCCTACGCTGAACGCCACCTCGCACCGGACGGCACCGCCTATTTCAGCAAGGGGAAGGGTTGGATGGGCGAAATCGCGGACGCGCGCCGGAATTGGCGCTTTGAAGCCAACGCGCATCCGAGTAAGACAGAAGAAAACGCAGCGATACTGGAAGTTAGAGGAGTCGCCCGTGCTTGACCCGACGCGCCCACGCGGACCGCGCATCATCGCGGTGGCAAACCAGAAGGGCGGGGTCGGGAAGACCACAACCGCGATCAACCTTGCGGCTTCGCTGGCAGAGCGCGGCGAAATGGTCTTGCTGGTCGACCTCGACCCGCAGGGCAACGCCTCGACTGGATTGGGGATCGAGCCCGGCGCCCGAAGCGCGACAACCTACGATCTTTTGCTGGATGACGTCCCTGTTGCGGATGTGCTTGTAAAAACATCCGTTTCCGGCGTTTGGCTTTCGCCCGCCACGACCGATCTCTCCTCGGCCGATATGGAGCTTGTGGCAAATGAAAAGCGCAGCTTCCTGCTGCATGACGCGCTTCGCCAACCTGCGCTTGACCGCTTTGCCTTCGACTACATCCTGATAGATTGCCCGCCGTCGCTTAGCCTGCTGACGGTCAATGCGTTGGTCGCGGCTGATTCGGTTCTGATCCCGCTGCAGGCAGAGTTCTTTGCGCTCGAAGGGCTGTCGCAGCTGATGTTGACGATCCGCGAAGTGCGCCGGACCGCCAACGCCATGCTGCGAATTGAGGGCGTAGTGTTGACGATGTATGACGTGCGCAACAACCTTTCGCAGCAGGTAGAGGCAGATGCGCGCGCAACGCTGGGCGACCTGGTGTTCCGCACCATGATTCCTCGAAATGTCCGCATATCAGAGGCGCCATCGCATGCGCTGCCGGTGCTCGCCTATGATTCGGCCTCCAAGGGAAGCGTCGCCTATCGCGCGCTTGCCGATGAGCTTCTGGCGCGGCACACACCCGTTCGGGCGGAAAGGGTAACGATATGAGCGACAATAGAACAGAAAAGCGCGGGCTGGGCCGTGGGCTCTCCGCTCTGATGGCCGATGTAAACATTGCGCACGAACGTGACCCCAGCGCGGGGGCGCGGGGGCGCGGCGAATTGCGTCTTGCGGTCGAAAAACTGGTGCCTAACCCAGATCAGCCCCGACGAGACTTCGACGCGGCGGCACTTGAAGAGCTGGCCGGATCAATCCGCGCCAAGGGCGTGATCCAGCCCCTGCTCGTGCGCGCGCATCCAACCGACCCCGGCCTTTACGAGATTGTCGCCGGAGAGCGCCGCTGGCGCGCCGCACAAATGGCGCAGCTGCACGATGTGCCGGTGCTCTTGCGCGAGCTTTCCGATACGGAAGTGCTTGAAGTCGCTATCATCGAAAACATCCAGCGCGCCGACCTCAACCCCATCGAAGAGGCGTTGAGCTATCGCCAGCTCATGGATCGTTTCGGGCACACCCAGGAAAAGATGGCCGAAGCGCTGTCAAAAAGCCGGAGTCACATTGCCAACCTCCTGAGGTTGCTGCAACTTCCCCCAGAGGTGCAGGTCTGGCTGCGCGAGGGCAAGCTGACCGCAGGGCACGCGCGCGCACTCGTGCCCACCGCTGACCCGATCGCCTTTGCGTCGCAGGTCATTGCAAAGGGCCTCTCGGTGCGTGAGACCGAGCGGCTTGCCAAGGCGCCCGCCACAAAGCCTACCCGCCCCC
>JAHYIZ010000009.1 GCA_019429405.1 Paracoccaceae bacterium
CGATGCGCTGCTGCCGCGCGAGCACGCTCCGGTTATCCGCGATCTCGCGCGCGACATCGACCGGGTAATGGCGGGGTTTCTGCGCGGGCAGGTTTCGGTCTGCCTGATCTTGGGCACCTTTTATGCGATCACGCTGATGCTGGCGGGGCTGCAATTCGGGCTTTTGGTAGGGGCTGCGGCGGGGGCTATCACCTTTATCCCTTATGTCGGCGCGCTGATCGGCGGCGCGCTGGCGCTGGGGCTGGCGCTGTTTCAGTTCTGGGGCGACTGGGTCAGCATCGGCATTGTGGCGGCAATCTTTGCGCTTGGGCAGTTTCTGGAAGGCAATATCATCACCCCGCGTCTGGTCGGATCGTCGGTCGGTCTGCACCCGCTGTGGCTGATCTTTTCGCTCTCCGCACTGGGGTCGGTGTTCGGCTTCGTCGGCTTGCTGGTGGCGGTGCCCATTGCCGCGATGGTCGGTGTGCTGGTGCGGTTCGGGCTGGCGCAATATCAGGCGAGCCTGTTGTTTACAGGGCAGGTGCAAAACGGCCCGCCCGAGCGCGACGAGGGCGAATAGGTGCCGCGACAGTTGGCCTTTGATTTGCCGCTGCGCGTGGCGCGCGGGCGCGCGGATTTCTTTATCTCGCCGGCCAATGCGGGCGCTGTGGCCGTGCTTGATGCGCCCGAAAGCTGGCCGCAAGGGCGCATGCTGCTGCTGGGGCCGGAGGGCGCGGGCAAGTCGCATCTGGCCGGGCTCTGGGCCGACGAACGCGGCGCGGCGGTCACGGCGGCGGCAGCGCTGACGCGCGCGGCGGTGCCGGGGCTGGTGGCGCCGGGCGCGGTGGTGGTGGAAGACACGGATGCGATCGGCGGCACCCCCGAGGCCGAGGCCGCGCTGTTTCATTTGCACAACCTTGCCGCCGCCGAAGGTGCCTGCCTGCTGCTGACCGCCACCCGCCCACCGCGCGACTGGGGCCTTGCGCTGCCTGACCTTGCCAGCCGCATGGCGGCGCTGCCCGCGGTGCAGATAGCACCACCTGATGACGCGCTGCTAGCCGCCGTGCTGGTCAAGCTGTTCGGCGACCGCCAGCTTGTGGTTACGCCCGCGCTGATCATGTGGCTGGTCGCGCATATTGACCGATCGCTGGCCGAGGCGCGGCGCGTGGTCGACCTGCTTGACGCCACGGCTTTGGCCGAAGGGGTCAATGTCAGCCGTCAGCTTGCCGCGCGGGTGCTGGACAGTCGCGCCTGACGGCCTCAGACTGCCTGTCATGAAACCTTCGCAAATTCGCGGCAAAAGCGCAAAATGACTCAGGCTGATTTCCTTCGCACCCCGTTTCCGGCGCCTGTCTCGATGCCCGAGGCGGTGATTTCCGGTCCGCCGCGGTTCTTCAACCGGGAGATGAGCTGGCTCGCCTTCAACTGGCGGGTGCTGGAAGAGGCAGAGAATGCGCGCGTGCCGCTGTTGGAGCGGCTGCGGTTCCTGTCGATCTCGGCCACCAACCTTGATGAGTTCTACACCGTGCGCGTGGCGGGCCTGCGCGAGCTGATGCGCGAGGGCAATTCGCTGCCCTCGCATGACGGGCTGAGCCCGGCCGAGCAACTGGTTCTGATCAATGCCGATGCGCGCCGCCTGATGCAGCATCAGCAACAGGTCTGGAACCAGATCCGGCGCGAAATGCAGGCAGCGGGCATTGTGCTGTTGACCCGCTCCAAACTGACCGCGCGCGACCGCGCGCATCTGGCCGAGCATTTCCTGAACAAGGTATTTCCGGTGCTTTCGCCGTTGGCGATCGACCCTGCGCACCCGTTTCCGTTCATACCGAACGCCGGGTTCTGCCTTGCGCTCGAGTTGCGGCGCGAGGGCGATGCGCGCCGCTTGCAGGCACTTTTGCCAATTCCACAGCAGATCGACCGTTTCATCCGGTTGCCCGGCGAAGCGCGGTTTCTGCCGCTGGAAGAGCTGTTGATGCTGCATCTGGGCTCGCTTTTCCCCGGTTACCGCGACATCGGGCACTGCGCCTTTCGGGTGCTGCGCGACAGCGACCTTGAGGTGGAAGACGAGGCCGAAGACCTTGTGCGCGAGTTTGAAACCGCGCTGAAACGGCGCCGCCGGGGGCAGGTGATCCGGATGAAAGTCACCGCCGGGGCGCCTGCGGAGCTGCGCGCGCTGGTGATGCATGAGCTTGGCGTTTCAGCTGATGAAGTTGTTGAGGTCAAAGGGCTTTTGGGAATAGCCGATCTGAAGGAGCTGGTGCTGAGCACGCGCCCCGACCTGCTCTGGCCCGCCTTTACGCCGCGCGTGCCCGAACGGGTGCAAGACCACGGCGGTGACATGTTCGCGGCGATCCGGCAAAAAGACATGCTGCTGCACCACCCCTACGAGACCTTCGACATGGTGGTGCGGTTTCTGAACCAGGCGGCGGCCGACCCCGATGTGCTGGCGATCAAGCAGACGCTTTATCGCACCAGCCGCGACAGCCCGATTGTGACAGCGCTTTGCGAAGCGGCCGAGGCGGGCAAGTCGGTTACGGCACTGGTCGAGTTGAAGGCACGGTTCGACGAGGCCGCCAACATTCGCCAGAGCCGACGGCTGGAGCGGTCAGGCGCGCATGTGGTCTACGGCTTTGTCAACTACAAGACCCACGCCAAGATTTCGACCGTTGTGCGCCGCGAGGGCGACCAACTGGTAACCTATACCCATTACGGCACCGGCAACTATCACCCGATCACCGCGCGCATCTATACGGACCTCAGCTTTTTCACCTGCGACCCGGCGTTGGGGCGCGATGCGACCAAGGTGTTCAACTACCTTTCGGGCTATGTGCAGCCCGAGGGGCTTGAAAACCTTTCGATTTCGCCGATCTCGCTAAAGCCGAAGCTGCTGGCGATGATCGCCGCCGAGGCAGATCACGCCCGCGCCGGGCGGCCCGCCGAGATCTGGGCCAAGATGAACAGCCTGATCGAGCCTGAGGTGATCGACGCGCTCTACGCCGCGTCGCGCGCCGGGGTGAAGATCACCTTGGTGGTGCGTGGCATCTGCGGCGTTCGGCCCGGCATCAAAGGGTTGAGCGAGAATATCCGGGTAAAGTCAATCGTCGGCCGATTTCTGGAACACAGCCGGATCGTCTGCTTTGGCAACGGGCACGGACTGCCCTCGAAACACGAGCGGGTGTTCATCTCTTCCGCCGACTGGATGGGGCGCAACCTGATGCGGCGGGTGGAAACACTGATCGAGATTACCAACGCCACGGTGCGCGCGCAGATCGTCGACCAGATCATGGCGGCCAACCTTGCCGATGAGGCGCAAAGCTGGGTGCTGCAACCCGACGGCAGCTACCGCCGCTATTTGCCGGACGGCAAGAATGATTTCTTTTCATGCCATCGGTTCTTCATGGAAAACCCGTCGCTGTCGGGGCGCGGCTCGGCGGGGGCCCGCGACGTTCCGCAACTTGCCCACGGGCACGACTAGCGCCTAAATGCAGCTGCTGCCGATTCCCAGGATGGACCGATGACCGCCAAGCCCGACGTGCATGCCGACGACTGGGACCCGTTCGGGCGCAGTCTGTTCGATGACCCTTCGGTGCGCGCGCTCAGCCGCGTTGGCGTGGTAGATGTCGGCTCCAACTCGGTGCGGATGGTGGTGTTTGACGGCGCCGCGCGCAGCCCGGCCTATTTCTACAACGAAAAAGTGATGGCGGGGCTTGGCCAGGGGCTGGCCGAAAGTGGCAAACTGAACCCGCGCGGCAGGGTGCGGGCGCTGGCCGCGCTAAAGCGGTTCTCGCTGCTGGCGCGCAGCATGGGGGCGGCGCCGCTAAGCTGTGTTGCCACCGCTGCGGTGCGCGAGGCGAAAGATGGCGCCGCCTTTGCCCGAGAGGTTGAAAAAGAAACCGGGCTAAAGCTCTGGATCATCGACGGGCAGGAAGAGGCGCGGCTTTCGGCGCAGGGCGTGCTCTTGGGCTGGCCCGATGCCGATGGACTGGTCTGCGACATGGGCGGCAACTCGATGGAACTCGCGGTTGTTGCAAAAGGTAAAGTTGGGGCGCGTGTTTCATCGCCTCTCGGGCCGTTTCAGTTGCAACAGGTAAAGGGTGGCCCACAAGGGGTTGCCGCCCACATCGCCGCCGTTCTGGAGGGGCTGGCCGAAAAGATGGGCCGCACCCACCAGCGCATCTATCTCGTCGGCGGTTCATGGCGCGCGATCGCACGGCTGGACATGGAGCGGCGCAACTACCCGATGACGGTTCTGCACGAATACCGCATGACGCCTGAGGCGGTGGCCGAAACCGTGGCCTGGATCGCCGCAAACGACATCGACGCGCTGCGCGCGCGCACCGGAACCTCCCTCGCCCGCATGGAACTGGTGCCACTGGCCAGCCTGGTGCTGCGCCAATTGGTAAAAAGCTTTGCTCCGCAAGAGCTTGCAGTTTCGTCTTATGGCATCCGCGAAGGCCTGCTTTATGAACAGATGCCCGACCGCCTGCGCCGCCGCGACCCGCTGCTTGAGGCCTGCCGCCACGCCGAACGCAGCATGGCGCGCGCACCCGGCTTCGGCAAGAAGCTGCACGCCTTTATCCTGCCGCTGTTCGCGGACGCCCCGCCCGAACGCATGCGACTGATCCGCGCAGCCTGCCTTTTGCACGACACCACATGGCGCGCGCACCCCGATTACCGGGCCGAATCGTGCTTTGACAACGTCACCCGCGCCAACATGGCCGCGCTTTCGCACCCCGAGCGGGTGTTTCTGGGGCTCTCGCTGCTGCACCGCTACAAGAACTCGCGCGCGGGGTCGAACCTGACGACGATCTTCGCCCTGCTCGACGAGGGGCGGCAGCGCGAAGCCGAAATTCTGGGCAAGGCAATGCGATTTGGCGCGATGTTTTCGGTCAACTCGCCCGAAGACGCGGGTGAATTGGCGCTGCTGGGGGGTGCAAACACGCTGCAACTCACACTGAGCAAGCGCGGCGAAGACTTGTTTGGCGAGGTTGCCGAGGCGCGCTTTCTGGCACTCGCATCGGCAATGGGTGCCAAGCCGAAGGTGGTCAGATCTTAAAGATCAACCGTTTCTCCGGGCTTCAGCGGCCCGGTCAGCGGCGGCGCGTCAGGCTTGCGGCGCAGCAGAATATCGCCATTGGGCAAGCGCTCTGGCGCTTCGTAATTGCGGATGTCACCGATCATTGCGAACAACTCGCGCAGCGCGGGTTCAAGTGCCACAAGCGCATCTTCCAGCCCCTCCTGCACCTCGCCAAGTTTCGGCCCGACCTCGTTGAGAAATTGCCGCAGCAGCAACTGCGCGCCGCGCTCCATCAGGCTGAAGCCGTCTTCCGCCGAGGCCGGGGGCGGGGGCGGGGGCGGTGCTTCGGGCGGCACTTGTGCCGCAAGCGGGGAAGCAAACAACAGGGCGAAGGCAAGCACAGACCGTTTCATGGCGCGAGTGTAGCACGAATCTCACGAGCTTCCATCATCGCTCAGATATCCAGATCAACGCTGACGGGGAAGTGGTCGGAGGCCTGCAGCAACGCTTCGCGCAATTCTGGGGTGCGGTAGCAGACAGCGTCATCGAACGGGTGCCAGATCCGCCATTTGGGCGCATGCGCGCAAAGACCGGGCGAGAGCATGATGTAATCGAGCAGCGCAGTAAAATAGTGCCCCTCTTCGGGCAAATAGAACCGCGCCGATGTGGGGGCGGCGGCGGTCGGGTGCATCAGCAGCGCGTGGGCATGGGGGTCGCGCAGGCGCAACTCGGGTGGCGCGGACTCGCCAAGCACGATTTCAACCCCGGAGCGGCCGAACAGCCCCTCAAATTCATCAATACCGGGGCCATCATTGAAATCGCCAAGCACGATCAGGTCGTCGCCCGCCGCAAGGTGCCGCTCGACGCGCGCGCGCAGCCAGATGCACTGCGCTAGCTGCTTGCGCCGATTTTCAATCGCCAGCCGCACCGCTGCTTCGGGCGAATTGGCCCCGTGCGGCGCCTTAGATTTGATATGGACGCCGATCAGCCGCAGCCGCTTGCCGGTCTTGGTCGTCACAGCCACCTCTAGCGGCGGCTTGGAAAAGGTCACGGTCTCGGGAACTGCGTCGATGTTCAGGTCGATGCGGTAACTGCCATCGAATCGCGGCACCTCGTCTGCCTGCGGGTCATGGCGCGCGCGCAGCACGTCCGGGTCATAGAGAAGCGCTATTTCCTGTTGGGTTTCATTAGCATAGCCAATAAGCGCGGCACGGGTGCGCAGCCCGAAGTGCTGCGCGAACCGTTGCAGCATCGGCACCGTCTGTCGGCGGCGGTTGTGGTCGGGCGCCTCGACAATCAGCACCGCATCGGCGTTGATCGCGGTAAAGACAATGCCCAGCGCACCCAGTTGCTCGCCCCGCGTCACCTCGTAGCGCGCCGAAGGTTCCCCGTCTTCCAGCATCTTGCCGCGGCGGTCAAAGAGGTTGGAAAACCATTCGACATTGTAGGTGGCAATGCGCATCAGCCGCCCTGCCCGCCGATCTGTTCCCAGGCGCGGTTGACCGCCACCAGCCGCCGCTCTGCCAACTTGACAGCTTCGGGGGGCAAGCCGCGCGCTTGGGCGCGGTCGGGGTGGGTTTCGCGCACCAGCGCGCGCCAGGCGGCACGCACCTCGGCCATCGGCGCGCCGGGCTGCACCCCCAACACCGCCCAGGGGTCTGGCTCGGCGCCCGGCACCAGCCGCGCCCGGATAGAACGGAAACAAGCGTCTGTTAGCCCGAACACTCGCGCCACCTCGGCCAGAAACGCATCTTCCGAAGGGTGGTACTCGCCGTCTGCGATCGCGATCACAAAGAGCCCCTCAAGCAGGTCTTTGAGCACTTCGGCGCCGGGGCCAAACATTGTCGCAATCCGCCGCGCCCAGGCATCAAAGCCCGCCACATCATTGCGCGCAAGGTTGAATACCCGCGCCGCGTTTCCCTCCTCGCCGGGCTGAATCGTGAACACCTGCCGGAACGCCGCCACCTCGTCGCGCGTCACCTGCCCGTCGGCCTTGGCCAGCTTGGCGCCAAGCGCGATCACTGCAATGGTGAAGGCCACCGAGCGCTCGGGCGGGGTTCGCATGTGCTCGAACACCGCCGCCAGCCCCTCGCCGCGCGTCAACGCGCCAAGCGCTTCGGAAATCCGGGTCCAGAGCGAAACGGGCTTGTCCATGTCGCGAGTCTACCGCCTCAGAGCGTCTTTTGCATCAACACAAGATCGAGCCAACGCCCGAACTTGCGCCCGACCTGTGGCAGCCGGCCGGTTTCAACATACCCGATCGCCGCGTGGAAGCCCAGACCGGCAGCATTTTCGCCCGAAACCCCGGCCACGAGCACATGGCACCCTGCGGCACGCGCATGCTCCTCAAGCGCCACCATCAGCGCCCGGCCAAACCCGCGCCCCTGCGCCTCAGGCGCAAGAATGATCGTGTGCTCCATCGCATGGCGGTAGCCATTGCCGCCGCGAAACTGCGCATAGGTGGCCAGCCCCAGCACCTGCCCGCCTGCATCGGCCACAAGAAACTCGGCCCCCGCCGCGCGGCGGATGGCGATCATGTCGCGCAGCCCCTCGGAGGTCTTTTCCTCTGAAGAAAAGGTTACCGTGGTATTGCGGATCATCGGGTTCCAGAACGCCATGATCTGCTCGAAATCGCGCGGGTCCGCGGGACGGATCATAGCAGGCGCTCCCCCTCGGGCGTCGCAAGGCGCAGCCGTAATCCGGGCGCGCCATGGGCAAAACTGACCCGCGCATCGCGCCCCGGAAGTGATGCGGCCAAGGCGGTAATTTCGGGGTGCGTTATTTCCAGCCGCGCCAGCCGCAGCCCAAGGTCAGGCAACCGCGGCGCCGGATGCGCGCCCGCCCATTCGATCAGCGCGGGGTAAAGCCCGTCGAAAGGCCCCTGCCCGCCCGCAGGCACCGTCAGACGCCAGGCAAGGTCGCCGCGACTGAGCGCCATCGGTGGGCCAACGCCTGCGGGCATGGGCTGCGCATCGAGATCTGGCACCCGCAGCACCCAGGCCACCGCGCGCGGCGGCCCGGTGAACCGGTCCAGCCCGAACCAGCGCGGGTGCGCCGGGCGTGGCGCATCGGGGTTCACGGCAATCACCTCAAGGTATTCCGACGGCCCGAGGCTCAGCAGCCGGTTGTGCGTGCCCATCGCGGGGTGCTCGCCCCCCGGCGCCATCCTGAGCCCGAGCCGCGCCTCAACCCAGGCCACGCCCTCGTCAAGGCTTGCCGCCGCAATCGCCACATGATCGAGAACCGCATCCATCGCCCACCTCCGCAAGCATCTTGCGCCATGACCGCGCGGGGGCAACCCCTCACGCCAAGTATTTGCCTTGGTGCAAATATCCTCGGGGGGAGGCCGCCCAAGAATTGGGCGGTCCGGGGGGCAGACGGCCCCCCGCCTTCAGCTATGCGCCGCCCGGATCAGCGCCAGAATGTCGCGCGCCGCGGCGGGAATGTTGGTGCCCGGCCCGAAGATCGCCTTGACCCCGGCGCGGGTGAGAAACTCGTAATCCTGCTGCGGAATGACGCCGCCGCAAATCACCAGAATATCGCCCGCCCCGCGCGCCTGCAGCGCCTCGATCAGCTTGGGCGCCAGCGTCTTGTGGCCAGCTGCCTGACTGGAAATGCCGACCACATGCACGTCGTTGTCAATCGCGTCCTGCGCGGCCTCTTCGGGGGTCTGAAACAGCGGCCCCACATCCACATCAAAACCGATGTCGGCGAATGCGGTGGCAATCACCTTGGCGCCCCGGTCGTGGCCATCTTGCCCCATCTTCACCACCAGCATGCGCGGGCGGCGGCCCTCGGCCTCGGCAAAGGCCTCGACATCCTTCTGGATCTCGGCAAAAGCATCGTCGCCCTCATAGGCGGCGCCGTACACCCCGGCCAGGGTCTTGACCTCGGCCCGGTGGCGGCCGAACACCTTTTCCATTGCCATGCTGATCTCTCCCACGCTCGCGCGCGCGCGCGCCGCCACCACTGCAGCCTCAAGCAAGTTGCCGCCCTCGCGCGCCCGGCGCGTCAGTTCATCCAGCGTCGCCGTACAAGCGGCCTCGTCGCGGGCCGCGCGCACCCGCGCCAGCCGCGCAATCTGGCTTTCGCGCACCGCGACATTGTCGATATCAAGAATCTCGATCGGGTCCTGCTTCGCCAGCTTGTATTTGTTGACCCCGACGATCACCTCTTCGCCACGGTCGATCATTGCCTGCCGCCGGGCCGCGCTTTCCTCGATGCGCAGCTTCGGCATACCGGTGGCAACAGCCTTGGTCATGCCGCCCATCGCCTCGACCTCTTCGATCAGCGCCCAGGCCTTTTCGGCCAGCTCTGCCGTCAGACTTTCAACGTAGTAGCTCCCCGCCAGCGGATCGACGACATGGGTGATGCCAGTTTCTTCCTGCAAGATCAGTTGCGTGTTGCGCGCGATACGGGCGCTGAACTCGGTCGGCAGCGCAATCGCTTCATCTAGCGCGTTGGTGTGCAGGCTTTGCGTGCCCCCCAGCGCCGCCGCCATCGCCTCGTAGGCGGTGCGCACCACGTTGTTGTAGGGGTCCTGTTCCTGCAACGACACGCCCGAAGTTTGACAATGCGTGCGCAGCATCAGGCTGCCCGGTTTCTGCGCCCCAAATTCGGTCATGATCCGGTGCCAGAGCTGGCGCGCAGCGCGCAGCTTGGCCGCTTCCATGAAGAAGTTCATGCCGATGGCAAAGAAGAAACTCAGCCTTCCGGCGAATTCGTCCACGTTCATCCCGCGCTCTATGGCGGCGCGCACATATTCGCGCCCGTCGGCCAGCGTATAGGCCAGTTCCTGCACGAGGTTCGCGCCCGCCTCTTGCATGTGGTAGCCGGAAATGCTGATCGAATTGAACTTGGGCATCTCGGCAGAGGTATATTCGATGATGTCGGCGATAATGCGCATGCTGGGTTCGGGCGGGTAGATGTAGGTGTTGCGCACCATGAATTCTTTGAGAATATCGTTCTGAATGGTGCCCGAAAGTGCTGCGCGCGGCACGCCCTGCTCTTCGCCCGTCACAATGAAGCTGGCGAGAATAGGAATCACCGCGCCATTCATCGTCATGGAAACGCTGACTTTTTCCAGCGGGATGCCGTTGAAGAGGATCTTCATGTCTTCAACGCTGTCGATCGCCACCCCGGCCTTGCCAACATCACCGACCACGCGGGGGTGGTCGCTGTCATAGCCGCGGTGGGTGGCAAGGTCGAAGGCAACCGAAACGCCTTGCTGCCCTGCGGCCAGCGCCTTGCGGTAGAAATCGTTCGAGGCCTCGGCGGTCGAAAAGCCCGCGTATTGGCGGATGGTCCAGGGGCGGCCCGCATACATCGTGGCGCGCACACCGCGCGTGAAGGGCACCACACCCGGCACTTCGCGCATCTGCGGCAAGCCCGCCACGTCATCAGCGGTGTAGAGCGGTTTTACCGCAATACCCTCAAGCGTGTTCCAGATCAGTTCGTCGGGGTTTTGCCCTTTCAGCTCTTTTGCGGCCAGCTTGCGCCAGAGGTCGGTGGTGTCGCTCATCGGGTTTTCCCTTTTTGTCACAGGCCCGACAGAGCCGGGCATTCGTCCTTTGGTTTCACGCGCGCCTGCCCTATATCAGGTGGCAGGAGGCACCATGAAACTGCTATACATCCTTGTTCTTTCGGCATTTCTGCCCCTTGCCGCCGCCGCGCAGGAGGCCCCTGCGGTGCCTGATTTCGTACCGTTGAGCGCGGCAGAGGTCACGGTCGCCGAGTTATTGTGGCTCAAACGCCCGATCGTGGTGTTTGCCGACAGCCCCGCCGACCCGGCATTTGCCACGCAAATGCGGATGCTGGCCGAGAACCCGGCAGCTCTGGAGGAGCGCGACGTGGTGGTGATTACCGACACCGACCCGGCCGCGCGCAGCGAATGGCGGCTAAAGCTGCGCCCGCGCGGGTTCAGCCTCGTGCTGCTCGACAAGGACCTTGAGCCTGAGCTGCGCAAGCCCTTGCCGTGGGACGTGCGCGAGATCACGCGCGCCATCGACAAGTTCCCGCTGCGCAGGCAAGAGGTACTGACCGAGCAGCCGGCGGGGCGATAGGCGCTCATTCGAACTCCATGATGACGTCATCAACCTTGAGGCTGGCCCCGGCCTCGGCGTTGATCGTTTTCACCACGCCCTTGCGCTCGGCCTTGAGGATGTTTTCCATCTTCATCGCCTCGACGGTGGCCAGCGCCTGCCCCTCCTGCACCTCTTGCCCGACTTCGACATTGATCTTCACGATCAGGCCGGGCATCGGGCACAGAAGGAAGCGCGAGGTGTCGGGCGGAAGTTTTTCGGGCATGAGCCGCGCCAGTTCCGCCTGCCTCGGGGTGCGCACATGCACCTTCAGGTCGGCGCCGCGGGCGCGGATACGAAAGCCCGACGGGATTTTGCCGACCTTGAGCACCAGCGGCTTGCCATCGACCAAAAGGCTTGCGAGCGGCTGCCCCGGCACCCAGTCCGAGGTTACGCGCAAGGCACCGCCGCTGACAAAATGCACGGTCGAGCCTTCGCGATCGGCCTCGATGCGCACCGCGTATTCGGTGCCTTGCACCGTCACCACCCAATCGTCGCCAACCAGCCTTTCGTGGTTGCCAAGCGTGCCTGAAATGCGCGTGCGGCGAATCTCGGCCACACGGTTCATCGCGGCAGTAGCGGCGGCGATGCGGCGCGTAAGCTCTGGGGCCAGCGTGGCGCCCTGAAAGCCGTCGGGGTATTCCTCGGCAATGAAAGCGGTCGAGATATCGCCCGAAATGAAGCGCGGATGGTCCATCACCGCGCCGACAAAGGGCAGGTTGTGGCCGATGCCCTCAACCTCGAACGAGTCGAGCGCGATCCGCATTTGCTCAATGGCCTCGCCGCGTGTGGGTGCCCAGGTGCAGAGCTTGGCGATCATGGGGTCATAGAACATGCTGATCTCGCCGCCCTCAAAAACGCCGGTATCGTTGCGCACGATGCCGCCGCCAAGGGTCTTGCCTTCAACCGGGGGGCGATAGCGGGTAAGGCGCCCGATGGATGGCAAAAAGCCGCGGTAGGGGTCTTCGGCGTAAAGCCGGCTTTCCATCGCCCAGCCGTTGATCTTCAGATCGGCCTGCGTGAACGGCAGCGGCTCGCCATTGGCCACCCGGATCATCTGCTCGACAATGTCGATGCCGGTGATGAGTTCGGTGACCGGGTGTTCCACCTGCAACCGGGTGTTCATCTCGAGAAAATAGAAATTCCGCGCGCCATCAACGATGAATTCCACGGTGCCGGCGCTGGCATAGCCCACCGCGCGCGCCAGCGCGCAGGCCTGCTCGCCCATCGCACGCCGGGTATCGTCATCGAGAAACGGCGAGGGGGCCTCTTCGATGACCTTCTGGTTGCGCCGCTGAATCGAGCATTCCCGCTCGTGCAGGTAGACCGTGTTGCCGTGCGTGTCGGCCAGCACCTGAATTTCGATATGGCGGGGCTGCGTCACGAACTTTTCGATGAAAATTCGGTCATCACCAAAGCTCGATGCCGCTTCGTTCTTTGAGCTTTGAAAGCCCTCGCGCGCCTCGGCGTCATTCCAGGCGATGCGCATGCCTTTGCCGCCGCCGCCGGCGCTGGCCTTGATCATCACCGGGTAGCCGACCTGCTGGCTGATCTTCACCGCCTCGTCGGCGTCGGCGATAAGCCCCATATAGCCGGGTACTGTCGAAACCCCGGCCTCTTGCGCGATCTTTTTTGAGGTGATCTTGTCGCCCATCGCCTCGATCGCGGGGCTGGGGGGGCCGATGAACACCACGCCTTCGGCCTCTAGCGCCGCCGCGAATTTCATGTTTTCGCTCAGGAACCCGTAGCCGGGGTGCACCGCCTCGGCGCCGGTCTGGCGCACCGCCGCCATGATCTTGTCAATCACGATGTAAGACTGGTTGGCAGGCGAAGGGCCGATGTGCACCGCCTCGTCGGCCATGCGGACATGCAGCGCATGGCGGTCGGCGTCAGAAAAGACCGCAACCGTCTTGATGCCCATTTTCTGCGCCGACTTGATCACGCGGCAGGCAATTTCGCCGCGGTTGGCGATCAGGATCTTCTTGAACATGTGGAGGCCCCTCTGCCCGGATTGGCGGGCCGCCTGCCCGCACCGGTGTTGGTGGTGGAATGCAAAAACGCCACCGGGGCGGCGGGCCCCGATGGCGTTGTGTACTGAAAAGCCGCCGCTGGCTGCGGCAGCGCAGGCTTAGCGGTTGATGCAGCCGGGCACCCGGAACTCGTCGCAGAAATACCCCGCGGCGCCACCGACGACCGCGCCGGTAAGCGCATTGCCACCCAGAGCGCCCGAGACGACGGCACCCGTTGCCGCACCCGCCAAGCCGCGCTCGGCGTCAGTATTAAGGTAATCGCAGCCCGAAAGCGTTGCAGCGGCTGCAATGGCGACCGCAAATTTGAAAATTCCCATGCTCGTTCAGCTCCTTGTTGGCCACAAGCGACCGTCAGGGGCGCCACGGCTCGGTGCGACAACACCGCTCGACCCCAAAGGTTCCCGCGGTTGCCCCCCGCGAAAGCCCCTTCCCTTGGGGAAAGGTGCCTGGCCCACAAGGGGCCAGGCCAGGAACAGAGGGTAAGGGATAGGGTAGAGGGATGGTTGGGTTTCAGGTTCAGTCCAGGGTTTGCCGTGCTGGCGGCGTACCCCGTAACAGCAGCCTGCCCTGCCCCGAAGTCTTTGGCAAAGCCCGTTTTCGTGATGCTTCGGACGTCGGCGAAATGCTGCCGGAACGGGGCGGCAGGCGGCAAGATCACGCCCATGGCTCGTCCTCGTCGTCGCCCTCGCCCTGCAACGGCACGCGCCCCTCTGCAAACACCTCGGGAAAGGCGGCGCGGGCCCGGCGCACGTCGATCTTCAGCAGCGCCTCGTAGCTTTCGGGGTCAAACGGGTCTTCGGCAGGCACCACTTCGCGGCCAAACAACCACGCGAGGCGCCCGGCATCGAGGTTGCCACGCTCAAACGGTTCTTCGCCGAAATAATCCCAGAGCGCGGCCATGAACCCGGCATCGGCGCGCTTGTCGGCAAGTGCGCGGTCGCGAAAGCGTTCGCGCGCAACGATCTTTGTCACACCCCGCCCATGCACCGCGCGGCGGATCACGAACTGATAGTCAGTGCCGCGTAACCGCCCCGGAAAGCCGCGATGCTTCAGCATAGCGCGGCCTCACCAACAACCGGTTGCGTGGTCAGCTTACCCGCGCGTCGGGTCGTTCGGCCCCCGACCCGGATCGTCCGGCTCGTCCGGTCCGTCATCGCGGATCGGCACGCAGACCGGAACCGTGGCGACATGCGACAAGATCGAATAATCGGGCCGTTCACCGGGCAGGCACAAGGATTCACAGGTGGGCAGACGCTCCGGATAATAACGCGAGAAGGGCTGGCGTTCCGGGCGGCAGGCGGCCTCGGATACGTCCCCATACTTGTTATAGACCGGCTCGGGCAGGATCGGCCGCACCACCGGCTTGGCGCAGGCGCCAAGCAGCAGGGCAAGCGCGGCAGTAACAGTAACGATTGTGGCAATGCGCATGGCAACCTCATAACGTTGATGTGACTTGCACATTCACCATACGCCGAATCAGCCCATGCGGCAAACGCCATGCCCCGGCCCGTCATGCCCCGGCCCCCTTGCGCACCAGCACGCGCCGCGCCTTGGGCGGGGCGGGAAGGTCTGACAGAACGCCCAAGCGTGCCAATGCCGCCACCTGTTCGGCCGCCGTTGTTTCGCGCAGATCGAGGATGATCGCGCCGCCCGGTGCCACGGCGCGGGCGAAATAATCCAGATAGCTCGCAACCGGATAGTGAAACCCGCAAGACAGAAAGCTGACCGCCAGATCGACAGGCGCGGCCGTCAGCGGGTCGCGTTTGCTAGGGTTGAGCGTCTCGATCCGCCCTGGCTCCACGCCGTTCTGTTCCAGAAAAGCTCGCGCCACGGCCAACGACGAGTAGGCCGCCCCCGCATCGGCAAAACCGAAATGCCGCCGCTCATTCGCCTCGATGTCGATCAGCAAAAGGTCGGTCGCAAGGTCTTGCGCGGCGAACAGATCGAACATTGCATAGCCGCAGCCGATATCGGCAATGCGGCGCGGCTGCAACTCGGCCAGCAGCGGCGCCAGTGCCAGATATTCGGCATGGATCACTGTCGCCGCGCGGCGCGCGATTTCCGACCCCAGCCGTGCGACCTCGGCAGAGATCGGGGCCAAATCGCCCTCGTTCCACGCCCGGATCACCCGGCCCGAACGCGGCACATCCCACATCACTTCGGAGCGCTGCAAGATCAGGTTCATTAGGTCGTCATGGCCAAATGCCGCAAACGACAGCCCCGCTACAGCGGCGGGTATCTCCTGGCCCTGGGCATGCTTCAGATCTGCCATTGGGCGACCCTTTCTTCCGCCTAAAGCGGGATGTTGTCGTGTTTCTTCCATGGGTTCGTCTGCTTTTTCGTGCGCAGGCTGGCGAAGGCCCGAGCCACGCGTTTGCGCGTCGAACGGGGCTGGATCACCTCGTCGATAAAGCCCTTTTCGGCGGCCACGAAGGGGTTGGCAAAGCGGTTTTCATAGTCGGCGGTGCGCGCTGAAATCTTTTCGCGGTCGGCCAGCTCGCTGCGATAGAGAATCTCCACTGCGCCCTTGGCCCCCATCACGGCGATTTCCGCCGTGGGCCAGGCGTAGTTGAAATCACCGCGCAAGTGTTTGGAGCTCATCACGTCATAGGCGCCGCCGTAGGCCTTGCGGGTGATGACGGTCACCTTCGGCACGGTCGCCTCGCCAAAGGCAAACAGCAGTTTCGCCCCGTGCTTGATGACACCGCCATATTCCTGCCCGGTGCCAGGCAGAAAACCCGGCACATCGACCAGCGTCAGAATGGGAATTTCGAAAGCATCGCAAAAACGCACGAAGCGTGCAGCCTTGCGCGAGCTGTCAATATCAAGGCAGCCCGCCAGCACCATCGGCTGGTTCGCCACTACACCCACCGTCTGGCCTTCGATACGGATGAAGCCGGTGATGATGTTGGCAGCAAAATCGCGCTGAATTTCAAAGAAATCGCCCTCATCCGCGATCTTGCCGATCAGCTCCTTCATGTCATAGGGCTGGTTCGGGTTGTCGGGAATGAGCGTGTCGAGGCTTTCTTCCAACCGCGCGACATCATCGAAGAAGGGCCGCACCGGGGCACGCTCGCGGTTTGAGAGCGGCAGAAAATCAATCAGGCGGCGGGTCTCGGCCAGCGCCTCGACATCATTTTCATAGGCGCCATCAGCCACCGATGATTTCTTGGTGTGGGTGCTGGCGCCGCCCAGCTCCTCGGCGCTGACGATTTCGTTGGTGACGGTTTTCACCACGTCGGGCCCGGTCACGAACATGTAAGAGGTGTCTTTGACCATGAAGATGAAGTCGGTCATCGCCGGGCTATAGACCGCACCCCCCGCGCAAGGCCCCATGATCAGGCTGATTTGCGGCACCACGCCTGAGGCCATGATGTTGCGCTGAAAGACCTCTGCGTATCCGGCAAGACTGGCCACGCCTTCCTGAATCCGCGCCCCGCCGCTGTCGTTGATGCCGATCACGGGGGCGCCGTTCTGCATCGCCATATCCATGATCTTGCAGATTTTTTGCGCATGCGTTTCCGACAAGGAGCCGCCGAATACGGTGAAATCCTGGCTGAACACATAAACCAGCCGGCCGTTCACGGTGCCCCAGCCGGTCACCACCCCGTCGCCCGCCGGGCGGTCGCCCTGCATACCGAATTCGGTGCAGCGGTGCGCCATGAACATGTCGAACTCTTCAAAGCTGTCCTCGTCGAGCAACAGCTCGATGCGCTCGCGCGCTGTCAGCTTGCCCTTGCCATGCTGTGCATCGATCCGGCGCTGCCCACCCCCCAGCCGTGCCTCGGCGCGGCGATGCTCCAGTTGCTCTAGGATGTCTTTCATGGCGATACCTCCCGGGTTTGCGGCACCCTAGCGTTTTGGCACATGCCGACAAGCAGAATTGAGAAAATTTGCATAGTGTTGGCAATGGCCGGCTTGCTAATTGCAACTTTGCGAAGCCTTCCCGCCGCACCGCGGGTCAGCTAGCCTGCACGCGAATTGCGGAGGCGCCATGAACGTTCCCGTGCCCGTGGTGACTATCGGCCTGCTTGTGGCCTCAAACGTGTTCATGACCTTCGCGTGGTATGGACATCTGAGATTCAAGGCAGCGCCCCTGATTGTGGTGATCTTGGTCAGCTGGGGAATTGCGTTTTTCGAATACACTTTGCAGGTTCCGGCCGACAGGATCGGCCACGGCACCTTTAGCGCGGCGCAGTTGAAAACCACTCAGGAGGTCATCACCCTTTCTGTTTTCGCCGTTTTTTCATGGGCTTACATGAACGAACCGGTCACATGGCAGCACGACATAGGGATTGCGCTGATCGCTGCGGGGGCGTGGTTCATTTTTCACAAGTGGAGTTGAGTGCAATGGGCGTGGACAAATGTGCGCCGCGCCAATAGCGAGGCCGCATGCGCCAGTTTCTGAATCGCTCTGCCCCGCCGCATATCGTCACGCTGGTTCTGCTGGCAGGGCTGGCGGCGCTGTCGCTCAACATCTTCCTGCCGTCGCTGCCGGGCATGGCCGTCTATTTCGGCGTCGAATACCACGTCATGCAGCTGTCGGTTTCTGCCTACCTGGCGATGTCGGCGGTGCTCCAATTGCTGATCGGCCCGATTTCGGACCGTTTCGGCCGCCGCAAGGTAACGCTTGCCGTGCTGGCAGTGTTTCTGCTGGCCACGCTCGGCACGCTGTTTGCACAGACTGCTGGGGCATTTCTGGCGTTTCGGCTGGTGCAGGCGGTGGTGGCCACCAACTTTGTCATCAGCCGCGCCGTGGTGCGCGATATGGTGCCTACCGAGCAAGCCGCCTCGATGATCGGCTATGTGACCATGGGCATGTCGCTGGTGCCGATGGTTGGCCCGGTGATCGGCGGCGTGCTGGACGAAGCTTTCGGCTGGCGTGCCAATTTCGCGCTCTTGGCGGTGCTGGGGCTGGGCGTGACCGCGCTGGTCTGGGCCGATCTTGGCGAAACCACGCGGCCCGGCGGGGTGGGCTTTGCCGCGCAGCTGCGCAGCTATCCGGCGCTGCTGCAATCGCAGCGGTTCTGGGGCTATTCGCTTTCGGCGGCCTTCGCCTCGGGGCTGTTCTTTGCCTATCTCGGCGGCGCGCCCTATGTGGGAAGCACGGTCTACAACCTGAGCCCCTCGCAGCTCGGCGGCTATTTCGCCTTGCCTGCATTGGGTTATGCGACGGGCAACTTCATCTCGGGGCGCTATGCCGCGCGCATTGGCATTGACCGCATGGTGCTGGCCGGCACCCTTGCTGCGACCCTGGCGCTGCTGGTGGCGGTGGCGGCCGATTTCGCGGGCGTCGCACACCCACTGATGTTCTTCGCAATGGTCGGCGTCACCGGGTTTGGCAATGGCCTCGCGCTGCCCTCGGCCAATGCGGGTATGATGTCAGTGCGCCCCGAGCTGGCGGGCACCGCCTCGGGCCTCGGCGCAACGCTCAACGTGGGCGGCGGCGCGGCGCTGTCGGTTTGGGCAGGCGCGCTGTTGGGGCCTGAAACCGGGGCTCTGCCGCTGATACTTCTGATGCTCGCCTCGTCGCTGGCTTCGGTCGCCGCGATTGGCTGGGTGTTCCGGCGACGGCGACAACTGGGGGTTTGACGCACCTATTTTGCAAAGCCTAGAGTGGTTTTGCAAACTTAGGGGGCAACATGGCCACGCAAAAACTGTATGCAGGCGTCAAGCTGCGCGAAACGCGGGCGCGCCTCGGGCTGACGCAAAAGGTGTTCGCCGACAGGCTGGGGGTGTCGCTGCCCTACCTCAACCAGATGGAAAATAACCACCGCCCGGTTTCGGCCAGCGTGGTGCTGGGTTTGGCGGGAGAGTTCGGGCTGGATGTGACCGAGCTTTCAGTGGGCGATGCCGAACGGCTGGTCAGCGACATGCGCGAGGCGCTGGCCGACCCGGTGTTTGCCGATACCACGCCGCCCCTTGCCGACCTGCGGCTTGCCGCCTCAAACGCCCCGGCACTGGCGCGGGCGTTTCTGGAGCTGCACCGCGCCTATCGGCAGGGCCACGAGCGGCTTGCCAGCCTTGACGATGCCATGGGCCGCGAGGGCAGCCAGACGGCATCGTCACCGTGGGAAGAGGTGCGTGACTTCTTTCACTATTGCGATAATTATCTAGATGCGGTCGATCGTGCGGCAGAGCGGTTTTCCTGCCCTGATGGCAAGCGACTAGACCCCATTGTTCGGGCAACTGATGCCCTGGCCGCGCGCGGGGTCAAAGTTCAGTTTTCCGATATCAGCGCCATTCGGCACCACGAGGGCGGCGTGCTGACGCTATCCACGCGCGCGGGCGCCCCGACACAGGTATTTCAGCTGTTGCATCAGGTTGCGCTGATCACCCAGAACGAATTGCTTGAAGCCACGCTCGACCTCGCGCGTTTTCAATCTGACACCGCGCGCGCCATCGCGAAAATCGGGTTGGCCAATTATTTCGCGGGTGCCGCGCTCTTGCCCTACCGCGCCTTCCAATCCGCCGCGCAGGAAACCCGGCATGACCTTGAGCGCCTCGCCGACCGCTTTGGCGCCAGCATTGAACAGGTCGCACACCGGCTTTCAACGCTACAACGGCCGGGCGCCAAGGGCATTCCCTTTTTCTTCGTGCGGGTCGATCAGGCTGGCACCATCACCAAACGCCATTCGGCCACGCGGCTGCAATTTGCCCGGTTCGGCGGCGCCTGCCCCTTGTGGAACGTGCACCAGGCCTTTGAAACGCCGGGGCGATTTCTGCGCCAGTTGGCCGAAACCCCCGATGGCGTGCGCTACCTGTGTCTGGCGCGTGACGTCTCGAAGAGCGGCGGCTCGTTTCACGCGCCGGTGCGCCGCTATGCGATCGGGCTTGGGTGCGAGGTCAGCCATGCGCGTGGCCTTGTCTACGCCGACGACATGGAGCTTGCGAACCCGCGCGCCTACCAGCCAATCGGCATCTCCTGCCGCATCTGCGAGCGGCGCGAGTGCCACCAGCGCTCGGTACCGCCGCTTGAACGGCGGCTGCGGGTCGACCCAGACAACCGCGGCGTGCTGCCTTACGACATTGCCTGAACCGGCTCAGGCCGATGCCGGTGCCCAAGCGGTTCACCGCCTGATTGACCTCGGTCCGATCACCCGCGCGCTTTGACCCATCCGGCTGCAAGCGCCTGATCTTCCGTGCAGAACCAGCGCTCGCCCTTGGCTGTGCTGATGATGGTCGCACCGTAGCCGCGGCTGCCCGGAAGGTGGTAGAGCCGCCCGTTACCCGAAATGTTGCCCTTGATTGTGCAGCCAACCGGCGCCGCCGCCGCACCGCCTGAGGCCCGCGCAACCTCGGGCCGCTCAGCCTGCCCCGCCCAGACGCCGCGCCCAGCAGCACGGGCGCGCGCCTCATGCGGCACATACATGGCGGAGTAGCGGGCATAGGCAAAGGCGGCGCCCGCCTCAACCAGCGCCGCGCCAACGTCGGCCCCGCCCACCCGGCAGCTTGCCACCAACCGCTGGTAGCGGTCGCGCTCATTGCCTTCGCAGACCACGCCTGCGGCCACGAGTTGCGCCAGCGCCGCAGTGGCGTGCCCGCCGCAATCCCAAGGCACCCCACTGGCGTCGGTGCAGGTCTGCCCCTTCTCAGGCGCGTCGATCCCGAACAGGCGGATACGGTCGCCCGCCACATCCAGCGTATCGCCATCGACCACGCGCGCGGCCCCCACCAGCGTTTCCGCCCCCAAAGGCGCCGCCAGCACAACCAGAACGAGAAGTGAACAAATCCTTAACATTCCCCAGATATTGGGGCTTCGGAGAAAAGGTCAATACTTATGGTGAAGCGCGGTTAATGCGGTGCCTGTGTTTCAGGCTTGATAGCGCCCCGCAACAGTGCCTCGATTGCCTCCAGCCGCGCCGCGTTTTGCGCGAACAGCCGCTCTAACTGGTGCATGCGGATGTCATCGACCTTTTCGTGCAGGCTCATGATCTCAAGCTCTGCCTTCAGGTTCACCTCATAGTCATGCGCCGCCGCCAGCCGGTCTTTTTCGCTTTGCCGGTTCTGCGACATCATGATGACCGGTGCCTGAAACGCCGCCACCATCGACAGGATCAGATTGAGAAATACGAACGGGTAAGGGTCAAGCGCGACCGTCAGCGCCCAGGCGTTCAGTGCCACCCAGCTTGCAACCACTGCCGCAAAGATCAGGATGAACGCCCACGAGCCGCCAAACTGCGCCACCCTGTCGGCAATGCGCGCGCCAATGGGTGCCGTTTGCGCGCCGCCGAGGCTCAGGTCGCGCGAAATCGCGGTGCGCGCGGCAATCCGGCGTAGCACGCGCTGGTCGCGCTCGGGCAACTCGTCATAGCCTTTTCGCATCAACTGCTCGGCCAGCGCCTTCACGCTCTCGTCCATCGCCCGCCCCCTGCTGCCGCCACCGCCAGAGTAGCCCGCTTTGCGCGGCGAACAAGCGTTTCAGCGCTGCTGGGTCTGCCAGTTTGGGTGCAGCCAAGGCTCGGCGTTTTCCGCCGCCAGCGGCGCGCGCCCCAGCACCATGTCGGCCGCCTTTTCGCCCACCATGATCGACGGCGCGTTGAGGTTGCCGTTGGTGACACGCGGAAAGATTGAACTGTCGGCCACCCGCAGCCCCGCCACCCCGATCACTCTGCATTCGGAGTCGACCACCGCCATCGGGTCATCCGCCCGCCCCATCCGCGCCGTGCCGCAAGGGTGAAAGGCGCTTTCGGCATGCGCGCGAATGAAGGCGTCAATCTCGTCGTCGCTTTGTACCCCGGCGCCGGGCTGGATCTCATGCTTCACATGCGCGGCCATCGCGGGCTGCGCAAAAATCTCGCGCGTCAGGCGAATGCAGCGGCGGAACTCCTCCCAGTCATCGGGGTGGCTCATGTAGTTGAAGCGAATGACCGGTGCCGCCTTCGGGTCGGCGGACCGCAGGCTGACCGTGCCCCGCGATTTCGACCGCATTGGCCCGACATGCGCCTGAAAGCCATGGCCCTCGGCCACAGCCTTGCCATCATAGCGCACCGCAATGGGCAGGAAGTGATACTGGATATCGGGGTATTCCACCCCCGCCGCCGACCGGATGAAGGCGCAAGCCTCAAACTGGTTCGAGGCGCCAATGCCCTTGCCTGTCAGCAACCATTGCGCCCCGATCATCCCCTTGCCCAGCAGGTTCCAGTATTTGAACAGCGTCACCGGTTGGCGCGCGGCAAACTGCATGTAGACCTCCAGATGGTCCTGCAGGTTCGCCCCCACGCCGGGCCGGTCGGCAACCACCGCCACGCCATGTTCTGCCAGATGCCCCGCCGGGCCAATCCCCGACAGCATCAGCAATTTCGGCGTGTTGAGCGATGACGCGGCCAGGATCACCTCCGCCTGCGCCCCGATCACCTCGCGGCGCCCCGCCCGCTCCACCTCAACCCCCACCGCGCGGCCCTCGCGCAGCACCACCCGCAGCGCAAGGCCTCGCACCACGGTGCAATTGCCGGTCTTCATCGCCGGGCGCAGATAGGCATTGGCCGCCGACCAGCGCCGCCCACGCCAGATCGTCGCCTCCATCGCGCCAAAACCTTCTTGCTGATGCCCGTTCACATCCGCCGACACCGGATAGCCCGCCTGCCGACCGGCCTCGACGAAGGCCCCAAACAGCGGGTTGGTGCGCGGCCCCCGCGTCACATGCAGAGGCCCCGTATGGCCGCGCCATGCGCCATCGCCACCGTCGCCTGCCCCGTGCCAATGCTCCTGCCGCTTGAAATAGGGCAGCACGTCGGCATAGCCCCAGCCCGCAGCCCCTGCGTCGGCCCAATGGTCAAAATCCCGCGCATGGCCGCGCACATAGACCATGCCGTTGATGCTCGAAGACCCGCCCAGAACCTTGCCGCGCGGGGTCACCAGCGCCCGCCCGCCCAGATGCGGCTCGGGTTCTGTCTTCAGCCCCCAGTCGTAAAGCCCCATGTTCATCGGGTAACTGAGCGCGCCGGGCATCTGGATGAACGGCCCCATGTCGGTGCCGCCATGCTCGATCACAATGACCTTGCGCCCCGCCTCGGCCAGCCGAAAGGCCATCGCCGACCCGGCCGAGCCTGCCCCGACGATCACGAATTCCGCTTCCATCCCGCCCATCCTTTCCGGCCTGACCGGCTGTCTTCTACGCAAAAATACCCTCGGGGGGTCCGGGGGGCGAAGCGCCCCCGGCGCCCTCAATACGGCGCTTCGACCGGCCCCAGCCCAACGTAAACCGATTTCACCCTTGTATAGTGCTCGACGGCCGCATGCCCGTTCTCGCGCCCCAGCCCCGAGGCCTTCACCGCGCCAAACGGCGCCTCGACCGGGGTCAGGTTATAGGCATTGATCCAGGTGGTGCCCGCCTGCAACGCAGCAATCACCCGATGCGCGCGCGCCATGTCGGCGGTGAACACGCCCGCAGCCAGGCCATAGGGCGAGGCGTTGGCGCGGGTTACCGCCTCGGCCTCGGTGGCAAAGTCGAGCACCGCCATCACCGGCCCGAACACCTCTTCGCGTGCAATCTCCATGTCGTCGCGCACATCGGCAAAGACCGTGGGCTGCACGAACAGCGGCCCCGCATTGCCCGCGCCCCCGCCAGCAATCAGCCGTGCGCCTTCGGCCTTGGCGCGGTCGATGTAGCCCAACACCTTTTCCAGCTGCGCCGCGCTGACCAGCGGCCCGAACTGCGTAGCAGGGTCCAGCGGGTCGCCCGCTACAATGCCCGCCACCCGCTCGGCCAGCCGCGCGAGAAACCTCGCCTTGATGCCCCGTTGCACGAACACCCGCGTGCCGTTGGAACAGACCTGGCCCGACGAGTAGAAATTACCCAGCATCGCGGCACCTACCGCGTCCTCCAGGCTCGCGTCGTCAAACACGATCAAGGGCGACTTGCCGCCAAGCTCCATCGTCACCGCCTTCATCCCGGCGGCGGCGGCGGCATAGACCCGCGCCCCGGTTGCCACCGATCCGGTCAGCGAGACCTTGGCAACACGAGCGTCGGCCACCAGCGCCGCGCCCACCACACCCATCCCCTGCACCACATTGAACACACCGGCAGGCAAGCCCGCCTCGATCAGAATTGCCGCCAGTTGCAGCGCGCCCAAGGGTGTCACTTCCGAAGGCTTGAACACCATCGCATTACCCAAGGCCAAGGCTGGGGCCGCCTTCCAGCAGGCAATCTGGCTGGGGTAGTTCCAGGCGCCAATGCCGACGCAAACCCCCAAAGGCTCGCGCAGCGTATAGACGAAATCGCGCCCGAGCGGGATCGTCTCACCCGTCACCGATGGCGCCAGCCCGGCGAAATATTCGAGCGCATCGGCGCCCGAGGGCCAATCGGCCACACGCGTTTCCTGCAACGGCTTGCCGGTATCGAGCGTTTCCAGCCGCGCCAGGGTATCGCCCCGCGCCCGGATGATCGCGGCGGCGCGGTGCAGAATTCTGCCCCGTTCGACCGGGCGCAGCGCCGCCCATGCGGCTTGCGCGCGCGCGGCACTTGCCAGCGCCGCTTCGATCACCGCGGGGGTTGCGGCATGCACCCGCGCAATCACCTCGCCGCTGCCGGGGTAGATCACCTCGATCACCTCGCCTGCAGTATCTTCCATCCAGTCGCCATTAACGAAATGGCTGGCCTTTGGCTGTGCCCGCATCATCGCCCCTCCACTTCGCGTTCAAGATATTCCAGCACCAGCACCGCGGCGCTACGGCGGTCGGAATGGCCCGGCATCAGCGCAGCGCGGATGTAAACGCCGTCGATCAGCGCCCCGAGGCCCTGCGCCACACGTTCGGCGCGCGCCCCGATCAGGGGCCGCAGATCGTGCATCAGGTTCGAGTGCAATCGGCGCTGATAGACCGCAAGCAGCCGCCGCGCCTCGGGTGCCGTTTGCGCCAGAACGTAGAAATTGAGCCAGGCCCCCACCACTTCACGCCGAAAGGACCCCGACCCGAACGACGCGCGCACGATCGCGCGCAACCGCCCGCGGTGGCCCTCGGCCGCAGCCAGCGCTCCCCGCACCTCAGCGGCGTAGAGGCTCAGAATCGCGCGCATCGCGGCCAGAAAGATCTGTTCCTTCGAGCCGAAATAGTGGTGCGCCAGCGCCGAAGACATGCCGGCGCGGCGCGCAATTTGCGCCACAGTCACGTCGAGAGAGCCGGAATCGCCCACCATTTCAATGGTGGCTTTCACCAAGGCCGCTCTTCGGATAGGCTCGGCGCCAAGCTTGGGCATGGCATCCTCGTGAAAAAATCGCTTGCCAAACCGAGCTACAGGCAAGTTTATTGACTCGTCAATCAACAAAAACGTCCCAGGGAGCCGACCATGAAACTCAAAACCACCCTTATGGCCACCGCCGCCAGCCTTGCGCTTGCCCTTCCCGCCTATGGCGCGGGCTGCGACAAGGTGGTTTTCTCGGATGTCGGCTGGACCGACATTACCGCCACCACCGCCGTGGCAAGCTTTGTGCTGAACGCGCTTGGCTATGAAACCGACGTGAAGCTTTTGTCGGTGCCGGTCACCTATTCGGCGCTGTCCACCGGCGATGTCGATGTGTTCCTCGGCAACTGGATGCCAACCATGGAGGCCGATATTGCCCCCTACCGCGATGCGGGCACGGTGGAAACGCTGCGCGTGAACCTTGTCGGCGCGAAATACACGCTGGCCACGAACGCGGCGGGTGCCGCACTCGGGATCGACAGTTTTGATGACGTCGCAGTGCAAAAGGCGGCTCTTGATGGCAAGATCTACGGCATCGAGCCGGGCAATGACGGCAACCGCCTGATCCTCGACATGATCGCGGCCAACGCCTTTGGCTTGGGCGGGTTTGACCTGATCGAAAGCTCGGAACAGGGGATGCTGGCACAGGTCGAGCGCTTTGATGCGGGGGCCAAGCCGATCATCTTCCTCGGCTGGGAGCCGCACCCGATGAACGCCAATTTCACCATGACCTATCTGGCGGGCGGCGACGACTATTTCGGCCCCGATTTCGGCGGCGCCGAAGTGGCGACCAATGTGCGCAAGGGCTATGCGAGCGAGTGCCCCAACACCGGCGCATTCCTGCAAAACCTCGAGTTCACGCTGGCGCTGGAAAACGAGATCATGGGTGCAATCCTCGATGACGGCATCGAGCCGCAGGCGGCGGCGAAGGCATGGCTTGCCAAAACCCCGGACGTGCTCGGGCCGTGGCTGGCCGGGGTTACGACCAAGGCCGGCGGCGACGCACTGGCGGCGGTAACGGCTGCGCTGAAGTGACCGCGGCGGCCGGGCCGGGGGGCCAACCCCCGGACCGGCCGGGGTATTTTCGCGTTGAAGACGCACAAGCAACCGTTTTGGGGGGCAAGGAATGGATTGGCTGACCGCCTACAAGATTCCGGTGGGCAGAACCGCCAAGCTGGTGTTCGATTGGCTGAAAGCCCACGCGGGCGGCTTTTTTGATGGCATCTCGAATGTCATGCAGGCGCTGATCGACGGGATCCTCTGGCTGTTGCAGACGCCAAACCCGCTGGTGATCGTGGCGCTGTTCGTGGCCGTAACCTTTGCGCTGCAACGCAACTGGAAAACCGCGTTGCTGGTGCTGGCGGGGTTCCTGTTCATTCTCAACCAAGGCTACTGGAAGGCCACCACCGAAAGTCTGACACTGGTGCTTTCGGCTTGCGTGGTGTGCATGGCGGTGGGGGTGCCGATCGGAATTGCGGCCGCACACCGGCCACAGCTTTATGCGGCGCTGCGGCCGGTGCTCGACCTGATGCAGACGCTGCCGACCTTTGTCTACCTCATTCCCGCGATCGTGTTTTTCGGCATCGGCATGGTGCCGGGGCTGATTGCCACGGTGATCTTCGTGCTGCCCGCCCCCATTCGCCTGACGCATCTCGGCATCGTTTCCACGCCACAGCCGCTGCTCGAGGCCGCAACGGCCTTTGGCGGCACGCCGCAGCAAGTGCTGTGGAAGGTCGAATTGCCCTACGCGCTGCCGCAGATCATGGCGGGGCTGAACCAGACCATCATGCTGTCGCTTTCGATGGTGGTGATCGCGGCGCTGGTAGGCGCTTCGGGGCTTGGCGTGCCGGTGGTGCGCGCGCTCAACTCGGTCAACACCGCGCTGGGGTTCGAGGCGGGTTTCATCATCGTCGTGGTGGCGATCATCCTTGACCGGATGCTGCGGATGGAGCGTTGAGCATGCCGGTAGCCGTTGAATTCGACCGCGTCTCGATCGTTTTCGGCGAGCGCCCGTTGGCCGCTCTGCCGCTGATGGACGCAGGCGAAAGCCGTGAAGACATCAAGCAGGCGACCGGGCAGGTGCTTGGGGTGCATGACTGCAGCCTGACCGTGGCGACGGGCGAAATACTTGTGCTGATGGGCCTTTCAGGGTCGGGAAAGTCAACGCTGCTGCGCGCGGTCAACGGGCTTAACCCGGTCTGCCGGGGTGAGGTGCGGATTTCGGACGGCGACCAGATGGTCAGCGTCACCCATGCCGACGCGGCCACGCTGCGGCGTCTGCGCCTGAAGCGAGTGGCGATGGTGTTTCAGGCCTTTGGCCTGTTGCCGTGGCGAACCGTGCGCGAAAACGTCGGGCTGGGGCTGGAGCTTGACGGGATGAAAGCCACTGCCCGGCGCGCAAAGGTCGATGAGCAGCTAGCGCTGGTGGGCCTTGCCGACTGGGCCGAGCGCAAGGTCGGCGAGTTGTCGGGCGGCATGCAGCAGCGCGTCGGGCTGGCGCGCGCTTTTGCCACCGATGCGCCCATCCTCTTGATGGATGAGCCGTTTTCGGCGCTTGATCCGCTGATCCGGGCGCGGTTGCAAGATGAACTGCTGGAGTTGCAGGAAACGCTGCGCCGCACCATCGTTTTCGTCAGCCACGACCTTGATGAGGCATTCAAGCTCGGCAACCGGATTGCGCTGATGGAGGGCGGGCGGATCGTGCAGGCAGGCACCGCGCACGACATCATCGCCGCCCCGGCCAACGCCTATGTGGCCGACTTCGTGGCGCATATGAACCCGATGGGTGTGCTGACCGCGGCCGACGTTGCCCGCCCCGGAACCGCACCAGGCGCCCCCGAAGTGGCGCCCGATCTGGCGGTGCGCGCGGTCATGGCGCTGTTGGCTGCCTCGCCCGAGTTGAACGTAGCAGGCGGTGGGATGATCAGCCGCGAAAGCGTGTTGGCGCGCCTGATCGACCCGCACGGCTAGCGGCAAGGTTGGCGCGCTCCGCGGGGGATATTTGATCTGAAGCATTGGCCTGCTTCAGAAATAAATATCCCCGCCGAAGGCTCAGGCCTCGGGGACCACCGCGGCCGGAGTGGAGTGGCGTTTCAGCCGGGCCTCGCGCCAGGTGATGTAGCTGATCGCGCCGATGATCAGCGCCCCGCCCAGCATCACCATCGGGTCCACCGCCTCGCCGAACATCAACGCGCCCAGTGCCGTGGCCCAGACGAGCTGCAAGAACGTGACGGGTTGGGTGACTGTCAGGGGGGCGCAGGCGAAGGCGCGGGTCATGCAGTAGTGGCCAGCGGTAGCAAACACCGCAACAAGCCCGAGCCAAGCTACCTGCACCAGCCCCACCGGCACCCAGACCCAAAGCGCAAGAGGCGCGAGCCCGATTGTCACCGTCAGTGCCATCATCGCAACCACCACGCTTGCCGGGGCGATCTCGGACAGCTTTTTGGCGATGAGATATGAAAGGCCAAAGCAGGTGGCCGCAGCTAGTTGCGACCAGTGGCCGGGCTCGATCTCGCGCAGGCCGGGCCGCAGCACGATCAGCGCACCCACGATCGCCACGCCTATGGCGATGATCCGCCGCGCCGCCAGCCGCTCGCCAAACAGAAGTGCCGCGCCAATCGTCACGACGATCGGGTTCAGGTAGCCGATGGCGGTCACCTCGGCCACCGGAATCCGCGCCATCGCGTAAAACCAGAGCACCACCGCCGCCGTGTGCAGCGCGCCGCGCGTCGCGAACAGGCGCAGCGCGCCGGGGGCAAAGCCGCGCTTCAGTGTCAGCGCCAGTGTCGGGGCCAAAAACACCAGCCCAAATGCAAAGCGGATGAAGGCGCCCTGCGCGGCGGGCAGGTCGGTGCCGAGATGGCGCACGATGCCGGTGACGGCGACAAAGTTCAGCCCCGTGGCGAGCATCCACAGCACCCCCGCAAGGGGGCGATCGGGGCTGCGGGTGGCGGCGGCGTGGCTCATGCGCGCGAGATCAGCGCAACTGGCGACCGCGCGCAAGGGCGCGATTGTGTCGGGCACATCTCAGCCGACCGCCAGTTGCAACGCAATGCTCCACATCACCAGCCCGATCAAGATATCGAGCACCACCCAGGCGCGCGGCCGCGCGAACAAGGGCGCCAGCAGCCGCGCGCCATAGGCAAGCCCGAAGAAGAAGCAGAAAGAGGCCGCAATGGCCCCCGCCGCAAAAGCGACGCCCTGCCCCGGAAACTGTGCCGAAACCGCCCCCAGCAGTACCACCGTATCAAGCCAGACATGCGGGTTGGCCCAGGTCAGCGCGGCGATGGTGGCCAGAGTGGCACCAAGCCCCTGTGCACCGCCCGCCGCCAGCAGCCCCGACCCTCCGCGCCAAGCGGCACGAAACGCGCGCGCGCCATACCAGACCAGAAATGCAACGCCACCCCAGCGCAAGCCGGGGCCGAGCCAGGGCGCCGCCTCGGAGGCAACCGCAAAGCCCGAGACACCGAGCGCAATCAGCGCCGCATCGGACGCGGCACAAAAAAGCGCCACAACAAACACATGTTCGCGCCTGAGGCCCTGACGCAGCACGAAAGCGTTTTGCGCCCCGATCGCCACGATCAGCCCCAGCCCCAGCCTGAACCCCGCCCAGTATGCCACCATCGACCAACCGCCTGCCGCCTTTTCGCGCGCTTGCCTAGATCAGCACACCAATGCGCGCAAGCGCCATTGCCCGGCGCCGCGCCAAGACCCCGCCAGTGCCTTCGGTCACCGCAAGCAGCGCCTCCGGTGCAGCACGGCCACAATCCTGGCTTTTGTCGTGACGATTGCGCCTGCGCCGGGTGAACCGGTCAACCAAGGATGCTAGGCTGCGCCCAAGAGTCGATTTGAGTTGGAGGCGAAGATGAAGACGACAGTCCTGGCGATGGCGGCATTGATCGCAGGTTCGGGCACGGCCTTCGCGCAATCGGGCGACACCTCGCCCGTCTACGCCAACGGTTTTGTGCAGTACGAATACCTTTCTGACAGCAGCGACGGCGTTGATTTCGGATTTGGCGATTTCGCCGTTGGCCTGCAGGGCGCGTTTGGCGGCAATAAGGTCGGGTTCGACCTCGGCGTGATCGCCGTCGGCAGCATCCAGGAAGATTTCAGCGAGTCGGCGCTGTTCCCCACGTTCTGGACCGAAACCTCGTTCGGCAAGTTCTCGATTGGTCGGCCGCGGTCGGCAATGGCCAGCCGGATCAAGGTTCCGCCGATTGCCGGAACCTACTACTATACCGATTTCATCCAGATGGCCTTCAACGTCACCGACATGGCGGTGCTTCAGGCCAGTGCCGAATCGTACGGGCTGCGCTATGACGGCAGCTTCAGCGGCTACGATGTCGGGCTTTCGTGGCACCATCTCGAAGGCGTGGGCGGCAGCGGAACCTCGCTGACCGGCTTTGTTGCGCGCGATTATGGCGCCTTCGATTTTGCGCTGGGGTTCGAGCATTTGCAGGGCAATGGCACCAACGAAACCACCTATGTGGCAACGCTGGGCTATGACGTGGGCACCTATGGCGCGCGGCTGTCGCTGGGCGACAGCTTCATCATGCCCGACAGCGCCTATTCGGTGGAAGCTTTCTATCGCCCGCTCGACTGGCTGAAGGTCACCGCTTCCTACGGAAACTACGCCAGTAACGTGGTCTACGGGGCGAATGCCGAGGTCAGCTTCCTGCAAAACGGCTATGCCGGGGTCGGCTATTTTGACGGTGACGGCTTTCCCAGCGGCTTTACAACCGCCTATGTTGGCTGGAAGCTGAACTACTGAAACAGCCTCAAGACCTGCAAAGGGCCGCGCAAGCCACGCGGCCCTTTTGCTTTTGCCGCCGAGTTTGCGACAGCAATCAGAGCTTTTCGGCGATTTCTTCAGGGATGTCGAAGTTGCCGGTGACGTTTTGCACGTCGTCGTCGTCTTCCAGCATATCAACCAGCTTCATCAGCTTTTCGGCGGTTTCCTGATCGACGACGGTCAGGTTTTGCGGCTTCCAGATCAGCTTGGCGGTTTCGCTTTCGCCCAAGGCGGCCTCAAGCGCCGTCGTTACCTCGTTCAGCGCATCTTGCGCGCAGGTGATCCAGTGGCCTTCCTCGTCGGTTTCCACATCATCCGCGCCCGCTTCCAGCGCCGCCAGCAGCAGCGTATCGGCGTCGCCCGCGGCCAGCGGATACACGATCTCGCCCACCCGGTCGAACATGAACGAAACCGAGCCGGTCTCGCCAAGGTTGCCGCCGCATTTGGTGAAATAGCTGCGCACGTTCGAGGCAGTTCGGTTGCGGTTGTCGGTCATCGCCTCGACAATAATGGCGATGCCGTTGGGGCCGTAACCCTCATAGCGAATTTCGTCATAGCTTTCGGCATCGCCGCCCACGGCTTTCTTGACCGCGCGGTCGATCACGTCTTTCGGCATCGACACGGCCTTGGCCTCTTTCACCGCCAGCCGCAGGCGCGGATTCTTCGCGGGGTCGGGGTCGCCCATTTTCGCCGCCACGGTGATTTCCTTGGCAAGTTTGGAAAAAACCTTGGCGCGGATCTTGTCTTGCTTGCCCTTGCGGTGCTGGATGTTCGCCCATTTCGAATGGCCTGACACTTGGCTACTCCGTCGCTTGCATATGCCGGGTGGTCCGGTTCGGCGCCTGTATAGGCCAGCGATGCGGGGGGCCGCAAGCACCCCGCGCCACCTCAGAGCGGCCAGATGAGCGGAATGATCAGGCAGGCCGTCGCCGCCATCACGATATTCAGCGGAACCCCGACCTTGAGGTAATCGGTAAACCTGTAGCCACCGGGGCCGTAAACCATAGTATTTGTCTGATAGCCGATCGGCGTGGCGAACGAGGCCGAGGCGGCAAACATCACCGCCACCACAAACGGGCGCGGGTTGTAGCCGAGCGCCGCCGCAAGGCCGATCACGATCGGTGTCAAGATCACCGCCACCGCGTTATTGGTAACAACTTCGGTCAGGACCGAGCCGAGCAGATAGACGGTCAAGATGATCAGCACCGGCGGCAGGCCCATCAGGACGGGCGCGACCGCATCGACAATCAGGCTGACTGCGCCGGAATGATCGAGCGCCGCACCCATGATGAGCATGGCGAAGATCAGCGCCAGCAAGCGGCCCTCCACGAATGAAAACGCCTCGTCAGGGTCGATGGCGCGGGTGACCAGCACCACCCCCACCGCGATCGACGCCAAGAGCAGGATCGGCGCCACATTGAACGCCGCCAATGCCACAACCGCCAGCAGAGCGCCCACGGCAATCGGCGCCTTGGCGCGGCGGAACGGCTGCACCCGGGGCCTCGAGACATCAACGAGGTCCATGTCGGCGGCAAGCCGCGCGATATCGTCGGGCGCGCCTTCCAACAAGAGCGTATCGCCCACCACTACCACCAGATCATCGAGCTTGCGGCCGATGTTCTGGTTGCGCCGGTGCGCGGCCAGCACATAGACCCCATAGCGCCGCCGCAGCCGCAACTCGCCAAGGCTGCGCCCGATCATCCGGCAACCGGGCGAGATCAGCACCTCCACCGTATCGGTCTGCACCGAGCTGAGCTTGTCGACCATCCGCAGGTCTGGGTTTTGCTGCATGCCCAGCACTTCCCCCATGTCGGTGCGCAGCACCACGCGGTCACCTGCCGCCAGCACCACCGCGCCCATGTCGCGCCGCAGGCTGGCATCACCGCGCAGCACGTCGATCACGCGCACGCCGTCGCGCTTGAACAGATCAACCGCGTTTACGTTCTGGCCGATCAGTGCCGAACCCTCGGGCAGTGCCACCTCGGTAAAGAATTTCTGCCGCCGTTTATCGCCCAGCAACATTCCCATCGAAGACCTGTCTGGCAGCAGGTGGCGCCCGATCAACGCCATGTAGAGCCCGCCGACCAGCACCATGATCAGCCCCATGCCCGAAATCTCGAACATCGTGAAGGGTGCCAGGCCACGTTCGCGCGCCACGCCATCAACAAGGATATTGGTCGAGGTGCCGATCAGCGTGACCGTGCCACCAAGGATCGCGGCATAGGAAAGCGGGATCAGCAGCTTTGAGGCCGAAACCCCCAGCTTGCGCGCCACCGTCATCATCACCGGGATCATCATCACCACCACCGGCGTGTTGTTGAGAAACGCCGAAGACGCGGCGACCAACCCGAAGATAATGACCAGCGTCACCGCCGGGCGATGGTCGATCTGCGCCTCGGCATGCCGCGTCATCCACTCCAGCGCACCGGTGCGCACCAGGCTGCCCATGATCAGGAACATCATGATGATCGTCCAAGGCGCCGAATTCGACAGCACCTTGACCGCCGCATCATAAGGCACGATGCCCAGCGCCAGCACGAACGATGCGCCGCCAATGGCGACCACCTCGCTCTGCCAGCTTTCACGCATGAACAGGATCAGCATGACCACGACCACGGCAATGGTCAGCACTGCCTCGGCATTCTGCGTCAGACCCAGATCGAACATGCAAACTCCGTGATGTTTCGAGCGCGACTATAGCGGCGCGGCGCCTTCACACAAGCGCGCCATCGGCCTAATGCATGGCCTCGTCTGCGGAGGCTTGCCCTGCGGCGGCGCGTGGCTGCACCAAGGCAAGACCCAGAAAAATGACCGCCGCCGCCACCCAGAACCAAGGCGAAAACCGCTCGCCCAAGAGCACCATCGCCCAGAACACGCCAAAGCCGGTGACAAGGTAGCTGACCTGCGCGGCAAACACCGCCCCGGCGCGGCCCACCAGCCAAAGATAACCCACATAAGCGCCGACATTCAGCACGCCGCCCACCACCACCGCCCAGTCACCTTGCCCCCAGGGCCTGAGAGGGCTGATGAACACCCCCCGCGCCAAAGCCAGCGGCCCCGCCACCAGCACCGTCAGCACCACCGCCCCCGCCACCAGTTGCACCGGGCTGAGGCCAAAGGTACCCCAACGCGCAATTCCGTTGCCCTCGATCGCGTAAAAGACCGTGCCGATCAGCGCCACCAGCACCCATGGCACCATGCTGCGGTCTGGCAACGCATCGCCCGGCAACACAATCAGCGCCACCCCCACCGCCCCCGCCACAAGGCCAAGCAGGCGGCCAGGGCTGGCGTGGTCGGTGCGCATCAACACCGCAATCGGCAGCGCCACCATCGGAATGAACGACAGCACCAGCGCCGACACGCCAGCGGGCAAATAAAGCTGCGCGGTGAAGCTGGCAAAGTTGGGCACCAGCGTTCCGGCCAGGGCGACGAAGGCATAGAGTGCCAGCGCATGCCGGTGTAGCGGCAGCCCACCCCGCATCAGCACCCAAGGCAGCAGCATCGCCGCCGCAATCATCGCCTGCCAGAAGATGATGCCAAAGTCGCGGTACCCCGCGGTCACCGCGATCTTGTTCATCGGCACGCCAAGGCCCCAGCCCGCGCCCAGCAGCACCAGCAGCGCAAACAGCTTTGGCCAGCCATCGCGCGGGGTGGTGGTCACGGCGCCGCCTGTGCCAGTCGCCCGCCAACGCGCACCGGCACGATCCGCGTGGCCTTGCCGCTGCGGTCATCGGTTTCAATGTAAACCCCGCAAAGCGTCGCCTCGCCTTCAGCCGGAGTGAAGCGGTCTTTGGCCATGCCGGTTACGAAACGGCGCATCGGCTCGGCCTTGTCCATGCCGATCACCGAGTTGTAATCGCCGCACATGCCGGCATCGGAAAGGTAGCCGGTGCCACCGCCCAGAATCATCGCATCGCCCGTGGGCACATGCGTATGGGTGCCGACCACAAGGCTGGCGCGGCCATCGCACCAATGCCCCATTGCCATCTTTTCGCTGGTCGCCTCGCAGTGGATGTCAACCACCGAGGCTTGCGCCATGCCGCCCAGCGGGTGCGCGCGCAGCACCGCATCGATCGCTGAAAACGGGTCGTCAAAGGGCCGCTTCATGAACACCTGCCCCAGCACCTGTGCCACCAGCACCTTGCGCCCGCGCCGGTCAAGAAACACCCGTGCGCCCTTGCCCGGCGTTTCCCTGGCAAAGTTCAGAGGTCGCAGAACCCGCGGTTCGGTCTCGACAAAACGCAGCATGTCCTTTTGGTCAAAGGCATGGTCACCCAGCGTCACGCAATCGGCCCCGGCGTTCAGCAGCGCCTTGGCGTGATCGGGCGAAAGCCCAGCGCCCGAGGTTGCATTCTCACCGTTGACCACCACAAAATCGAGCCCCCAGTCAGCACGCAAGCCCGGCAGCCGCGCTGCCACCGCTGCGCGCCCCGCCCGCCCCATTACGTCGCCCAGAAACAGTATTTTCATGCGCCAAGCGTTAGGGGCTGCAGGCGGAAAGGGCAAGCCCGGAGCATAGGCCGGGGGCCAGCCCCCGGACCCCCGGGGTATTTGCGCGATGAAGATGTCAGAAAGGGCCGAAGGTGTCGGCTTCGGTGACCACGAGATCGAGTTTTTCGTCGGTGGCCTCGGTGGGCACTTCGTGAACCTGCTGCGCGCCAAAGGCAAAGCCGATCGCCGTGACCGGACCGCGCGCGCGCAGCTCGGCCAGGGTCCGGTCATAAAAGCCGCCGCCATAGCCCAGCCGATAGCCGCGCGCATCAAAGGCCAGAAGCGGCACGACCAGTACGCGCGGGGTCAGCCAAGCGCCCGCCACGGGGATCAGGGCGCCAAACTGCCCGCGCTGCATGGCCGCGCCGGGGGCCCAGGCGCGAAAGCCAAGCGGCTGGCCGCGACCAAGGATCACCGGCACCGATACCGGGCCGGAATGGGCGGACATCGCGGGCAGGGGGTCGATTTCGCTGCGCATCGGCATGTAGCCCGCCAGCACCAGCCCTGCGAAGGGCGCCAGCGCCGCCGCTAGCCGCTCTGCCGCCGTGCCCTGCCCCCGCGCATGGGCCTCGGCCCGCACGCTCTCGGCTGCCTTGCGCGCCGCAGCTTTGTGCAGTGCAATATCGCTCACCCGGTTGCCGCCCTTGCTTGTGCGGCGCATCCTATCAGCGCGGTTCGCCCTGCCGCAAGGGCCAGGCAGTAGACCGCGACGTGGCAACCCCCTAGCATGCGCCAGGGGCTGCATACGGGGGTGGCATGACAGATTTGCTGATCGGACAGGTGCTGAGCTTTGCCGCTGACCCCTTCATCGAGGGGCCCGGCGCCGCGCGCCATTGGCAGCGTGGCGGGGTGCTGGTCGAAGCCGGGCGGATTGTGGCGGTGGGCGATGGCGCTACGCTGGCCGCCGCGCATCCGGCCGCCACCCGGCACGATTACGGCGCCGCACTGATTTCGGCGGGTTTCATCGACGCACATATGCACTACCCGCAGACCGCGATCATCGCCAGCTGGGGCAAGCGGCTGATCGACTGGCTGAACACCTACACATTCCCCGAAGAGGCACGTTTTGCCGACCCCGCCTATGCCGCCGAAATCGCCGGGCGCGCGCTTGACCTCGCGCTGGCACATGGCACCACCAGCCTGTGCAGCTTTGCCACCATCCACCCCGCCAGCGTCGATGCCTTTTTCACCGCCGCCGAAGCTCGGCAGATGCGGGTGCTGGCGGGCAAGACCTGCATGGATCGCAACGCCCCCGACACCCTGCGCGACACCGCGCAATCTGCCTATGATGACAGCCGCGCCCTGCTGCAGCGCTGGCATGGGGTCGGGCGCGCAGGTTATGTCATCACGCCGCGCTTTGCCCCCACCTCGACACCCGAACAGCTTGGCGCCCTTGGCGCGCTTTGGGCCGAACACCCCGATTGTCTGATGCAGACCCATTTGAGCGAACAACCGGACGAAATCACCTGGGTAAAAGCACTTTTCCCGCAATCGCGCGATTACCTCGACGTTTACGAGACGCACGGGTTGCTGCGCCCGGACGCCATTTTTGGCCACGCCATCCACCTGACCGGGCGCGAGCGCGACCGTCTGCGCGAAGTGGGTGCCGCCATCGCCCATTGCCCGACCTCAAACACCTTCATCGGCTCGGGCCTGTTCGACATGGCGGGCCTTGCCACGGCGGGGCTTCGCGTGGGGCTGGCCACAGACACCGGCGGCGGCTCGTCGTTTTCGATGCTGCGCACCATGGCCGCGGCCTATGAGGTGGCACAATTGCGCCATGCCACGCTGCATCCCGCGCAGCTGATCTGGCTTGCCACCGCAGGTTCGGCGCGCGCGCTGGGGCTGGCCGACAAGGTGGGCACCCTGGCGCCGGGCATGGAGGCGGATCTCGTGGTGCTCGACCTCGCCTCGACCCCTGCCATCGCGCAGCGCAGTGCACGCGCCGATGACCTTTGGCAGGCGCTGTTCCCCACCATCATGATGGGTGACGACCGCGCCATCCGTGCCACATGGGTGAACGGGCGGCTTGCCCGCAGCCAGCGCGAAACCTGACCCCCGTCTTCTTCAATGCCGCAAATACCTCGGGGGGTGCGGCCGCAAGGCCCCGGGGGGCAGCGCCCCCTGCGCCGCCCGCGCGCCGGGCGCATGGCATCAGCCGTTCAACGCCGCCATGGCCGCCGCGTGCACCGCAGAATTGGCGGCGGCGAGGATCTGCCCGCCACCTGCCGCCGGGCCGCCCTGCCAGTTGGTCACAATGCCGCCCGCCGCCTCGATCACCGCAATCGGTGCCGCAACGTCATAGGGTTGCAGGCCTGCCTCGACCACAAGGTCAATCTGCCCTGCCGCCACCAGCGCATAGGCGTAGCAATCCATGCCATAGCGCACCAGCCGCATCTCGCGCGCCAGCCGCGCGAAGGCGGCACCTTCAGCAGGGGTGCCAACTTCGGGAAAGGTCGAAAACAGGATGCCTTGCGAAAGCGGGCGCGGCGCGCGCGCGCGCAAGCCCTTGCGCCCCATCGGCCCAACCACCTCGGCCATACCGAACCCGCCCGCAAAGCGCTCGCCAATATAGGGCTGGTCGATCAAGCCAAAAAGCGGCCCGGTGGCATCGCGGACCGCCACCAGAACGCCCCAGGTCGGGGTTCCCGACAGGTACCCACGCGTGCCGTCGATCGGGTCCAGCACCCAGGTGAAGCCGCTGGTTCCCTCGCGCGGGCCAAACTCCTCACCCAGAATACCGTCAAAAGGGCGACGCAGCGCCAGAATGGCGCGCATCGCCCGCTCACTGGCGCGGTCGGCCACTGTCACCGGATCAAACCGCAGGCTTTCCTTGCTTTCGGCACCCAAGCTATCGGAGCGAAAATGCGCAAGCGTTTCGCGGCGCGCGGCATCGGCAAGCGCGCCTGCCACCGCCATCAATTCGTGCCGCTCAGCCTCGCTCAGCCGTCCCAACGCATCGCGCATCGCTGCCCCCTGATGTTCGGGGCGCAGCGGTAGCGGCGGCGCAAGCCGGGGTCAAGCGAAGTTTCAGGCGGCGTGCGAAAGCACCTTGGCAAGGTCGAACAGCCGGCGACGTTGCGCCTCGGGAATGGCATAATATGAGCGCACGAGCTGCAGCGCTTCCTTGTCGGCCATCAGGTCGGCGGTCGCCTTGTCGGCAGGCGTCTCGTTCTCACCCAGTCCGTCGAAGAAGAACGAAATCGAGACCCCGACCGCCTCGGCGATATCCCACAGCCGCGACGCAGAGACGCGGTTCATGCCGGTCTCATATTTCTGAATCTGCTGGAACTTGATCCCAACCTGATCCGCCAACTGTTGTTGCGTCATGCCGATCAGCCAACGCCGCTGACGAATCCGCTTGCCTACGTGCACATCTACCGGGTGTTTCATTCGTTACTCCTAGGTCCCGACAACCATAATCGCCACATTTCCCTGTGTTTCCAGTTAACAGTCGAAATTTTCAAGCAAACCTGCCGAAAAAGACAGGTCCGTCGCACAAATTTCCACCCGCTGCCGCCGAAGCCTGCGGCAAATTGTCGCCCATCCTCCGCGCGAACCGAGAATCACTCTCTCGCCTCAGGCGTGTTGATCTGAATCAAGACTGCTGCTCAAGTTAAGGCTGGAACCATTCCAGCCCCCGATGTAGCCTGCGGCTGGGAGTTTTGGACTATGCGCGCATTTCGATTAGTGACTGCCGGTTCCGCCCCTGTTCTGGGTTCCCTGCCGTTGCCCCAACCCGGCCCCGGCGAAGTGCGGCTGAAGATCGCGGCCTGCGGGCTCAACTTTGCCGACCTGCTGATGGTCGATGGCACCTATCAGGAACGCCCGACCCTGCCCTTCACGCTCGGTCTGGAACTTGCGGGCACGGTCGAGGCAGTTGGGGCGGGGGTTGTGGCACCCGCACTCGGCACCCGTGTTGCGGTTTATGCCGGGCAGGGTGGGCTGGCAGAATACGGCTGCTTTGACGCGCACCGCTGCATGGCATTGCCCGACGCGATGAGCTTTGAACATGCTGCCGCCTTCCAGATTGCCTATGGCACCTCTCATCTAGCGCTCAGCCACCGTGCGCGCCTGTTGCCCGGCGAGACGCTTTTGGTGCTGGGCGCAGCGGGCGGCGTGGGCCTGACCGCGGTCGAGATCGGCAGGCACATGGGCGCGCGGGTGATCGCGGTGGCGCGCGGGGCCGATCGTCTGGCGATTGCCGAGGCGGCCGGGGCGGCGCATCTGATCGACAGCACGGCCGGCGGGCTCAAGGCCGCGGTGCGCGCATTGGGCGGCGCTGATGTGGTGTTTGACGCGGTTGGCGGCGCCCTTTCGCGCGAGGCATTGGCGGCCACCAACCCCGGCGGGCGCTACCTCATGATCGGCTTTGCCTCAGGTCAGGTGCCCGAGTTTCCGGCCAATCACCTGCTGGTCAAGAACATCGCCTTGCACGGATTTTACTGGGGCGGCTATCAGCGGCTTGCCCCCGAGCTTGCCGCTTTCAGTCTGCAAACCCTGCTCGGCTGGCATGCCGAGGGCGCGCTCAAACCGCATGTCGGCGCCACATTGCCGCTTTCGCGCGCCGCCGAGGCGCTGGCGCTGCTGCGCGAGCGGGCCAGCACCGGCAAGGTCGTGGTCACGATGACGGGCTGAGCCGCCAAAGCGCTTGAAATCCGCCGCCGCTGCCCCGATATTGTCTGCTACGGCGCGCACTGTTTTGCGCGCGCCACCGTTTGACCCTTTGGAGGCTATAAATGGCTGACTACCGCACTATCCGCACCGCCCAGGCCGGCGCCCGGACCCTGCAGATCGACGAGGGTCTGCGGGCCTATATGAATCGCGTCTATGGCCTGATGTCGGTTGCCATGCTGATCACCGGCGCCGCCGCCTGGATGATGGCGTCGCTGGCGCTTTCGGCCGACCCGACGCCCTACCAGATCGGCGCCAACACCTACCTGACCGAGTTTGGCAAGACGCTTTACCTCTCGCCGCTCAAATGGGTGGTCATGTTCGCCCCCCTCGCCGTGGTCTTTGCCTTCGGCTCGTTGATGGGGCGCATGAATCTCGCCACCGCGCAACTGGTGTTCTGGGGCTTTGCCGCGCTGATGGGCATTTCTGTCAGCTGGATCTTCGCCGTCTATACCAGCTTCTCGATCGTGCAGACCTTCCTGATCACCGCGATCTCGTTCGCGGGCCTGTCGCTTTACGGCTACACCACCAAGCGCGACCTAACCGGCATGGGGTCGTTCCTGATGATGGGCCTCATTGGCCTCATCGTGGCGATGGTGGTGAACCTGTTCCTGCAATCGTCCGCCATGCAGTTTGCCATCTCGGTGATCGGCGTGCTGATTTTTGCTGGCCTGACCGCGTTTGACACGCAGAACATCAAGAACACCTACCTGCAAATGGCGCAGTCGGATAGCGAGTTTGTCGGCAAGGCCGCTATCATGGGCGCCCTGCGGCTTTACCTCGACTTCCTCAACCTGTTCATGTTCCTGCTGCAATTCCTCGGCAACCGGAACTGATCGGGCGCCACCGCACTTGCAAAACCCCGCCCTTTCGGGCGGGGTTTTCATTTCAGCAGCTTCGCCACATCAAGCATGCGGTTGGCAAAGCCCCATTCGTTGTCATACCAGCCGAACACCCGCAGCATGCCCTGCGGCGTTACCCGTGTTTCCGGGCAGGCCATCACGATGCTTTCAGGCCGCGCGCGCAGATCTGTGCTGACCAGCGGCAGATCGGTGGCGCCGATTACCCCACCCGCGGCGCGAAAGGCCGCGTTAACCGACGCCGCGGTGGCAGTTCGCGCTGTCACGACCGCCAGATCAACCGCCGACACGCTCGCCACCGGCACCCGCACCGCCGACCCCTCGATCCGCCCGGCAATCTCGGGCAGCACCGCGTCGAGCAACCGCTGCGCGCTTGTGGTGGTGGGCACCATGCTCAGCGCCGCCGCGCGACTGCGGGCAAAATCGGCACCCGGCGCATCGACCGTTGGCTGGCTGCCGGTATAGCAGTGAATTGTTGTCATGCTGGCGGTCACCACCCCCCAGCCTTCATCGAGCAACCGCACCAGCGGCGCCAGCGCGTTGGTGGTGCAGGAGGCATTCGAAAGCACCCGCTGCCCCGCCAGCCCGCGCTCATTCGCGCCGAGCACCACGGTAAACTCTGCCGCCGCCGATGGCCCCGAAACCAGCACCCGGCCCGCCCCGGCCCGCAGACCCGCCCCGGCGATTTCGGCGCCATCGGCGCGGCCTGTGCATTCCAGCACCAAATCGACACCGCCCAGGTTCAGCACGGAGATATCTGCGGTGCGGTAAAGCGCAATTGGGCACCCGTTCACCACCAGTGCTCCGCCCTCCAGGGCCACCTGCCCCGGAAACGGGCCAAAGACACTGTCATATTGCATCAGGTAAGCGCACATTTCGGGTGCCGCGATATCATTGATGCCGACAATCTCCAGCCCCGGCCAACGCCCTGGCGCCAAGGCCCATGCACGCAGCACTGACCGCCCGATCCGCCCGAACCCGTTGATGAAAACCCGCATTCTGCCCCCTGATGTCTGGCGATCCCGGCAGGACTCGAACCCGCAACATCCTGATTAGAAGTCAGGTGCTCTATCCAGTTGAGCTACGGGACCGCGCCTGCCCTTTTCCTATGGCGGCGCGCGGCGTGCAAGCCCCTCAGAGGGCGCGGGTCATGAAGCTGCTCATCGGATCGGGGCCGTAACCCTCAAACGGGCCACATTCGGCAAACCCTGCGCTGGCATAAAGCGCGCGGGCGGCCGCAAAGCTGGGCTGCGCCCCGGTTTCAAGGCTCAGGCGGGAAAAACCCGCCGCCTTGGCCTCGGCCATGAGGTGATTCAGCATCCGCCGCGCGAGCCCGCGCCCGCGCGCCTCGTGCAGAATGTGCATCGACTTGATCTCGGCGTGCGCGGCGTCGATCCGCTTCAGGGCGCCCATGCCCAGCGGCACGCCGCCTTCACGCATCACGAAAAACGCGATGCCGGGCGCGGCCAGCGCACCCGCTGGCAACATGTGGATGCTTTGGGGCGGCGTGTCGGCGTGCATCGCCTCGGAGTGGCGGGCATGCAAAAGCGCGAGTTCGGGTGCCAGCGGGCTTTCGGGCGAAATCGTGATCATCCTCGCCTCACTGGCAACAGGTTCACAAGCGACACGCGAAGCACGCTCCGCAGGGGATATTTTGCAAAGGAGAAGCGGCAGGGGAAAGGTCTTCAAGGTTGCGCCCGCGCCATCAGGGCAGCGCCGCCCAGAAACAGGCCGCCGCCGCAATAGCCCAGCCGCCGCCGCGCCCGTGCCCCGCCAAGTGCTTGCAAGGCGCGCGCGGCAAGAAGCGCATAGCCGAAGAGCACCGATGCCGTGATCAGGCTGGCGCTGAACATCAGAAGTGCCGCTTGCGGCACAAACGGACGGGCAGGGTCGATGAATTGCGCGAAGAAGGCCAGGCTCATCATCACCAGCCCGCCGGCAACGTCGCCCAGAATCGCCCGAAGCGCGGCCGGCAGGCCACGCCCGAATGCCTGCCCCAGCACCATCAGCACACTTGGGCCGGGCAGCAGGCAAAGAAGTGCAAAGGTGCCTGCAAAGGCAAGCCAAAGATCAAAACGCATCAACCTGCCTTGGACAAAAGGGCCTCATCCTCGGGTTTGGCGTGCCCGTCAGTGGGTCCAGACCTCGCGGCGCGCCGTAGCGAAATTGTCGCCGTAGCCGCCGGGGCGGATGGTGGCCTTGCGCTTGTGCGGTTCGGCCACCGTGGCCTCGATGCCGTTGGCGCGTGCATAGGCTTCGGCCGCTTCGCGGCTGTCGAACTTCAGCCGCACCTGCGCTTGCATGTCGCCCGAGCCGGTCCAGCCCATCAGCGGGTCGATCTCACGCTGCTCGGCGGGGGCGTATTCCAGCACCCAGACCCTGGTCTTGGCAGAGCCCGACTGCATGGCGTTTCGGGCAGGCTGATAGATGCGCGCACGCATGGCAAAACTCCCGTCAAATCCGTTGGCCCGTTATCGTGAAGCTGGCGCGAAAGTGCAAGCCCCCAGCGCAACGGCAAGGCCGGGTGTGACGCTTTGGGCAAAGGATGCTGCCGACCGTGCGGGGGAGCGAGGGGTGGGGGTGGTGCAACGGTCGGCAGCCTTTGCTGCTTGCCCGTAAACCATAATCCGGGCATCCTGCGCCGGCAAGCAATTTTGCGCAGAAGCCTTTGTGTTTATTGATAAAATTACGAATATGTCTTAACCTTCCAATAACCTTTTGCGTAACCCCTTGCATGTGAACAAAAACAGATCAAATCTGAGGGGCCGCGATGAGGATGCCATGCCCCACAACACCACCAACACCCCCGGCCCCCGCCCCGAGGTTCTGACCCGGCCCAAGCTGGAGGGCGGGCGGCGGTTCGTGATGCACACCGATTACACCGCCGCAGGCGATCAGCCCGCCGCGATTGCCGAGCTTTCGTCGGCAATCGAAGCGGGCGAGCGCAATCAGGTTTTGCTGGGCGCGACCGGCACCGGCAAGACCTTCACCATGGCAAAGGTGATCGAGCAGACCCAGCGCCCCGCCATCATCCTTGCCCCCAACAAGACCCTCGCGGCGCAGCTTTACGGCGAGTTCAAGAATTTCTTTCCCGAAAACGCGGTGGAATATTTCGTCAGCTATTACGACTATTACCAGCCCGAAGCCTATGTCGCGCGCACTGACACCTACATAGAAAAGGAATCCCAGATCAACGAGCAGATCGACCGCATGCGCCATTCGGCCACGCGGGCGCTGTTGGAACGTGATGATGTGATCATCGTCGCCTCGGTTTCGTGTATCTACGGCATCGGCTCGGTCGAAACCTATTCGGCGATGACGCAGGATCTGGTGGTCGGCCAGCTTTACGAACAGCGCAAGTTCATTTCAGAGCTGGTGGCGCAGGCCTACAAACGGCTCGACGCGGCATTTGCGCGCGGCTCTTTCCGGGTCAAGGGCGACACGGTGGACCTTTGGCCCGCCCACCTCGAAGACCGCGCCTGGCGGTTTTCGTTCTTTGGCGAAGAGCTGGAAAACATCACCGAGTTTGACCCGCTGACCGGCACCAAGACCGATGCTTTCGACAAGATCCGCATTTATGCCAACAGCCACTATGTGACCCCGCGCCCGACCTTGCGGCAGGCGATCAAGGGCATCAAGGCAGAGTTGGCGCTGCGGCTGGCGCAACTGACCGGCGAAGGCAAACTGCTAGAAGCGCAGCGGCTGGAACAGCGCTGCAATTTCGATCTGGAAATGCTTGAGGCGACCGGCGTCTGTGCCGGGATCGAGAACTATTCGCGCTACCTCACCGGCCGCGCCCCCGGCGAGCCGCCACCCACGCTCTTTGAATTCATCCCTGACCACGCCATTGTCTTTGCAGACGAGTCGCACGTTTCGGTGCCGCAGATCGGTGGCATGTACAAGGGCGACTTCCGGCGCAAGATGACCCTCGCCGAGCACGGCTTCCGCCTGCCCTCGTGCATGGATAACCGCCCGCTGAAGTTTGAAGAGTGGGATGCGATGCGACCGCAATCGGTGTTCGTGTCGGCTACCCCGGCGGCATGGGAAATGGCGCAGGCGGGTGGCGTTTTCACCGAACAGGTGATCCGCCCCACCGGCCTTGTCGATCCGCAAATCGAAATACGGCCCGTCGAGAGCCAGGTCGATGACCTGATGCACGAGGCGCGCCGCGTGGCGCAGGCCGGGTTCCGCACACTGGTGACCACGCTGACCAAGCGCATGGCCGAAGACCTGACCGAATACCTGCACGAACAGGGCATTCGCGTGCGCTACATGCACTCGGATATCGACACCATCGAGCGCATCGAGATCTTGCGCGACCTGCGGCTGGGGGCCTTCGATGTGCTGGTGGGCATCAACCTTTTGCGCGAGGGGCTCGATATTCCCGAATGCGGGCTGGTGGCCATTCTCGATGCCGATAAAGAGGGATTCCTGCGGTCGGAAACCTCGCTGATCCAGACCATCGGGCGCGCCGCGCGCAACGTCGAAGGCCGCGTTATCATGTATGCCGACCGCATCACCGGCAGCATGGAGCGTGCGATACATGAAACCGACCGCCGCAGGGCGCGGCAGGTGGCCTACAACGTCGAACACAGCATCACCCCGCAAACCATCCGCAAGAACATCGACGACGTGATGGCGGGGCAGTTCAAGGGCGATACCGACATGGCCCGCGTGACCGCGCGGGTTGACCGCCCGATGGTGGGGGCGAACCTTGCCGCACACCTTGACGCAATGCGGGTGGCGATGCGCAAGGCCGCCGAAAACCTCGAATTCGAAGAGGCCGCCAGGCTGCGCGACGAGGTGCGGCGGCTGGAGGCGGTGGAACTGGCGGTGTCAGATGACCCGCTGGCGCGGCAATCCGAGGTGGAAGCGGCAGCCGAGAAGGCGGTGAAGGGCGGTGGCAGATCGACAGGCGGCAGGCCGGGACAAAGGGGCGGGAAGCGAGGCGGGCGACGGTAAGCGAGGCGGGCCTTGTGCCGTGCACCCGAAACCTCGGTTCAGATAAACTGAACCACCTCTCTTTTCGGAATGCGCTTCTATCGCCCGACGCTGACATAGGCCTCAAAGCCCGCCTTCTTGGCGTCCTTCGCCGAATAGATGTTGCGCAGATCGGCCATGCGGGGCGTCGCCATCTTTTTGGCGAGCTTGGCAAGGTCGAGCGCGCGAAACTCGTTCCATTCGGTCAATATCACCACGCAATCGGCCTTCTGCGCGGCCTTGTAGGCATCGTCCATCCAATGCACGCCGGGCAGAAGCGCCTCGCCCTCGGCGCGGCCCTGCGGGTCAACCACCCGCACCTTGGCGCCACCGCCCACCAGTGCCGGCACGATCGTCAGGGCTGGCGCGTCGCGCATGTCGTCGGTGTTGGGCTTGAAGGTCACGCCCAGAATGGCCACCACCTTGCCGTTCACCGAACCGCCACAAAGGTCGGTGATCTTGTCGATCATCCGCCGCTTGATCTCGTCATTCACCTTGATCACGGTCTCGGTGATCTGCATCGGCACCGCATTGTCTTGCCCCATCCGCGCCAAGGCCTGCGTATCCTTGGGGAAGCATGAACCGCCGTAGCCGGGGCCGGCATGCAGGAACTTGTTGCCGATGCGGCCATCGAGCCCCATGCCGCGCGAAACTTGCTTGATATCGGCGCCAACCCGCTCGCAAAGCTGGGCGATCTCGTTGATGAAGGTGATCTTGGTGGCCAGAAATGCGTTGGCCGCGTATTTGATCATCTCGGCGGTTTCAAGATCGGTGTAGAGCACCGGAAACTCACGCAGGAACAGCGGCCGATAGATTTCGCCCATCACCTCGCGCGCACGCTCAGAGGCGGCGCCCACCACTACCCGGTCGGGCCGCATGAAATCGTCGATCGCCGCGCCCTCGCGCAGAAATTCGGGGTTGGAGGAAACGTCGAACTCGGCCTCGGGGCGCGCCTTGCGGATCACCTGCTTCACGGCGCGGTTGGTGCCGACCGGCACGGTCGATTTGGTCACCACCACCGCGTAGCCGGTCAGCGCTGCGGCAATTTCCTCGGCGGCGGCCATCACATAAGAAAGGTCGGCATGGCCGTCGCCGCGCCGCGTCGGGGTGCCCACAGCAATGAACACCGCATCGGCCCCAGCAACCGCCGCCGCAAGGTCAAGCGAAAACGAAAGCCGCCCGGCGGCGACGTTCTTGGACATCAGATCCTCAAGCCCCGGCTCGTAGATCGGCGCCTTGCCCGCCATCAGAAGCTCGATCTTGCGCGGGTCCTTATCAACGCAGACCACGTCGTGCCCGAAATCGGAAAAGCAGACCCCGGAAACGAGGCCCACATAGCCGGTACCAATCATCGCTATTTTCATGCACGCCTCGCAAACTCGTGTTGTACTGTCGCCGCCAAGTTGCAGCCCTCGGTCAGGGGACGGCAAGCGGCGCATCAAAGATTACAGCTGATCGGTTAACCTTTTGGGCAGGTTCACACAAGCCCCGGCGAGGGGCAACACCATCGCTCAGCGGCGCCGTGGCGGGCCACGATGCCGAAGCACAATCGGCGCGGGAATGCAGCGGGGCATTTTACAGGGCCACGCGCTCACCTATTCGTGAGGCGCGGGCCGGTTGACCTTCCCGTGCGGGAAGGTCGCAAACATGCCGCGATGGCAATTGCGACGAGGGGGCGGGGATGTGCAAGACATCTGGCGCCGCCAACCATCCGACCGCGTCGCGGCTTGCGCAGTTTGCTGAAACAGAACCGGTCGCACGGGGCGACCGCCCAGAGAAATGATATAAGGTTGCGAATGAACAGAATCCTTGCCTCCGGCCTCGGCGCGCTGATGATTGCGGGTGTCCTGCCCGCCGATCTGGGCGCCCAGACGATTTCCTTCGGTTCGCCCATGGTTGCGGGGCACTCGATGGTGCCGCCCGACACGTCGGGCATTCCGCTCGGAGCGCCGCTGGTCGCGCCCAAGCTGCCCGCCACGTTTTCGCCCATGGCGCAGACGGGCAAGCGGGCATTCGATGCAAAATGCGCGTCATGCCATGGCGAAAACGCAGGCGGTATCAATGGCACTGCGCCACCGCTGATCCATTTCATCTACGAGCCGAACCACCACCCGCTGATCTCGTTCCTCTCGGCGGTGCAAAAGGGCGTTCCGGCGCATCACTGGCATTTCGGCGACATGGAGCCCGTTCCCGGTGTGCCGCCGGGCATCGTGAAAAGCATTGAGGCCTATATTCGCGAAGTGCAGCGCGAAAACGGCATTCCAAGATCGTGAAAAGGAAGGCTGGCGCCAGCTTGATGGCAAAGCCGCCCATGCGCACCCTGATGCCGGCAGGGGCGGCGGTGCTGATCGCGGCCATCGCTGCCGGGGTCTGGTGGCGTGGCGTGGACGGCAGGCCCCCGGCCAGCCCGATTGCCGCAGTCGATCTGGCCTCCGGCGAGGCGCTCTACCAGGCCACCTGCGCCGCCTGCCACGGCGCCAATCGGGAAGGTGCCGAAGATTGGCAGATACCCGGCCCCGATGGTCGCCTGCCACCGCCACCGCACGACGAGACCGGCCATACCTGGCACCACGGCGATGCCCTGCTGTTCGATTACATCAAGCTCGGTGGCGCAGAGGCATTGGCACAACGAGGATTGGTCTTTGACAGCGGCATGCCCGGCTTTGCCGATGCGCTGACCGATGCCGAGATTGGCGATATTCTCGGCTACATAAAATCAACCTGGCCCGAGCGCGAACGCGCGGTGCAGGCGGCGCGCACCGAAGCCGAGCGCACGCCCTGAGCCGCGGCAAAGGGCGCCGGGCCGCCTAGCGCGCCGGGGCTGCGGCGTAGCCCGCCCCCTTGATCACCGCAATCAGCGCCTCATTGCTGAGTGCTGCGCTGGCGACCGTTACGGTATGGGTCGCCAGATCACAGGCAACGCTGGCGCCTGCATCCGCGGCGCCAATGGCCTTGGTGATGGCGGCGGTGCAGTGGCCGCAACTCATTTCAGGTACTTCAAACCGAGTCATTTGCATCTCCATTGGCAAGCTGCGGTGAAGATGAGAGTTTCCAGCACTGGAAGGTCAAGTACGAAACATGCGGCAAGGCGAATATTTGCGCGCTGATGGCGGCATGCGTTCCCGGCCTTGACCCTCCCTTTACTGGAAGGTATTGTGGCCCTCTGCGCTTCTCTGGTGCGATGCGCGTAAAAGCAAGGATCGGGCAATGAACATTGGCGATGTGGCACAACGTTGCGGCCTGCCGGCCAAGACCATCCGCTATTACGAAGACATCGGGTTGATCGAACCACTGCGCGGCGCCAACGGCTATCGCAGGTTTCGCGAGAGCGACCTGCACAAACTGGCCTTTCTGGGGCGCGCGCGCTCGCTCGGCTTCTCGATCGAGGATTGCCGCACCTTGCTGACGCTCTACCGAGACCGCGCCCGTGCGAGTGCCGATGTCAAACAGGTTGCGCAAGACCATCTGGCCTGCATTGATCGCAAGATCGGGGACTTGACCCAGATGCGGCAGACGCTTTCGCATCTGGTCGAGGCCTGTGCGGGCGACGAGCGCCCCGATTGCCCGATATTGGCAGACCTCGCCAACCTCACGCAGGGGCAACCTTGCCATGGCCAATCGAACTGAGGCACGGGGCGCAGGCGCACCCGCCCTGCCCGCTACAGATGTTGGCGCGCCATCGGGTATGCGCTGCACGCCCGGCACACTGACAGATCGCCCCGACCCGAGCGCTGCGCGCCGCAGGGCGCGCGGCGGCGGGTTTGATGCGACGCGGGTGCCGCAGGATTTGCCTTCCGCAAGGCGCGGGCGCGCAAGGCAGGGCGCCCCGGATGCGCGCTAATCTGGCTGGTGTGATCCTTGCGGGCGGGCGCGCACGGCGGATGGGCGGTGGCGACAAGGGGTTTTGCCATGTTGCCGGGCAGCCGATCATTGACCATGTGATCGCGCGGCTCGCACCCCAAGTGGCGGCGCTGGCGATCAACGCCAATGGCGACGCGGCGCGGTTTGCGAGCTATGGCCTGCCGGTTCTGCCCGACAGTCTGCCCGACCATCCCGGCCCGCTTGCCGGGGTGCTGGCGGGGCTGGACTGGGCCGCAACGCAGGGCTTTGGCGCAGTCGTGACGGCGCCGGCCGATACGCCGTTTTTCCCCGCCGATCTGGTGGAACGCCTGCGCGCTGCCGCGGGGCCGACGGGCATCGCGATCTGCGTCGGCATTGATGCAGCGGGCCGGGCGCAGCGGCACCCGACCTTCGGGCTCTGGCCGGTGGCGCTGCGCGACGATCTGCGCGCCGCGCTGAAAGGGGGGCTGCGCAAGGCCATGCTTTGGGCCGACCGCCATGGCGCGGGCGCCGCGCAGTTTGATGCCAGCCGTTTCGACCCCTTCTTCAACGTCAATACACCCGAGGATCTGGCGTTGGCCGAACCCATCGCGCGCCTCGCGCGTTAGCCGCCGCGACGGATCACATAGGCCGTTATGGCGCCGTCTGCGGTCTGATCTATCAGCGCATGCCCCGCCTCACTACAGTAATGCGGCACATCCAGCACCGCCGCCGGGTCTGTCGCAAGAAGCCGCAACACCTGCCCCGGCGCCAGCGACGCCAGCCGCTTGCGCGCCTTGAGCACCGGCAGCGGACAGAGCAGCCCGGTCGCGTCGATTTCAGCGTCAATCTTCATGCCCGTGGCTATACTCTGCCCGGCCCGTTGGGTCCAGCCGCCCGCTCCGGGCCAGCGCCACGCTGAGCCTTTGACCTGCAGCGTGCGCCGGGTTTAGGCTGGGCCGCGACAATGGGAGCGGATGCGATGGCCGGAGGCTGGGCGCGCGACGGCGCGGTGAATGAGCAGATCGAAGCCTCGATCGAAGATGAGTTGCGGCGAATGCAGGCGCGGCGCCTTCCGGGCGGTGCAAGCCGAAGCCACTGCGCGGAGTGCGAAGAGCCGATTTCCGAGGCGCGCCAGCGCGCGGTGCCCGGCGTGCAGCTGTGCCTCGAATGCCAGAAGTTGCGCGACGCGCAACGGACACCGCGCGGTGGTATCAATCGGCGCGGGCCGAAGGACAGCCAGTTGAAATGACGCGGCGCTGAGCGGCCCGACTCTGAACGCTGCGGCCAAGGCCGCGCAAGCACCTGGAGGCATCATGACCTGGCAAACCTACCTCGACCGCGAGCAGGACCGGTTTGTGCAAGAGTTGATCGAATTTGTGCGCATCCCGTCGGTTTCCGCCAAGCCCGAAAACATCGCTGATGTGCGGCGCGCCGCCGACTGGGTGGCAGCACGGCTGACCGCCGCCGGGGCCGAGCACGCCGAGGTGCTGGCGACCGCAGGGCACCCGGTGGTCTGCGCCGATTGGCTGCACGCCGGGGCCGACAAGCCCACGGTGCTCATCTACGGCCATTTCGATGTGCAGCCCGCCGAGCCGTTCGAACTATGGGCCGCGCCGCCCTTTGACCCCGAGATCCGTGACGGGCGGCTTTGGGGGCGCGGCGCATCAGACGACAAGGGCGGAATGCTGATTCCGATCCTTGCGGTTGAAGCGATGTTGCGCACCGCAGGCAGTCTGCCGGTCAACGTGAAGTTCTTCTTCGAAGGGCAGGAAGAGATCGGTTCGCCCGACCTTCCGCCTTTCGTGCAGGCGCATGCCGGGCGGTTGCAGGCCGACATGATCTTTTCTGCCGACGGGCTGCAATGGGCGCCCGGCCAGCCGCAGATTGTCGAGGCGCTCAAGGGGCTGGTGTCGATGGAACTGGTGGTGCGCGCCGCCCGGTCAGACCTGCATTCGGGGCTGCACGGCGGCGGCATTGCCAACCCGGCGATGGCGCTGGCGCAGCTGCTGGGTTCTCTCAAATCGGTAGACGGGCTGGTGACAGTGGCCGGGTTTTACGATGATGTGACCCCACTTTCGGATGCTGATCGCGCCGCCATCGCCCGGGTGCCCTATGACGAGGCCGCCTATCTGGCCGAAACCGGCGCGCCCGCGCCCTTTGGCGAACCCGGATACAGCACCCGCGAGCGGCTTTGGGCGCGGCCCACGCTTGATGTGAACGGGCTGACCAGCGGCTGGCAGGGCGCGGGCACCAAGACCGTGCTGCCCGCCGAAGCGCGCGCCAAGATCACCTGCCGCCTTGTCGCCGCGCAGTCCCCCGAAGCGATCTTTGCGGCGATCCGCGCGCATGTGGCGGCGCATTGCCCGCCCGGCGTGCGCGCCGCGCTGATCCAGAACCCCGGCCGCGCCGACCCGTTCCAAGTGCCCGCGGGCCACAACGCGACCGGCATTGCCGCCAAGGTGCTGACCGAGGTCTATGGCCGAGCCCCCTACCGCACACGGGCGGGTGGCTCGATTCCGGTCATGACGACGCTTCTTGATGTGCTGGGGGTGCACGCCGTGATGTTCGGGTTTTCGCACGACGATGAAAACCTGCACGCGCCGGATGAGTTTTTCCGCCTCGATGCCTTCCGCATCGGGCAGACCGCCTATGGCCGCCTGCTGGAACAGTTGGGGGCCGGGTAAAGCGGCGGCGGGCAGCACGTCTCGCCCCGGCTGCGGCCCATGTGCGTGCAGCGCCACACGATTCGCATAAAGCATGAAACCCGCCGGGTGCTGGTCGCGGCGGGCCAGGGCTGCGCGCCAAATGACGGCTCAAATATTAACAAAGTTGTGTCAAATCAGATACACACAACTGTAGATTGCATTCTGGCTCCATAAGTCCACCAAGGCACTCTTTACACGATTTTTTTTAGACCTTTACTCCTCTTCAGGTTGTGCACTCGGCGCCGCTGCGGCGTTGGGAACGGGCCCGCACATACCGGCAGGTAGGAGGTGGCGCAAATGTTCTACGGACACCATCAGGATCTCGATGTTGCCCATGGCGTCGATTGGTCACCCAGACCTGCGGGCTATCGGGGCAAGCAGATATTTGACACTCTTCTTGTGCTGGCGGCCTTGCCGCTTTTGGCGCCGGTGATCGCGGTCCTCTGGTGTCTCGTCAAACTCGATGGCGGGCCAGGGTTTTTTGGCCACAAGCGGGTGGGGTTTGGCGGGCGTGCATTTACCTGCTGGAAGCTGCGCACCATGGTGCCGGATGCCGAGCGCCGTTTGCAGGCCGAACTCGCGGCAAACCGCGCGCTTGCGCAAGAGTGGCAGCGCCACCAAAAGTTGAAAAATGACCCGCGAGTGACCAGGATAGGGGCGTTCTTGCGCAGGTCGAGCCTCGACGAGCTGCCGCAAATCTGGAACGTCCTGATGGGCGACATGAGCCTGGTGGGCCCGCGCCCCTTCACCCCCGACCAGCTGCCGCTTTATGTTGACGCCGGCGGCAGTTCTTATTTTCGTGTACGCCCTGGTATTACCGGGCCATGGCAAGTCTATGGCCGCAACGCCACGCGGTTTGTCGAGCGCGTGCAGTTCGATGATACCTATTCGCACGGCGGCACGCTTTTCGGCGACATTCTATTGGTGGCGCAGACCGCAAAGGTCGTGCTGAAAATGACGGGGCAATGAAGGGGGGCGGTCATCATCGCGGCGGGCCTGGCGGCGGCATTTTCGAGCCTTGCCAGCTGCGCCTTCCTTGTGAATATCGCATCGCGCGAAACCCGTTCCGGCGGCATCTCGTAACCTCATTTTGCGCGATGGCCTGATCGCAAACGCCGCAGTAGATGCGTGTTGCGTGGTTCATCGGTGGCGCAAGCGATCGGCAGGCAGGCAACACCGCGCGCCAATCGGTCTTGCCGAAGTTGCAGGCTCGCCAAGTTCACCTCTGGCGTCAGAATGGCGCGCACGCCTTTTCGCCTCACCTTCGCGTGATCGGCGGGATGAAACCGGCCCTAATCGCGTCTTTAGGTGCAGGGTGGCCGAGGGAGACGGCACATCCGGCTAACCAGGGAGCACAGACATGATCCGCAGACATCTGACACTCGCCGCAGTTCTGGCAGGGCTTGCAGCCCCAGCGCTGGCCGAAACCGGCATCGTGGCGGCCGACACCAGCCTTGGCAAAGTTCTGGTCGATGCCAATGGCATGACGCTTTACACCTACGACCCCGACACCCCCGGCACGTCGGTCTGTTACAACAATTGCGCGGTGAACTGGCCGCCGCTGCTTGCCCCTGCGGGCGCAGTGCCGGAAGGCGCGTTCGGGCTGACCACCCGCACCGATGGCGCCGTGCAGTGGACCTATGATGGCAAGCCGCTCTATCTCTGGATCAAAGACACCAAGCCCGGCGATGTCACCGGCGACGGTGTCGGCGGCGTCTGGCATGTCATCATGAGCATGTAGGCCAGCACGAGGCGCGCGCGCATGACCGTGCTGGACGAGATCGAGGCCGCCATACCCGCGCTGCGCCGCTACGCGGTGGCGCTGCTGCGAGACCGCACGGCGGCGGATGACCTCGTGCAGGATTGCCTTGAGCGCGCGCTTGCACGCCGTGCCGGATGGCGCGGCGAGGGCAGCGTACGCGGCTGGATGTTCCGCATTCTCGTCAACCTGCATCATGACGGGCAGCGGCAGCGGCCCAAGGGCGTGCAACTGACCCTTGTCAGCGAGGATATGGCCGAATTTTCCCGCCCCGGCGCGCAAGAGGGCCACATGGCCCTGCGCGAGGTGCAGGCGGCGATTGCGCGCTTGCCCGAAGACCAGCGAAAGGCACTGCTGCTGGTGGCGCTAGAGGGTATGTCACTGGCCGAAGCGGCTGCGGTGCTGGGGCTGGCCGAAGGCACGCTTGCCTCGCGTCTGGGCCGCGCGCGCGCCAGCCTGCGCGCCGCGACCGGCCGCAAAACTGAAAAAGCGGCACGGCCGCGCGATGAAGGGACCGTGCAGCCATGACCGAGCGGCAGCCACTTTCAGAACTGGAGCTGATCCTGTTGCGGCACGGCACCGGGCCTGCAGCCCCGCCCGTGCCTGATGCCACGGCCAGCGCAACACTCGCCGAATGGGACCGGCAAGATGCGGCACTTGCGGCGCTTTACGGGCCGATTGCCGCCGAGCCGCTGCCCGCCACCATGCGCGCGGCGCTGGACCATGCCGTACGCGCAGAAGCGGCGCCACGGGACGCATGGCCCCCCCGCGCGCGCATCGCCGCTGCGCTGGCGCTCGTGGCGTTGGGCGCCGCCGGCGGCTGGGGCGCGGCACAACTGCCGTCTGCGGGCAGCGCAACCCAGACAGCGGCGGTCTATGCGGCGATCCGTGCGCACCAGACCTTTGTCGGCGAGGTGACGCATCCGGTCGAGGTGAAGGCCGATCAGGCCGAGCACCTGACGCGCTGGCTTTCCAAGCGGCTCGGCCACCAGATCAACGCCCCTGATTTCGCGGCCTTCGGTTTCGTTCTGATAGGTGGGCGCATTTTGCCGGCCGATCCGGGCACGGCGGCGGTTTTCATGTACGAAAACGCGACCGGCCAGCGCATCACGCTCTATGCCGCACCCGGCGATGGCAGCAACACCACCGCGTTTCGCTTTGTCGAAGCGGAGGCGACGCAGGGCTTTTGGTGGGTCGATGGCAGCCTGCGCTATGCGGTGGTGGGCGAGGTGCCGCGCGAAGCGCTGCGAGCGCTTGCCACGGCGGCATGGGAACAACTGACCTGACCGCGCTGCCCCGGCGCATCGGGGCTATCCGAACAGGTTCTCCGGCCTGCCGCCTGCGCCCTTACCAGAAGCTCTGGGGGTCGATGTCAACCGCCAACCGCACCTGCCCCGGCACCTTGAACTGCCCCAACCATTCGGCAATAGCCGCCTGCAACGGCGCCGCGCGGTCTGCCTTGATCAACAGCCGCACCCGGTGCCGCCCGCGCACCCGAGCAATGGGGGCGGCGGCGGGGCCGTAAAGCTCGGCCCCGATCCGCTTGAGCGGCCCCGCCCGGCGCGCCAGTTCGGTGCCGAAGTCGAACACGCGCGCAAGGTCGGGGCCGGAAAGGATGATCCCGGCCATGCGGCCGAACGGCGGCACCCCGGCGGCGCGGCGCCCTTCAGCCTCGGCGCGCCAGAAGCCCTCTTCGTCGCCCGCCAGAATCGCGCGGATCACCGGGTGCTCGGGCTGGTGCGTCTGCAACAACGCCACGCCGCGCCGCGCGGTGCGCCCGGCGCGCCCCGCCACCTGCCGCATCAGCTGAAACGTGCGTTCAGCGGCGCGCAGATCGGACCCTTGCAACCCAAGGTCGGCGTCAATCACCCCGACCAGCGTCAGCAGCGGGAAATTGTGCCCCTTGGCTACGATCTGGGTGCCGATGATGATGTCGGCTGCCCCCGCCGCAATGCCCTCGATCGCCTCTTTCAGCGCCCGCGCGCTGCCAAAGAGGTCGGACGACAGCACCGCCAGCCGCGCAGCGGGAAACCGCGCCGCCACCTCTTCGGCCAGCCGCTCCACCCCCGGCCCCAGCGCTGAAAGCCGCCCTGCCACGCCACAGGCCGGGCAGACCTCGGGCATCGGCGCGGTCTCGCCGCATTGGTGGCACATCAGCCGTTTGAGGAACCGATGCTCGACCATCCGCGCGTCGCAATGCTTGCAGCCGATCTGGTGGCCGCAGGCGCGGCAGACGGTGACCGGCGCATAGCCGCGACGGTTGAGAAACAGCATCGCCTGCTCGCCCGCATCCAGCCGCGCCTGCACCTCGGTCGCAAGCGTCGGCGAGATCCAGCGCCCCGCCTCTTGCGCCTCGGCGCGCAGATCAATCGCCCGCATCTCGGGCAGTTCGGCCTCGCCAAAGCGGCTGGTCAGGGCGATGCGCGCATATTTGCCCGCCTCGGCGTTGACCCAGGTTTCAAGGCTTGGCGTAGCCGAAGCCAGCACCACCTGCGCGCTGCACAGCGAAGCGCGCAGCACCGCCATGTCGCGCGCATGGTAAAGCGCGCCCTCCTCCTGCTTGTAGCCGGTGTCGTGCTCTTCATCGACGACGATCAGCCCAAGGTCGCGAAACGGCAAAAAGAGGGCCGATCGCGCGCCCACGACCAGTTGCACCCCCCCTGCCCCGGCCATCCGCCACAGGCGCCGCCGTTCAGCCTGGGTCTGGCCCGAATGCCACTCGCCCGGCCGCGCGCCAAACCGCGCCTCGACCCGGGCCAGAAACGCGCCGGTCAAGGCGATCTCGGGCAGCAGCACCAGCGCCTGGCGCCCCTGCGCAAGGCACTCGGCCACCGCCTCAAGGTAAACTTCGGTCTTGCCCGATCCGGTGACGCCTTGCAGCAAGGTGGTGCCATAGCCGCCCGCCCGCACAAGGGCACGCAAGTGCTGCGCCGCGTCGGCCTGATCTGGTGCCAGCACCTTGCCCGCCAGGGCCGGGTCAAGCCGCAAGAACGGCGCATCGCGCGGCGCCTCGGCCTCGATCACCGCGCCCGAAGCCACCAGCCCCTTGACCACCTGCGCCCCGACCCCGGCCAACCCGGCCAACTCGGCCAGTGCAAACCCCGCGCCGCCGTGCTCGGCCAGCACTTCCAGCACCCGCGCCCGCGCGTCGGTCATCCGCTCGGGGCGCGCGGCACCCAGCCGGTAGACCTTGCGCATTCCCGGTGGGTCACCCAGCCCCGGCGCCCGCGTCGCCAACCGCAACATCACTGAAAGCGGCGTCAGCGTGTATTCCGCCATCCGCAGCAAGAACGCCCGCATCTCGGCGCCCATCGGCGCGGCGTCAAGCACCCGCGTCACCGGGCGCACCTTGGCCGGGTCATAGCCGCCCTCGCCCGGCCCCCAGACCACGCCCAAAACCCGGCGCGGCCCCAGTGGAACCTCAACGAACGCCCCCGCAAAACAGCCACCCTCGGGTGCGCGGTAGTCGAGCGGGCGCCCCACCGGCTCGGCGGTCAAAACCGCCACCAGCGCGCCCGCGTCAAAGAAGCCAGGCTCATCCATGCCAAGGTCCAGAAACATGCCAAGGTCCAGAAACCATCTTGCCTCCGGCGGGGGTATTTTCACAAAGGAGATGCACTGATTTCTTCATCGCGAAAAATACCCGCCGGGGGGTGAGGCGCGCACGCGCCGAGGGGGGCGGCCAGCCCCCCCTTTGCCGCCCGCCGCAGGCGCAATGGCGCGCGCAAGGGCTTTCGGGCGCCCCGCTTTTGCGCTATCACGCCGCCAAACCCGCCACAGGAGCCGAACCATGAAATTCTTCGTCGATACCGCCGATGTCGCCGCCATCCGAGAGCTGAACGCGCTCGGCATGGCAGACGGGGTCACCACCAACCCTTCGCTGATCCTCAAATCGGGGCGCGACATCCTTGAAGTGACCCGCGAAATCTGCGGCATCGTCTCCGGCCCGGTTTCGGCCGAAGTGGTGGCCACCGACGCAAAAACCATGATCTCCGAAGGACTGACACTGGCCAAGATCGCCCCCAATATCGCGATCAAGGTGCCCCTGACGTGGGACGGGCTGACCGCCTGCAAGGCTTTCGCATCCGAAGGCCACATGGTCAACGTCACGCTCTGTTTTTCCGCCGCGCAAGCGATTCTTGCCGCCAAGGCCGGGGCAAGCTTTATTTCGCCCTTCATCGGGCGGCTCGATGACAACAACTATGACGGCGTCCAGCTGATTGAGGATATCCGCACCATCTACGACAACTACGGCTTCAAGACCGAAATCCTCGCCGCCTCGATCCGCTCGGTCAACCACATCACCGATTGCGCGCGCATCGGGGCCGATGTCATCACCGCGCCGCCCGCTGTCATCAAGGCCATGGCGAACCATGTGCTGACCGACAAGGGGCTGGACCAGTTCCTGAAAGACTGGGCAAAGACCGGGCAGAAGATCGGCTGAAATAACGCCTGATTTTTTGTTCGAATAGTGTAAGCTGGCGCCAAAATGACCACCGAAACGGGCGGGAACACGGGCATGAGCGAACAGGCACTGGTCAACCAGCTGCGCGACAAGATCATCAGCGACCCCGAGGTGATCCTCGAAGATCGCGATGTGATGCGTGCGCTGGTGGCGGCAAACGAACGCGCGATGGGCGCCAATATCGTCGATCTGCGCGGCGTCGCGATGGAGCGGCTAGAGGCGCGGCTTGAGCGGCTTGAAGATACCCACCGTTCGGTGATCGCAGCGGCCTACGAAAACCTCGCGGGCACCAACCTGATCCACCGCGCCGTGCTGAGCATGCTCGACCCGTTGGAGTTTGAAGGCTTCCTGCTGAACCTCGGCACCGAAGTGGCCGAAATCTTGCGCGTCGATTCGGTGCGTCTGGTGCTTGAAAGTCTGCATTCCGAAAACGACCCGGCGCTGCGTCAGCTTGGCGATGTTCTCTGCGTAGCCGAGCCGGGCTTCATCCACGAATACATGCGGGCCGGCCGCAATGGCCAGCCGCGCGCCGTTGTGCTGCGCCAGACCCTGCCCAATTCCGACACGATCCATGGCGAAAAGGCCGAATGGATCCGGTCCGAAGCCCTGATGCGGCTCGATTTCGGCGATGGTCGGCTGCCGGGGATGCTGGTGATGGGTGCTGAAGACCCGCATCAGTTCAAGCCCTCGCAAGGCACTGACCTCTTGGCCTTCTTCGCCGACGTGTTCGAGCGTGCGATGCGCCGCTGGCTTGGCTGACATGCGCACGGGGTTTTCCCCTGCGGCCGCCGATGCGCTGGCGACATGGCTTGACCATCTGCGCGCGCTCGATGGCGCGGCAGAACACACGCTGACCGCCTATCGCGCCGATGTCGCCGAATTTCTCGGCTTTCTTTCCCGCCACCGGGGCGAGGGCATGGGCACGGCGCGGCTTGCCGGCATCGGTCAGGGCGACATGCGCGCCTTCATGGCGCAAGAGCACGGCCGCGGGCTTGGCGCGCGATCGCTCGCGCGCAGGCTTTCGGCGGTCAAGGGTTTCATCCGCTGGCTGGCCGACCGCGAGGGGTTTGATGCAACCCATGTGCTGGCAGCACGGGCCCCGAAATACCCCCGCAGTCTGCCGCGCCCGCTGACCGAAGACGGCGCGCGCGATGTCATTTTACGCGCCGAGACACAAACCGAAGAGCCATGGATCGCCGCGCGCGACGCGGCGGTTCTGACGCTGCTTTACGGCTGCGGCTTGCGGATTTCCGAGGCGCTGGGGCTGACCGGGTCTGATCTGCCACTGGGCGCGAGCTTGCGCATTACCGGCAAGGGCGGGCGCGAGCGGGTGGTGCCGGTACTGCCCGCCGCCGCCCTTGCCGTGGCCGAATACCTGCGGCTTTGCCCCTACCGCATGGAACCGGGGCAGGCGCTATTTCGCGGCGCGCGCGGCGGGCCGCTCAATCCGCGACTCATTGCCTTGGCAATGCAGCGCGCCCGCATGAGCCTGGGCCTGCCCGCCACCGCCACGCCGCACGCGCTGCGCCACAGCTTTGCCACCCACCTGCTGGCCGCCGGCGGCGATCTGCGCGCGATACAAGACCTTTTGGGCCACGCCAGCCTTGCCACCACCCAGATCTACACTGCGGTCGACAGTGCCCACCTGATGCAGGTCTACGAAGCGGCGCACCCGCGCAAGTGACCCCTGTGTGACGCGGCGGCATTGCCAGCCTGCAGCAATTGCGCCATGAAGGCAGTATGTCAGCGCGTCTCAAGGCCCTTTCGGTCCATCTTCTCACCGCCACCGGCGCGGTTCTGGCGATGCTGGCGATGCTGGCTGCGGTCGAGGGCGAATGGAGCATGATGTTCCTGTGGCTGGTGGGCGCGCTGATCGTCGATGGCGTCGATGGGCCGCTGGCGCGCCACTATGATGTCAAGCACAACTGGCCCACCTATGATGGCGTCCTGCTGGACCTGATCATCGACTACCTGACCTATGTCTTCATTCCCGCCTTCGCGCTCTTTAATTCCGGCCTGCTGCCGGGGTGGACCGGCTGGATCGCGATCATTGTCATCACCTATGCCTCGGTGATCTATTTCGTCGATACCCGCATGAAGACCAAGGATTGCTCGTTTGCGGGCTTTCCGGCCTGCTGGAATATGGTGGTGCTGGTGCTGTTCGCGGCGCAGCTCAATTTCTGGGTTACGCTTGGTGTGGTGGTGCTGCTGGCAGGGGCGATGTTCACCAACCTTCGTTTCATTCACCCGGTGCGCACGGCGCGCTGGCGCGCGGTGTCGCTGCCTGTCGCGATTGCCTGGACAGGGTTTGCGACCTGGGCCGCCTGGGTCGATTTTCACCCTGCCAGCTGGGCGCATTGGGGGCTGATTGCGACCTCGCTCTACCTGCTCGGGGTCGGTATCGTGCAGCAGCTGATACCCCCGCGCAGCGGCGCCCACGCCTAAAGCCGGGTCAGCAACACGCCGGCAACGATCATCACCCCCGCCAGCGCCTTGCCAGGATTCATCCGTTCGCCAAACACGAGCCATCCGATCAGCACCGCGAACAGGATCGAGGTTTCGCGCAGCGCCGCAACCACCGCGATCGGCGCCAATGTCATCGCCCAGACCGAAATTGCATAGGCGCCATACGAAGCCGCCGAGGCCAGCGCGCCCAGCGCCCAGCCGCGCATGCCCCCCGCCAGCACCTTGCGCCCCCGCCACGCCACCATGCCGGTAGCAAAAAGGATGCCGTCGACAACGAAAATCCAGCCGACATAGGCAATCGCGTCGCCCGAAACCCGCGCGCCGAGCCCGTCGATCAGCGTGTAACAGGCCGTCGCAACCGCCGAACCGAGCGCGAAGGGCAAGAGCCGCCGGCTTTCGCCATCAGCAAAAACACCCCGCGCCATCATCAGAATGCCAAGGCCGAGCACCGTGATACCCAGATATTGCGCCCGGCTGACCGCATCGGCCAGAAAAACCGCCCCCACGATTGCCACGAACATCGGCGCCGCCCCGCGCGCGATCGGATAGACACGGCTCAGGTCGCCGTGGTCATAGGCGTGGGTGAGAAAGAACTTGTAGCCGAAATGCGTGCACCCCGCCGCCAGCACCCACGGCCAGACCTCGGCGTTCGGCCATGGCCGCGAAAGCGCTACCGCAAGGCCGATCGGCACCTCCATCACCGACAGCACCACCATGCCGCCGATCTTTGACGCTCCGACCTTGATCAGCGCATTCCAGAGCGCGTGCAGGAAGGCCGCACCCAGAACCGCCATCAAAACGCCAAGTGACATCCTGCCCTCTTTGCTCTTGCTGCCATCGGTAGCTGCCCTTGGGGGTGGCAGCAAGAGGGGGGCGCTGCCCCCCGCCTGCGGCTCCCCCCGGGGTATTTGCGCATGGAGAAGCCGCATTGGCTGTGCAGAGAGGCAAAGGGGGCTGCGCGCTGACGCCGGTTTTGCCGGGGGCAGCGACCGCCTACCTTGTGCCCAGCACTGCAAGGAGGCGCGCAATGGGAATGTTGGTGGACGGCAAATGGCACAGTGTCTGGTATGACACTTCGGCCTCAGGTGGGGCTTTCGTGCGCACGACGGCGCAGTTTCGCAACTGGGTTACGCCCGACGGCAGCGCCGGCCCTTCGGGCGAAGGTGGTTTTGCCGCCACCTCTGGGCGCTATCACCTCTATGTCTCTTACGCCTGCCCATGGGCGCACCGGGCGCTGATCTTCCGCGCCATCAAGGGGCTGGCGCCGCATATCGGGGTTTCGGTCGTGCACCCGGACATGCTGACCGAGGGCTGGACCTTTGGCCGCGATTTTGACGGTGCCACCGGTGATGGGCTGTTCGATCTGCCCTTCCTGCGCGACCTCTACACCCGCGCCTCCCCCAGCTATTCCGGCCGCGTTACCGTGCCGGTGCTCTGGGACCGCGAGCGCGGCGTGATCGTGAGCAACGAATCCTCTGAAATCATCCGCATGTTCAACTCTGCCTTCGACGGCCTCACGGGCAATGCCGACGATTACTGGCCCGAACCGCTACGCGAGGCGATCGAGGCGGTGAATTCGCGCGTTTACGACAGCGTGAACAACGGCGTCTACAAAGCCGGTTTCGCCACGACCCAGACCGCCTATGACAGCGCCGTGCATGCGCTCTTCGACAGCCTCGAATGGCTTGAGGCGCGGCTTTCGCAGCAACGCTATCTGCTGGGGGATCGCCTCACCGAGGCCGACTGGCGGCTATTCACCACGCTGGTGCGGTTCGACCCGGTCTACCATCTGCACTTCAAGTGCAACCGCAAGCGGCTGATCGACTACCCCAACCTCTGGGCCTATACGCGCGAGCTGTACCAGCGCCCCGGCGTGGCCGAGACCGTGCATTTCGGCCATATCGTGCGCCACTACCACTACAGCCACGAAACCATCAACCCGCACCGGATCATCCCGATCAACCCGATCCTTGATTTCGACGCCCCGCACGGGCGCGGCTGAACGGGGCGCGTCTGATTGGGGACTCGCATTCAGTCTTATGAATGCTTAAGTGGGGCAGGTAATCACATCCGGGAGCAAAACCATGAGCTACACCATCAACCGCACCATCACCGGCGCCGACTTTGAAGCCGTTGACGCCCGCATTCGCACCGCGCTGGCCGACAAGGGTTTTGGCGTGCTGACCGAAATCGACGTGAAGGCGACGATGAAGAAAAAGCTCGATGTCGAGATGCCCGCCTACCGCATCCTCGGCGCCTGCAACCCCACCATGGCGCACCAGGCGATCGGCATGGAGCCGCGCGTGGGCGCGATGCTGCCCTGCAACGTGATCCTGCGCGCAGTCGAGGGCGGTGTCGAGGTTTCGGCCATCGACCCGGTAGCCTCAATGGCCTCGATCAACAATGCGGAACTGAAGGCGGTAGCGGGTCAGGTGCGCGAAATGCTGCGCGCGGTGGTTGCGGCGGTCTGACCCCCGTCATCTTCAATACACAAATACCCCGCGGGGTCCGGGGGCGCGTAGCCCCCGGCCTTTTTCATGCCAGCGCGTCGTCGCAGCGCGCGCAGGTGCCCGCGTGGCTGTGGCTGCCGACATCGGGCAGGATCTTCCAGCAGCGTTCGCATTTGGTGCCATCGGCCAGTTCGAACACCACAGAAACGCCCGGCACCTCTGGCAGCCGGAAACTTTCCTGGGGTGCCGGTGTTGCGGTCAGTTCTACCGCCGAGGTGATGCAGAGATCGGCGAAGTTGACCGATTTCAGCGCTGCCAGCAGCCCCGCATCCTCGACATGCACCACCGGGGCGGCTTCGAGACTGGCGCCAATCACCTTGGCGGCGCGCTGCACCTCCAACGCCGCCGTCACCGCGCGCCGCGCGCGGCGGATGCCCTCCCATTTCGCGGCCAGGGGTTCGTTGAGCCAGTCGGCGGGGGTGGCGGGCATATCGACCAGATGCACCGACGAGGCCTCACCGGGGAAGCGGCTCAGCCACACGTCTTCCATGGTGAACACCAGAATCGGCGCGAGCCATGTGGTCAACCGGTGGAACAGCAGGTCGAGCACCGTGCGCGCCGCGCGCCGCGTGGCGCCCGAGGCGGGGTCGCAATAGAGCACATCCTTGCGGATGTCGAAATAGAAGGCCGACAGATCGACGGTGGCGAAGGTAAAGAGCGCCTGAAACACGCCTTGAAAATCGTAGGCCGCATAGCCCTTACGCACCACATGGTCCAGTTCGGCCAGCCGGTGCAGCAGCCATTGCTCCAGTTCGGGCATGTCTTCGGGCGCCACCCGTTCGGCCTCGGTGAAGCCCGCAAGGTTGCCCAGCAGAAACCGCATGGTGTTGCGCAGGCGGCGGTAGCTGTCGGCCACGCCTTTCAGGATTTCCTTGCCGATGCGCTGGTCATTGGTGAAATCGACCTGCGCGACCCAGAGCCGCAGGATATCGGCGCCATATTGCTTGATAACCTCCTCAGGCAGCACCGTATTGCCGACCGATTTGGACATTTTCATGCCCTTTTCATCGAGCGTCATGCCATGCGTGACCACCGCGCGATAGGGCGCGCGGCCCTTGGTGGCACAGGCCTGCAACATCGAGGAATGGAACCAGCCGCGGTGCTGGTCGGTGCCCTCAAGATAGACATCGGCGATGCCGTCGGGGGCGCCGTCGGCGCGGTCGCGCAGCACGAAGGCGTGGGTCGAGCCGCTATCGAACCAGACGTCGAGCACGTCGAACACCTGATCGTAGGCCGCTGGGTCGTGAAGCCCGGCCAGCATCTTTTCCTTGAAGCCGGGCGTATACCAGACATCGGCGCCCTCATCTTCAAAGGCGCGCACGATGCGGGCATTCACCTGGCTGTCGCGCAAGAGGAAATCGGCGTCAGTCGGCCGCGCGCCCTTACGCACGAACACCGTCAGCGGCACGCCCCAGGCGCGCTGGCGGCTCAGCACCCAGTCGGGCCGCGCCTCGATCATCGAGAAAAGGCGGTTGCGGCCGGTGGGCGGGGTCCATTGCACCAACTTGTCGATCGAGGCCAGCGCGCGGGCGCGGATGGTGTCACCATATTCGCCCATGCCATCGGCAAGCGGCTTGTCGATGGCGGCGAACCATTGCGGCGTGTTGCGATAGATCAGCGGCGCTTTGGAACGCCAGCTATGCGGGTAGGGGTGCTTGATCTTGCCCTTGGTCAGCAAAGCACCAGACCATGCCATCTGTTTGATGACGCTGACGTTCGCCGGGCCTTCCTTGCCCTCGGGGGTGATGATCGCCTGCCCGCCGAACAACGGCAGATCAGCGCGGTAGCTGCCATCGGGTTCGACGTTATAGGTCATCGGCAGGCGGTATTTGACGCCCATCTGATAGTCGTCGTCGCCGTGGCTGGGGGCGGTGTGCACAAACCCGGTGCCCACGTCATCGGTAACGTGCTCACCCGCCAGCATCGGCACGTCAAAATCCCACTCGCCCGCGCCGCCTTCAACGCCGCGGAAGGGGTGGGCCAGCACCAGCCCCGCCAGCTCCTCGGCGCTGACCCGGCGCAGCATGGCGAAACTTTCCACTTTCGCCGCCTTGAACACTTCGCCCGCCAGCTTGTCGGCCAACACGAGTTTCTCGCCCACCTTCGCCGCCGAGCCCTCGGCCAAGGCCTCGACCTCGTAAAGCCCGTATTCGATGGTAGGGTTGAAGCAAACCGCGCGGTTTTGCGGAATGGTCCAAGGGGTGGTAGTCCAGATCACCACCGTCGATTGCAGCAGTTCGGTATTCAGGCAGCCGTCCAGCTCGGGAAAATGTGCCGCCGAAACCACCCCGAACCGCACCCAGACCGTGTGGCTGGTGTGGTCGTGGTATTCCACCTCGGCCTCGGCCAAAGCGGTCTTTTCCACCGGCGACCACATCACCGGCTTACTGCCCTGATAGAGCGAGCCGTTCATCAGGATCTTCATGAATTCGTCGGCGATCACCGCCTCGGCGTGGTAATCCATCGTCAGATAGGGATCGTCCCATTTGCCGGTGATGCCGAGCCGCTTGAATTCCTCGCGCTGCACCTCGACCCAAGACTCGGCAAAGCGGCGGCATTCCTGCCGGAAGGCGACCACATCGACCTCGTCCTTGTTCTTCCCCGCCGCGCGGTATTGTTCCTCGATTTTCCATTCGATTGGCAGGCCGTGGCAATCCCAGCCGGGCACATAGCGGGCGTCATGGCCCATCATCTGCTGGCTGCGCACCACCATGTCTTTCAGCACCTTGTTCAGCGCGTGACCGATGTGCAGATGGCCGTTGGCGTAGGGCGGGCCGTCGTGCAGCACAAAAGGCGGGCGGCCCTGCGCCTCGCGCAGGCGGTCATAGATGCCGATTTCCTCCCAACGGGCCAGCCATGCGGGTTCGCGGTCGGGCAGGCCCGCGCGCATCGGAAAATCGGTTTCGGGCAGAAATACGGTCGAGCGGTAGTCGGGCGTTTCGGCGCACATTCGGGCGTTCCTTCAAGGGCGGATGGGCGCAGCGTGCGCCCGGGTAGCATGACGGCGTTTCCCGGCGGCTCTGGGGTCAGAGCGCCGGGCCGATAATTCGTGCCGTGATGCGTGCAGGCCGGGTCATGCCCGCCTTATAGGTGCGCCCCCGCGGCGCGTAAAGTGGCCGCGCCCACCCTTGCGCTGCGGGCGCAGCGGGGGTTAGCCTGAGAAGGTAGAGGTGAAGAATGCCCGACCTGCCGCCCCGCATCGACCTGACCCGCGCCGACATCGAACGGGTGGTGGCGCGGTTTTACGCGCGCACGCGCGTGCACCCGGTGCTACGGCCGATCTTTGCGGCCCATGTCACCGACTGGCCCGCGCATGAGGCAAAGATCGCACAGTTCTGGTGCGGCGCGATCTTGGGCGAACCGGGGTATGACGGCAGCCCGATGGTGGCGCATCGCCGCGCGGGAAATGTGCTGCCCGAGCACTTCGCAGTCTGGCTTGCACTATTCGACACGGTGCTGCGCGAAACGCTTGCCCCCGGTCCGGCCGAGCAGTGGTCGGCGCTGGCGCATCGGCTGGGGCGGGGCTTGCGGCTTGGGGTCGCAGATCTGGGGCGCGATGCCAGCGAGGCACCGAGGCTTGGCTGATGCCGGTTTCTTTGCGGCAATGTTCATGCAAAAATGCCGCATGTAACATGCAAATTGCATGTATCTGAAAGGCCCGGAACAAGATATCTGGTCAAAAAAGCTTGAAGCAGAACGTGCATTCTTCAGGGAGTCCTGCATGCGCCTCGTCCGAATAGCCCGAGCCTTCGGGTTTTGCTCCGCGCTGGTCGCACTTGCCGCATTGTCCACGCCCGCCGCAGCGCAATCGGCCAAGCCGCGCCTGCCCGAGTTTACCGCGCATTATCCGGCCGAAAAGCTGGTGGAGGGGGCCGAATCCTACGGGCCAATGCGGGACGACATCCCGGTGATGCCGCTGCTGAAGGGCGGCGAGATCATCGGCTATGCCTTCATGAACTCTGACATTGTCGGCGCCATCGGCTATTCAAGCCGCCCGATCCACATCATCGAGGCGGTCTCACCCGATGCCGTGGTGCTGGGCGCCGCGATCCTGCAACAATCCGAGCCGCTGTTGCAGGGCGGCAGCCGCGAAGTCGCGGTGAAAAAGCTGGCCGCGAGCTATGCCGGGCGCGATCTGAAGCCCGAGGCGGTAACCGGCGGCTCGGGGCGCGAATACCCCTATGTTTCAGGGGTTTCGGTCTCGGTTCGGGTGGTCGACGATTCGATCATTCGCTCGGGCCTGAAGGTCGCCTTCACGCTGGGCCTTGGCGGGCTGGAGCTGCCCAACCGGCAGGAAGGCACCTACCCCACGGTCAATGCCGCAGCCACCGCGCCGACCGGCTGGGATGCAATGCTGGACGCAGGCCTTGTCAAGCGGCTGGAGCTGACCAACGCCACCGTAGACTGGGCCTTTGCACAACCGGGCCAGCATGCCTGGGCCACCCGCTACCCCAACCGTGGCGCCCCTGACGATACCTTCCTTGACCTTTACACCACGCTCATTTCGGTTCCGGGCATCGCAGCCAGCGTGCTCCGGCCCTCCGAGATCGACGCGATGAACGCGCAGATGGAAGAAGGCGGTCATGCGATTCTGATTGCTTCGAGCGGGGAATACAGCTGGCGCGGCTCCGCCTTTCGCGACAACGGCATCTACAACCGAATTGAGCTGGTGCAGGGCGACAAGACCATAAAGTTCAGCGCGCGCGAACAGGTGGCTCTGTTCCGCATTTCGGCCGAGGGCGCGCCGTTGCTGATGGAAAATAGCATCCTGTTCATTCCAGCGCTGGCCAATTTCGACCCCACCCAGCCGTGGCGGCTGCAACTTCTGGTGCAGCGCAACCTTGGCGCCATCGAGCGCGCCTATCTGAACTATGACATTGACTTTGCCCTGCCGGCAAACTTCATCACCGCACCTTGGGTCACGTCCGAAATGCTGGCCGAACAGGCCCGCGCCGAAGAGCGCGCGGCACAGGTGGCGATGCGCAACAGCGTTTGGCAGAACAACACGGTCGAGATCGCGGGGCTGGCGGTGATGCTGGCCGTGCTGACCGCCGCCTTCTTCTTTCAGGGCTACCTGACACGTTCGGCGCGGCTGACCTTCTGGTTCCGCATCGGGTACCTTTCCACGACGCTGGTATTTCTTGGCTGGTATGCCAACGCGCAGCTTTCGATCGTCAACCTGATGGCTCTGGCCAACTCGCTGCGCACGGGGTTTGATTGGGAAACCTTCCTGATGGACCCGATGACCTTCATCCTGTGGTTTTCGGTCGCCGCCGCGCTGATTTTCTGGGGCCGGGGCGCCTATTGCGGCTGGCTGTGCCCGTTTGGCGCCATGCAAGAGCTTACCAACCGCTTGGCCAAACTGCTGCACATTCCGCAATGGACCCTGCCCTGGGGCCTGAATGAGCGGCTCTGGGCGGTGAAATACATCATCTTCCTTGGCCTCTTTGGCGTCACACTCACCTCGCTCGACACCGCGATCAAATTTGCCGAGGTGGAACCATTCCGTACCGCGATCACGCTCAAGTTCGCGCGCGCCTGGCCGTTCACGCTTTACCTCTCGGTGTTGCTGTTCATCGGCCTTTTCGTCGAGCGCTTCTTTTGCCGCTATCTCTGCCCGCTTGGCGCGGCACTGGCCATTCCTGCGCGCATCCGCATGTTCGACTGGATCAAGCGCTATCGTGATTGCGGCAGCCCGTGCCAGATCTGCGCAAACGAATGCATGGTGCAGGCGATCCACCCGACGGGCGAGATCAACCCGAATGAGTGCTTGAGTTGCCTGCATTGTCAGGTGCAATATCAGTCGAAATCCGTCTGCCCGGTGGTCATCAAACAGGTGAAACGCCGCGAGAAGGTGGCGCATGGGGCACATGCGGTGGGCGCAGCAATCGAGCGCACGCAAGTTGCCAACCACCCGCACGCCATCAGGGTCGCCGAGTGACCAGAGAATGAAAAAGGGAGATATTTGATGCCCGCCGTCAACCGCCGCCGCTTTCTGACCATTTCCGCCGCCGCCGCCGGCGCAGTGGGGGCCGGGGCCTTTGCGGGCCGCGCGCTTCAGGCCGCGCCGCTTTACCGCTGGGAGGGTATCGCCCTTGGCGCGGGCGCCTCGATCACGCTTGCGCACCCCGAGGCCGAGCGCATAGTGGGCCGCGCACTGGCCGAGATTGCGCGGCTTGAGGGGGTTTTCAGTCTCTATCGCGCCGACTCGGCGCTGACGGTGCTCAACACCACCGGCGGCCTTGATGCCCCGCCCTTTGAGCTGTTGCAGTGCCTTACGCTCTGCGGTGCCGTGCATGGCGCGACCCAAGGGCTGTTCGACCCGACCGTGCAGCCGCTCTGGCGGCTTTATGCCGACAGCTACGAGGCGGGCAGCGCGCCGACGCCGCAGGCGGTCGCCGCAATGCAGGCGCTGGTCGGCTGGGGCGATGTGCGCATCAGCGCCGAGCGGATCGCGTTCGCCCGCCCCGGCATGGCGCTGACGCTGAACGGCGTGGCGCAGGGCTACATCGCCGACCGTGTGGCAGCGCTGTTATCCGCCGAGGGGCTGACAAATGTGCTGGTCGATACCGGGGAAATGCACGCCCTTGGTGGCCACCCCGATGGCAACGCCTGGCCGGTGGCGCTCGATGTTGCGGGAACCATCTTGCCCAACGCCGTGCCGCTGCGCGAGATGGCGCTGGCATCTTCGGCACCGCGCGGCACCACCTTTGACGAGGCCGGCACCCAAGGTCATATTCTGAACCCCGCAACCGGCGCACCTTCGGCGCAGCCGTGGCGGCTGGTCAGCGTGACCGCGCCGCAAGCGGCGCTCGCCGATGCGCTGAGCTCTGCCTTCAGCTTGATGAGCCGAGATGAAATCGTGGCGGCGCTGGCGGCATTCCCCACGGCGCGGCTGGCCTATCTGGGCTAAGCCTGTCCGCAGAGATCGGGCGTTGGGCGTGCCGCGCAGCGCGCCATTGCGCTGCGACTACCGCCCCTCGAACACCGCCGGGCGCTTGCCCAGAAACGCCGCCACGCCTTCGGCAAAATCGTGGCTGGCGCCAAGCTCGCCCTGAAGCTGCGCTTCCAGTGCAAGTTGCACCGGCAGGCTGTTCGCCGCCCCCGCCTGCATCGCCTTGCGCACCGCGCGATAGGCCAGCGTCGGCCCCTTGGCCAACTGCGCCGCGCGCGCGCGCCAGTGGTGATCAAACTCTGCGTCGGGCACGGCTTCCCAGATCATCCCCCAGTCGGCCGCCTGCCGCGCCGAAATCCGCTCGGCAAAAAGTGCGGCCCCCATGGCGCGGGCTTGCCCCACAAGACGCGGCAAGACCCATGTGCCGCCCGCGTCGGGCAACAGGCCAATACGCGTGAAAGCCTGAATGAAGCCCGCGCTTTCGGCGGCGATCACCACATCGGCGGCCAGCGCAAGGTTGGCCCCCGCCCCCGCCGCCACGCCATTGACAGCCGCGATCACAGGCACCGGGCAGGCATGCATCGCGGCCAG
>JAHYIZ010000049.1 GCA_019429405.1 Paracoccaceae bacterium
GCCCGCCGCTGTGGGCATTGACCGCACCGCAAAGCTTTACATCGGCGGCGCGCAAAAGCGCCCTGATGGCGGCTATTCCTACGCCGTCACCGCGGGCGGCAAGGCCCTTGGCCTCGCCCCCCTTGGCAACCGCAAGGATATTCGCAACGCCGTCGAGGCCGCGCACAAGGCCAGCGGCTGGGGCAAGGCCACGGGCCATAACCGCGCGCAGGTGCTTTACTACATCGCCGAAAACCTTACGGCGCGCGCTGCGGAGTTTACCGCGCGGCTCACCGAGGCTGGGGCCGACGGGGCCGAGGTTGAAGCCGCCATCCGCCGCCTGTTCTACTATGCCGCACAGGCCGACAAGTTCGATGGCGCCGTGCATTCCACCAAATCGGCGCATGTCACCCTTGCCATGCCAGAACCGTTCGGCGTGATGGGCATTGCCTGCCCCGACGCCGCGCCGCTTTTGGGCTTTGTCAGCCTCGTCGCCCCTGCCATTGCCATGGGCAACCGCGTGGTGGCACTTCCGGCGCAGTCCATGCCCTTCGCCGCGACCGACCTTTATCAGGTGTTCGACACCTCCGACCTGCCGGGCGGGGTGGTGAACATCGTCACCGGCGCGCGCGATGACCTCGCCAAGACATTGGCGCAGCACGATGATGTGGCGGCGATGTGGTATTGCGGCGCGCCCGAAGGCGCCGCGATGGTCGAGGCGGAAAGTGCCGGAAACCTCAAGGCCACATGGGTCGTGGGCAACCGCGACTGGCAGGGGCCGGGCGGTCAGGGGCGCGAATTTCTGACCCGCGCAACGCAGATAAAGAACATCTGGGTTCCCTACGGCGAATAGCACCGGGCAAGCAAGGCTTGCCCGGCGAAGCCTGCGGCGGGCGGGCAGCACCCTGTCATCAAACATTCATTTGACGGCACCAGAATAATTCCATAATTCACGAAAAATGGAACATTGCACCGCCGCGACCCTGCTTACCACCCTCGGCCACGAAGGCCGCCTGCAGGTCTTTCGCCTGCTGATGCGCCGCGCACCGCAATCGGTGCGGCCGGGCGAGCTGGTTGCCGCACTCGCGCTCAAACCCGCGACGCTTTCCGCTTACCTTGCCGCACTGCAAGCGGCGGGGCTTGTGCAGGCCGAACGCCAGGGCCGCGCCATCCACTACCGCGCCGATACCGCCCGTCTTGGCACGCTTATCACATATCTGCACGCCGATGCGGGCCGCGCCCGCCCCGCGCCACTGCCTGAAGGAGCCGCCCCCATGCCAGACCGTCCGCTACATGTGCTTTTCATCTGCACCGGCAATTCCGCCCGCTCGATCATCGTCGAGGCGCTGTTGCGCGACCTTGGGGCCGGGCGCTTTGTTGCCCATTCGGCGGGCACCCGCCCCGGTTCCGCGCCGAACCCGCTTGCGCTAAGGGTGCTGGAACAGGCGGGGCATGCGACCGCAGGCCTGCGCTCCAAACCCCTGACCGAGTTTGAGGGGCCTGCCGCCCCGCCGCTCGATTTCGTCTTTACCGTTTGCGATGCGGCGGCGAATGAGGAGTGCCCCTATTGGCCCGGCATGCCCATGACCGCGCATTGGGGCCTGCCCGACCCGGCGGCGGCCAATGGAACCGAGGCCGAAAAGCTCCTTGCCTTCGCGCAAACCTACCGCCACATGCGCCGCCGCATCGAAGCCTTCGTGGCGCTGCCTCTGACCAGTCTCGCGCGGCTCGCGCTGCAATCACAGATCGACGAAATCGGAAAAAACGGCACCGCATGAAAACCGCAACCCCCCGCCGCAAGGGGCGAGTTTGAACGCTGGCTGACGCTTTGGGTCGCGCTTGCGCTGGTCGCGGGTAATCGCGCTTGGCGCGATGTTTTGCCGATGAAGCTCGGGGTCGATTTTGCGGCGCCGTCGCTGGTGGCCATCTTCAACCACGCGCGGCCGTGGTTGGCCTGCTAAAACGCAAAACGCCCCCGCGAAGGGGGCGCCTTCACCAGCCTGTTGCAATCGCCTCAGCCGTTGGCTTCGCGGATCTTGTCGGCGGCGTCCTTGCTGTAGCCGACGCCCTTGGCGTCAAACAGCACATCCAACTCGCCCGACAGAGTCATCTCGGTGATGATGTCACAGCCGCCCACGAACTCGCCCTTGACATAAAGCTGCGGAATCGTTGGCCAGTCGGAAAAATCCTTGATGCCTTGGCGGACCTCGGCATCGGCCAGCACGTCAACATCCTTGAAGCTGACGCCCATGAAGTTGAGCACACCTGCAACGCGGCTTGAAAAACCGCATTTCGGCATTTCCTTGGTGCCCTTCATGAAAAGCACCACATCGTTTGAAGTGATCGTGTCGCGGATGGCGGTCAGCGCGTCGGTCATGTCGGTTCCTTTGATCCGGAGGTTATTCGGGCACTTTGGTGGTCAGCGCCAGCGCGTGCAGCGGCGCGCTTGGCCCATCCATCGCGCCTTTCAGCGCGGCCAGCACAGCGCGCTGTTGCTGCACCCGGTTCTGGCCTCGAAATGAGGCATCGGCCACCTCGGCCGCCCAATGCTTGCCGTCGCCCGCCATGTCGGTAATGGTGATGCGCGCTTGCGGAAACCGCGCGCGGATCAGGTCTTCAATGTCTTGCGCTTCGATCGCCATGGGCGGCTCCTTGATTATTCTGCTAAGATTTAGGGCCGCAAGCGCCGCGCCGCAAGCCCGTGCATTGCGCCGTTTTCAAAGTGGCTGGCCTCCGGCGGGGATATTTGAACCAAGGCAAGCTGCATTTGCCTTGGCGAAATATCCCGGGGGGTCCGGGGGGCTGGCCCCCCGGGCCGGCTCAGCTTACCGCCGCCGCAAAGGCGCTGCGGTAAAGTTCTGCAAGTTCGGCCAGCGGCGCGCTGTCGCCGCCAAGGCTTACCGCCGTGCCGCCGAACTTGCCGACCGTGGCCACCGGCACCCCGGCCTTGCCTGCCACAACCATCAGCGCTTCGGCCTGATCAAAGCTGCAGGCAACAAGGAAGCGCGCCTGATCTTCACCGAAAAGCTGGCCGATGTCGCCCGATGTCAGGCTGACCCCGATGCCCGCGCCCTCGGCCATTTCGAAGGCGGCCAGCGCCAGCCCGCCATCGGCAAGGTCGGTGGCGGCATTGACGAGCTTGCGGTTGGCGCGCAGGAACTCGCCGTGCTTGCGTTCGGCGGCAAGGTCCACATGCGGCGCATCGCCCGCCTCAAGCCCGAAGGCCTCGGCCAGCAGCGCTGATTGGCCAAGGTGGCCCGTGGTGGTGCCGATCACCAGCGCCACGTCACCCGCGCCCGGAAGCCCCGCGATCAGATCATCGAGCGAGGCCAGCAGCCCGACACCGCCAATGGTTGGCGTGGGCAAAATGCCCGTGCCGTCGGTTTCGTTGTAAAGCGAGACGTTGCCCGAAACGATCGGGAAATCGAGCGCAAGGCAGGCCGCGCCGATGCCCTTCACGGCGCCCACCAACTGCCCCATGATCTCGGGCTTTTCGGGGTTGCCAAAGTTGAGGTTGTCGGTCGCGGCAAGGGGCGTGGCGCCCACCGCAACGAGGTTGCGCCACGCCTCGGCCACCGCCTGTGCGCCGCCCTGAAAGGGGTTGGCCTTCACATAGCGCGGGGTCACGTCGCTGGTAAAAGCCAGCGCCTTGCCGGTGCCATGCACCCGCACCACGCCCGCGCCTAGGCCCGGTCGGCGCACCGTATCGCAGCCCACCTGGCAATCGTATTGCTCCCAGACCCACGCTTTATGCGCGTAGTTGGGGCTGCCGATCAGCGCGTGCAAACCGGCGATGGGGGTGATGGCGGGCACCGCGCCCAGGGGCGCCGCGGCGGGCGTTTCAACCCAGGGCCGGTCATATTCCGGCGCGCTTGAGGCAAGCGTGGAAAGGGGCAGATCGGCCTTTACCTCGTTGCCGTGCAAAATCAGGAACCGGTCCTCGGCAATGGTTTCGCCGACGATGGCAAAATCGAGATCCCATTTTTCAAAGATCGCCCGCGCCACCGCCTCGCGCTCGGGCTTGAGCACCATCAGCATGCGTTCCTGGCTCTCAGAGAGCATCATCTCATAGGCGGTCATCCCGGTTTCGCGCACCGGCACCCGGTCGAGGTCAAGCCGGATGCCAAGCCCGCCCTTGTCGCCCATTTCCACCGCCGAACAGGTCAGCCCCGCAGCCCCCATATCTTGAATCGATATGACCGAATCCGAGGCCATCAGTTCCAGACACGCCTCCAGCAGGCACTTTTCGGTGAAGGGGTCACCGACCTGCACCGTGGGACGCTTTTCCTCGATTGTGTCGTCAAACTCGGCGCTGGCCATGGTGGCCCCGCCCACCCCGTCGCGCCCGGTCTTGGCGCCAAGGTACACCACCGGCATGCCCACGCCCGAGGCGGCGGAATAAAAGATCTTGTCGGCGTCCGCCAGCCCGGTGGCAAAGGCGTTGACCAGACAGTTGCCGTTGTAGCTGGCATGAAAGCGCACTTCGCCGCCCACATTGGGCACACCAAAGGCGTTGCCATAGGCGCCGATGCCCTCGACCACGCCTTTCACCAGATGCGCGGTCTTGGGGTGGCTTGGCAGCCCGAAGCTCAACGAATCCATCGCCGCAATCGGCCGCGCGCCCATGGTGAACACGTCGCGCAGAATGCCACCGATGCCGGTGGCGGCACCCTGATGCGGCTCGATATAGCTCGGGTGGTTGTGGCTTTCCATCTTGAACACCACCGCCTGCCCGTCGCCGATATCGACCACACCGGCGTTTTCACCCGGCCCGCAGATCACCTGCGGCCCGGTCGTGGGCAGCGTGCGCAGCCATTTCTTTGACGATTTGTAGCTGCAATGTTCATTCCACATGGCCGAAAAGATGCCAAGCTCGGTGAATGTCGGCTCGCGCCCGATGATGTCGAGCAGGCGCCCGTATTCGTCGGGCTTCATCCCATGCGCGGCTACCAGCTCCGGCGTGATCTTCGGCTCGTCCATATCGGCCCCCCTCGGCATGCTGCCCGCGTCATAATTGAGCGCCCAGCACGGGGGAAGCGCTGAATCGCCCGCCACGCGCGCACGGGGCAAAAAAAGACCGGGCAAAAGCCCGGCCTAAGTCCAACAGGGAGGTAGAAGCCGATGAGAGATTCCTCAAACCACCGTCTTCACCGCCCGATTTATGGGCAGTCGGCGAACCGATCAAGTGGCAAATTGCTGCGACTGCATCATTGCTGCCATGCGTTGCAGACATGCCTCACCTCAATCGCTGGTTGCGGCCCCCCCGGCCTTGTTGCGACGATAGGCAACAATCTCTTCCTGCACGAAATCGCGAAAGGCCGAAACCCGGCGCGACTGGCGCAGCTCCTCAGGGTAGGCAAGGAACACTGGCACCTCGACCGATTCGACATCGGGCAGCACTCGCACCAGATGCGTAAAGTCTGCGGTCAGGTAGTCGGGCAGCACGCCAATGCCAATATGGTTGAGCACCGCCTGCAGCACGCCGAAGTAGTTGTTGACCGTCAGCGACGAGCGGCTTTCGTAGCTCAGCATCCGGTTGGAAAGCTCTGCCCCTGCCGCCACCTGCGGCGTGGACGGGTTCTGGCAGATCAGCCGGTGCGCCGCCAGGTCTTCGGGCCGCATCGGCATGCCCGCCCGTGCCAGATATTCGGGCGAGGCGTAAAGCCGCATGCGGATGTTCATCAGCCGCTTGCGGATCAGGTCGGCCTGACTGGGTTCCTTCATGCGGATTGCCACATCGGCCTCGCGCATCGGCAGATCCAGCACCCGCTCTTCCAGCATCAGGTCGATCTTGAGGTCGGGGTAGCGGTCATAAAGCTTCACCAGCCGTGGCACCAGCCATAGCGTGCCAAAGCCGGTTGCGGTCGTCACCTTCAACTCGCCGAACACCTCGTCCTCGCTGTCGCGAATGCGCGCCGCGGCCGAATCGAGCTTGCGCGCCATCGCCGAGGTGGCGTCAAACAGCAACTCGCCCTGCTCGGTAAGAATCAGCCCGCGTGCGTGACGGTGAAAAAGCGTGGTGCCCAAGCTCTCCTCGAGCGCGCGAATCTGTCGGCTGACCGCAGATTGCGACAGGTGCAGCGCGTCGCCGGCATGGGTCAAAGACCCCGCGTCGGCCACCGCGTGAAATATTCTGAGCTTGTCCCAATCCATTACCGACACTTTCTGTTATCGTTACCGATCATAGCGTACGGTTCATTACATATCCCCCCCAAAGTTGACAAACATGTTTCATGCCGCTTTCTGCTTTGTAGGTCAGTTAGTTTGACCTATAATGCCGGGGCTGCACATTTCCTGGGAGGGGTGCCCAATGGCTAAGCACGAAATCACTCTGGCCGACCGGTTCGATCTGGCCAGATCGCCTGTGCTTTTGAACGGCACACAGGCGCTGGTGCGTCTGATGCTGGCGCAGGCGGCGCGCGACCGTGCGGCGGGGCTTGATACGGCGGGCTATGTTACTGGCTACCGGGGCAGCCCCTTGGGCGCGGTTGACATGCAAATGGCGCGTGCCGGGCGCGAGTTGGCGGCGGCGAATGTGCTGTTTCAGCCCGGCCTCAACGAAGACCTTGCCGCCACCGCAATCTGGGGCACGCAGCAGGCCGAATTGCGCGGCGAGGGGCGGCATCAGGGCGTGTTCGCGCTCTGGTATGGCAAGGGGCCGGGGGTTGACCGCTCGGGCGACGTGATGCGCCACGCCAACATGGCGGGCACATCGGCCTTTGGTGGTGTGCTGATGGCAATGGGCGATGACCACACCGGCGAAAGCTCGACCGTGCTGCACCAGTCCGACTGGGCACTGGTCGATGCCTACATGCCCGTGCTGTCGCCTGCCGGGGTTCAGGAAATTCTTGACCTTGGGCACTACGGCTATGCGCTCAGCCGCTTCGCCGGGGTCTGGGTCGGACTCAAGACAATGAAAGACACGGTTGAGGCGACCGCCGTGGTCGATGGCAACCCGTTCCGCACCACGTTCAAGACCCCCGATTTTCCGCTGCCCAAGGGCGGGCTGAACATCCGCCTTGGCGACACACCCGTTGCGCAGGAAGCGCGGATGATCGACCACAAGCGCTTCGCGGCCGAGGCCTTTGCCCGCGCCAACCGCATCGACAAGCGGGTGCATGGGCAACCTGGCGCCAAAATCGGCTTTGTTGCGGCGGGCAAGAACTGGCTCGACCTCGTGCATGCCTTCGCTTTGCTCGGGCTGGACCCTGACGAGCTGACCCGCCTTGGCGTCACCACCTGGAAGGTCGCGCAGACCTTCCCGATGGATATGAAGTCATTCTCCGAATGGGCCGAGGGGCTGGAGCTGATCGTCGTCGTTGAAGAAAAGCGCAAGCTGATCGAGGTGCAGGTCAAGGAAGCCATTTTTGACAACCGCCGGGGGCGGCGCGTTTATGGCTGGAAGCACGCGCTGACGGGCGAAGAGCTGTTTCCCACCCGCTACGCGCTCGACCCGGTGATGATCGCCGAAAAGATCGGCCAGGTGCTGACCGAAGAAGGCCGCGCCACAGCCGATGTGCAGGCCGGCCTTGCCCGTATTGCCGAGGCGCGCCGCGCCGACAACGCCCCCGAAATCGCTACCCGCACGCCATGGTTCTGCTCGGGTTGCCCGCACAACTCCTCGACCCGCCTGCCCGAAGGCGCCCGCGCCTATGCGGGCATCGGCTGCCACTACATGGTGCAGTGGATGGACCGCGACACCCAGGGCTTCACCCATATGGGCGGCGAGGGCGCCAACTGGGTTGGCGAGGCGCCGTTTTCCACCCGCGCGCATGTGTTCCAGAACCTTGGCGATGGCACCTACAACCATTCGGGTGTGCAGGCGATCCGCGCGGCGCTCGCCGCAAAAACTACCATCACCTACAAGATCCTGTTCAATGATGCAGTGGCGATGACCGGCGGGCAGGCGAATGAAGGCGGCCTGACCGCGCAGCAGATCACCCGCGAGATTCAGGCGATGGGCGTGGCCCCGATCGTCGTCGTATATGACGAAAAGGAAGCGCTCGACCTGACCACCTTCCCCACTGGCGTCGAAAAGGTCGAACGCGCGGGGCTGATGGCGGTGCAGGAACGGCTGGCAAAAACCCCCGGCGTTTCGGCCATTGTCTATGTGCAGACCTGCGCGGCTGAAAAGCGCCGCCGCCGCAAGCGTGGCCAATTCCCTGATCCCGACAAACGGGTGTTCATCAACACCGATGTCTGCGAGGGCTGCGGCGACTGCGGCGTGCAATCGAACTGCGTTTCAATCGTGCCCGTCGAAACCCCGCTTGGCACCAAGCGCGCCATCGACCAAAGCAGTTGCAACAAGGATTTCTCCTGCCTCAAGGGCTTTTGCCCTTCGTTTGTCACCGTTCAGGGCGCGAAACTGCGCCGCGCCGCCACCGCCGAGGTGGCGCTGCCCGACCTGCCCATGCCCATGCTTCCTGCGATCAACGGCACCCATAACCTTGTCATTACCGGGGTCGGCGGCACCGGGGTTGTTACCGTGGGCGCCGTGCTTGCGATGGCCGCGCATATTGATGGCAAGGGCGCTGGCATGATGGAAATGGCGGGGTTGGCGCAAAAGGGCGGGGCGGTGCACATCCACCTGCGCCTTGCCAACCGCCCCGAAGACATTTCCGCCATTCGCGTGGCCGTGGGCGAGGCAGATTGCTTGATCGGCGGCGATCTGGTGGTGACGGCGGGGGCCAAGACGCTGGGCCTGATGCGCACCGGCCGAACCGGCGCCGTGGTCAACAGCCATGAGATTGTCACCGGTGAATTCACCCGTAACCGCGACTTTCGCCTGCCCGCCGACCGCCTGCGGCTGTCGCTTGAGGCGCGTCTGGGCGATGCCGTGGCGTTTTTCGATGCCTCTGCCCTGACCCGCGCGGCGTTGGGCGATTCGATCTATTCCAACATCGCGGTGCTGGGGGCGGCGTGGCAGCAAGGCCTGATCCCGCTCAGCCTTGAGGCGATATCGCGGGCCATCGTGCTGAATGGCGCAGGCCCCGAGGCCAACCAGCGCGCCTTTGATCTTGGCCGCTGGGCCATGGCCTTCCCCGATCAGGCTGCGCGCCTGCTGGCGCCCGATACCCCCGCCGCCGAAGCGGACCCGGTTGCGCTTCGCGCCGCGCATCTGGTGGCCTACCAGAACGAGGCGCTCGCCGAGCGCTACCGCGCCATGGTCGCACGCGCCCCCGCCGAATTGCGTGAGGCCGTCGCCAAGGGCTATCACAAGGTTCTGGCCTACAAGGACGAATACGAAGTTGCGCGGCTGCACCTTGAAACTGCCGCCAAGGCACAGGCCGAGTTTGAAGGCGATCTGCGCTTCACCTTCCACCTCGCCCCGCCGATCCTGTCGCGCAAGGGCCCCGACGGGCGCCCGCGCAAGCGCGCCTTCGGCCCGTGGATGGGCCGCGCCTTCGCCCTGCTCGCCCGGCTCAAACCGCTGCGCGGCACCGCGTTCGATTTGTTCGGTTACTTCCCCGAGCGCCGGATGGAGCGCGCGCTGATTGCCCAATATGAGGCGGACATGGCCGAGGTGCTGCCCGCCCTCAGCCCCGCTACGCTTGGGGTCGCCCGCGAACTGGCCGAGCTGCCGCTGACCATTCGCGGCTTCGGCCCGGTAAAAGAGGCCGCCGCCAGCGCCGCCGCCACCCGCCGCGAAACCTTGCTGGCCGCCTTCCGCGCAGGCGGCGCCCCTACCGTGCAGGCCGCCGAATAGCGCTTGGATTTCTGCCGCAACGCGGCGTAGAAAGGGGGCAAAGGCCCCGATCGGGGCAAGGGGGCAGGATGGCGGTTGGCGTATTTGATAGCGGCCTTGGCGGCCTTACGGTGCTTGATGCATTGCAAAAGCGCCTGCCCGATGTGCCCTTTGTCTATTACGGCGACAACGCCCATACCCCCTACGGCGTGCGCGATGCCGAAGACATCTTCGCACTGACCTGCACGGGGGTTGAACGGCTTTGGGCCGAAGGCTGCGACCTGGTCATCATCGCCTGCAACACCGCCTCTGCCGTGGCGCTGAAGCGGATGCAGGAAACGTGGCTTCCCCCCGGCAAGCGCGCCCTGGGCGTATTTGTGCCGCTGATCGAGGCGCTGACCGAGCGGCAATGGGGCGACAATTCGCCCCCGCGCGAGGTAGCGGTCAAGCACGTTGCGCTGTTCGCCACCCCTGCCACCGTTTCAAGCCGCGCCTTTCAGCGCGAGCTTGCCTACCGCGCGATCGGGGTGGATGTCGAGGCGCAGCCCTGCGGCGGCGTCGTAGATGCCATTGAACAGGGCGATGAGATTTTGGCCGAAGCGCTGGTGCGCAGCCACGTCGATGCGCTCAAACGCCGGATGCCCCACCCCGAGGCGGCGATTCTCGGCTGCACCCACTACCCGCTGATGCAAGGTACCTTTCAGGCGGCACTGGGGCCGGGGGTCAAGGTTTTCAGCCAGGCCAACCTGGTGGCCGAAAGCCTCGCTGACTACCTTACCCGTCGCCCCGAAATGCTGGGCGCTGGCACCCGCTCGGTGAACCTGACCACGGGCAACCCCGCGCAGGTCGCTGCCCGCGCGACCCAGTTCTTGCGCAAAGGGGTGGCGTTCGAGGCGGCATGAGGCGGGCGCGATGCGCGGCCCCGAAGGCCGGGTCACATCAGCAGCCGTCGCGGGTCGGCCAGAAGGCATGCATAGCGGGCCAGAAAGCGGGCCGCATCGGCGCCGTTGATTACCCGGTGGTCGTAGCTCAGGTCCAGCGGCACCATCGGTACCGGCTGCCACGCGCCGCCATCCCAAACCGGCACGGTTTCGGTGCGGGTCAACCCGAGGATCGCCAGTTCCGGCGGGTTCACGATCGGAGTGAACCCGGTGCCCCCGATACCGCCAAGATTCGAGATCGTCATCGAGGCGCCGCCCATTTCTTCGGGGCGGATCTTGCGGCCCTGCGCCCGCGCGGCGAGGTCGGCGATTTCGGCTGCGATCTGCCACAGCCCCTTGCGGTCGGCGTTGCGAATGACCGGCACGATCAGCCCCTGCGCCGTATCAACCGCTATGCCGACGTGAACGTAGTGCTTGAAAATCAGCGTGGCGCCGTCGGGCGAAAGCGAGGCATTGAAGCGGGGATGCTCGATCAGGCACCGGGCCAGCGCCTTGGCTTGAAACGCCAGCGCGGTCAGCTTGACCCCGCGCGCGGCGGCTGCGGGTTTCATCGCTGCGCGAAAGCCCTCAACCGCGCGCATGTCGGCCCGGTCGTGGTGCGTGACCTGCGGGATCAGCGCATGCGCGGCGGCAAGGTTTGCGGCTCCAATCTGCGCGATGCGGGGCAGGGGTTCCACGCTGACCGGGCCATATTGCGCGTGGTCCACCGCCCAATAGCGCCGCGGGTCGGGCTCAGGCGTGGCCGCTGCGGGTGCGCCGCCCGCAAGGTACCGGTCCACATCTTCGCGCGCCAAGGTCTCGCGGCCCGTGGCGCGCGCGAGTGCAGCAAGGTCAACGCCCTTTGCCCCTGCATAAGCGCGCACTGAAGGCGAGGCGACGAAACGCATCACCCCCCCCCCTACCAGTTTGCCGAGATGTACTGCATTTCCATGAACTCGAACATCCCCTCATGCCCGCCCTCGCGGCCAAGGCCAGACTGCTTGACCCCGCCAAACGGTGCTGCCGGGTCGCTGATAAGCCCGCGGTTGAGGCCGACCATGCCGTAGTCGAGCTGTTCGCACACCTGCATGCCGCGCTGCATGTTGCCAGTAAAGACATAGGCCGCCAGCCCGTATTCGGTGTCATTGGCGCGGGCGATGACATCCTCCTGATCGGTGAAGGTCTGGAGCGCGGCCACCGGGCCGAAGATTTCATCGTGCACGCAAAGCGCGGTCTGCGGCACTTTTGAGAGCACGGTGGGCGGGTAAAAGAAGCCCTTGCCCTGCGGCACAAAGCCGCCAAGCTCGACCTTTGCGCCCTTGTCCACCGCATCGGCAACCATCGCCGCAACCTTGTCGCGGCTTTCGGCGTTGATCAGCGGGCCAACGTCGATGGCCTCGTCAAGCCCGTTGCCCATGGTCAGCGCAGCCATTGCGGCAGTGAGTTTGGCGGTAAATGCCTCGGCCACGGCCTCATGCACATAGATGCGGTTGGCGGCGGTGCATGCCTCGCCCAGATTGCGCATCTTGGCCAGCATCGCGCCCTGCACGGCAAGGTCGATGTCAGCATCTTCGAACACGATCACCGGGGCGTTGCCCCCCAGCTCCATCGCCGGTTTCACGACCTGATCGGCGGCTGAACGCAGCAGTTTTCGGCCCACGCCGGTTGATCCGGTAAAGCTGACCACCCGCACGCGGGGGTCGTGCAACATATGATCGACCAGCGCGCCCGATTTGCGCGACGGCAGCACATTGACCAGCCCCTTGGGCACCCCCGCCTCGGCCAGCAAGGGCATCAGCGCCAGCATCGTCAGTGGGGTTTCCGAGGCGGGCTTGATGATGACTGCACAACCCGCCGCCAGCGCCGGGGCAATTTTGCGCGTTCCCATCGCGGCCGGGTAGTTCCACGGCGTCACCAGCACCGCAAGCCCGGCCGGTTTATACTGCACGATGGTGCGAGCGCCTGATGCCGGGGCGCGGGTGATCATGCCATCGGCACGCACCGCCTCTTCGGAAAACCAGCGGAAGAATTCGGCGGCATAGACCGCCTCGCCCATCGCATCGCCGCGTGCCTTGCCGTTTTCGAGCGTGATCAGGCGCGCAAACTCGGGCAGCCGCGCGGTCATCAGCTCCCATATGCGGCGCAATACCTCAGATCGCGCGCGGGGTGTGCGGGCGGCCCAATCTTTCATCGCGGCCTCGGCGGCGTCGAGCGCGGCATCGGCATCGGCAATCTCGGCAGAAGCGACTGAGGCCAGCACCTCTTCGGTGGCCGGGTTGAAAACGTCAAATCGAACGCCGCCGCTGCCTGCGCGCCAGGCGCCGTCGATGTAAAGGTCGGTGTATTCCATGGTTTTTCCGATGCGTCAAAGAAGGTGGTAGAGCGGTTCGGTCAACCGCGCGGCGAGCCCGGCCACAAGCGCGACGGCTAGCTCATCCGAGAGCTGCGCGGGGGCGAAGTCGAGCGTCAGCGTGAAGGCGCCGCCCTGTTCGGCAATGCTCAGCACCGGGGCCGCACCTGCATCGGCGGCAAGCCGCATGTGCTGGAAAGGGCTACCCGCCAGATCGCGCAGGATCAGCGCCGGGGCGGCATCGCGCGCCGCCTCGGGCTGCGCTGCAAAACGTGCGCGGTCGGGGTCTGCCAGCAGGTGCCGGGGCGCGCCGGGCCGGTCGAGCGCGATGACCAGCGCGGTCTCGCCCGCCGCAAGCGCCTCGCGCAGCGCGGCGGCGGCAAAGCCTGCGGCCAGCGCGCCGGGCGGCGGTGCGGCGCCCGTTTCGGCCTGCATCAGGGCAACAAAGCCCGCAACCGCAGCGGCAGGCACCTGCGCCACAATCTGGCAAGGCGCCGCGCCGGATGCGGCGGGCATCGCGCGCAATGTCGCAAGGTCGGCCATATGATAGGGCTGCGGGTGCCCGGCCTGAACCAGTTGCCGAAGGTCAAGCCCATCTTCGGCGGCCAGTCGGCGCGCCTTGGGCGAGGCGAAGACGCGGCCATTTGCCGGGGTGGGCGCGGCCTGTGGCGGTGCGGCGGGCGCTGGCGCGGCGGCTACCGGGGCTTCTACC
>JAHYIZ010000050.1 GCA_019429405.1 Paracoccaceae bacterium
CCGCGCGTGGCCACCACCTCGGCCCCCGCGCGCAAGGGGATGTCGCCCGGTGCCACCACCTGCGCGCGCGGATCGACCAGCACCACCGCAGCGCCCGCCGCCGCAAGGTCGCGCGCGGTGCGCCGCGCATCGTCATTGTTGGCAAACACCACCACGCGCTTGCCCGCCAGCACGCCGTAGCGGTGCAGGTAGCCACGCACGGCGCCCGCAAGCATCACGCCGGGGCGGTCATTGCCGGGAAAGGCGATCATCCGCTCGGTGGCGCCGGTGGCAAGCACCGCGCGGGTTGCCACGATGCGCCAGAAACATTCGCGCGGGCGCCCCGGCGCGGGGGCAAGCCGCTCAACCGCGCCGTAGGTGCCATGGTCGTAAACCCCGGTCACGGTGCAGCGCGGCATCAGGCGCACATTGGGCCAACCCGCAAGCTCGGCCAGCACCCCGGCCACCCAGTCTGCGGCGGGTCTGCCGCCCACCTCCTCGGCCTCGAAAAGCAGCCGCCCGCCCATCGCCGCCGCCTCATCTGCCAAAACCACATCGGCACCGGCACGCGCGGCCGTCAGCGCCGCCATCAGCCCGGCAGGGCCAGCGCCGATCACCAAGAGGTCGCAAAAGGCAAACGCCTTTTCGTCGCGGCCCCGGTCGGGCAGCCCCGACAGCGCCCCCAGCCCGGCGGCTCGACGGATGACGGGTTCGTAAAGCCGGAACCACGCGCGGCGCGGCCAGAGAAAGGTCTTGTAATAAAAGCCCGCACCCAGCAGCGGCGCGGCAAGGTCATTGACCGCCTGCACGTCAAGCGCGAGCGTGGGCCAGGCGTTCTGGCTGAACACCTCAAGCCCCTCGGTAATTTCAACCATGGTGGCGCGCTGGTTCGGGGTCTGCGCGGCGCCGCGCCCCAGCGTGACCAGCGCCGAAGGCTCTTCAGAGCCGAGCGCGACCACACCACGCGGGCGGTGGTATTTGAACGAGCGGGCAAAAAGGCGGCGGCCCGTGCGCAACAGCGCCGAGGCGACGGTATCGCCCGCAAAACCCTGCACCTCGCGCCCGTCAAAGCGAAAGCGCACCGGGCAGGCGGGGTCGATCCCGCTCATCGTGCGCCCCCGGCAAGCGTGAGGGGGGCGGTGGCATGGGTCACGGTATCGCGCGCGCCGCGCAGCAGCGCGCCGCAGCCTGCGTTGTGCAGCCAAAGCTCGTCAAGCGGCCCCGCCGGATTTTCGCGCAGATGCGCCCAGCCAACGAAATCGCCGCCGGGTGCGGGACGCCCGAGCAGGCTGGCGGCGCCGATCCAGGTGAACTCGCGCCGGTCGCGGGCGCCGCAAAGCGGGCAGGTCAGGCGCATGACGGCCCCCTAATGCAGATGATGGGTGGCACCGGTGCCCTCCTCGTCAATCACCGCGCCGCTGGCAAAACGGTCAAGCCGGAAGCGGCGGGCCAAGGCGTGCGGCGCGCCGGTGGCGATCAGATGCGCGAAGGCCAGGCCCGAAGCGGGGATCGCCTTGAAGCCGCCGTAGTTCCAGCCGGTGTTGAGAAACAGACCCGCGACGGGGGCGTGGTCGATGATCGGGCTGCCGTCGGGGGTCATGTCCATGATGCCGCCCCAACCGCGCAGCACGCGGGCGCGGCCAATGGCGGGCATCAGGGTCATCGCCGCTTCCATCACATGCTCGGCCATCGGCAGGTTGCCGCGCTGCGCGTACGAGGGGTAAAAGTCGATGTCGCCGCCAAACACCAACCCGCCCTTGTCAGACTGGCTGATGTAGAAATGCCCCATGCCGTATGAAATGACGTGGTGGATGAAGGGCTTGAGCCCCTCGGTCACGAAAGCCTGCAGAATGTGGCTTTCCACCGGCAACCGAAAGCCCGCGCGCGCGGCGAGCTGCCCCGACCGCCCCGCCACCGCCATCCCGATGCGCGGCGCGGCAATGCCGCCGCGCGTGGTCTGAACGCCGGTTACGCGGCCCTGCGCGATGTCGAACCCCGTCACCTCGCAATTTTCGATGATGTCCACACCGCGCGCGTCGGCCGCGCGCGCGTAGGCCCAGGCCACGGCATCATGGCGCACGGTGCCGCCGCGCGGGTGCAACAATGCGCCATGCACCGGGTAGCGGGTCTGCGCGTAATCGAGATAGGGCACGAGGCGGCGCAGCCCCTCGCGGTCAAGCAACACCGCATCGTCGCCCTGCAACAGCATCGCATTGCCGCGCCGCGCGAAAGCGTCGCGCTGGCCGTCGGAATGGAACAGCTGCAACAGCCCGCGCGGCGAATACATCAGGTTGAAGTTAAGGTCCTGCGCCAGCGTTTCCCACATTTTCAGCGAGGCGGAATAGAATTCCTGATTGCCGGGGATCATGTAGGTGGCGCGCACGATGGTGGTGTTGCGGCCAACGTTGCCCGAACCAACCCAGCCCTTTTCCAGCACCGCAACACGCGCCAGCCCATGCTCGCGCGCGAGGTAATAGGCGGTGGCAAGCCCATGGCCGCCGCCGCCGATGACGATTGCGTCATATTCGCTGGCCGGTGCCGCCTTGCGCCAGAACGGGCGCCAGCCCTTGCCGCCACGCAAAGCCTCGGCCAGAACCCGGAAACCTGAGTAGTGCATCGCGCCCTCCGCGCTGCATCAAGCCCCGGAAAAGGCGCAAGCGCAATGCCGCAAACGCGGCACTGCGTGCGAATTCGGCGTCTTCTACGCCCAAATACCCCCCCGCGGAGCGCGCTGCCCCAACCACCGGCGCAAGGCGGCCCCGCAGCGGCTGTCAGAGCCCCTTGGAACGGTAGCTTTGTGCCACCCGGTCGATTGCTACCACATAGGCCGCCATCCGAAGGTCGGTGACGCCGGGGCGGGTGCGCCAGACCTCATGCATGCTCTGGTAGGCGATGCGCATGGTGTCATCGAGGCCCGAGCGCACCAGTTCCAGCTCATCCGAGCCGGTAAGGTATTTTTGCTTGAAGCCGGGCGAGAGCGTCCAGCCAAGACCCTTGTCGGCAGAGAGACGCTCCAGCTCATCCACCAATGCCTTGGTGCGCGATTCTTCGGCGCGCCGCTGCATGCGGCCAAAGCGGATGTGGCTGAGGTTCTTGACCCATTCGAAATAGCTGACCGTCACCCCGCCGGCGTTGGCATACATGTCGGGTATGATGATCGCGCCTTTCTGGCGCAAAATCTCGTCGGCGCCGGCGGTGATCGGGCCGTTCGCGGCCTCGATGATCAGCGGCGCGCGCACCCGTTCGGCGTTGCCAAAGTGGATGACTGCCTCCAGTGCGGCGGGAATCAGGATGTCGCAGTCAGCTTCCAGCAGGGATGCGCCATCGGCGACATAGGTGCCTTCTGGGCAATCCTTGACGCCGCCGTGTTCCTTCATCCAGTCAAGCACGGCAGCAATGTTCAGACCCTTGTCGTCCCACAACCCGCCATCGCGTTCAATGATGCCCACGACAATCACGCCATCCTCCTCAGACAGGAAGCGCGCGGCATGGCTGCCGACGTTGCCCAAGCCCTGCACCACGCAGCGCTTGCCATCAAGCGTTCCGGCAAGATGTGCCGCGGCAACATCATCGGGGTGGCGGAAGAATTCGCGCAGCGCATATTGCACGCCGCGCCCGGTGGCCTCGACCCGGCCCTGAATGCCGCCAGCGTTCAGCGGTTTGCCCGTGACGCAGGCGCGCGCGTTGATGTCGGTGGTGTTCATGCGCGCGTATTGATCGACGATCCAGGCCATTTCGCGCTCGCCCGTGCCCATGTCGGGGGCGGGCACGTTTTGTGCCGGGTTGATCAGGTCGCGCTTGATCAACTCATAGGCAAAGCGGCGGGTGATCTGTTCCAGCTCGTGTTCGTCATACTGGCGCGGGTCGATGCACAGCCCGCCTTTGGCACCGCCAAAAGGTGCCTCGACCAGCGCGCATTTGTAGGTCATCAGCGCGGCCAGCGCCTCAACCTCGTCCTGATTGACGGCCAGCGAATACCGGATGCCGCCCTTGACCGGTTCCATATGTTCGGAATGCACCGAGCGGTAACCGGTGAAGGTTTCGATCTTGCCGCGCAGGCGCACACCGAAGCGCACCGTGTAGGTCGAATTGCAGACGCGGATCTTTTCGCAAAGACCGGGCGACATATCCATGACCGCGGCGGCGCGATTGAACATGAGGTCAACGGATTCACGAAAACTCGGCTCGGTTCTTTGCAGCATGGTTCCTCCCCTGCATGGCTGGCTGCGGCAATCGGCCCCATTCCCTGCGGCACGACGCGCCGCATGAGCCTAGGGCGAAAGTTGCGCCACCGCCATTGGCGAATTGACCGAATCACCCCGCACGACCACCAAAACGGCGCCTGAACTGCGCAATCTGGTACCGAAGCGTTAAGAAATTGTGGCAGAAATCTGGCAGCCACCCCGGCCCGCGGCAACAAACCGATCAGCAACCGATCACCGTTCGGTATGGGGCGACAGTGGCACCATTACGCCGCAATGCGTGCCCTAATTTTGCCGCAGAAATGAGATCAATTCTAGGAGGTTGAGTCTGCCTCGGTTCGCAAGAAGCCGGGCAGCTGTGCTGCGGCGCAGGTGAATGGGGTAAGAGATGAAACGATCGATCGTGCCTGAGCGTCTGAGCAAGATAACCGCAAGGTTGCGGCGGTTTGCGGCAGAGGAAGAAGGCGCGCTGATCGTGTTCGCGCTTTATCTTTTCGTCGGCATGTTGGTCGTCACCGGGGTAGCGATCGAGATCATGCGCTATGAAGAGCGGCGGGTGATGATTCAGGGCACCGCCGACCGCGCGGCACTGGCCGCGGCCGACCTGAGCCAGACGCTGACCCCTTCCGAAGTTGCGCTCGATTATTTCGCGAAATCGGGGTTGGGCGGGCTGAATATCGTGCCGGTGGTCGAACAGGGCCAGTTTGGCGAATGGCGCACGGTCGCCCTCGACATCACGAACACCTATCCCACATTCCTTGCACAGTTCGCCGGGCTGCACGAGATGACGGTGAATGCGCGCTCGCGCGCGAAAGAATCGATCGGCAACGTCGAAATCTCGCTGGTGCTCGATATCTCGGGGTCGATGAACGACAAGGTCTATGTCAACGGGGCCTATCAGGGCACGCGGATTTCGTTGCTGCGCTCAGCTGCGGTCAAGTTCGTCGATACCATGTTCAAGAACGTGCAGCCGCCGGGGGCGCCCGCCGGGCGGCTGGGCATTTCGGTGGTGCCCTACAACCAGCAGGTGGTGCTGGGCACGGGGCTGGCCGCGCGGTTCAACATCTCGACCGATCACACGCAGAACACCTGCGTCGACTTCTTCGGTCCCAACGACTTCGCCACCCCCGCGGTAACGCCAACGCAGCCGCTGCAACGCGCGATGTATGGCGACAGCTTCGATTACATCGGCAACAGGTTTTCAATGTCGAGCACCTGGAGCAGTTCAGGAGGCATCCATAATTGCCCTGAAAACACCATGGCGGCGATCCTGCCCTTCGCCAACAACAAGACCACGTTGACCAACAAGATCAACGCGCTGACGGCTGGCGGCGACACCGCGATCGACATGGGCGCGAAATGGGGCCTGGCGCTGCTTGACCCGGCGGCGAAACCGGTTGTCGACAGCCTGATCGCCGGCAATCTGGTCAGCAGCGACCTTGGCGAGCGCCCCTTCAGCTATTCCAACCAGAACACGATGAAGGTTCTGGTTCTGATGACAGACGGGCAGAACACCCGGACCTTTTCGACCAAGCCCGAGTATCGCTCGGGGCCAAGCGGGCTGGTTTCAACCCGGTCAGCAACCGATCTTTCAACCAGCTACCTTTACTACTACGACCCGTCGCGGTCATCGCCCTACTACCGTATCAGCGACGGCAAATGGTACTCTGAGAAAAACGTCAGCGGCACCAAGTACCCGATCACCTACGAAACGCTCTGGGGCTACAAGAAATACACGCTGCAATACGCGCTGAAAAACTTCCTCGGGAAGCCGAAAAACGACGCCACGGCGCTTTATGGCCAGATGGCCGAGCAGGCACAGTTTTCCGACAAGGACGCCAACCTGAAGTCGGTGTGCGATGCCGCCAAGCACCGCGATCGCAATGTGATGATCTTCACCATCGCCGTTGATGCGCCATCGGCAGGCCGCGATGTGCTGGAAGACTGCGCCACCGCCCCGGCCTATGCCTGGAGCGTGACCGCGGCCGAACTTGACACCGCCTTTGCCGGCATCGCCTCGGCGATCAACTCGCTGCGCCTGACGAACTGACATGCGTAACCGACTTGCCCATTTGCTCGCTTTTCCTTGGCGTTTCCTGCGCCGCGAAGACGGCGCGGTCACGATCCCCACGATCATCTTCATTCCGTTCTTTCTGCTGATCTTCACCTCGTCGATCGAGTTGTCGACGCTGTCGATCCGCCAATCGCTGCTTGAACGCGCGGTTGATGACACCGCGCGCATCCTCAAGCTCGGGATCGAGCCGTTGCCCGATCACGACACGCTGAAGCGGTCGATCTGCAACCGCATGGCAATCGTGCCGTCCTGCATGCAGGATCTGATGGTCGAAGTGGTCGAGATCGACCGCGTGACATGGACCACGGCAAAGGCCGGAACCGCCGTGACCTGCGTCGACCACAGCGAAGAAGAAGACAAGGAAACGCTGATCCAGCGAGGGATAACAGACCAGATGATGCTGATGCGCGTCTGCCTGAAGGTCAAACCGATGATGCCGGGCGCAGGTGCAGGCGCGCAATTGGTAAAAGACGCGACCGGCGCCGTGGCGCTGGTGGTGGTCACCGCTTTTGTCAACGAGCCAAGGTAAGGGGGAAACATGCGCATTCGCACCGCCCTTCGCCGCTTTCTTGCCCACTGGCGGGATGATTGCTCGGGCGCCACCGCGATCGAAGGGGTGCTGGCCGCGGTCATGCTGGTTTCGTGGTACGCGATGGCCTATCAGTTTACCGACGCCTTCCGCGTGAAGACCGCCAATACCAAAGGCGCATTCACCGTGGCCGACGCGATTTCGCGCGAAAAGACGCCGGTAAACGTGGCCTACATCGACGGTCTGCACAAGCTGTTCGACTATGTGTCGAATGCGCAGGGCGAGACCTGGATAAGGGTGTCGTCGATCTACTGGGATGGCGACAAGGAGGAATTCCAGCGCGAGTGGTCTTATGCCACCAATGGCAAGCCACCCCATACCAATGCCTCGATTGCGCTGGAGGCGGGCCGGATTCCGTCAATGCCGGTGGGTGATACCGCAATCGTGGTGGAAACCTCGATGCAGTACAACCCGTTGTTTGGCCTTGGGCTTGGCGCGGGCGCGCATCAGAACTTTGTCGTCACCCGCCCGCGCGGGCCGCGCATCGTCTGGAAAGACTGACCCACACCGCGCCCTGTGCATCAGGGCACAAGGGCTGTGGCGCCAGCGCCCTGTGCGCGCGCGCCAGCTTCACCTATCTTGTCGGTATCTCGCCGCAAGGAGGCACCGCATGTCGATCCGTCCCGTTCTTGAAAACCGCCGCGCCCGCCCGACGATGGAAGGCGCGGGCGTGCATCTGCACCGCGCCTTCGGCTTTGCCGACCCGACCGAGCTGGACCCGTTTCTGCTCTTTGACGATTTTCGCGGCGAGCGGCCTTCGGATTATCAGGCCGGGTTCCCGTGGCACCCGCACCGTGGCATCGAAACGATTACCTATGTTCTGGCGGGCACCGTGGCGCATGGCGACAGCCTGGGCAACGCGGGTACGCTTGGCGCGGGCGATGTGCAATGGATGACCGCCGGGCGCGGCATTCTGCATCAGGAGATGCCCACCGGCAACGCCAGAGGCCAGATGCACGGCTTTCAGCTCTGGGCCAACCTGCCGTCGGCGTTGAAGATGACAGCGCCGCGCTATCAGGATGTGGCGGGCGCCGACATTCCAGAGGTGATCGACGATGATGGCACAAGGGTAAAGGTGATCATCGGTAGCTTCTGGGGCAAGCGCGGCCCGGTCGACGGCATCGCCGCCGACCCGCAATACCTCGATATTTTTGTGCCCGCCGGGGTGAAAAAGCGCTTCACGCTCGACACCCGCCGCCGCGCCTTCGCCTATGTGTTCGAGGGCGAGGGGATGTTTGCCGATGCCAGCCGCCCTGAAGGGGTGTTGCTGGAAAAGGAAGTGCTGGGGCAAGAGGTCAACATCCGCGACATGTCGGGCAACCGCACATTGGTGCGCTTTGGTGCGGGCGACGAGGTGGTGGTGCAGGCGGGCGAGCGGGGTCTGCGGTTTCTGCTGATCTCGGGCGCGCCGATTGAAGAGCCGGTTGCTTGGCACGGGCCGATCGTGATGAACACCCGCGCCGAAATCGCGCAGGCGATTGCCGATTTACGCAACGGCAATTTCGTCGCGCCAGCGCATTGACGCAAAAGGCGGGGGGCCGTCTGCCCCCCGCACCCCCCCGAGGGTATTTGGGCAAAGAAGAAGACAGGCGCGGGCTTTGCTGTGCTGCGCAGTCAGGCGCCCGCCGCTTTGCGCACCATGTCCCAGTAAATCTCTTCAACCGTGGCGCGGCTGAGGCGGCCACCTTCGCGGAACCATGTGTTGACCCCGGTCAGCATGGCGATAATGGCAAGCGTGGCCAGTTTGGTGTCGGGCAGCATGAAGCTGCCCTCGGCCTGACCGCTGCGCAGGATCGCTTCCAGTTCATCTTCATAGGCACGCCTGAGCGCCTCGATGGTGGCGAAGTTGGCGGGGCCAAGGTTGCGCAGTTCCATATAAGACAGGAACACCGCCTCGGCGCGATCAAGGTTGAAGCGGATGTGAAAGCGCACGAAACCTTCAAGCCGTGACAGCGGGCTGGCGGCGCGCGGCGTCGCCGCCCATGCCGCAAGAAGATCGTCCATATGACCTTTTAGCAGGTCAAACAGCAGCGATTCCTTGTCGGGCGTATAAAGGTAAAGCGCCCCCGCCTGCAGCCCCACCGCCGCCGCGATCTGGCGCATCGACACCGCGGCAAAGCCGTGGCGGGCAAAGAGCCTTTGCGCCTCGGCGCGGATTCGGGGGCCGGTGATTTCAGAGTGAGAACCGCTTTTGCGTGCCATGGCGCCAAGCTATCTGAACGCCCGTTCAATATCAAATGCCCTGCGCGCGCCGCGGGCGCGGGCGCCGGGCCTTGCCGGTGGCCCGATGGGCGCGCTATGCTGGCGCCATGCCGTTGCGCGCCGCCCTTTTGCTGCTGACCATGCTGCTGACCGCCGGCTGCGGCCCCGGCCCTGCGCCAGCGGCGCGCGCCTACCCCAGCCTGTTGCCGCTTGACCAGTTGCTGGCCAAGCCGCCTGGCGCGCGCCTGCCCGACCCCGGTTTGCCTGCACGGGGGGCGGCGTTGCGCGCGCGCGCCGCGGCACTGGGCAAGCTCTGACCTCGCAGCCCGCGTTGCATGCACCGGGCGAAGCCGCTATGGGAAGCGGACCATTTTGCCGCTTTGGAGATTGCCATGCCCAGTTCCGCCGCCCCCGCCCTGCGTCTTGGCATCGCCGGGCTTGGCACCGTTGGCATCGGCGTGGTGAAGATCGTGCAGCGCCATGGCGCGCTGCTGGCGGCGCGCAGCGGGCGCGCCATCGAGATTGTTGCGGTTTCGGCGCGCGATCCGGGCAAGAACCGCGATGCCGACATTTCGGGGTATGCATGGGAGGCCGATCCGATCATGCTGGCACGGCGGCCGGACATCGATGTGTTCATCGAAGTGATGGGTGGCCATGAAGGCGCTGCGCGTGATGCCACCATCGCGGCGATTGCGGCGGGCAAGGATGTGGTCACCGCCAACAAGGCGCTTTTGGCGCATCACGGGCAGGCACTGGCCGAGGCCGCCGAGGCGGCGGGCCGGGTGATCCGCTTCGAGGCGGCGGTGGCGGGCGGGATTCCGGTGATCAAGGCGCTGACCGAAGGGCTGGCGGGCAATGCCATCACCCGCGTGATGGGGGTGATGAACGGCACCTGTAACTATATCCTGACGCGGATGGACAGCGCCGGGCTGCCCTATGACGTGGTGTTCGAGGAGGCGCGGCAGCTTGGCTACCTTGAGGCCGACCCCAACCTTGATGTCGGCGGCATTGATGCCGGGCACAAGCTGGCGCTGCTGGCCAGCATCGCCTTTGGCACCCGCGTCAGCTTTGATGCGGTCGAGCTGGAGGGGATCGGGCGGATCTCGATTGATGATATTCGCCGCGCGGGCGACATGGGCTACAAGATCAAGCTTCTGGGTGTGGCGCAGATGACGGGCCGGGGGCTGGAGCAGCGCATGACGCCCTGCCTCGTGCCCGCTGCCTCGCCGCTGGGGCAGTTGCAGGGGGGCACCAACATGGTGGTGCTGGAGGGCGACAGCGTGGGCCAGATCGTGCTGCGCGGGGCGGGCGCAGGCGAAGGCCCGACCGCAAGCGCGGTAATGGCGGATGTCTTGGATATCGCGCGCGGCACCCGGCTTTCGACCTTTGGACAGCCCGCGGCCGGGTTGGCAGAACCGATCGCGGCCAAGGCCAGTTCGCCCGCGCCCTACTATCTGCGGATGGAACTGCTCGACAAACCGGGGGCACTGGCCAAGGTGGCGATGGTGCTGGGCGACGCGGGCATTTCGATTTCGCGGATGCGCCAGTATGACCACCCCGAGGCGATTGCCCCGGTGCTGGTGGTCACGCACAAGACCACGGGCGACGCGGTGGCACATGCCTTTGCGCATCTGCCCGCCACCGGCGTGGTGATGGGCGAACCGGTCGCCTTGCGGATCGAGGCGGTCTGAGGCCAGGCGCGCCCGGCGCCCGCAGAGCGGCCTTGATTGCGCGCAAAATGAAGCGGCCGCCGTTAGCGCACCCATCCTTGCCCGCCGCATTGCATCGGCGCTAGATGCCGCCAAAGCGCAAAAGCCCGAGGGACATACCATGGCCGACTCGATTGATTTCAAAGACCGGATGTTGTCACTGGGCCTTGCCCGCGTGTCTGAAGCGGCGGCCTTTGCCTCGGCCCGGCTGATCGGGCGGGGCGACGAAAAGGCCGCCGACCAGGCCGCCGTCAACGCCATGCGCGACCAGTTGAACCTTCTGGATATCAGGGGCGTTGTGGTCATTGGTGAGGGCGAACGCGACGAGGCGCCGATGCTGTTCATCGGCGAAGAGGTGGGCACCGGCGACGGCCCGGCGGTTGATATTGCGCTTGACCCGCTGGAAGGCACCACGCTGACCGCAAAAGACATGCCCAACGCGCTGACGGTCATCGCCATGGCGCCGCGCGGCACGCTGCTGCACGCGCCCGATGTTTACATGGACAAGCTCGCCATTGGCCCCGGCTACCCCAAGGATGTGATCAGCCTTGAAATGTCGCCCGCCGAGCGGGTCTATGAACTGGCGCGGGCGGGTGGGGTGGAACCCGGCGACATCACCTGTTGCGTGCTCGAACGGCCCCGGCACGATGACCTGATCGCCGAAATCCGGTCCACCGGCGCCTCGATCCGGCTGATTACCGATGGCGACGTGGCCGGGGTAATTCACTGCGCGGAATCCGAAATCACCGGCATCGACATGTATATGGGGCTGGGCGGCGCACCCGAAGGGGTGCTGGCAGCATCGGCGCTCAAATGCATGGGCGGGCAAATGTGGGGGCGGTTGACATTCCGCAACGACGATGAGCGGGCACGCGCCTTCAAGGCCGGCATCACCGACCTCAACCGCATCTATACGCGCGACGACATGGTGCGCGCCGATGTGATCTTCGCGGCAACCGGGGTCACCAACGGCTCGATCGTGCAAGGCGTTGTGCGCGAGCCAAATTTCATCCAGACCGAAACACTGCTGATGCGGTCAAAAACCGGGTCGGTGCGCCGCATGATTTGGCGCAGCCCGATCACGCGGAACGGGCACGAGTACAACTGACAGGGGCGCCAAGGTCGCCAGGCGCCGCATGCAGCAGGCAAGGCCGGGCAGCCTTGCCTACGCGCGCGTCTTATTCCTGAACGGATTGCAGAAAGTAGACGAGCTCCAGAATCCGTGCCCTTACCGCAGCTTCGGCGCCATAGGGCCCGAAAACGTCGCCTTCGACGGTGTAGCGGTTGCCGAACAACGGCATCGGGTCACCGTGCGCCTTGATCTTGGCGCGACCATCAATGGTCTGGAACACCGCAAGCATCGGGAACACGCCGTCATTGGCCTTTGAAAGCCACGTCAGGTGCGGCACCTTGCCCGAAAACATGACTGCAATCGGGCCGTTGCCATCGAGCGCCTCGCCGTGGCAGGCCGCACAGGCCACCATATACTCGGCGCGCCCGGCGGCAAACTCTTCCTCCGCCATTTGCGCGTGCGCCACGCCGCCAAGTCCGAGGGCAGCCATAATCGAAATGGACACAACAAACGATCTGATCATTTTCTTGCTCCTTTCGTTTCGCTATGCTCTCCCTTTCATGTCGAAGGCCTCTCCCGTTGCTGATCATAGCACGAAATCCTCTGCCGAGCAAAATATCCGCGGTTGCCGACGTGGCACCTGCTCTGGCTTCAGGGCAGCAAATGGGGCATGTCTGACGCATGACACCGCGCGCTTTCCTTGATGTTGAAGCCTCTGCAACTGGCCGTCGCTGGGTCGGCCCCGGCGCCGAGGCCGATCGGCTGGCCGAGGCGATGGTGCAAGAAACCCACCTGCCCTTGCCGCTGGCGCGCCTGCTGGTGGCGCGCGGGGTGGCGCCGGGCGAGGCGGTGCGGTTTCTGGAGCCGCAGCTGCGCGACCTTCTGCCCGACCCGCTGACGCTGAAAGACATGGGGCTGGCGGCCGCGCGGTTCTTGCGTGCGGTGGCGGCGCGCGAGGCGATAGCGATTTTCGCCGATTATGACGTCGATGGCGGCGCTTCGGCCGCGCTGCTGATCATCTGGCTGCGCGCCATGGGGCGGCGCGCGACGCTTTATATTCCCGACCGGATCGACGAGGGCTATGGCCCCAACGAGGCGGCGATGGCGATGCTGGCACGAGGGCATAGCCTGATCGTCTGCGTCGATTGCGGCACGCTTTCGCATGGCCCCATTGCGGCGGCAATGGGCGCCGACGTGCTGGTGCTTGACCATCACCTTGGCGCCGAAACCCTGCCCCCGGCGCTGGCGGTGGTAAACCCGAACCGTGCCGACGAAAGCGGCGAGTTGGGCCACCTTTGCGCCGCCTCGGTGGTGTTCCTGATGCTCGTCGAGGCCAACCGACAGTTGCGTGCAGAGGGGGTGCAAGGCCCCGACCTGATGGAGATGCTAGACCTTGTGGCGCTGGCCACCGTGGCCGATGTGGCGCCGCTGGTGGGGGTGAACCGAGCACTGGTGCGCCAGGGGCTGCGGGTGATGGCGCGGCGCGCGCGGCCAGGCCTTGTGGCGCTGGCCGATGTGGCGCGCATGGACCGCGCCCCCGACACCTATCACCTTGGCTTTCTGCTCGGGCCACGGGTAAACGCGG
>JAHYIZ010000010.1 GCA_019429405.1 Paracoccaceae bacterium
GGAATTGGATGATCGTGGTATCGTCGGACATAGGCGTATCGCTCCTCTGGAGGTTCTGGCAGGCTTCGAACACCCGCCACGATACGCCGCCTTCTCAGGCCGCATCACCCAGATTCATGCATAGCTCCAAATACCAGCGCAACCCCAAGTATCAGAACGTGTTCGCGGTTGGCGTTTGCGTGGCGATACCGCCGACCGGACCAACGCCGGTGCCCTGCGGCGTGCCGAAAACCGGCTTCATGATCGAAAGCATGGTCACCGCGACGGCGCAGAACCTTGGCCAGATCGTGCGCGGGCAGGAGCCTTCGAACGTCGGCAGCTGGAACGCGGTCTGCCTTGCCGACTTTGGCGACGGCGGCATCGCGTTTGTGGCGCAACCGCAAATTCCGCCGCGCAACGTGAACTGGTCGGCCTCAGGCAAATGGGTGCATCTGGCCAAGATCGGGTTCGAAAAATACTTCATCCGCAAGCTGCGCAAGGGCAAGTCCGAGCCCTATTACGAAAAGGCCGCGATGCACATGATGGGCATCGACAAGCTGAAAGTTGTGAAAAAGGGCTGAGATATCAACGCCCCGGCATCGCGCCGGGGCGCTTTCAGATGCGAAAGAAGGGTTGCAGCAGGCGCGGGATCAGCGCGTGAAAGCGCAAGGGCGCGTCGGTTGCGGCAAGGCAGATGCAGGGCGGGCCAATGTCGGCCACCGGCTGGTGTTCCAGTTCGGGCCCGGCGATTTCAACGTCACCGGTGCCAAAGCCCCCGGTTTTGTCGCTGAACGCGCCTTGCAGAACCAGCGTAAGCTCCAGCCCGCCGTGGCCGTGATCGGGCACCGCAACCCCCGGCGGAATGTAAAGCAACCGCGCCGAACCCTCGGCATCGGCCTGCAAGATCTGCTGGCGCACCCCGCCGCCAAGCGTCTTCCAGCGCGGCGGCTGGCCCTTGAGCGCCGCCATCACCGGCGCGGGAAAGATGCCAGAGCGGCGCGGCACGGCGGCGGCGGCTGGCGGCGGCGCATCGAGCGCGGCCATGACGCGGTCGCGCAGCCCCGCTGACAGGGCCGCACCCGGCAGCGTTTCGAGCACCGCGCCGCCCGCGTTTTCATGCGCGCCCAACCGCGCCCGGCATTCGACGCAAAGCGACACATGCGCGGCCACGACCAGCTCATAGGCCTGCGGCAGGTTGCCCGCCGCATAGGCCGCCAGCAAGGGCTCGGTCAGGTGATGTTCGATCTCGGCCATTTCAGCGCAGTTCCTTCAATTCGTGCCGCAGACGTTCCAGCCCCAGCCGGATCCGCGATTTTATGGTGCCCAGCGCCAGCCCCGTCTCGGCCTGAATTTCGGAGTGGCTGAGTTCGCCCATATAGGCTTTTTCGATTATCTGGCGTTGTTCGGGGGCTAGTCTTGCCAGCGCTCCTTGCAGAAAACCGACTTCCTGTTCCATCGCATAGATTTGCTGGCTGTCAGGTTCCGAGGCCTCTTCAATCAGCTCTTCGGGCAAGGGGCGCGCGCGTTTGCGCGCCATGTCGATCTGGCGGTTGCGGGCGATGCGGTAGACCCATGCCGAAACCGGCGCCACGCCGGGGTCGAATTGCGCGGCCTTGTGCCAGACTGTCAGCATCACATCCTGCACCACGTCTTCGGCAAATGCTGCATTCAGCCCACCGCGCATCGCCATGCCTTTGAGGCGCGGCGCAAAATGGTCGTAAAGGCGGGCGAAGGCGGCGCGGTCGCGGCCATCGCGCACCGCCAGCATCCAGCGGGTCGCGTCGCTCATCGCGGTGTCGGTCGGGTGGGTCACGGCGCGGGGTCTGCCTTTCGCTTGGGCCTTGGCCACGCCAGAAGGCACCGCCAGGGCGCGGTGGTCAAGGGGGGCGGCAAGGGCGGTATCAGCGAACATGGCAGGACTACGCGCCAGCGCGCCGATCGGATCACTGAAAGGCCGCAGAACTTTCGTTGATCCGATGCGGGGCGCGCGCCGTATTGCTTGAAAACCCAGCGAGAGACGCCATGCCATTTGACATTCCTCAGTCCCGCATCCGCCAACGCATTGCCATTGTCGGGGGCGGCATTTCCGGCCTTGCCGCTGCCTATCTGCTTGCAGATCAACACGAAGTCACGCTTTACGAGGCCGAGCCGAGGCTTGGCGGCCATGCCCGCACGGTGCTGGCGGGGCTCAGGGGCGATCAGCCGGTGGATACCGGTTTCATCGTCTTCAACTATGCCAATTACCCGAACCTGACGCGGATGTTTGCCGAGCTTGAGGTGCCGGTGCAGAAAAGCGACATGAGCTTTGGTGCAAGCATTGATGGCGGCCGGGTCGAATACGGGCTACGCGATCTTGCCAGCGTGTTCGGGCAGCGGCGAAACCTGCTGCGCCCCGGCTATTTGCGTATGCTGGCCGACATCGCGCGGTTCAACGCGCGGGCCGAGGCAATGGCGGAAGAATCCGACCTGACCATTGGCGCGCTGTGCGACCGGCTGGGGATGGGCACGGGGTTTCGTGACTATTACCTGCTGCCGGTGGCGGGGGCGATCTGGTCAACCCCGCCCGAAAAGATCGCCGAATTTCCGGCGCGCAGCCTGCTCCAGTTCTTTCGCAACCATGCGCTTTTGTCGATGACGGGGCAGCACCAGTGGTGGACGGTGACGGGGGGCAGCATCGAATATGTGCGTCGCCTGACCGCGAACCTCGCCAGCCGGGGCGTCAAGCTGCGGCCGGGCACGCCGGTGCGGTCGGTCACGCGCGGGGCGCTGAGCGCAAGCGTGCACACCGCCGAGGCGTCGAAAGCCTATGATCAGGTGATCTTCGCCTGCCATTCCGATGTAGCACTGCGGCTTTTGGCGCAGCCCACCAGTGATGAGCGGCGGGTGCTGGGGGCGCTTGGCTACCAGGACAACCGGGTGATCTTGCACCGCGACGCAGGCCAGATGCCCCGGCGGCGCGCCTGCTGGTCTTCCTGGGTCTACAAGGCCGAGACGCGCCGCCCGCAGGCAGCAATCGGCGTGACCTACTGGATGAACCGGTTGCAGGGCATCCCCGAATCCGACCCGCTGTTTGTCACGCTCAACCCCGCCGAGCCGATCCGCGACGAGGTGATTTATGACGAGCTAACCTTCCGCCACCCGGTGTTCGACCGCGCCGCGATTGCCGCACAAGACGCATTGCCCGCGCTGCAAGGGGTTGGCCGCGCGTGGTTCGCAGGCGCCTATGCGCGCCACGGCTTTCATGAAGACGGGTTCGCAAGTGCGGTGCGCGTAGCCCGCGCGATGGCGCGGCAACTGGCATGAGCGACTGGCCCGAGCATCTGGCGGCTGTCACCACCCACGCGCGGGCAGGCAGCATTGCCAACGCCTTTCGCTACAGCGTCGATTATGTGCTGATCGACACTGAAAGCAGGGTCGGCCCCGCGCTCTTTTCGCGCAACCGCGCCAACCTGGCGGCGGTGCATGACCGCGACCATGGCGGCACCCGTGGCGCCGGGCAGGGCGTTGCATGGGCGCGCGGCGTGCTGGCGGCGCGCGGGCAGCCGGATGCGCGCATTCTGCTTTTGACGCAGCCGCGCATGGCGGGCTTTCGCTTCAACCCGGTCAGCTTCTGGCTCGCCTTCCGGGGGGATGCGCTGGTGGCGGTGATTGCCGAGGTCAACAACACCTTTGGCGACCGCCACAGCTATTTCTGCGCCCGGCCCGGCTTTGCGCCGATCACCGCCGGTGACGAAATTACCGCCGAAAAGCTGCTGCATGTCTCGCCTTTTCAGGATGTTGCAGGGGGTTATCGCTTCCGCTTCGCCATTGATGCAGGCCATGTTAGCATCCGCATCGCGCATGAATCGCGGGGCGAAGGGGTGGTCGCCACGCTGACCGGGCGCCGCCGCCCCTTGACCAGCCGCGCGATTCTTGGCGCAGCGCTGCGGCGGCCGTTCGGGCCTGGTCGCACCGTGGCGTTGATCTATTGGCAGGCCCTGAAACTCTGGCTGAAGGGCGCGCGCTATCGCCGCCGCCCGACGCCCCCGACGCAGGAGATCAGCGAATGATTTACCTCAGTGCCCGCGTTCGCCGCGATTTTCTCGACACACTTGCCGGCATCCGACAAGGCAGCCTTGTGCTGACCACGCCTGAGGGCGACACGCTGAGCTTTGGCGCGGGCGAACCTGCGGCCGATCTGCACATCGCCGACTGGTCGGTGGTCACCGCCATGGCGGCGCGCGGCGACATCGGTCTGGGCGAAACCTATGTGGCGGGGCTTTGGCACACATCGAGCGTTGAAAAGCTGGCGCAGATGGGGCTTTTGAATCGCGACCATCTGGCCGCGTTCACCTACCCCGACCGCTGGCACCAGCTGCGCTTTCGCCTTGCCGACCGCATCTTGCGCGCCAATTCCACGCGCGGCGCGGCGCGCAACATTCGCGCCCATTACGATGTCGGCAACGAGTTCTACCAGCTCTGGCTCGACCCCTCGATGACCTATTCCTCGGCGCTTTTCGCGCCGGATGACAGTGACCTCTACCGCGGCCAGATGCGCAAATACGACCGCATTCTGAACCACATCGGCAACGCGGAAAGCGTGCTTGAGGTGGGTTGCGGCTGGGGCGGGTTTGCCGACCGCGCAGCGGGTGAAGGGCGAAGGGTCACCGGGCTGACAATTTCGCCCGCGCAAAAGGGCTATGCCGACGCGCGGCTGGACGGGCGCGCCGAGATCCGCCTGCAAGACTACCGCGCGAGCGCCGGAAAGTTCGATGCCATCGTGTCGATCGAAATGATCGAGGCTGTGGGCGAGGCCTATTGGCCCGCCTACTTCGCCACGCTCAAGGCGCGGCTGGCCGAAGGGGGCCGCGCGGTCATTCAGGCGATCACCGTGCCCGATTCGTATTTTTCGATCTATCGCGCCGGGTCTGATTACATCCGCCGCTACACCTTTCCCGGCGGCATGCTGACCAGCCCGGCGATGGTGGCCGACCACGCGCGCCGCGCCGGGCTGGTGGCCGCGCGCCCCTTTGCCTTCGGGCAGGATTACGCCGCGACGTTACGGCAATGGTCGGCGCGCATGGCCGAGGTGGCGCCGCGCATCAAGCGGCTGGGGCACGACGACGCCTTTTTGCGCAACTGGCAGTTCTACCTTGGCACATGTGCTGCGGCCTTTGCCACCGGGCAGACCGACGTGATGCAGATCGAGCTGCAACACGCATGACCGCGCCATCGCCCTTTGCAGGCAAGCGCTATTGGGTTCTCGGGGCAAGCGAGGGGCTGGGGCGCGCGCTAGCGCAGGCGCTCGACGCGCAGGGGGCGCGGCTCTTGCTTTCGGCGCGCAATGCCGGGCGGCTGGCAGAGCTTGCTTCCAGTTTGCGCGATGCCGAGTGCCTGCCGTTCGACGTAACAGATAGCACCTCGGTCGCGGCCATTGCGGGACGGATCGGGCAGCTTGACGGCATCATTTATTCGGTCGGGCTTTATGAGCCAATGCGCGCGCAAGCATGGAACACCGAGGCGGCGGTGGCAATGGCCGAGGCCAATTTTGTTGGCGCGCTGCGGGTGCTGGGGCTGTGCCTGCCGGGGTTCATTGCGCAAGATGCCGGGCATGTGGTGCTGATCGGCTCGCTCGCGGGGTTTCGCGGGCTGCCGGGGGCGATCGGCTATGGCGCGGGCAAGGCGGGGCTGATGCATCTGGCCGAAACGCTGGACGCCGACCTGCACCGCACGGGTGTGCGCGTGCAGATGATCAACCCCGGCTTCATTGCCACGCGGCTGACGGCCAAGAACGATTTTGCAATGCCGCAGATCATGGCGCCACAGGCGGCGGCGGCGGCGGTGCTGGCCGCGATGCGCAGCCGCCGCTTTACCACCAGCTTTCCGCGCCCTTTCGCATGGCTCTTTCGCGCAGCACCGATGCTGCCGCGGCGGCTTTACCTGCGGCTATTTGCCTGAGGCGCGGCAATGTGACCGACAGCGAGGGCCGGGCGGCTTGATCGGCGGCGCGCTCGGGGCTAGAGGCTTGGCATGACCTTGCGGCAGATCAACGCGCGCCTGTCGGCGCTCTTGCTGAGCCTTGCGCTTGCGCTTGCGGCGCTGGCGATGGGGCCGATGGCGCCGAGCACACAAACGGCCGCCCCGCACGCACACGCCCAGCATATGCCCACGCTTTCGGGCGAGTTGGCCCCCGGCGCCGACGCGCCGCGCGATCTGGCCTGCGCAATCGGCTGTATCGGCGGCACCGACCCCGCCATTGCCCCGCCGTTGGTGGGCCTTGCCCGGCGCGCGGCGCGGCTGGCGCACGCAGCCGAGGCGCCGCAAGGCGCAGGCCACGCGCCTGCTCCGCCGCGCCACCCTCCACGCCGCTCCGCCATCACCTGAGCGCCGCGCGACCCGCGCGGCAATGTCCAACAGGCCGCCGCATCGGCGGATCGGAGCATCACATGACACACCCCTTACCCGCGCCACCGCGCGCCCCTGGCCCTGCCCACGCGCGCGCGGTGCAGCCATGAAACGCCGCTATGTTCTTGCCGCGCTGACCCTCGCCACAGGCCTTGCCGCGGGCGTCTGGATGCTGGCCAACCCGAGCGCGGTCTTGGCCAGCGACGATCAAATCGCGCGTGGCCGCGAGGTATATGCCGGGTTCTGCGCCGCCTGCCACGGCGCCAAACTTGAGGGCCAGCCAGACTGGAAGCGCCCCGGCCCGAGCGGCCGCTACCCCGCCCCGCCGCACGACCCGAGCGGCCACACCTGGCACCATTCCGATACGGTGCTGGCGCAGATCATCTACTGGGGCACCGAAGCCATGGTCGGCAATGGCTATCAAAGCGACATGCCGGGGTTCAAGGATATCATCCCGGAAGATGACATTCTTGCGGTACTGAGCTTTATCAAAAGCACATGGCCCGCACGCGAAGCGGCATTTCAGCGCCAGATCACCGAGCAGAACTGACGCCATGCGGGTGGGGCGCCCCTGCCCCGCCCGCCCGTGGCGCGCCGGGCCGCGCAAAAGCCCTTGCGCCGGGCGCTGCGGGCGCCACATTGGCGACGTCCTTGCAGGAGACCACCGATGCCCGCCAACGCCGATTTTCTTGCCAGCCTTGAGAGCTGGCGCGCCCGCCGCATTGCCGCGCTTGCGGCCGATGACGGCTGGCTGAACCTGTCTGACCGGGTGCCGCTGGCGCCGGGGGCGCAGAGCGTAGGCAGCGGGCCGGGCAACGACATCGTGCTGAGTGTCGGCCCGGATCGGCTGGGCGTGCTGGAACTTGGCGCAGGCGGGCAGGCCACGCTGACAGCCGATGGCGGTGCGGCGCTGCCATTTGTGGCCGGGGCCGAAACCCCGCCCCGGCTGGCACTGGGGCGTCTATTGCTGGAGATCCATACGGTTGAGGGCGCGCCCGCATTGCGGGTGCGCGATCTTGACAGCCCGGCGCGGGCCGCGTTTGCAGGCTTGAGGTATTTTCCGCCCGCGCCCGCATGGTGCATTCGCGCCGCGTGGGAGGCGCTGCCCGCGCCCGAGGCGCGTGGCATCGCCCTGCACGGAGGCCACGCCGAGCAGGTGACACTGACCCACCGCGCCCGCTTCACCCACGCCGGCCGGCAAGTCACCCTGCTGCCAACGCATATCAAGGGCGGCAAGCCGATGTTCGTCTTCCGCGATCTGACCGCGCGTGAGGCCACCTATGGCGCGGGCCGGTTTCTGATCCCTGACGAGGTCGGCGAAGACTGGATCACGCTGGATTTCAACCGCGCCTTCAACCCGCCCTGCGCCTTCACCGGGCATGCCATCTGCCCGCTGCCGCCGCCCGAAAACGTGCTTCCCTTCGCCATCGAGGCGGGCGAGCTGAAGCCGTAAAGCGGGAACTGGTGCCGGTGGAGGGATTCGAACCCCCGACCCTCGACTTACAAAATCGCAGCTCTACCCCTGAGCTACACCGGCATCGGCCCCGCATTAGCGCCCCGCGCGCCGCCCTGCAAGCCCCGTGCTCAGGCGGGGTCGCGCAGGTTCGTGCGGGCCAGCAGCGCCACCGCGGCCAGCCCCACCGCCATCACCAGAAGCGCCGCGGGCGCGGCATCGCCGAGGTTTTCAAGGCTGGCTTTTTCATGCACGCGGGTCGCCAACGTTTCAAAGTTGAAGGGGCGCAAAAGCATGGTCGCGGGCAGCTCTTTCACGCTGTCGACAAACACAAGCAGAAGCGCCGAGGCAACCGAACCGCGCATCAACGGCAGATAGACTTCGCCCAGCGTGCGCCCCGCAGACCGGCCAAGCGAGCGCGCGGCCATCGGAAGCGAGGGCGGGATGCGCCCGAAAGCGCCATCGACCGCGCCTTCGGCCAGCGCGAAAAAGCGCACGAGGTAGGCCAGCACCACCGCCGCCGCCGACCCTGTCAAAAGCAGGCCGGGGTCGGTCCCGGTCAGCGCCAGCCAGCCATCCGCGATGCGGTGGTCGAGTGCCGCAAGCGGGATCAGGATGCCCACCGCCAGCACCGCACCGGGGGCAGCATAGCCAAGCGTGGTCAGCGGCAGCAGCAGGCGCGGCAGGCGGCGGCCCGACAACCGGGTGCCATAGACCATCACCACCGCCGCGAGCACGGTCAGCACCGCCGCAATACCGCAGACCGCCAGAGTGTTGCTCAGCGCACGCGCAAGGCCGGGGCCGAACCACCGGTCGGGGTTGGCCAGCGCATAGCGGCCGATCACCGCCACCGGCAGCACAAAGCCAAAGCCAAAGGGGGCGGCGCAAAGTGCACTCGCACCCCATGCGGCCACACCGCGCAATGGCGCGCGCACCACCGGGCGCAGCTGGCGCGCCGAACCGAAATAGCGCGCGCGCCTGCGGCTATGCTTTTCAAAAGCCAGCAACAGCCCTACCGCCGCCAGCATCACCACCGCAATCTGCGCGGCCCCCGCCGCATTGCCCGCCCCAAGCCATGTCGAGAACACGCCCAGAGTCAGGGTCTGAATGCCGAAGTAATCGACCACACCGAAATCGGCCACCGTCTCCATCATCGCAATCGCGGCGCCGGCGGCGATAGCGGGGCGCGCAAGCGGCAGGCCGACGCGCCAGAAGACCGCCCAAGGCCCGGCGCCCAGCGCGCGCGCGACCTCGTAGCTGCCACCCGAAAGTTCACGGAAGGCGGCGCGCGCGAGCAGATAGACATAGGGGTAAAGCGCGCCTGCCAGCACCAGCACCGCCATGGAGCGCGACCGCGCGACCGGAAACCAGTAGTCGCGCGCGCTGGTCCAGCCGAAAGCCTCGCGCAGCGCGATCTGCACCGGGCCCGAGTAATCGAGAAAATCCGCCAGCGCATAGGCGCCGACATAGGCCGGTATGGCCAGCGGCAGCAGCAACAACCACTCAAACAGCCGCACTCCGGGAAAGCGATACATTACCACCAGCCACGCCGACCCCGCCCCGATTGCCGCTGCCAGTGCCCCGACCCCAAGCGCCAGCACCACGGTATTGCCGACATAGCGCGGCAGCGCAGTGGCCAGCAGATGCGGCCAGATATTTTCGCCCGGTGTCAGCGCGATCCAGCCTACGGCCAGAATTGGCCCCACCACCAGCGCCGCAATCAGCACCGCTGCAAGCGACCAGCCCGCCGCCCCCTGCCCGCGCATGCCCTCGCCAGACCCCGCGAGGGGGACCGGAAGGGTATCTTGACTGATTTGCTCGGACTGCATTTTTCTCGCTTACAGGAAAGCGGTTTTCCTGTCCACAAAAGCCCCTATACTGCAGCCAACAAGAACCAGGCGGGAACCGCAGCATGCAGGTCGTTTTTCATATTGGCGCGCATTTCACAGATGAAGACCGGCTACTGAACACGCTTTTGGAGAACGCGCCGACGCTGGCAATGCGCGGCATCGTCGTGCCTGAACCGGGCCGTTACCGGCGCACCGTGCGCGACCTTCTGGTGTCGCTGAAAGGCGCTGCCGCCGATGCCGAAACGCAGGAAACGCTGCTCGACGCGATGACCGAGCAGGACCATATCCAGCGGCTGATCCTGAGCAACAGCAACTTCATGGGCTTTCCGGCCCGGATCATTTCCAATGACGGGTTTCACACGCTGGCCCCGGCGCGGCTGCGCGCGCTGGCCAATCTCTTTCCCACCAATTCCACCGAGTTTCACCTTGGGCTGGTCAATCCGGCAACGCTTGTGCCGCAGCTTTTGGGCTTTGTGAAAGGCTCCGATTACCAGGCGCTGATGTGTGGCCACGCACCGATGGCGCTACGATGGGCGCCGGTGGTGCAGCGCATGGTGCAGGCGATCGACGGGCGCCCGCTGGTGGTCTGGTGCAATGAGGATACGCCGCTGATCTGGCCCGAAGTGGTGCGGCGCGTGGCGGGGGTTGGCCCGGAAACCGAACTGAAGGGCGACGATGCGGTGCTCGAAACCATCATGGCCGCCGAAGGTCTGGCGCGGATGCGGGCCTACATCGGCTCGCATCCGCCGCAGTCAACGGCGCAGCGGCGCAAGATCGTCTCGGCGTTTCTCGACAAATTCGGGCTTGCCGATCAGATCGAGATCGAGGTGCCATTGCCGGGTTGGGATGACGCACTGGTGGCCGACCTGACCGCCGCCTATGACGCCGACGTAGCCGAAATCGCGGCGATGCCGGGGGTCGAGTTCATCGGCACCTGAGCTGGTGGCGCGCCCCTAGCGCGCGCCGCGCAGGTCAGACCATGCCAAGCGCGGTCTTGTAGAGGTCGAGAATCATTTCTTCTTCGGCCAGATCGTTCTTGTCGCGCTTGCGCAGCGCGATGATCTTGCGCAGCACGCGGGTGTCATAGCCTCGCGCCTTGGCCTCGCTCATGATCTCTTTTTGCTGCTCGGCAATATCTTTCTTTTCGGCTTCGAGGTGTTCGTATTGCTCGACGAACTGGCGCAGCTCATCGGCGGCAATGGTGTAGGTAACATCGTCGGACATCGGTTCCTCGCAAGCTGGGCGCATCGGCGCATCGTGCCTGACTAGACGAGCCGGACCGGGGCTTCAAGGCCCGGCTTGCCCCGCGCGCGGCTTCGCGCTAACCGAGGGCGCAAGCACAGGAGACATGGCATGGAATGGCTGATCTGGATCGGGGCGGCGGTATCGCTGGCGGGGCTGGCGGGCATCATCGGCTGTATCATTGCGGTCGCGCGGGCGCGCGGCGCGGGGCTAAGCGACGCCGCCTTGCGCGCGCGCATGGCCCCGATCGTGGCGCTGAACCTTGGCGCGCTGTTCGTTTCGGTGCTGGGCCTGATGCTGGTGGTAGTGGGCGTCTTGCTCGGCTGAGGCGCCTGCGCTAGCGCTCGGTCAGCTTCAGCTCGATGCGGCGGTTCTGGGCGCGGGCATCGGCGCTAGAGCCTTCGGCGACCGGACGGAACTCTCCAAAGCCGGTCGCGGCCAGCCGTTCGGGTGCAAACCCGAGGTCGCCGATCATGTAGCGCACCACCGAAAGCGCGCGACCCTGGCTTAGCTCCCAGTTATCCTTGAAGGCACCGGTTCCGGCCAGCGGCGCATTGTCGGTATGGCCATCAACGCGGATGATCCAGTCAATTTCAGGCGGGATCTGCCCGGCCAACTCATTAAGAAGGCTGACAACCCCGGCGATTTGCTGCTGCCCTTCGGGCGACAGGTCAGCCGAGCCGGGCGGGAACAGCACCTCCGACGAGAACACAAAGCGGTCGCCGACCACCCGCACCCCTTCGCGGCCCGCCAGCACTTCGGAAAGCCGCCCGAAGAAATCCGAACGGTAGCGCGACAATTGCCGGGCCTCTTCGGCCAGCCGGCGGGTTTCCTCTTCAAGCCGTGCCCGCTCGGCGGCTTCCAGATCGGCGCGGCGCCGCTGTTCGTCGGCCACTTGCGCAAGGGCCGCGTTAAGTTGCGAACCCAGGGATTCGACTTGCACCTGATTGGCCGCATCGCGCTCGGCACTGGCATTCAGAATTGCCTGAAGCTCGGAAAGCTGCCCGCGCAATTCGATGACCTGCTGGTTCAATAGCGCGACCCTGCGCGCGTTTTCGGCGGAAACCGCTTTTTCGGCGGCAAGGGTTTCGTTTGCCAGCGCCAACAGGGCCGCTTGCCGCTCGGCCTCGGATAGCTGGGCTCCGGCGCGACCCTCGGCTTCCAGACGGGCGGCGTTGGCTGCGGCCAGTGCTGCCGCCAGCCGTTCGGCCTCGGTTGCGGTATCGCCTGCGCGCGCTTCGGCCTGCGCGCGCGCGGCCTGCGCTTCGGCCAACAGCCGCGCCAACCGTTCGGCTTCGCTGCTGGCGGTGCCAAGGTCGGCTTCGCGCGCGGCGCGCGCCGCTTCGGCGGCGTCAAGCAAAGCGCGCAGCCGCTCTGCCTCGGTCAGCGCGGCGCTGCGCGCGGTTTCGCCTTCGGCCAGCGTCGCCTCGTTCGCGGCAAGTGCCGCCGCCAGCCGTTCCGCCTCAGAGATCTTGTCGGCCAGTTGGCCCTCGCGCTCCATGCGGGCCACTTCAGCTGCGGCAAGCGCATTGGCCAGCCGCTCAGCCTCGGATTGCTGCGCCTCGGCGGTGCGGCGCAGATCGGCCATGGCGGCTTCGGCGGCGGCAAGTGCGGCCGCGCGCAGCAGGGCCTCGGCATTGCTCGCCTCAAAATCCTGTTGCAGCTGGCGCCGTGCGGCCTCGGCGGCAGCCAGAAGTGTAAGCGTGTTTTCGGCCTCGCGCCGCTGCGCCTCCAGCGCAAGGGTCATGGCGGTCAGCTCGATATCGGCGTTCTTCAGCCGCTCGCGCAGCGCCTCAAGGGCGGCCGCGTCGGCAAGGCGCATCGCCTCGGCATCGCTGAGCGCGGCCTGCGCCTGCTCAAGGTTGGTTTCGGCACTGGCCGCGCGCGCAGCGACCTCGGTGTTCTGGCGTTGCAGGTTGGCGATCAGGGCATCGAGCGCCTCGCGCCGCGCTGCGGCCAGGCGGGCGGCTTCGGTCTGGGCGTCAATCTCGCCGCGCGCCTGTGCCAGCGCCACGTTCAGCGCCTCGGCCTCGCTCAGCGCCGCATCGCGTTCGGCTGCGGTGCTGGTGGCAAGCGCGCGGGCGGAATCGCGGTCGGCAAGCAGGGCGGCAACCTGTGCCTCAAAACTGGTGATGCGCGTTTCGGCGGTGCGCAGATCAGTTTCGCGGCTGGCAACCGTGGCGCGCAGGGTCGAGATCAGCTCCGCCTGTGCTGCCGCTTCGGTGCGCGCGCCCGCAAGGCTGTTTTGCAGCTCGGCGTTGCTGACCTGTTCCAGCGCCAGCGCCTGCGCAAGGCCCGCAACCTGTTCGGACAGCGCCGAAAGCTCATCATCCTGCGTTGAGATGGTCTGGCGCAGCACCGATTGCACGAGCATGAAAATGGTCAGCACGAACATCAGCACGAGCAAAAGTGCGGTCATGGCATCGACGAAGCCCGGCCAGATCGTCGCCGAGAATCGTTGCCCGCCACCTCGGCCGCGCAGCGCCATCTACTCCCCCTGCGAAGGCTTGTTGCGCTGCGACAAGATCGCCCGTGTCAACGCCGCAAAATCGTTGCGCAGCTCGGCCATGCTTTCCTGCCGCCCCGCCGAAACCTCTTCCAGAAGGCGCAGCAATTGCACGTCGATCGAGCGCAGCCGCATGCGGGTTTCGCCATCATCGCCCAGTGCGTTGCTGCCCTGCTGCGCCTCGATTGCAGCACTCAGCCGGGTCTGGCTGTCGGCCAGCGCGTGCAACGCGTCGCCTGCGGTATCGGCCTCGATCAACGCCACCAGTTGCGCCTGACTGTCAGCGACCCGCGCCAGTTGCGGCGCGGTGGTATCGGTTTCCAGCTTGCCCGCCAGCCGTTCGATCGCGCTTACGAGGTAGCCCAGCCGCTCGTCGATCATCGAGCGCGAGACATCGCTTTGCACATAGATCGCCTGCAGGGCGTCGATCTGTTCGGCCATGTGGTCAAGCACGGTGGCGGCCGCCGAACCGATGCCTTCGCCATCGGCTGCGGCCCCGCTGCTGCTGGCCAGCGAAATGCGGGTGATGCTGGAAATCCACTCTTCCAGCTCGCGGTAAAAGCGGTTCTGGCCGTGTGTTACGAAAAGCTCGATCAGCCCCACCACAAGGCTGCCCGCCAAGCCAAGAAGCGATGAGGAAAACGCCGTGCCCATGCCGCCAAGCTGTTTTTCGAGCCCGCCCATCAGCTTGTCGAACACCCCCATTGCGGTGTCGCCTTCCTGCGGCGCCAGCGCCCGGATGGTTTCGACAACGGCGGGAACGGTGGTTGCAAGGCCATAGAAGGTGCCCAGAAGCCCAAGGAAAATCAGCAGGTTCGCCAGATAGCGGGTGATGTCGCGGGCTTCATCAATGCGAGTGCCAACCGAATCGAGGATCGAGCGCGCCGACGAGGTAGCTATTTCGCGGTGCACGCCACGCACGCCCAACAGCGCGGCCAGCGGGGCCAGCAGGCTTGGCGCCATCGACAGCGTTTCGCCGGGGAGATCCGAGGCGAAGCCCTCGATCCAGCTGACCGACAGCACAAGCTGGTAAAGCTGCCAGATGCAGGCGAAAATGCCGAACACAAAGACCGCAAGGATCAGGCCATTCAGCCAGGGGTTCGCCAGAAAGATCGGGTAGATGCGTGAATAGGCGAAATAGCCGCCCATCGCCACCAGCCCGACTACCACAAGCAACGCCATGATCTGGCGCACAGGCTGCGAAAACTGTGGTTCTGCCTGCCGTTCTGATGCGCGCGCCATGTATTTCTGCCTTGGTTCTTTGGCCGCGAAGATAGGCGGCGCAGCCAGCGGTGCCAAGCCTTATCGCAGCAGTTGGCGCACCCGTGTTGCAAGCTGGTCAAGATCGGCGTCGGCCAGCCCCAGCTCGGCCAAATGTGCGGCGGTATTGAAAAGATAGTCGGCATTGGCGCCACGCTCGCCCGCCGCGCGGGCAATGATTTCGGCCTGCGCCTCAAGGCTGAGGCCGCAGTAAAGCGGGTGGGCGCGGTCGATCACATAGCAGATCGCGTCCACCTCGCGCCCGTCTTCCAGTTGCAGCGGCAGGCACCGCTCGACATAGGCCGAAGCGGTCAGCTCGCGCGCCCGCAAGGCGGCCAGCACCTCGGCCTTTTCGGCCTCGGGCACCGCCAGCGCCACGCCGTTGCAGACCGCACCAGGGGCTGCGTCGAGCGCCAGCACCAGCCCCGGCGCGGCGCGGGTGCCGCGATAGTGCAGCGAGCGCATGCAGAACCCGCGGTGCCAACCCGGCAGACGCGCCCGCAGCCGCTCGGCGGGGTCAAAGCCGGGGTGCCAGATCAGCGATCCATAGCCGAATATCCAGGTTGTGTGCGCGATAGTCTGGCCCTCCGGTTTCGCGCCAGCTAAACAGGAGTGGTTCGGAATGGAAAGGGGCGCGATGCGGCGGCTGCTGGGGGCGTTGGTAGCGGTGGCGGTGCTGGCGGGCCTTGGCTGGGGCGCGGGCGCAATTGCCTTGCGCCAAGGTGCCGGGGCTGCGGTGCAATTGCTTGCCGATCAGGGCCGGGGCGGCGCGGGCGCGGTGACGGTGGCGGGCTTTCCGGCAGAGTTCGCGGTCACGCTGAACCGCCCGCGGCTGCATCAGGGGCTGGTCGCGTGGCAAGGTGACTGGGTGCGGCTGAGCGCGCCCGCCTACGCGCCGTGGCGGCTGCGCCTTGACCTTGGCGCCGCGCAAAGCTTGCGGCTGGGGTTCATCAACTACCTGCTGCGCGGCGACGACATGCGCGCCGCGCTGGCGCTACGCCCCGGCCCCGCGCTGGGCTTGCAGACCGCGTCACTTGCGGCGGGCGCGATGGCTGCGGTGATCGACGGCGGCGGCGATGCGTTCAGCGCCGAGGGCATGAACTTCACGCTTGCCGCGACCGGCGAAGGTGCTGCCGAATATGCGGTTTCAACCTTGCTGACCGGGTTCACCCTGCCCACGCTGCTACAGGCGCCCTACGGGCTGGAGCCGCGCGCCGAACTGCTGGAGGTTGCAGCACGGGTGCAGCTTGCCGCGCCGCTGGACCGCCACACTTCGGCCAACCCGCCGCGCCTGCTGGCGCTGCAACTTGCCTCGGCACGTCTGCTTTGGGGCGCAGCCGATCTGCGCGCCGAAGGGGAACTGCGCGCCGATGCCCTTGGGCGCGCCGAAGGGCAGATGACCCTGACCAGCCCGAACTGGCGCGAGGTGGTGGCACTGGCACTGGCGCTGCGGCTGGTGCAGCCGCCTTATGCGGCATTGATAACCGACCAGATCGCGCCGCTGGCGTCGGCGGATGGAGCGCTAAGCCTGGTGCTGGCATTTCGGGAGGGGCAGGCATGGCTTGGGCCGGTGCTGCTCGGTTCTGCACCCTATTTGCAATAGGGCCCACCGCGGTATCGCGCGGTATCGACGTGGAAATGGTCCTGATGATTGGCGTCGGATCTTGGCCCCAGCACGGTACCAAAGGGGCCGCAGGCGCTGGCGTGGATGGCGCGCATGATCTTGGTCTCACGTCCCCAGTCGCGCGCGACGGTCAAGGTGCTGCCGTTGGCAAGCGTGAACCCGGCAACATCAACCGCATGCCCCGCCCCGTGTTCCGAGACCCGCGCACCGGGCACGTTGTTGCGGGGACGGCAGGTGTAAGAGGCCACAACATCAAGCCGCGCCAGCCCGCCGCCCTTGCGCCCGATGGCCGGAATGACCCCGTCTTCCACCCATGTTTTCAGCGCCTTGGCGGTGGTGCAGTCGATCTGGGCGGGCTGCGAAAGCGGAATGCCCGCAACAGCGGTCACCGCAACGCCGCCACTTAGCCCGCAGCCGCGCGCGGCGGCGGGAATGACGGCAATTTCGGCACCCGAAATGGCCGGGTCGCCGCAGACCGACCCGCGCGCGGGCTTTGCCGGGCGCGGCGCGAACAGCGCGGCAAGGCCCCGGCGCGGTGCCGGCGGCGATTGTGCGGGGGCAAGCGCCGAAGCGGTGGCCACCGTTACGGCGGGCGCCACGAGCGGTGCAGGTGCGGCGGCACCGCGCGGGCGTGGCGCAGGGCGCGGCGAGCGGGCCGGGGCGGCGCTGGACACGGCTTGCGCCAGCGCCGCCACGATAGCCTCGGGCGCTATGGGCCGGGCCGCAGGCACGGGCAGCGACGCGATGCGCGCCATAATCTGTGGGCGCGGCAACGGCAGCGGTGAGGTGCGGGGCGGTTCAGCCCACGCAGCCACGCCCGAAGCGCAAAAAAGCGCCGCCACCAGAGCCAGACGTGCCATGCCCGCGTTACTCTCCCGCCTCGGGGGCCGGGACTCCGCGCCCGAAATCGGGGGCGGCGGTATCTTGCCCAGCCTCGATGATGCCGCGCCGAATGGCGCGGGTGCGGGTAAAATACTCGAAAAGCTGCTCGCCGTCACCCATGCGGATGGCGCGCTGCAAAACGAACAGCTCTTCGGTAAAGCGCCCGAGAATATCGAGCGTCGCCTCGCGGTTGGTCAGAAACACATCGCGCCACATCGTCGGGTCTGACGCGGCGATGCGGGTAAAGTCGCGAAAACCCGCCGCCGAATACTTGATGATCTCGGATTTGGTCACCCGGCGAAGGTGGTCGGCCACGCCCACCATCGTATAGGCGATCAGGTGCGGCGTGTGGCTGGTGACCGCGAGCACAAGGTCGTGGTGCGCGGGCTCCATCTCATCGACATGCGCGCCCATCCCCTCAAGCAACCCACGCAAACGCGCGGTGGCGGCGTCATCGGCGCCCGACAAGGGTGTCAGCAGCCACCAGCGGTTGACGAACAGCGTGGCAAAGCCCGAACGTGGGCCAGAATGCTCGGTGCCCGCCAGCGGGTGGCCGGGGATGAAATGCACACCTTCGGGCACATGCGGCCCCACCGCCTCGATCACCGCTTGCTTGACCGAGCCAACGTCGGTCAGCGTGGCGCCGGGGGCCAGATGCGGCGCGATTTCGGCGGCAATCGCCGCCATCGCCCCCACCGGCACGCAGAGCACCACAAGGTCGGCACCCTGCACCACCTCGGCGGCGGTATCACAAACCCGGTCGCAAAACCCCAGTTCGCGCACCACAGCGCGGGTTTCGGCGCTGCGCGCGGTGCCCACAATCTCGCCCGCCAGCCCCTTCCAGCGCAGCGCATGGGCCATCGACGAAGCGATAAGCCCAAGCCCGATCAGCGCGACGCGGTTGTAGGTGGCGGCCATCAGCGCGACCCCTTGAACTGCCCGACCGCGTGGGCCACGCGGCGGCACGATGCCTCATCACCCACGGTGATGCGCAGGCAATTGGGCAGGCCATAGCCCGCCACCTGCCGCACGATCAGCCCCTGGCTTTGCAGGTAGCCATCGCAGGCCACGGCTTCGGCTTCATCGGCAAAGCGCGCCAGCACGAAATTGGCCATTGAGGTATCCGAGGGCACGCCATGCTCGGCCAGCGCCTCGGTCAGCCAAACCCGAAGCCGCGCGTTTTCGGCTCGGCAGCGCTCGGCATAGTCCTGATCGCGCACCGCCGCCTCGGCGGTTTCTTGCTGCGCGGCCGACAGGTTGAACGGACCGCGAATGCGGTTCAGCACGTCAATAATGGCGCGCGGCCCGTAGCCCCAGCCGATGCGCAGCCCCCCAAGCCCGTAAATCTTTGAAAACGTGCGCGTCATGAACACGTTGGGCAGCCGCGTTGCCAGCTCGGCGCCGCCATCATAGCCCGCCACATATTCGGCATAGGCCCCGTCGAGCACCAGAATTGCCTGCGGCGGCAACCCGCGCGCCAGCCGCTCAACCTCAGCCAGCCCGATCATGGTGCCGGTCGGGTTGTTGGGGTTGGCGATGAAGACCAGCCGGGTTTTCGTGTTGCAGGCGGCCAGCAGCGCATCGACATCGGTGGTGCGTTCACGTTCGCGCACCGCAACCGGTGTCGCCCCCGCCGCCAGCGCCGAAATGCGATACATCAGGAAGCCGTGTTCGGTAAACAGCACCTCGCTGCGCGGCCCGGCGTAGGCCTGACAGAGAAAGTGGATGATTTCATCCGAACCCACGCCACAAATGATGCGGTCCGGGTCAAGCCCGTGCACCTCGCCGATAGCCCCGCGCAAGGCGGCGTGATCGGTGCCGGGGTAGCGGTGCAGTGTGTGCACGGCGCGCGAAAACGCCTCTTTGGCCTTTTCTGAAGGACCAAACGGGTTTTCATTCGAGCTGAGCTTGACCGCGTCGCTGCGCCCGGCCACATGCGCCGCCCCGCCCTGATAGAGCGCGATCTTCAGGATGCCGGGTTGCGGGCGGATGCTTTCGGTCATGGCGGATCCTCAGAGATTGCGCCCTTCTAGCCGGGTGCAAACCGCATTGCCAGTGGCTTTGCACCCGGCCACGCCCGCCGCCCGGTGCCTGTTACGATGCGATCACATTGGCAAATTGCCACGGGTCATCGGGGTCGGGCACGGCGCCGAACGGGCCGGGGCGATTGGTCAGCGGCGTCCAGTCGGTATAATGCGCCTCAACCGCCCCAAGATAGGGCCGCTGCACCGCTAGGCAGCGCGCGTGGTCCATCTCGTCGGCCTCGACGATCCCCGCGCCGGGGTTTTCAAGTGCCCAGACCATGCCCGCAAGCACCGCCGACGTCACCTGCAGCCCGGTGGCGTTCTGAAACGGCGCCAGATCGCGCGCCTCGCCAATCGACAGCCGCGACCCGTACCAGAGCGCGTTGCGGGCGTGGCCATAAAGCAGCACCCCCAGTTCATCGATCCCCGAGGTGATCTCGTTCTCGTCCATGATGTGCAGCGCGGCGGGCATCTGCCCCGCCCCGAGTGTTTCATGCAGCGACAGCACGGCGGCGTCGCAGGGATGGTAGGCGTAATGACAGGTCGGGCGAAACGCGGGCGCCGCCGGGTCGCCCAATGTGAAGTAATCGGCAATCGAGATTGCCTCGTTATGGGTGATCAGATAGCCGAACTGCGGCCCCGGCGTCGGGCACCAGCTGCGCACCCGCGTATCGGCGCCGGGCCGGTCAAGCCAGATCGCGGCGCCGCTGCCGGTCTCGTGGCGGTGCGCGCCGGCGGGCAGTCTGCGTTCATGCGTGCCCCAGCCAAGCTCGGCGGGCTGGAACCCCTCGGCCAGAAAACCCTCGACCGACCAGGTGTTCACGAAGGTTCCAAGCCGTCGGTCGTGGTGCGAAACCTGGGTGTCACGCTCGGCGATGTGAACCCCCTTCACCCCCAGCGACTGCATCAGCGCCGCCCATTGCGCGCGCGTTCCCGGCACCGCCACCGGGCGCCCCAGATCGCGCGCCAGCAGCAAGAGCGCCTCTTTCACCAGCCAGCTGACCATACCCGGATTGGCGCCGCAGCATGATACGGCCGTGCTGCCACCGGGCCGCGCACGCGCATCAGCCCGGATTGATTCGCGCAGCGCATGGTTGGTGCGCATGGCGTTGGGGCGGTCGTCATCGAAATAGAAACCGGGCCAGGGCTCGGTCACGGTGTCGATATAGGGCACGCCGATCTCGCGGCAAAACCGCATGATGTCGCGTGACGAGGTATCGACCGACAGGTTGACGCAAAAGCCGCGCCCCGGTTCCAGCACGCTGCCCAACACCTCGCGGTAATTCGCGCGCGTCAGCGCCACCGGCAGATGGCGGATGCCGCGCTGCGCCAGAAAGGTGTGGCGCGACGGATCAGGGTCGATCACCACCAGCGCGCGCGCATCAAACTCGACATGCCGCTCGATCAGTGGCAGAGTGCCGCGCCCGATCGACCCGAAGCCGATGATCACCAATGGGCCGTCGATACGGCCATAGACCGGATAGGTAGACATCGGCCCCCTCGCTCCTCGCTGGCCCCACGACGGCCCAAATGGCAAGGGCCGCACCCTGCGGCGCGGCCCCGACCGTCTCGCGCTCACGCGCAAGTCAGTTCTTGGCGTAGAATTCGACCACGAGGTTCGGCTCCATCATCACCGGATAGGGCACATCGCCAAGGCCCGGCTGGCGCACGAACGTGGCAGTCATCTTGTTGTGGTCCACTTCGAGGTAGTCGGGCACGTCCCGCTCGATCAGCTGCACCGCTTCCAGCACGATCGCCAGCTGGCGCGACTTTTCGCGCAAGCTGATCACGTCGCCCTCGCTGACGCGGTACGACGCGATGTTCACGCGCTTGCCGTTCACCTGCACATGGCCGTGGTTGACGAACTGGCGCGCGGCGAAGACCGTCGGCACGAATTTGGCGCGGTAGATCACCGCATCAAGGCGGCGCTCCAGCAGACCGACGAGGTTGGCACCGGTGTCGCCCTTGACCCGCTCGGCCTCGGTAAAGATCTTGCGGAATTGCTTTTCGGTCAGATCGCCGTAGTAGCCCTTCAGCTTCTGCTTGGCGCGCAGCTGGGTGCCGAAATCGGAAAGCTTGTTCTTGCGGCGCTGGCCGTGCTGGCCGGGGCCATATTCGCGCCGGTTAAGCGGCGATTTGGCGCGGCCCCAGATGTTCTCGCCCATCCGGCGGTCAATTTTGTGCTTGGCAGAGGTGCGTTTGGTCACCGCTGATCTCCTTCATGATGCGCCCCCGAGGGGGCTGGAAGGGCGTTGTCCTTTGGCCCCACCTTCCTAAAGGCTTCGGCCCGACAGGCATCCCCTTGCGGGGGCCACCAACACCAATAAAAACCCGGGCCATCACTGACCCGGACCGCGGGCTTATAGGCGCGCTGCCAAGGCGCGTCAATGCCCGCGCGTCCTCTCTTTCGCACAAATACCCTCGGGGGGCACGGGGGGCGGACGGCCCCCCGCCGCGCCGCTGCTCGGGACGCCATATCAGGCCGCCAAGTCAGGCCGCCATCTCGTGGCGCAAGATCGCGGCTTCGGCGGTGCGCAGGCGGCGGCGCGCGAAGCCGCCATAGGCGGCGGTATCGGCCGCCAGATGCGGCATCAGCGCCAACAGCCCCGCGCGTTCGGCCGGGGCGATCATCTCGAGCGTGGTGGCGCCGGGGTGAAAGCTTTCGCTTTCCAGCCCGTTGGCGCGCACAATCTGGTGCCGCTCAAACAGAAGGTGGATGTAGTGCGCCTCGCGTAAACCCTGCTCAATCCGCACGCTGCCGCCGTTGACCAGATCGCGCGCCGACACCAGCACCTCGGCTTCATTGAACAGCGCCCGCGCCGCCGGGCCGCGCACCAGCATGCGGTGCTGCGGCGAGACTAGCAGATCGGCGTCAGGGCGGCCAATGCCAAGCGCTCCCGCGCGAAACCGCACCGGGCGCAATTCGGGCATGGCATAAAGCCGCGCCCCGGTCATCCGCCGCCCACCGACCCAGACGATTTCCTGCGCACCGTCATCGCGCGTGTTCACCCGGTCGCCCGGACGCAGGTTTTCAACCGCGCAGGCGCCGCGCGGGGTGGCAATCAGGGTGCCGGGGGTAAAACAGATCACGGCGGGTGCGTCGGCCTGCACGGCGCGCGGGCGCGCATCGAACATGCGGTCAACCACCCACAATTCGGCGCCGCGCGGCGGCATGCGCCCGGAAAACATCGCCAGCCGCGCCGGGTTGTCGGGCAGATCAACCAGGGTCACGGTATAGGCCTGATAGCCGTCGGTCACGACAAAGCTCTGCTCGCCGATGTCTTCGGTCAGATCGACCGGCTCATGGCGGCGGCCGCTGACGGCGGCGCCCAGCAACCTGCGCACCGAGCGCGCCGCACGCTGGCGCGTTTCGGCCTCTCCGACCGCGCCGGTCAAAAGCAGCAGGTCATCGGGCCCATCAAGCCGCAAGGCCTCGCCGCGCCATACCCATGAGGCGCCAATAGTCAGCGCCGTGAGTGCGGCGTCAGGAACGCCGTCCACCTCGGTCTGCGCCCATGAAATGACAAAGGTGCCACTTGCGCCCGCCGTCATGCCTGTCATCCTGCCGCTCGTTTATTATCAGGCCTTTGCGGCCCGTTGTTCAGAAGCGTAGCAGAGATGATTCGGCTTGCAAAGTGCCCAGTCGCCGCCGTGGCGAATCAGCCCCGAATCGCAGGCTCAGAAGTTCATCCGAAACCGGACCGAGCCGAGCAACTGGCCTTCGGGCTGCCCCACGAATTCGGGCGAAAGCCAGGTGACCCCGTAGAACACGCCGAATAACGGGCCGCGCCAGGCGACGCCCGCGCGCAGGCGCTGGCGCCAGGGTTCAACCGCCACGCCATCCGCTTCGGGCAGCCAAGCCGAGCCCCAGACCCGCGCCACATCGGCGCCAAGCTGCAAGCTGAGGCCGCGGTCAGAGTTTCCCGAAATGCCCACATAGCGCTGCCCGGTGGTATCATCGCGCAGCCAGAGCGCGCCACGTTCGCGCGCGCCGAAGTCAAGATCGACACCCGCGCGCACCAGGTTTTCATCGCCCGCCCGTGCCGCAATGAACGGGCGCAGGCCAAGGCCGCCAAACTCTACCTGGCGCCCCAGTTCGGCGGTGACAAAGGGGATCAGCGCATCGCCAAGCTGGTCGCCCAGAATTGTCGGGCGCGGCGCGCTCAGCAGCTTGTGCAACCGGGTGTGAAGGTCGCCGATGCCGGTGCCGGGGCCGACCGCCGCCACGCCCGCGCCAAAACTCGTCTCGATGCGCCCGACCCGGTAATGGGTCTGCGCCAGAAAGGAAAGCGTGCCCGCATAGCGGCGGTCGGGGTCAGCCGGTGTGCGCAAGCTGGAAGGCGCGATGATCGCCGAGCCAAGCCGATATTCCATGATTTCAAACGGATGCTCGGGCAAGCCGCCTTTCCAGGCGCGGCCGCGCAGAAGGCTGATCGCGTAACTGCCAGAGCGCCAGCGGTCATTGCCATCGCCCAGACGGTCATTGGTAAAGAGCCGCCCATAGCCGAGCGTGCGGCGTTCCTGCGTGTGCGCGGGCGAAACGAGCAACAGCGCTGTCAGCGCAGCGATACCAAGGGCCTTCCACATCGTCATCTTCCCGCTTTCAGGCCCCCGCCCGTGCACATTTCTAGCGCAGGCCCGCGGCGCGCGCCAGTGCATTGCTGCAACACCGCGCAGATGTTTGCTGTAACTTCCCGCGCCAACCGATTGCCTTGGCTTAAATATCCGACTTCGCGGCCTACCCCGCCAGCAGTGCCGCCGCCGCGGCCCGCGCCGCTTCGGTCACGCTTTCGCCCGCCAACATGCGCGCAATCTCGCCCTCACGCGCTTCGGGCGAAAGCCCGACCACGCGTGAGGTTGTGGTGCCACCCTCGACCCGCTTTTCCACCCGCCAATGATGTGCACCGCGTGCCGCCACCTGCGGGCTGTGGGTCACCACCAGCACCTGCGCGGTTTCAGCCAACCGCGCCAGCCTGCGCCCCACGGCGTCAGCGGTGGCGCCGCCCACGCCACGGTCGATTTCATCAAAGATCATCACCGGGGCGTCGCCGCCCCGCATCAGGCAAACCTTGAGCGCCAGCAAAAACCGCGACAGCTCGCCCCCCGAAGCGATCCGGTTCAGCGGCCCCGCGGGTGCGCCGGGGTTGGTGGCAACTACAAAGGTCACCGTATCAGCGCCCTCGGGGCCAGCCGGGGCAGCGGCGATTTCGGTGGCAAAGGCGGCGCGTTCCATCTTGAGCGGGGCAAGTTCCGCCGCCATCGCGGCATCGAGCCGCTTGGCGGCGGCCCGGCGCAGGGCGCCGAGCGCGGCAGCGGCACCGGCATGTGCCGCGTCGGCGGCGGCAAGCCCGGCGCGCAGCGCGCGCAAATGCCCCTCGCCGCCGTCGAGCGCGACCAGTCGCGCGCGCAGGCCTTGCGCGAAATCCCCCAGATCGTCGGCCAGCACCCCGTGCTTGCGCGCCAGCGCCCGGATCGCAAACAGACGTTCCTCGCAGGCCTCCAACACATGCGGGTCATGGCTGAGGCTTTCAAGTGCCCGCTCAACCCCTTGCGCGGCCTCGCCCAGCTCGATCATCGCGCGTGAAAGGGCGGCAATCGGCGCCTCAAGAAGGCCTTCGGCACGCTCGGCCACGCTATCAAGCCAGCGCCCGGCGTCGCCCATGGCACCCTCGGCGCCATCGGGGCCAAGGGCGGCAAGTGCGCGCGCCACATCGCCGCGAATGCGCTCGGCAGCCTGCATGGCGCGGCGGCGGGCATCGAGCGTGGCTTCCTCGCCGGGTTCCGGCGCAAGCTGGTCAAGCTCTTTCACGGCGTGGCGCAGATACTCCTCTTCGCCGCGCACCTCGGCCAGCGCTGCCTCGGCTTCGGCCAGTGCTTGCGCGGCGGCAGCTCGCGCAGCCCAGGCGGCGCGCACCTGCGCCAACAAGGGCTCGGCCACCCCGAAGGCATCGAGCAGCGCGCGGTGGCCGCGCGGGTTCAGAAGGCCGCCGTCATCGTGCTGGCCATGCAGTTCCACCAGCGTATCGGCAAGCGCGCGCAGCACCTCGGCACCGGCGCGGCGGTCGTTCACAAACGCGCTGCGGCGCCCGTCAGCGCCAACCAGACGGCGCAGCACCAGCTCGTCGCCTTGCGGCAAGCCGGCCTCGTCAAGCACCGCTCGGGCCGCGTGATCGGCGGTGAGGTCAAACACCGCGACTACTTCGCCCTGCGTCGCGCCTTGGCGCAGCAGATCGCCGCGCCCGCGCCAGCCAAGCACGAAGCCAAGACAATCGAGCAGAATCGACTTGCCCGCCCCGGTTTCGCCAGTCAGCACGTTCAGGCCGGGCTGGAACGCAAGTTCCAGCCGGTCGATCAGCAACATGTCGCGGATCTCAAGCGCCCGAAGCATTCCCTGCCCCCGTGGGCCGCGCCAGCTTGCGCAGCACCCGCGTTACAGCCACTCGCCCTTGATGACCTGGCGGAAAATACGCGCCAACCAGCCATCCCCCTTGCCCGCCGGTTCAAGCCCGCGCGCGGTCAACAGCTTGTAGGCATCCTCATAGAACCCAGACGACCGGAAATTGTGGCCCAGAATTGCCGCAGCCGATTGCGCCTCGTCGGTAAAACCCAACGCCAGATTGGCCTCTACCAGCCGCAACAGCGCTTCGGCGGTGTGAGTGGTGGTCTGATACTGCTCGACCACCACGCGGAAACGGTTGATCGCGGCGGCATAATTGCCGCGCTTGAGGTAGTAGCGCCCGATCTCCATTTCCTTCGCCGCGAGATGGTCGAAGGCGAGGTCGAACTTGAGAATTGCCGAACGCGCATATTCGCTGTCGGGGTATTCCTCGATCACCGCGCGCAGCGCCGACAGCGCCTGGAAGGTCAGGCCCTGATCGCGGCCAACCTCATCAATCTGGTCATAATAGCTCAGCGCCAGCAGATACTTGGCATAGGCCGCATCTTCATCACCAGGATAGGTGTCGATGAACCGCTGCGCGGAGCCGCGCGCCTCGTCATACTGCTTGGCCTTGTGGTGGGCGAAGGCCTGCATGATCAGCGCGCGCTTGGCAAATTCGGAATAGGGGTAGAGCCGCTCGACCTCGGAAAAATACCGAACCGAGTTTTCCGGCTTGGCGGTGTTTTCCAGTTCCCACTCGCCGCGCTTGTAGATTTCTTCAGCGGTGAAGCCATCAAGCGGCACTTCCTTTGTGCCCGAGCCGCAGCCCGCCAGAACCGCCACCAACATCAGGCCGCCGACAACTGAAGCCGCTGATCTGCCGCGCGCCATGTCCCGCCCCATCCCGTTTTCATCCGATCGCCGACCCCGCGTTCGGGACCGTTTCGCACGTCCTAGCACAGAAAAATCCGGGGCGCAAAACGCCTTTCGTGCGCGCCAGCGGGATCAGACGAGCGCAGAGGCGCGCAGGGCGCAGTCAGCCAGCGTGACGCCGACACCCGGCATCCGATGCGCATGCGCTTGCGACAGCGTATCCCAGCGCCAGGCGGCAGGGTCGGCGAACAGGGTGCGCAAAAGCTGGTTGGTCAGGGCATGCCCGGCACGGTTGCCGGTGTAGCGACCGAGGATCGGTGCACCCGCCAGCGCAAGGTCGCCCATCGCGTCGAGCATCTTGTGACGGACCGCTTCGCGTTCGCGCCGCAGGCCGCCGGGCGAAAGCACACGGTCGCCATCAACCACCACAGCGTTTTCATAGCTGCCGCCCAGCGCCAGCCCCGCCGCCTGCATCTGCTCGACGTCGGCGCGGCGGCAAAAGGTGCGGCTATCCATGAGCTCGCGTACAAAGGTGCCATTGGCCATGTTGAGCGCAAGGCTCTGGCGCCCGATCGCGGCATCTGCGAACTCGATCGAAAAATCAATTTCCATCGACTCGGCAGGCTCAAACCGCGCAATGGCGGCACCTTCGCGCACCTCGACCGGCCTAAGCACCCGCAGCGCGCGTAACGGCACGTTCAGCCCGCGCACTCCGGCATCCATGATGGCGCGCACGAAGGGGGCGGCGGAGCCATCGAGGATCGGCACTTCCGGCCCGTCAATCTCGATCAGTGCATTGTGCACGCCGCAACCGGCAAGTGCCGCCATCACGTGCTCGATGGTCGAAACCGACACCCCATCGGCATTCTCGATCTGCGTGCACAGGCGCGAGGGCGCGACCGCATCCCACCGTGCGGGCACCAGACGGTCGGCGCCGCGCACGTCGCTGCGCCAGAAGGCAATGCCTGTATCGGCAAGCGCCGGGGAAATGGTCATCCGCACCGCAACGCCGGAATGCAGCCCGACGCCCGAGAAATTGACGGATGAGGTAATGGTTGTCTGCACGCGGTGCGCTTTCTCAAAAGGTTTCGCCCGACCGGACGGCGCGCAAGGCCGGAAGCCCGTGATGCGCTGGCACCCGCCTACGCGCGCGCGCCCGGCAGCTCAACTCACTCTTTGTAACGGCCTGAAACAATTGCAGCCGGGGCAGGCAACAACCTGCCGTAAAGCGGTCAATCCCTTGCCATTACATGGAAAAAGGCCGGGGCATGCCCGGCCTTTTTGGCAGTTTTGTGATCGCCTCAGTTCGCCTGACGCCGCAGAAAAGCCGGGATCTCGATCCGGTCCTGCTCATGGTCCGCGGGCGCCTCGTCATCATAGGCGGTCTGCGACGGGGCGGGCTGGCGCAGCGGCGCCGGACGCTCGGCGCCGTGGTCGCTGGCGCCCGTCATGCGGTGCAACAGAGAGTTGATGCCGAAGCGCGGCTTTTCGGGCGAGGGCTGCGGCGCCGGGGCGCGGGTCGCTGCAAGCGGCTGGGCAGCGGCGCGTTGCGGCGCGGTTGGTGCCCGCGATACCGCAGCCTGCAGGCGGGCCAGCGCCTCGGGCGACGGCGTTCCGGGTGCACGCGGGCGCGGTGCGACAAAGGCGCCTGCATCTTCAGCTGTCTGCACGTCGCGCGGCACCGCCTGCACCGTTGCCTGCGGCCGGTAGGCCGGGGGCGGCAAGTCGGTTCCGGCTTCGGCAGCCGCCTCGGCGTCGAGCAGGTCTTCGGGTTCGAGTGCGGCGGGTGCCGCATCAAACAACGACCGATCTTCGCTGCGGGTCCGATACGGGGGCTGCGCCGCCGCTGCCGCAACCGGCGCGGCGGACTGGGCAGCAACAGCCGGGGCCGGCGCAGGCGCGGTGACGGCAGGCGCGTGCGCCAGCGGCTCTGCCAGGCGGCGGCGCGCCACCGGCACCTCGGTGGTGACGGGTGCAGCGTCGATGCCGGTCGCCACGACCGAAACCCGCATTTGCCCGGCCATGTCGGGGTCGAGCGTCGAACCGACGATGATGTTGGCCTCGGGGTCAACTTCTTCGCGGATCCGGTTGGCGGCTTCATCAAGTTCAAACAGGGTCAGGTCATAGCCGCCAGTGATGTTGATCAGCACACCTTTGGCCCCGCGCAGGCTGATTTCATCAAGCAGCGGGTTGGCAATGGCTTTTTCGGCGGCCTGAATGGCGCGGTCGTCGCCCGCCGCTTCGCCGGTGCCCATCATCGCCTTGCCCATCTCGTCCATCACGGCGCGGACATCGGCAAAGTCGAGGTTGATCAGGCCGGGGCGCACCATCAGGTCGGTGACCCCCTTGACGCCCTGATAAAGCACGTCGTCAGCCATCGCGAAGGCATCGGTGAAGGTGGTCTTTTCATTGGCAAGGCGGAACAGGTTCTGGTTCGGGATGATGATCAGCGTATCGACCACCTTTTGCAGCGCCTCGATGCCCATCTCGGCCTGTTTCATGCGCTTGGCGCCCTCGAACTGGAAGGGCTTGGTCACCACGCCTACGGTCAGCACCCCAAGCTCGCGCGCGGCCTGCGCGATAATCGGTGCGGCGCCGGTGCCGGTGCCGCCACCCATGCCCGCGGTGATGAAACACATATGCGCGCCGGCAAGATGATCAACGATTTCTTCAATGGTCTCTTCGGCGGCAGCGGCGCCCACTTCAGGGCGCGCCCCGGCGCCGAGCCCTTCGGTCACGCGCACCCCCATCTGGATGCGGGCCTGCGATTTGGACTGAGCAAGCGCCTGCGCGTCGGTGTTGGCCACCACGAATTCGACGCCTTCAAGCTCTTTGTCGATCATATTGTTGACCGCGTTGCCCCCGGCACCACCGACCCCGAACACGGTGATCCGCGGCTTGAGTTCCTCGCGCTGAGACATCATCAGATTCAGTGCCATTGGTGTTCCGCCTGTGATTATCCGGGTCTTTTGTCCGGTTTGCCCCGCAAATTGCAGCGATTTTAGCTGCCTTCCCTTGCCCCGTCACCTGAAAAACGCAAACTGTCACAAAATATAGCCAGAATTGCGCCCGGTTAAGCGGCATTTCGCGCACACCCGCAGCATTTGGGTGCCGCGCGCCTTTTCGTTACCAGTTGTCGCGGAACCAGCGCACCGCCTTTTTCAGCGAGCGCGCCGGGTAGCGTTCAGCCGGAATTTCAAAATCCCACCATTCATCTTGCGGATGCGCCGCGAAAAGCGCGAGGCCGACGGCGCCGGCAAAACCCGCGCCGGTCGCCGCCTGCGGCAGCCCCTGCACCCGAAGCGGGCGCCCGAGCCGCACGTTGTGCCCCAGAATTCGGGCCGCCAATCCGTCAAGGCCTGGTATCTGGCTGGCGCCGCCGGTCAGCACGATCTGCTGACTTGGCAGGCTGTCAAAACCCGCCGCGTCCAGTAGTGCGCGCAACTCTTCGAGGATTTCCTCGACGCGCGGGCGCATAATGCCGATCAGCTCGGCCCGGCTTACGCGGCGGCGGTCCTTTTCCCAATCGCCGCAGTCGCCGCCAATGTCGATCATATCGCGGTCATCCATGCCGGTTGCCTGCACGCCGCCGTGGAAAGTCTTGATCCGCTCGGCCACGGCCATCGGCACCTGCAAGCCCTTCGAGATATCCGAAGTGATGTGCTCGCCCCCCATCCGCACCGCATCGGCAAAGATCATGTGTTTCTTGATGAAGACCGACAGGCCGCTGGTGCCGCCGCCAAGGTCGATGCAGGCCGCGCCCAGTTCCTGTTCGTCTTCGACCAGCGCGGCAATGCCCGAGGTGTAAGCCGAAGAGGCAATTCCGGCCAGTTCCAGATCGCAGCGGCGGATGCAGTAGACGAGGTTCTGCACGGCATCGGCATCAACCGCGAGCAAATGCATGTCCACCGCCAGGCGCGCACCGACATGGCCGCGCGGATCCCCAAGGCCCGAGCGGTGGTCGAGCGCGAAGTTCACCGGGTGGGCATGCAACACTTCGCGCGCGGGCCCGATGTCGGGCATCTCGCAGGCAGCCAGCACGCGCGCCACATCGGATTCACCGACCTGTTCGTCATGCAGCGCCACTTCGCCCGCAAGGCCGTAGCTGCGCGGGCGCGCCCCGGCGATACAGGCGATGACGTGATCGACCCGGACACTTGCCATCTTCTGCGCCATCTGCACCGCGGTGCGGATCGCGCGCTCGGTTTCGGCCATCGTATCGACCTCGCCAAAGCGCACCCCGCGCGAGCGCGTGGTCGCGGCGCCGATCACCCGGAAATCCGATTGCCCCGCCATCGGCCCCACCCCGTCTGCCGAGCGCAGTTTTTCGGGGCCGTCAAAGCGCAGCACCAGGCAGGCAATCTTCGACGTGCCGACATCGAGAATGGCAATCACGCCGCGCTGCATTGCCGCCTTGCGCATGGCACGCATCGCGCGTTGCGCCTGATAAAGTCCGTTCATTGCGCTGCCCTCATTACCGATTTGCCCCCGTTGTGATCGCCTGCCCGGTGATGCGCCGAAACTCATCCTGCGCATCGGGGCTGAGGCGCAGCGTCGGCCGCGCCGCCAATCGCAGGTCGAGATGCGTGAAATCTCGTGCCAGCAGGTCTTCGGCGCGGTCGAGCGCCAGCATCCGTTCTACCGCTTGCACCGCACCGCTTTCGGGCAGCAAAATGCGCTGATCGCGGTCAAGCACCAGATCCCAGCGCCGGGCGCCAATGCGCACAAGGCCGCGGGCGCGGGGCAACAGCGGCGTTGCCGCGGCCAGCACCGCCAGAGCTTCGGGCACCGCCGCCTCGGCACCCTCGCCCGCGATCAGCGGCAGGTCCGCGCGCACCTCGCGCGCAACGACGGTGGCAATGCGGTGGCCGCTTGCGTCGAGCATTTCCACCCCGGTCGCGTGGCGCCAGAGCACCGCAGGCACCCGTTCGGTCACCTGTACCGCAAGCACGCCACGCTGCACCCGCAGATCGACCGAAGCCACGGCATCGAGGCTGGCGATCATCTCGCGCAGGCGCCCGAGGTCGAGCGCGAACGAGGATGCCGGCAGGCTCGCGGGCAACATGGTACGGATTGCGGCATCGACAGCGGGCGACGCGCCTTCGATGCGCAGCAGCGACACCTCGAACTCGGGCCGGTTCTGGATCTGGGTTTTCAGCGCCGCAAAGCGATCGGCCAGATCGGCGCGATGGTCGGCATCACCCAACCAGAGGCCAAGCACCCCGGCAATCAGCGCCAGCGGCAGCCCGATGCGCGCCAAACCCCGCACCGCCGGGGTCAGCCACAGGCGGTGCAGCTTGTAGCGCATCCGCGAAGGCGCCGGGTCGCGGTGCAACACGCGGGGGGCGGGCCTGGGTGGTGCAGCGCCTACCGATTGCATGACGCATCCTCTACGATCCAGCGGCAGAGCGCCGGAAAATCCATGCCCACAAGCTGCGCCTGCTCGGGGCTGAGCGAGGTCGGGGTCATGCCGGGCTGCGTGTTGGTTTCCAGAATGATCAACCCTGCCAACCCCTTGGCCGCATCCCAGCGAAAATCGCTGCGGCTGAGGCCGCGGCAGCCCAGCGCTGCGTGGGCGCGCAAGGCGTAGTCGAGGCAGGCTTGGGTGATCGGCGCGGGCAGATCTGCGGGCAACACATGGCGCGAGCCGCCGAGGGTGTATTTGGCGGCGTAGTCATACCAGCCCGGCGCCACGATTTCGGTCACCCCAAGCGCGCGGTCACCCATCACGCTGACGGTCAGCTCGCGCCCCGGCGCATAGGCCTCAACCATCACCACCTCGGGCATGGCGGCGTCCAGAACCGGCGGTGCGTTGGCGCCTTCAGGCACGATGTAGACGCCAACCGAAGAGCCTTCGGCGTTGGGTTTGACCACATAGGGCGGCGGCAACACATGGCGCGCCATGACCTCGGCCTTGTCGGCCAGACGCCCGGCGGCCACCGGCAACCCGGCGCCGGCAAAGGCCGCCTTGGCGCGGGTCTTGTCCATCGCCAGCGCCGAAGCGAGCACTCCCGAATGCGTATAGGGCAGGCGCAGCCATTCCAAGAGGCCCTGCACGCAGCCATCCTCGCCCCAGCGGCCATGCAGCGCGTTGAACACCACATCGGGGCGGGCTTCATCGAGGCGCGCGGGCAAATCGGCGCCGGCGTCGATCGCCACCACCTCATACCCTGCCACCTGTAGCGCCGCGACGCATTCGCGCCCCGTTGAAAGCGAAACCTCCCGCTCGGCGGAAGGGCCCCCCATCAATACCGCTACTCGGTGGGCTGTGCTGCTCGACACACCCGTCACGACTGCCTCTCCCAGGGTTGGCCCCTGTGGAATGTTGTTACTTTTCTTGCGGTTCCGGCGTTACCTCACCGACCCGCATGATTTCCCACTCTAGCCGGATTCCGCTCTGGAGCAAAACCCTTTTTCGGACCTCCTCACCAAGTCCTTCCAGATCGGCGGCGCTGGCCGTGCCAGTGTTGATCAGAAAGTTCGAGTGCATATCGCTCATCTGCGCGCCACCCAGCCGCGCGCCGCGCATGCCTGCCGCGTCAATCACCTTCCAGGCCTTGAGGTCGTGCACGTCATCGGCCCGCCCGGTGCTTGAAAACCCGGCCGGGTTGCGAAAGGTCGACCCGGCGCTGCGGTCTTTGGTGGGCTGGCTTGCATCGCGTTTGGCGATCTGTTGCTCCATCTTCTCCGCCAAAACGGCCGGTTCAGCGCCTTCTGCTTCAAAAGTGGCAGAAACCAGCACCCAACCCTCCGGTAATTCGCTATGACGGTAAGATAAATGCAAGTCTGTGGGCGCAAGAACAACCCGCTCACCAGCCCGGTTCACCGCAACTGCCTGCACCAGATGGTCGGCCACATAGCTGCCATAGCAGCCCGCGTTCATCCGCACCGCGCCGCCAATGCTGCCCGGAATGGTGCGCAGGAAGGTCAGATCAAGCCCCGCCTCGGCGGCCCGCCGCGCCACATGCGCATCAAGTGCTGCGGCACCAGCGGTCACACGGTTGCCCGCTATTTCAATGCCGTTGAAGCCGCGCCCAAGGCGAATGACCACCGCGCGGATGCCGCCATCGCGCACGATCAGGTTTGACCCCACGCCAAGCGGAAACACCGCCACCGCAGGGTCAAGCGCTGCCAGAAAGGCCTGCAGGTCGGCGATGTCTGCAGGCTGGAACAGCCAGTCGGCGGGCCCGCCCACGCGCAACCATGTCAGATCAGAAAGCAGGCGGTTCGGGGTCAGCGTGCCGCGCACGTCGGGCAGGGTCATACCCGCCCCCCGCGCCACATCTTCATGCGGCGCACGGCGAAAATAACCGGCCAGCGCAACACCGAAACCCCGGCGGCGAGCACCGCGAAGCCAAAGAGCGGTCCGTTCTCAAACGTCACCCAGCCGAGCAGCGGTATGCCGCAGGCAATCAGTGCCCAGGCCTGCCGCCAGTGGTTATCGCGTGAGGGTAGCAGCGCCATGAAATTCGCGGTGACGGCCCAGATGCAGGCGGCAATCAGCGATAACGTCATTTGCGAGCCTCCTCATAGGGGGGCGGCACCGGAACCCCGGCGGCACGCCGTGCAAGATACCAAAGCGGGCGGCGGAACAGCGAGACAAACCCGGCAAGTGCTGCCAGCACCACCCAAACCCCGTGCAGCAGACCGACCCAGACCAGCAACACCGGCGCCGACACCAGCAGCGCCAGCCCCGGCAGCATCTGGCGACGCAGTGGCAGAAGCGCGGTGACCGTCGCCACCAGGACCCAGACGCAGGCGAGGATCAATGGCGTGCTCATGTGCGCCAGTCTTTCAGCGCCGCGGGCAAGGTGTTGGCCCAGGCCGAAATCGTGCCTGCGCCAAGGCAGACGACAATATCGCCCGGCCGCGCCTCATCGCGCACAAGTTGCGCAAGATCGCCCTCCGAGACCACGGCGCGCGCGTGGCGGTGGCCATGCGCGATCAGCCCGGCCACCAGATCGTCACGGCTGGCGCCGGGAATCGGGTCTTCGCCTGCGGCGTAGACCTCGGCAATGCCGACCACGTCGGCCTCATTGAAGCAGGTGCAGAAGTCTTCAAAAAGGCTGGACAATCGCGAATAGCGGTGGGGTTGATGCACGGCGATCACGCGGCCGCTGGTGGTCTGCCGCGCAGCCTTCAGCACGGCGGCGATTTCAACCGGGTGGTGGCCGTAATCGTCGATCAGGGTAACGCCGTTGACCTCGCCGATCTTGGTGAAGCGGCGGTTGACGCCGCCGAACGCGGCCAACGCAGCGCGGATCTCGCTTTGCTTCATGCCCAGATGCCGCGCCACCGCTACCGCCGCCAAAGCGTTGGAAACGTTATGCTCGCCCGGCATCGGCAGGGTGCACCCCGCGATTACCGCGCCCTCGCCTTCGCCCTGCAAGGCGATATCGAAATGCGCCACGCCAGCCTCGAACCGCAGGTTGAGCGCGCGCACATCGGCCTGCGCGTTGAAACCAAAGGTGACCACGCGGCGGTCGGTCACGCGGCCCACCAGCGCCTGAACCTCGGGGTGGTCGGTGCAGCACACAGCAAGCCCGTAGAACGGGATGTTCGAGACGAAATCGTAAAAGCCGTTGCGCAGGTTATCGAATGTGCCCCAGTGCTCCATATGCTCGGGGTCGATGTTGGTGACGATGGCGATGGTCGCGGGCAGGCGGTTGAAGCTGCCGTCGCTCTCATCAGCCTCGACCACCATCCATTCACCCTCGCCCGCCCGCGCGTTCGAGCCGTAGGCGTGGATGATGCCGCCATTGATCACCGTGGGGTCAAACCCGCCCTTGTCGAGCAGCGTTGCCACCATGGTCGTGGTCGTGGTCTTGCCATGTGTGCCCGCCACCGCGATGTTTGACCGCAGCCGCATCAGTTCGGCCAGCATTTCGGCCCGGCGCACCACCGGCAGGCCCCGGCGGCGCGCCTCTTCCAGCTCGGGGTTGCCCTTCTTGATGGCCGAGGAAATCACCACCACCGCCGCCGCGCCGATATTTTCGGCGCGCTGGCCCTCAACGAAACGCGCGCCCAGCGTCACCAGCCGATCGGTAATTTTCGAGGCCTTCGCGTCAGAGCCCTGCACCACATAGCCCAGCGTCATCAGCACCTCGGCAATGCCCGACATGCCAATGCCGCCGATCCCGATGAAATGGATGGGGCCAAGTTCGCCCGGAAGTTTTGTTGCCGCACTCATGCCGGCCCCCCCGCAAGACCTTCAACCATTTCCGCCAGACGCGCCGTCGCATCGGGCTTGCCATAGGCCAGTGCCGCCTGCGCCATTTTCAAGGCGCCCGCGGGGTTGGCCAGCACCAGCGCCACTTGCTCGGCCAGGCTCGCGGCATCAAACCGCGACTGCGGGATCAGCACCGCCGCGCCCGCGTCCACCAGCCCGCGCGCATTGGCGGTCTGATGGTCGCCCGTCGCCGCAGCATAAGGCACAAGAATCGCGGGGCGCCCGATCACGCTGATTTCGGCCACTGTGCTGGCACCTGCCCGCGCAATCACCAGTTGCGCTTCTGAAAGCCTGCGCGGAATATCGGTGAAGAAGGGTTGCACTTCGGCCGAGATCCGGGCGGCGGCATAGGCGGCGATCACCTCGGCCCGGTCTTCGTCGCGGGCCTGATGTGTCACGCGCAATTGCGCGCGCAAGGCCTCTGGCAGGCTGGCAAGCGCCGCTGGCACCACCTCTGAAAGCACCCGCGCACCCTGACTGCCGCCAAGGATCAGCAGGCTCATCGGGTAATCGCCCGGCGGAATGTAGGGGGCACCGGCGCGGTCAAGCACGGCGGCGCGGACCGGATTGCCGGTGTGCACGCCCTCCACGCCCGCAGGCAGATCGGTTGGCCAGGTGCCGCAGGCAAAGCCCTGCACGCGGCCAGCAAAGAGCCGGTTTACCCGCCCCAGCACGCCGTTTTGTTCATGGATGGCACGCGGCAGACGCAGCAGAACCGCCGCCGCAAGCGCCGGAATCGTCGGGTAGCCGCCAAAGCCCACCACCACGGCGGGCCGATCACGCCGGAACGCCCGCACCGCAGCCAGCACCCCGCTCGCGATGCGAAACGGCACCGCCGCCTTTGCCAGCGCGCCGCCGCGCGCAAAGGTGGCGCTGGCGACCTGCTCAACCTGCACCACATGCGGAAAACCCCCGGTATAGCGGGCACCGCGCACATCGGTGGAAAGCTTCACGCGCCAGCCGCGCCGCACCATCGCCTCGGCCAGTGCCTGCGCGGGAAACATGTGCCCGCCGGTGCCACCCGCAGCAATCAGCAGCAGCGGCCCCGCCTTGGTCCCCGTCAATGTCCCCGTCATCGGCCCCTCCGCGCGAGTATCTCGCCAAACTGGCCTTGCGGGCGGCGCCGGGTCAGGGCCAGCAGCATGCCGATGGCGATGCCGGACGCAATCACCGAACTGCCGCCATAACTGACAAATGGCAGCGTCATGCCCTTGGCAGGCAGCAGACGCACCGCCACCCCCATGTTGATGAAGGCCTGCACCCCGAAGGCGCAGGCAAGCCCGGTGCCCGCAAGCCGCGTGAAGATGTCGCGCTCGCTGGTCAGCCGGTAGAGCGACATCGCCACCACCGCCGCGTAAAGCAGGATGATCGCCAGCACCAGAATAAGGCCGTATTCCTCGGCGGCCACCGCGATGATGAAATCGGTGTGCGCATCTGGCAACTGCCACTTGACCGTGCCTCCGCCCACACCCACGCCCAAAAGCCCGCCTTCCTGAATGGCGTTGGTAGCGTAGCCAATTTGCGTGCGCGGGTCGATTTCGGTGGAAAGGTAGCCGTCGATCCGGCGCGCGAAATGCTCGGAGCCGTTGTAGGCGCCGACACCACCCAGCACCGTCAACCCGGCCAGCGCCACCAGCAAAAACGCGGGCGCCCCAGCGACAAAATAGATCACGCACCAGATGAACAGCACCAGCGCCGCCTGCCCGAAATCGGGCTGTGCGGCAAGCAGGCCCACCACCACCAGTGTCACGAACAGCGAATAGCGCTTGCCGGGCGGGCCGCCCACATCCTGTGCGGCGGCAAAGAACCATGCCACCAACACCACGAAGCCGGGCTTGAGAAACTCGGAGGGCTGAAAGCTTCCAAAACCGAAGCTGTACCAGCGCACCGCGCCCTTGCCAAAATCGGTGCCGAACAGCGGCAGCAATGCAAGTGCCAGAAACGCAGCGGCAAAGCCCATCACGCCAAGCCTGCGGACATTCGGCGGTGAGAGCATCGAAAAGCCGAGCATGCAGACCAGCGCCACACCCCCGAACACCAGCTGGCGGGTGACATAATAAAAGGGCGGCAGGCCGTTCTTTTCGGCCAGCGGCACCGAGGCGGCGAGGCCAAGCAAAATACCGATCCCAAAAAGCGCCAGCACGGCGCCGAGCGTCCATTTGTCAAGCGTGCGCCACCAACGCGGCAGCACAGGCTCGCCCGCCCTGACGGGCACGGTGCCGAACACCATTTCAGTCATGATTCACCGCCGTACTGCCTCAACCGCCCGGTTTTCCGGGTCTCGGCGCAAAGTGTAGCGCCAATCCAGCCACCATGCCAGCATAAGATGCCCGCCTGCGGCGCGGTTCAGCCGCTGATCAGCGCGTCCCAGCGCGCGAGGCTTGCGGCGGGCCATTCGGCGCGGCGCCGGTAATACTCGGGCACGACCCGCGCGCCTTCGGGCAAAGCCAGCCATGCCAGCTTGGTAGAGGTGAAAATATGGATGTCCGGCGGGCATGCCCCGGGGTTTTCCAGCGTGTCAACGCGCACGAAGGCCAGCTTGCGCCCCACCCCCGCGTAGTGGCTGTAAAGCGCCACCCTGCAGATCGGGCAGCGTGCCACCGTCTGCCCCTTGCCCGAAGCCGACGGAAGGGCAATCTCTTCGACCTGGCCGCTGACCTTGAGCCGGTCGGTTTCAATCAGCGCATTCAGCGCGAAGGCGCTGCCGCTTTCGCGCTGGCACCAGCTGCAATGGCAGGCGTGGGTAAAGAGCGGTGGCAAGGTGAGGCGGTAGCCGACCGCGCCGCAGCTGCAGCGACCCTTCATCACGCCAGCCCCAGATGTGCCTTGACCAGCGCCGTGAAATGCTCGCCGCGCTTTTCGAAATTGGCGTATTGGTCAAAACTTGCCGCCGCCGGGGCCAGCAGCACGACATCTCCGGGTTCGGCCTCGGAGGCGGCACTGGCCACCGCGCGCTCCATCGTCTCGCAAATCTCTTGCGGCACCGCGCCCAGCGCAAGCGCGAAATCGCGCGCCGAATGGCCAATGAGATAGGCCTTCACCACTGTTCCAAGATGCGGCGTCAGCGCGTCAATGCCACCTTCCTTGCCCAGCCCCCCCGCGATCCAGCGGATGCGTGCAAATGCCTGCAGCGCCTTGGCGGCGCTATCCACATTCGTGGCCTTGGAGTCGTTCACAAAACGCACCCCGCCAGCCTCGGCGACCGTCTGGCTGCGGTGCGGCAGGCCCGCGAATGTGTGCAAGGCGGCTTCAATCTCACGCGGGGGCACGCCAAGCGCGCGCACGGCGGCCCATGCAGCACAGGCGTTCTGGTGGTTATGCGCGCCGGGCAACCCCGCGATGGCGCGCAGATCGACCGAGGCCACCTGCCGCCCCTTGCGCCATTCCGCCAGAAACCCCTTTCGCGCGAACACCGACCAGCCGAACGCGCCCAGCTTCTGCCCCGATGAGATGCGGATCACCCGGTCATCCTCGCGGCTTGTGGCCATCTGGTCTGCCAAAAACAGCCCCTCGGGCTCATCCACGCCGATCACCGCGCGGTCCGGCCCGCCCTCGGCAAAGAGCCGCCGCTTGGCCGCAAAATAGCCGCCGATGCCGCCGTGGCGATCGAGGTGGTCGGGGGTGAGGTTGGTGAAAACAGCCACATCGGGCGTCAGCGCGCGGGCAAGCTCGGTCTGATACGATGAAAGTTCGAGCACCACCACCTCGGCCTCGACCGCAGGCGCGAGGTCAAGCACGCCGCGCCCGATATTGCCCGCCATCTGGCTTGGCCGCCCCACCGCCTTCAGGATGTGGTGGATGAGCGCGGTCGTCGTCGATTTGCCGTTGGACCCGGTCACCGCCACGCATTTCGGGGTGAGATCAAACTGGTCCCAGCCCTCGTGCGCCCAGGAGCGGAAAAAGAGGCCAATGTCGTTATCGACCGCCACCCCCTCGGCCATCGCGCGCGCAATCAGCCGGTGCGGCGCGGGGTAAAGATGCGCGATGCCGGGGCTGACAATCAGCGCCGCAACCCCCTGCCAGGCATCGGCGCGGCCAAGATCGTGCACCCTGTGCCCCGCCGCTTCGGCATTGGCCCGTGCCTCGGCGCTGTCATCCCAGGCGAGCACCTCGGCGCCCCCGGCCAGCAAGGCCGCCGCCGTGGCCAGACCCGAACGGCCAAGCCCGAGAACCGCGACCTTTTGCCCTGCAAACCCCTGAACCGGAATCATTGCCGCCCTCCACGCTGCGCCGCACTACCCTGCCCCCACGGCGCTCTGCCAGCAAGGTCGTCTGCCCCCCGGACCCCCGAGGGTATTTTGCGTTGAAGACCCGGCCCGCGATTTCTTCTTTGCACAAATACCCCAGGGGTCCGGGGGCAGCGCCCCCGGCGCTTTGCTCAGCGCAGCTTCAGCGTCGCCAGCCCGACCAGTGCGAGGATCAGGCTGATGATCCAGAACCGGATCACGATCTGCGGCTCGGCCCAGCCCTTCTTCTCGAAATGGTGGTGGATGGGCGCCATCAGGAACACCCGCCGCCCGGTGCGCTTGAAGTAGAGCACCTGAATGATCACGCTCAGCGCCTCGACCACAAAGAGCCCGCCGACGATTGCCAGCACAATCTCGTGCTTGGTGCAAACGGCAATGGCACCCAACGCGCCGCCCAGCGCAAGGCTGCCGGTATCACCCATGAACACCGCCGCAGGCGGCGCGTTGTACCACAAAAAGCCAAGCCCTCCGCCGATCAGCGCTGCGGTAAAGATGAACAGCTCGCCCGTGCCGGGCACGAAATGCACGCCAAGGTAGGCCGAAAAGTCGGTGCGCCCCACAACATAGGCGATAACCCCCAGCGTTGCTGCGGCAATCATCACCGGCATCACCGCCAGCCCGTCAAGCCCGTCGGTCAGGTTCACCGCATTGGCCGCGCCGACGATCACCACCATCGCGAACGGCACGAAGAACCAGCCGAGATTGACCAGCGCGTCCTTGAACACCGGCAGGGCAAGCTGGTTTGCCAGCCCCTCGGGGTGCAGTCGTGCGGCCAGCGCCGCCGCCACCCCTGCAATGACCAACCCCGCCGCAAAGCGCAGCCGCGACGACACGCCCTTGCTCGTCTGTTTGGTCACCTTGGCGTAGTCATCGGCAAAACCGATCACCCCGAAGCTGAAGGTCACCCCCATCACGATCCAGACATAAGGATTGTCGAGCCGCGCCCAGAGTAGGGTCGAAACCAATAGCGCCGACAGGATCAGCAGGCCGCCCATGGTGGGCGTGCCCGCCTTGGCGAGATGGCTTTGCGGGCCGTCATCGCGGATCGGCTGGCCCTTGCCCTGACGGCGGCGCAAGAGGTCAATCAGCGGGCGCCCAAAAAGGAAGCCGAAGATCAGCGCGGTAAAAAACGCCGCCCCCGCGCGAAAGGTGATGTAGCGAAAGAGGTTGAAGACGTCGCCACCGTCGGAAAGCCCGGTCAACCAGTAGAGCATCAGATTGTCCCCTTGTCCGCCGCCTGCGCCTCAGCCGCGCCCGCCTGCCCGAGTTTGCGCAGCGCGTCAACCACAAGGCTTACGCGCGTGCCCTTGGACCCCTTGACCAGCACCACGTCGCCTGCGTCGGCCAGATGGTGCGCGCGCGCCACGAGGCTGGCGGCGGTTTCATGCCATTCGCCGCGCTTGCCCGGTGGCAGCGCCTGCCAGAGCGCCTGCATGCGCGGCCCCACGCAATGCACAAGGCGAATACCTGCCATTGCCGGGTGGTTGGCAATCGCGGCGTGCAATGCCGCCTCGCCCGCGCCCAGTTCCAGCATGTCACCCAGAATCGCAATCCGCCTCCCGGCGCGCAAGCGCCCCACGCCATCGCGCGGGCTGGCGGCGGCGAGCACATCAAGTGCTGCCTCCATCGAGGCGGGGTTGGCGTTATAGGCATCGTCGATCAGCTCAAAGCTCAGCGCGGCATCGACGATATCAAGGTAGACCCGCTGGCGGCTGCCGCGCCCGACGGGGGGCTGCCACTGGCCAAGGTCGAGGGCGGCAATCGCGGGGTCGGCGCCGACCGCCTCGGCCAGCGCCAGCACCCCGAGCGCGTTGAGCGCAAAATGCCGCCCCGCCGTTTGCACCTTGAAAAGCAATGGCTTGCCGGCGCGCTCGGCCTGCACGATGGTCACTTCATCGGCCAGCCGCGCCGAGACAAGGCGGTAATCGTCGCCCGGCCCGGCGCCAAAGCACAGCACGCGCGCGGCGTGCGCCGCCGCCGCTGCCGCGAGAATCGAGGTGACCGGCAGGCCGCTGGGGATCACCGCCACGCCGCCGGGTTCCAGCCCCTCGAACACGGTGGCCTTTTCGCGCGCGATGGCATCAAGCCCGTCGAACGCCTCCAGATGCGCGGCGGCAACCGTGGTAATCAGCGCCGCATGCGGGCGGGTAAGCCGCGCCAGCGGCGCGATTTCGCCGGGGTGGTTCATGCCGATCTCGACCACAGCAAAATCGGCGTCGCGCGGCAGCCGCGCGAGCGTCAGCGGCACGCCCCAATGGTTGTTGTAGCTCGCCTCAGCGGCGTGCACCGCGCCTTGCGCAGCCAGCACCGCGCGCAGCATGTCCTTGCTCGAAGTCTTGCCGACCGAACCCGTCACGGCAATCACCTTGGCCTTTGTGCGGCCGCGCCCGGCGTGCCCCAGTGCGGTCAGCGCTGCCAGCACATCGGGCACGATCAAAAGCGGGTCGGCCTCGGTGCAGCCCGGCGGAATGCGGCTGACCAGCGCGGCGGCCGCGCCAGCGGCAAGCGCTGCGGCGACAAAATCATGGCCGTCGCGCATATCCTTCAGCGCCACGAAGAGATCGCCGGGGGCAAGGCTGCGGCTGTCGATGGAAACGCCGGTGGCTTCAAAGCGGCAGGTGGCGCGGCCGCCGGTGGCGGCTGTCGCCTCGTCCGAGGTCCAGAGCACGGCCATCAGATCTTGCCGTCAAGCGCGGCCACGGCCACGCTTGCCTGTTCGGCGTCGTCGAAGGGGTAAACGGTATCGCCCACCACCTGCCCGCTTTCATGCCCCTTGCCGGCGATCAGCAGCGCGTCACCCGGCCCCAGCGCATCGACGCCGCGCAAGATCGCCTCGGCGCGGTCGCCCACCTCGGTGGCCTCTGGCGCGGTGGAAAGAACGGCGGCGCGGATGCTGGCGGGGTCTTCGTTGCGCGGGTTGTCATCGGTGACGATCACCACATCGGCATGCGCGGCGGCGGCGGCCCCCATCAGCGGGCGCTTGCCCCGGTCGCGGTCGCCCCCTGCGCCAAGCACCACGACGATACGGCCCAGCACATGTGGGCGCAGCGCGCGCAGCGCGGTTTCCACCGCGTCGGGGGTGTGCGCGTAATCGACAAACACCGCCGCGCCGTTTTCGCGCGTCGCGGCAAGCTGCATGCGCCCGCGCACCGTGGTCAGGCGCGGCAAGACGGCAAACACGGCCTCGGGCGCTGCGCCGCAGGCGATGGCAAGCCCAGCCGCCGCAAGCACATTGGCCGCCTGAAACCCGCCGATCAGCGCCAGCCGCACCATGAACGGGCTGCCCTTCCAGGCAAAACGGAGGTCTTGCCCGGTCGCATCAAAGCGCTGGCCGAGAATGCGCAGATCGGCCCCGGCCTTGGCACCGACGCTGAACACGGTCTGCCCCCGGTCACGCGCCAGCGCCGCCATTTCGGCGCCGCGCGGATCGTCGATATTGATCACGGCGGCGCCCTCGGGCGGCAGCACACGGGTGAACAGCCCTGCCTTGGCGGCAAAATAGTCGTCAAACGTCGCGTGATAGTCGAGGTGGTCTTGCGTGAAGTTGGTGAAGGCGGCAGCGGCGAGGCGCACGCCATCCAGCCGCCGCTGCGCAAGGCCATGGCTTGAGGCTTCCATCGCGGCATGGGTCACGCCCGCCTTGGCCATCGCCGCCAAAAGCCGATGCAGGGTGATCGGCTCGGGCGTGGTATGCGATGAGGGCGCGGTATAGGCACCCTCAACCCCGGTGGTGCCGATGTTCGCCGCCTCATGGCCAAGTTCGGCCCAGATTTGCCGGGTGAAAGTGGCAACCGAGGTCTTGCCATTGGTGCCGGTGACCGCCACCACCGTTTCGGGCTGCCGCCCATGCCAGAGCGCCGCCGCAAAGGCCAGCGCCTGACGCGGATCTTCGGCCAGCACCAGCGCCAGATCAGACCCCGCCAGCGCATCGCGGGCAATCTCGGCGCCGGCGCGGTCGGTCAGCACGGCGCTCGCGCCCATGCGCTGCGCATAGCTGACGAATTCGGCGCCATGCGACTTGACGCCCGCAAGAGCGGCAAACAGGAACCCGTCGCGCACCGCGCGGCTGTCCACGGCAAGGCCCGTGATCCGCGCCTCGCGGCCGCCCTGCGCACGAAGGCCCAGATCCGCAAGAGTTCTTGCCGCTTCACCCATGTCTTGCCCTCGCGCCCACTCGGGGCATTTACGCCAGCCCCGCAAGGGGCGTCAATTGCGCACAAGGTTCAGCCCGTCGCCCGCGACAGGCCCATAGGTCGGGCGCAGACCCAAAAGCGGCGCGGCGCGGCGGATAACCTCGGCGCCCACCGGCACCGCGGTCCAGCCTGCGGTGCGGCGGTCTTCGGTGCCTGAATCTTCGACCGGCTCGTCAAGCGACAGCACCAGCACATATTCGGGCGCATGCGCAGGAAAGACAGCGGCAAAGGTGGCCAGCACCTTTTTGTCATAATAGCCGCCGCCGGGCTTGGGCTTGTCGGCGGTGCCGGTCTTGCCGGCCACCGCATAGCCCGGCACCTCGGCAAAGCTGGCGGTGCCGCGTGTCACCACCTGGCGCAGCATCGACATGATCGCCGCCGAATTGCCGGGGCTGATAATCTGTTCACCGACCGGTTGGGCGGCGCCCAGCACCAGCGTCGGCGTGACCTGCCGCCCGCCGTTGGCGAGGGTTGCATAGGCGGTGGCCAGATGCAGCGGGCTGGCCGACAGACCGTGGCCATAGGCGATGGTCATGGTCGAAAGCTCGCTCCACTTCGGCGGCAGCAGCGGGCGCGCGCTGGGGGCCTCGGCAAGCTCGACCGGGGTTGCCTGCAAAAGGCCCAGCGAGCCCAGAAACGCCTTTTGCCGGTCGGCCCCGATCAACATGGCGATGCGCGCGGCGCCGATGTTCGAGCTTTGAACAATCACATCGGTCACGCTCAGCCGCGCGCCGTAATCGTGAAAGTCGTTGATGCGGAATTTGCCCCAGACTAGCGGGCCACGGGTGTCGATCATCGTGGCGGGGGTGATCAGCCCCAGTTCAAGCGCCTGTGCCACCGCAAAAACCTTGAAGGTCGAGCCAAGTTCATAGACCCCCTGTACGGCACGGTTGAACAAGGGGCTGTCGCCCGCATCGCCCGTGGTCAAGGGCACTGGCCGCGCGTTGGGGTCAAAATCGGGCAGGCTGGCCATGGCGACAATTTCGCCGCTGTTCACATTCATCAGCACCGCGCTGGCAGCCTTTGCCTTGAGCAGTTTCATGCCGTTGGCAAGCACCTCTTCAAGCGTAGCCTGCACCGTCAGGTCGAGTGTCAGGCGCAGCGGCGCGGCGCTGTTGGCGGGGTCGCGCAGCCAAGAGTCAAAGGCCTTTTCCACCCCGGCCACACCCACCACCTCGGCGCTGCCCACATCTTCGCGCCCAAAGCTGGCGCCGCCCAGCACATGCGCGGCAATATCGCCGTTGGGGTAAAGCCGCATCTCGCGGGGGCCGAACAACAGGCCGGGGTCACCGATCTCATGCACCGCCTGCATCTGCTCGGGCGAAATCTTCTTGCGAATCCACAAGAATTTGCGCGTGCCGGTAAAATCGGCGGTCAGGCGCGCGGCATCAAGATCGGGGAAGATCGCGGCCAGTTCGCGCGCCACGCGGGCCGGATCAATCATTTCCTGCGGCTGGGCATAGAGCGAATGGGTCAGAAGGTTGGTCGCCAGCACGCGGCCGTTACGGTCGAGAATATCGGCACGGCTTGAAATGATCGCGTCACCCGACGAGGCAATCTGCGGCTCGATCGGCTGTGAAACGGCCAGCGCCGCCATCCGCGCACCGACGGTAACAAAGCCCGCGACGAACGCGGCACCCAGCAACAGCAGGCGAAACTCGGCACGCCCGCGCACCGCATCCGATTTCGCCTCGCGCCGCTTGCGCAGGTTGTCACGCTCGATCACATCGGGGTTCTCGCCGCGCTCGCGGGCGCTGAGAACAGGGGCAAGCGGGCGCAGCGGGGTGCGGATCATGGCTGCCTCCGGTCAACCGAAACGGCATCCACCGGGTCGGAATCAAGCGTGATGCCGGTGCCCTCGGCCAGCGGATAGGCCACCTGCGACACGGCGCCGAACTGTCGCGCGGTCAGCGGAAAAAGAGCGAGGCGGTCGAAATTGATCGTTGCCAGCGCGCGCAGGCGGTCGGGGCGGTTCAGATAGGCCCATTCCGCATCCAGCACCGAAAGCCCCTCGCGCAGGCTGGCAATCTCTGATTGCAGCCGCGTCAGCTCGGAAATTGCGGTCTGGGTGCGGTAGTTTTCACGGTAGGCCCAAAAGGCAAGCCCCATCACCGCCAGCACCGCCAGACCCGATACGAGCGTTCGCATCAATGCTCTCCTCTCAGCGCGGGCGCAGGAAGGCCAAGGCCGGCGCGGTCGGTGTGGCCCGCCGGGGCGTCGCTGCGCCGCGCAAGGCGCAACTTGGCCGAACGCGCGCGCGGATTGGCGGCAAGCTCATCGGCATCCGGCCCAATGGCCTTGGACACATTGGTAAAGGCGGGCACCACTGCGGCGCGCGCCGGCGCGTGGCGGCTGCCCTGCCCCTCGGCGCCCGAACGCGCCTGGAGAAAGCGCTTTACCACCCGGTCTTCAAGCGAATGGAAACTGACAACCGCCAGCCAGCCGCCAGGCTTCAGCGCCCGCTCGGCGGCCTCAAGCCCCTCGATCAATTGCCGAAACTCGTCGTTGACCCAAATCCTGATGGCCTGAAAACTGCGGGTGGCGGGGTGGCTCTGGCCCGGCTTGGCGCGCGGCAAACACCGCTCGACCGCCTGCACAAGATCGCCCGTGCGCGCCAGCGGGCGCGCGGCGATAATGGCGCGGGCAATGCGCCGCGCGGCGCGCTCTTCACCGTAGTGATAAAGGATGTCGGCAATTTCGCCCTCGCTCGCGCTGTTGAGCAGGTCAGCGGCCGACGGCCCGTCGCCCCCCATGCGCATGTCCAAGGGACCATCGCGCAGAAACGAAAACCCGCGTTCGGGCTGGTCAAGCTGCATCGAGGAAACCCCGAGGTCGAGCACGACCCCGTCAAGCGGCACGCCCGCAAGACGGTCGAGTTCGGAAAAGGTGCCTTCGACCAGCCGCAGCCGCCCCTCGAATTCGGCGGCCCAGGGTGCCACCATTGCGAACACCGACGGGTCGCGGTCAATGCCGATCACCGCCTCGGCACCAGCCGCCAGCAGCGCGCGCGCATAGCCGCCCGCGCCAAAGGTGCCGTCAAGCCACAGCCCCGAAACGGGCGAAACCGCCGCAATCAGCGGGCGGATGAGAACCGGAATGTGCGGGGCGTCGGTCGGGGCGGGCATCGCCTACCCCCTCGGTCGGCCGGGCAGAAGGCTGCGCGGGTCGAAATCTTCGGGGTATTGCTCGGCCAGCTTGCGCGAGCGTGCGGCATAGGCCGTAGCATAGGTTTCGGGCTTCCAGATCTTGAAATAATCGCCCGCCGAAATGAAAAAGGCTTCGCCCTCAAGCCCGATCTTGTCGCGCAGTTTCTGCGGCAACACCAGGCGGCCATCTTCGTCGATCTGCATTTCCTGCGCCTGACCGTGCATCAGTTCTTCCAGCTGCAGCCGGTCCCACGAGCCGCGCTGCATACGGTCGATATCGGCGTCAATCTCTTCGATTGCCTGCATGGTATAGGCTTCCAGCCAGTTCTGGCGGTCGCCGCCATAGACCATGACAATGTTGGGGCGGTTGCCGGGCACCCAGTCGGGGTCGCAGGCCTCGATCACGCGGCGAAAGGCGGCGGGGATCGAAACGCGACCCTTCGCATCGACCTTGTACGTCTCCGAGCCTCTGAACCTGCGTGCCAAGGGCCCGCGCTCCTTCGTTTCCGGCCCCGTTTCAAAGAGAAACGGCGGTCGGGCCGCTGCCACTGCCCGATCCGCCGCCCTCGTCCCATCGCTGGGTATGTCCGACTACGCGCGCCACCTGGGGGGGATGTCTGCTCGCTCGCGCGCCGGATCTCATGGTTCGAAAAAGTCGGGTGCCTGTATGAAACCTGCTAGTCGCCTTTGGGATCTTGCGTCCCTTTGAGCCCGCCCTCTTCGATGAACAAGGGATATCGTGGGAATTTACGGGAAGCAACAGGATTTTATGAGTGAACACGGAAAATGTGGTGCCAAAGCACCCTGAAAAACAAGGGATTGCGCCAAATTGACAGACTTTGGCGGCAAGGGTAGCGGTTAATTCGCGCTGGACTACTAAATATGGTAAAATCGAGTGCTTCGGCCAAATCCCATACGCCGCGCGATATTTTCGGCGGGCAGAGCGAAACTTTGCCCGCCAAAAGAAACATAAGAAGAACATGCAGCCCAATTACGCCCAAATCACCCCGAAGTGATTCGTTTTGGCGGCGCGCAATGCGCCTTGTCCCGAAATTTCCCGTGCCGGGGGGCGCTTTCCCGTTCAGGCAGCGCCTTCGGCCACCAGCGCGGCGGCAAGCCGGGCATAGGCCTCGGCCACAGGGCCTTCGCCCGCCGCAATCGGCGTGCCGGCATCGCCCGCCAGACGCACCGCAAGGTCGAGCGGCAGTTCGCCCAGAAACGGCAGCCCCAGCGTCGCCGCTTCGGCGCCAACGCCACCGTGGCCAAAGAGATGCGCCTCGTGCCCGCAGTTCGGGCAGATATAGGTCGACATGTTCTCGATCAGCCCGACCACCGGCACCTTGAGCTTGGCGAACATGTCGAGCGCGCGGCGCGCATCTATCAGCGCCACATCTTGCGGGGTCGAAACCACCAGCGCCCCGGTCACCGGCACCTTCTGCGCCAGCGACATCTGCACATCGCCCGTGCCCGGCGGCAAATCGACAATCAGCACATCCAGATCGCCCCAAGCCACCTGCCCGAGCATCTGTTGCATCGCACCCATCAGCATCGGGCCGCGCCAGATCACCGCCTCGCCATCGCGAAGCATCAGGCCGATCGACATCAGCGTGACCCCATGCGCCACCAGCGGAATGATGGTTTTGCCATCGGGGCTGGCGGGGCGGCGGTTCACCCCCATCATGCGCGGCTGGCTGGGGCCATAAATATCGGCATCGAGCAAGCCGACCCGGCGCCCGGCGCGTGCCAGCGCCACCGCAAGGTTTGAGGCCACGGTCGATTTGCCGACGCCGCCCTTGCCCGACCCCACCGCCAGCACCCGCGCCACACCCGGTATTGGCTGCGGCTCCGCCTGCGGCTTGGGGTGGCCGCCAATCTTCAGGCTCGGCGCCGCCGCGCTGGCCGCCGTGGTGGCGACCGAAACGCTGACCACCCCCGGCAGCGCCCGCAGGCGCGCCTCTATATCGGGGCGCAGCGCCTCAAGAACCTTAGCTGCGGCGGGCGATTCGGCCTCGAGCACAAACCGCACGGCGCCACCCTCAACCCCCATCGCGCGCACCATGTCGCGCGAGGTCAGCGTGCCGCCACCCGGCGCCGCAACCTCGGCAAGAATCGCCAGCACCTGCTCTTTGGAAACACCCATGTGACACTCCGCCGCTTTGACACGCCGCACCTTGCCCCGATTCTTGGTAAGCGCAAGAGTTCATGCCAAACCCGCGTAAAATTTAGGCAAATGCCGTTAGGTCAGCTTAAAGTAGGTCAGTATCCGTTATGCACTTTCCGCATAGCGGCATTGATTCCGCGCCCTATTGTGCAGGTGCAGCATTTTCCCCATGTTAGCCCCAACGGCGAACACCAGATCGCCACTCGAACAAGGATCGGAACCAGAGACATGGCATTCACAAGTATCCTGAGCGGCGACCTCGGCATTGCCGACCGCATCGCGGCGCTTTTCTCGAACCTCGGCGAAGCGCGCCAGCGCCGCAAGGTGTTTCGGCAAACGCTGCGTGAACTGAGTGTGCTCTCAACCCGCGAACTCAATGACCTCGGCATCCACCGCTCGATGATCACGCGCGTCGCAATCGAAGCCGCCTACGGCAAGCGCGGCAAATAGGAATTCCCTTCCCGGCCCTTCCTCCTCCCTGGGCCGCGGGAAAAGTGCGGCACCCCCCTCCTCCTCCCTGGGGGTGCCGCACAAAACACGAAGGGCCGCAAGGCCCAAAGGCAAACGAAGGCCCCCTCCTCCTCCCTCGGGGTCTCGTGATGAAGGCGGCGGCTCCATTCTCCTCCCCGGAGCCGCCGCACTTCAAACCGGTTACGGGCCGCGAGGCCTGAATGCGAAGCGAAAGGCCCACCTCCTCCCGGGCTGATCGTCACTGCGGTGCAGGCCCCTCCTCCTCCCTGGGCAGGCATCGCACCTTATCCCGAGGCCCCCTCCTCCTCCCTGGGGCCAAGGATATAGCGGCGGCACCCCTCCTCCTCCCTGGGTGCCGCCGCTTTCATTTGCTGGGGGTTGCGCGCGAACGCGCCGCAGGGCATGCCGGGGCAAACCCGGAAAGCGCAGATGCTCAGCTATCAACACCTCTATCACGCAGGAAATCTGGCCGACGTGCACAAGCATGCGCTGCTCGCGGTCATGCTTGACTATCTCACCGCCAAGCCAAAACCGCTCAGCTATATCGAGACCCATGCGGGGCGCGGGCTTTACGCGCTTGACGCCCCCGAGGCGCTGAAAACCGGCGAGGCCGCCGAGGGCATCGCCCGGATCGAGCGGCTGGGCTGGTTCGAGCCTGCCCACCCCTACGCCCGCGCCCTTGCCGCCACCCGCGCAAGCCATGGCGCCAGCGCCTACCCCGGCTCGCCGCTGATCGCCGCCGCGCTGCTGCGCCCGGTCGATTCGATCCGTCTGGCCGAACTGCACCCGCGCGAATTCGCGGCGCTGCGGGCGGTGATGGCGCCGCACGGGGGCATTTTCCAGCAGATCGACGGGCTGCAAATGGCGCTGTCAATCACCCCGCCGACGCCGCGCCGGGGCATTTTGCTGATCGACCCGAGCTATGAGGTGAAGTCCGACTACGAAACCCTGCCGCCGTTCATCGCGAATGTCGCGCGCAAATGGAATGTCGGGGTGATTGCGCTCTGGTATCCGGTGCTCGCGTCGGCGCCCCACCTGCCCATGCTGGCAGCGCTATCGGCAAATTTCCCCACAGCTTTTCGCCACGAGGTTCGCTTTGCGCCTGCCCGCGAGGGGCATGGCATGGTCGGTTCGGGCCTGTTCATCGTGAATGCACCTTGGGGCACCGAAGCCGAAGCGGCACGGCTGACCCGCCTTTTCGCGTCGCTGCCGCGCAGCTGAACACGTCGTCGCCGCATGCGCAAGGCGGCGGCAGCGCCCCCTGCGAAGGCCTCAGAACGGCACATCGCCGGCATCGCCTGCCGCCACCACGAAGCTTGCAAGAAGCTTCTTTTCGCCCGCCTTTTCAAACACCACCGTCAGCTTGTCGCCCTCGATCAGCCGCACCATGCCGTAGCCGAATTTCTGGTGGAACACGCGCTCGCCCGGCTCAAAGTCGCTGACCGCATCGAGATCAATCACCATGTGGCGCGCCTCGCGCGGCTGGGCGAGAGGGCGCGAACCGGCGCGTTCCTGCATCCGCTTCCAGCCCGGCGAGGCATAGACATCGGCGCGCGCGGCGCGGTCTTCGACGCCCGAGGCCGTCGGGCGCGCGGCGGCACCAAAACCGCCGCCATAAAGGCCGGGCGGGGTCAGCACCTCGACATGCTCGGCCGGCAATTCGTCGATAAAGCGCGAAGGCAGCGCCGATTGCCACTGGCCGTAAACCCGGCGGTTTCCGGCAAAGGAAATCGTGCACAGCCGCTCGGCGCGGGTGATGCCGACATAGGCCAGCCGCCGCTCTTCCTCGAGCGCCTTCAGCCCGCCCTCGTCCATGCTGCGCTGGCTGGGAAAGAGACCATCTTCCCACCCCGGCAGGAACACGGCCGGAAACTCAAGCCCTTTGGCGGCGTGCAAGGTCATGATGGAGACCTTCTCAGCGGCGTCTTCGCTGGCATTGTCCATGATCAGCGAGACATGTTCGAGAAAGCCTTGCAGGTTCTCGAACTGCTCCAGCGCCTTGACCAACTCTTTCAGGTTTTCAAGCCGCCCCGGCGCCTCGGGCGACTTGTCGGCCTGCCACATGGCGGTGTAGCCCGACTCGTCGAGGATGGTTTCGGCCAGCGCCACATGGCCTTCGCCCGCCAGCACGGCGCCGTGCCAGCGGTCCACGCCTTCGACAAAGCCGCGCAACTGCCCCGCACCCCGGCCTGACAGCCGCCCCGAGGCCACCGCATGGCGCGCAGCCTCCAAAAGCCCGGTGCCATCTTCGCGCGCAATGGCCTGCACCGTCTGCACCGCCTTGTCACCAAGGCCGCGCTTGGGCACGTTCACCACGCGCTCAAAGGCAAGATCGTCGTCAGGGGAAACCGCGAGGCGGAAATAGGCCATGGCATCGCGAATTTCCTGCCGCTCGTAAAAGCGCGGGCCGCCGATCACCCGATAGGGCAGGCCGATGGTCAGAAACCGGTCTTCGAAGGCGCGCATCTGGTGGCTGGCGCGCACCAGTATCGCCTGCCCGTTGAGGCTGACCGGGGCCGCCCCACGGGTACCGCGCGCTACCGCCTCTACCTCATCGCCGATCCAGCGCGCCTCTTCTTCGCCGTCCCAATGGCCGATCAGCCGAACCTTCGCGCCGCCCTCGGCTGCGGTCCAGAGCGTCTTGCCAAGCCGCCCCGCGTTAGCCGCGATCAGGCCCGAAGCGGCGGCGAGAATATGCCCGGTCGAGCGGTAGTTTTGTTCCAGCCGGATCACCTGCGCGCCGGGAAAATCGGCCTCAAACCGCAGGATGTTGCCCACCTCGGCACCGCGCCAGCCATAGATCGACTGGTCATCATCGCCCACACAGCAGATGTTGCGGTGGCCCTGCGCCAGCAAGCGCAGCCACAGATATTGCGCCACGTTGGTATCTTGGTACTCGTCCACCAGAATGTAGCGAAACCAGCGCTGATATTGCGCCAGCACATCGGGGTGCGCCTGAAAGATCGTGACCATGTGCAGCAGAAGGTCACCGAAATCGACCGCGTTGAGCGCGCTGAGCCGCGCCTGATAGGCGGTGTAAAGCTCGCCGCCCATGTTGTTGAAGGTCGCGGCCTCGGCACCCTTCACCCGCTCCGGCGTCAGCGCGCGGTTCTTCCAGCCGTCGATCAGCCCCGCAAGCATGCGCGCGGGCCAGCGCTTTTCATCAATGTTTTCAGCGATGATCAGTTGCTTGAGCAGCCGGATCTGGTCGTCGGTGTCAAGAATGGTGAAGTTTGATTTCAACCCCACCAGTTCCGCGTGGCGGCGCAAGAGCTTTACGCAGATCGCGTGGAAGGTGCCGAGCCACGGCAGCCCTTCGACGCTTTCGCCCATCAGGCGGCCCAGACGCTCTTTCATCTCGCGCGCGGCCTTGTTGGTGAAGGTGACCGCCAGCACCTCATTCGGCCGCGCCCGCCCCTGTGCCAGCAGATGCGCGATGCGCGCGGTCAAGGCGCGGGTCTTGCCGGTGCCGGCACCCGCCAGCATCAGCACCGGCCCATCAAGCGCCTCAACCGCCGCGCGCTGCGCCGGGTTCAGCCCGTCAAGATAGGGCGTAGGCCGCGCCGCCATGGCGCGGGCAGACAAGGAGGGGGGGGCAGACGGTTCGCTCATGGCGCGACCATAGCGCCTGTCACCGCCGACGCCAAGACGTGTTCGCAGATTGTTCATGGCGCCGCCCCTGCGGGCAAGGCGGCCAGATGCCGTGGTGCCTAGCCCTGCGAGGCGGCCGCAAACACAAAGCAGCGGTCGCGGCGGATCATCAGCCACATCGGCGTTCCGGGGGTGGGCAGGAACACACCCGGAACGCTGGCGACCAGCACCGAGCGATCAAACTCCATGGTGAATTCCACCAGCGACTCGCGCCCCAGAAACCGCGCCCGCGCCACATGGCCGCGCGCGGCGGTGCCCTCGGCGGCGGTGGGGGCGGGGCCGCGCCCGGCGCGGTCGAAATCAAGCTTGAGGTGCTGCGGGCGGATCACGATTTCGACCTCGGTGCCGTCAGCGTGGCCGGGGGCCAGAAAACTGCCGAAGGCGGTTTCGGTCAGCGCGCCCTGCACGGTTCCGCGCAGAATGTTGAGGTCGGAAAAGAAGGCCGCAGCGGCGCGGTCCACCGGGGCGTTGTAAATATTGTAGGGCGCACCGCGCTGCACGATCATGCCGTCGCGCATGAGCAAGATCTGATCCGCCATCCGCATCGCCTCGTGTGGCTCGTGCGTGACCAGCAGCACGGCGGCGCCCTCGTCTTTCAAGAGCGCCAGCGTTTCATCGCGGATCGCATCGCGCAGGCGCTCATCAAGGCCCGAAAATGGCTCATCCATCAACAGAATGCGCGGACGGGGGGCCAACGCACGCGCCAGCGCCACCCGTTGTTGCTCACCCCCCGAAAGCGCATAGGGGTAGCTTTGCGCGTGGTGCTGCATATGCACCCGTTCGAGCAGCGCACTGACCCGCCGCAGGCGTTCGGCGCGCGGACCTGTGAGGCCGAAGGCGACATTTTCGGCCACGGTAAGGTGCGGAAAAAGCGCGAAATCCTGAAACACCAGGCCAACGCCGCGCCGTTCTGGCGGCAGGTGCAGCCCCGGCCCCGCGACCACGGCGCCATCAACCCGGATCGCGCCCGCATCCTGCGCATCAACCCCGGCGACAAGGCGCAAGGTGGTGGATTTGCCGCACCCCGAAGGGCCAAGCAGGCAGCTCACCTGCCCCGCCTCGACCGAAAACGAGACATCGCGCACCACTTCGCGCCCGCCGAAACTGCGGCGCAAGCCCTGCACCTCAAGGCGCGGCGGTGGCGGGGGCTGGGTCACACGCTATCCGATCAAATCGCTCAGGCTTACCCGATACCAGCCCGAATATGGCCGCGCAAGCGCGCGGCGCCTCCGGCGGGGATATTTGGGCTGAAGCAGTGGCAGATCAGAAGGTTGCATTGGCCGAACCGCCATCAAGCAGGATGTTCTGCCCGATGATATAGCCCGCATGTGCCGAGCACAAAAAGGCGCAGGCGGCGCCGAATTCGGCGGGGGTGCCGTAGCGCCCGGCCGGAATGGTGGCCGCACGGCGGGCGGCGGCCTCGGCGGGGCTGATGCCGGTTTTCGCGGCAACACCCGCATCCAGCGCAGTTGCCCGGTCGGTCGCATGCAGGCCCGGCAGCAGATTGTTGATCGCAACCCCGTGCCGCGCCACCTGCCGCGCGGTGCCGGCGACAAACCCGGTCAACCCCGCGCGGGCCGAGTTTGACAGCCCTAGCTCGGCGATCGGCGATTTCACCGCCGCCGAGGTGATATTGACCACCCGGCCCCAGCCCTGCGCGATCATCGACGGCAAGCAGGCCTGCATGAGCACAATCGGGGTCAGCATGTTGGCGTCAATTGCGCGCAGGAAATCATCACGGCTCCAGTCGGCCCAGTTTCCGGGCGGCGGGCCGCCAGCGTTGGTTACAAGAATATCGACCGCACCCGAAGCCGCCAACACCTCGGCGCGCGCGCCTGCATCGGTGATGTCGCCCGCCACGGCCTGCACGCGCACGCCGTAGCGCGCGGCAATTTCAGCGGCGGCGGTGGCCAGTGCCGCGCCACCGCGCGCGTTGAGCACCAGATCGACCCCCGCAGCCGCCAGCGCTTCGGCCGAGCCGCGCCCAAGCCCTTTTGACGACGCGCAAACCAATGCACGCTTGCCCCGGATGCCCAGATCCATATGCTTTCCCCCATTTCGCGGACCGCGCGCTTGACGCTGCGCGGGCAAACCGCTTTACCCGATTTTGCATAAACGATGCCAGTCATCGACGCCAGCAGCAGACCGAGGTCCACCCGTGCCCGCCCCCAGCATCGCCCCCCTTCGCGGACAGGCCGCACATGTGTTCGCGGCCGAGGCGATTCGCGTTACCAGCGGTGCCAACCATGGCGACCCGCTCGATCTGCCCGAGGCATGCCAGCCGGGGGATATCTATCAACTCGACCGTGCGGCGGCACCGATGCGCCTCGTTCTGGCCAATGGCGCGGGCGACGCCGGGCAGTGCGTCGCCGCAGGTTCGCAAATTGGCACGCCGGGCGACGCAGTCGGGCTTGTGGCGCGCCATGTGCTGATGGCACCCGATGGCGATACCGTGGACATCTTGCTGATCGCGCATGGGGGCAGCGGGCGGTACTTTGCCCTGCCCTTGTCGCCGATCGCGCCGCGCACTGAATATACCCTGCTCGAATCGCACGATGACCCCGGCACCGCGCGGCTTTCGGACCTGATCTGCGTGGCCTTCTGCACCGGCACGATGATCACGCTTGCAGGCGGGGCGCAGCGCGCAATCGAGGCGTTGCAGCCCGGCGACCGCGTGCTGACCCGCGATTCCGGGCCGCAGCCGCTGCGCTTTGTCGGCAAGGCCAGTGTTCGCGCGCTTGGCAGCTTTGCCCCGGTGGTGATTTCGGCGGGCACACTTGGAAACGAGGGCGATCTGGTGGTCAGCCCGCATCACCGGGTGTTTCTCTATCAGCGCGGCGCGCAGCGGCTGGGCGACACCGCCGAATTGCTGGTGCAGGCCAAGCACCTCGTCGATAGCGAAAGCGTATGGCGGCGCGAGGGTGGCTATGTCGATTACTACAGCCTCGTTTTCGACCGCCACGAAATCATCTATGCCGAGGGCATTCCCTGCGAAAGTCTGCAAGTCAGCGAAGCGACGATGCAGATGATGCCCGAGGCCATGGCCCAAAGCCTGCGCGCCCAGTTCCCAGGGCTTGCCCACCGCCCGCATTTCGGCACCGAAGCCGGGCGGGCAGAGCTGGACGCGGCGGCGCGCGCGGCGCTGTTCAAGAAGCGCGGCAAGGACTAGGGCCGTTCGGGCAAGCGCGCATGGCGGGCGGCGCGGCAACTTTCATCCTGCTTCGGAGCGGAGTAAAATAACCGGGGCGGTTTTGAAAAAGGCCCGCGATGATGATGCCCGCGCCCGAAACATTGGACTGGCTGCTTGAAGCCGGGAACCCCTCGGTGCGGTATTTCGCGCTGAAAAACCTGCTGGGCCGGGCCGAGACCGACGCCGACGCCGACGCCGACGCCGACGCCGACGTGCAGGCGGCAAAGGGTGGCATCATGGCAAGCCCGGCGGTCACCGCGATCCTGCACCAGCAGCACCCCGACGGCTATTGGCTGACACCGGGGCAGTTCTATACTGGCAAGTATCGCGGCACCGTCTGGCAACTTCTGATCCTGGCCGAGCTTGGCGCCGACCCCGGTGACGCCCGCATCCAGAAGGCCTGCGCCTTCATCCTGACGCAGGCACAGCACCGCGAAAGCGGCGGATTTTCGATGAAGGGCGGGCGTAACGGCGGCCAGGCGAGCGTGGTGCTGCCCTGCCTGACCGGCAACATGGCATGGGCGCTGCTGCGTTTCGGGCTTGCCGCCGACCCGCGGGTGCAAGCGGCGGTGGACTGGATCACCACCTATCAGCGCTTCGACGATGGCATCGCGCAGGCGCCGCAGGGCTGGCCCTACGACCGGCTGGAGCCATGCTGGGGGCGGCACTCGTGCCACATGGGCGTGGTCAAGGCGATGAAGGCGCTGGCTGAAATTCCGCCGCAAGCGCGCTCGGCCGAGGTGGCGGAAACGCTGGCGCGGGCGGCGGAATTCATGCTGATCCACCACATCCACAACCGCAGCCACGATCTTGCGCGCAATTCGAAGCCGGGCTGGCTGCGCTTTGGCTTTCCGCTGATGTACCAAACCGACGCGCTGGAAATTCTGAACCTGTTGCTCGATCTGGGCTACCGCGACCCGCGCATGGACGCGGCACAGGCGGCGGTGGCTGCAAAATGCGGGGCAGACGGGCGTTGGCGCATGGCAAATTCCTACAGCGACAAGTTCACGGCGCCGATCGAGCAGTTGGGCGCGCCGAGCAAATGGGTCACGCTCAACGCGCTGCGCGCGCTTGGCCGCGCTGGCTAGGTGGCCCCGCGCTTGCACGGCGCCACGCCAGCCGCTACACCGCGCGCCATGAACACACCCGCCCCCCTCCCGCCCGAAATCGCTCGCCGAAGGACCTTCGCGATCATCTCGCACCCCGACGCGGGCAAGACCACGCTGACCGAAAAGTTCCTGCTGTTTGGCGGCGCGATTCAGATGGCCGGGCAGGTGCGCGCCAAGGGCGAGGCGCGGCGCACCCGGTCGGACTTCATGAAGATGGAGCAAGAGCGCGGCATCTCGGTTTCAGCCTCGGCGATGAGCTTCGATTTCGGCCGCTTTCGCTTCAACCTTGTCGATACCCCCGGCCACTCGGACTTTTCCGAAGACACCTACCGCACGCTGACCGCCGTCGATGCCGCGATCATGGTGATCGATGGCGCCAAGGGCGTCGAAAGCCAGACCCGAAAACTGTTCGAGGTCTGCCGCTTGCGCGATCTGCCGATCTTGACCTTTTGCAACAAGATGGACCGCGAAAGCCGCGATACCTTCGACATCATTGATGAAATCCAGCAAAACCTTGCCATCGACGTGGCGCCTGCAAGCTGGCCGATCGGCATGGGGCGCGACTTCATCGGCTGTTATGACATCGTGCACGACCGGCTGGAGCTGATGGACCGCGCCGACCGCAACCGGGTGGCCGAGAGCCTCAAGATCGACGGGCTTTCCGACCCGAAACTGGCCGAACATGTGCCCGCCGATCTGCTGGCGCAACTGCGCGACGAGTTGGAGGTGGCGCGCGACCTGCTGCCCGCCTTCAACCGCCAGAGCTTTCTTGAGGGCCACATGACGCCGATCTGGTTTGGCTCGGCGATCAATTCGTTTGGGGTGCGCGAACTGATGCAGGGCATCGCCGAGTTTGGCCCCGAACCACAGCCGCAAAAGGCCGCCAGCCGCGCCGTGGCACCCGAAGAAACGCCGGTCACCGGCTTTGTGTTCAAGGTGCAGGCCAACATGGACCCCAAGCACCGCGACCGCGTGGCCTTCGTGCGCCTCGCCTCGGGGCATTTCACCCGCGGCATGAAACTGCTGCATGTGCGATCAAAAAAGCCGATGGCCGTTTCCAACCCGGTGCTGTTTCTGGCCGCCGACCGCGAATTGGCAGAAGAGGCCTGGGCGGGCGACATCATCGGCATTCCGAACCACGGCCAGTTGCGCATCGGCGACGCGCTGACCGAGGGCGAGGCGCTGCGTTTCACCGGCATCCCCTCATTCGCGCCCGAATTGCTGCAAGGGGTGCGCGCGATGGACCCGATGAAGGCCAAGCACCTCGACAAGGCCCTGATGCAATTCGCCGAAGAGGGTGCGGCAAAGGTGTTCAAGCCGATGCTTGGGTCTGGCTTCATCGTCGGCGTGGTGGGCGCCCTGCAATTTGAGGTGCTGGCCAGCCGGATCGAGCAGGAATACGGGCTGCCAGTGCGGTTTGAGCCCTCGCACTTCACCTCGGCCCGCTGGGTGACCGGCCCGAAAGCCGAGGTCGAGCGCTTTGTGAGCATCAACAAGGGCCATATCGCGCAGGACAGCGACGGCGACCTCGTGTTCCTCACGCGGTTGCAATGGGACATCGACCGCATCGGGCGGGATTTCCCGGAGTTGAAGCTGACGGCGACGAAAGAGATGATGGTGTGATGGGGGTAAACCAAGACGAGGAAAATCGCTGTGGAAAAACACACTCTCGCGCTCGGCACGGGCTGTTAAGTCGGATTCCTCCATTGTTTTTCTTTCCAGCGATAGCTCGCCGTTAACCCAGTCAATACTACATACCAAATTGCACTATTAAGTTTATCAAGTTCTCGAAATGATATTCTACGAGAATGCACGCCATCGCGATATTTCATAACTTGGCCTTGCGCAATGTAAGTTCCGTGGCCAATGGCATTTCGAAGGTGCCGGACTTCATTGTTTCTAAGCAGCTTCATGATTGCGCTGAAATGCTCGCTCGGATTTCGCTTCGATATTGCACTCAATGCAACCACGAATTCGTCAGTTCTTCCCAATACAACAGAGACATATGTTCGAAAAACAACGGCGTTGGACGTCAGACTATCAGCTTGGAGAAAGAAGAATACATCTTTTGGAATGTCTGGTGGAGGGGGACGCAAGATATCCATGATTCCTGGATTTTTCGCAAGTTCGTCAAAAATCGCTGAAAAGCTCCATGCAACGCTTGCTTGCCCAAGGCTCTTGTTTAGGGGACCCAATTCCCGTCCATCTTCCAATAACGCATTTGAAAAACTTCCGTCCGATGAACACGCACTCCAAGCATCAAGTGATTTCTGGATGCTTGGGTGAATTTCAATGGGCTGCAAACGCTCGCCGCTCATTCCCCCTACCCCATCAGCCTGCCAAATTCCTGAATCGCGAACCGGTCCGTCATCCCCGCCACGTAATCGAGCACCACGCGCGCCAGTGCCACCTCGTCGCCCGCCTGCGCCACATCGCCCTGCCAATCTTCGGGCAGCAGGCCGGGGTGCGCTAGAAACAGCGGGAAGAGCGCGTTGATCATGCCGGTCACGCGCTGGCGCTCGGCCACCACCGAGGGCGCGCGATACATGCGGGTGAACAGGAACCCCTTGATCGCCTTGAGGTTCTGATAAAGCGGCTTGGAAAAGCGAATGATCGGCCCTTCCATCGCGCGGATATCATCAACCGAGCGCGGCCCGAGTGCCGCCAGCCTGTTCTGCGCCACGGCGATCACGTCTTCGACCATCACCCCGAACACGCGCCTGAGCGCCTCATGCCGCCGCCGCGTGGCGTCCAGCCCGGGATAAAGCCGGTCCACCTCGGCGAAGGCCGGGCCGACCAGCGGCAGGTCCATCAGGTCGGCCTCGGTAAACAGCCCCGCCCGCAGGCCATCATGCAGGTCGTGGTGGTTGTAGGCCACATCGTCGGCCACCGCCGCCACCTGCGCCTCGGCGCTGGCGTTGGTGGCCAATTCCAGGTCCCATTCGGCATCGAAGGCGGCCAGCGCATAGGGCAGGCTGGTGCGGTCAGGCACCGCATGGGCGCCCGCCCCCCCGATCACCGGGCCATTGTGCTTGGCGATGCCTTCAAGCGTTTCCCATGTCAGGTTCAGCCCGTCAAAGCCCGCATAGTGCCGCTCCAGCCGGGTGACGATGCGGATCGCTTGCGCGTTGTGGTCGAACCCGCCGTAGGGCGCCATCAGCAGCGCCAGCGCATCTTCGCCGGTATGGCCGAAGGGCGGGTGGCCAAGGTCATGCGCCAGCGCCACCGCCTCGGCCAGATCGGTGTTCAACCCCAGCACCCCGGCAATCGTGCGCGCCACCTGCGCCACCTCGATCGTGTGGGTCAACCGCGTGCGGTAATAATCACCCTCATGCTCGACAAACACCTGCGTCTTGTGTTTCAGCCGCCGGAAGGCGGAGGAATGGATGATGCGGTCGCGGTCGCGCTGAAACGGGCTGCGGAAGGTCGAGATGCTTTCAGCGTGAAGCCGCCCCCGGCTGGTTGCCGGATCGCAGGCATAAGGTTGCAACATCGTCCCCTCCGGCTTGTTCCGGCTTCTGTTGCCTCTTATATCGGGTACAGGCCCCAGCTTGGAAACCCCCTCATGATCTTGCCGCCCAAAGTCACCCCCCGCGCCTTCGCCCGCCTTGCCGCGATCAATGCGGGCCGCGACGTGCGCCCGCTCAGGGTGGCAGTGGCGGGCGGCGGCTGTTCTGGCTTTCAATACGAGATTGATTTTGGCACCGCGCAGGCCGACGATCTGGTGCTGCAAGGCGAGGGCCAGAGCGTGCTGATCGACCCGGTTTCGCTGCCCTTTCTGGCCGGGGCCACGATCGATTACAGTGAGGAACTGATCGGCGCGCGCTTCGTGATCGAGAACCCGAACGCGACCGCCTCGTGCGGCTGCGGCACCTCGTTCGCGCTTTAGCCGCCGCGCGTAACACGCGCGTTATAGCTTGCAACATTCTGTTTTTACTTACTATTTCAAATTCCGCTAATACTATGGCAAGGTTTGCGCGGCGCCAGCCAACAACCGCTACCCTTCGCGGCGATCCCGGCCTAATCTGGCCAGAAACCCGGAGTCGCCATGAAGATCGCAACCTACAACATCAACGGTATCAAGGCCCGGCTCGAGGCGGTTACCGCGTGGTTGGCCGAGGCCCACCCCGAAGTGGCGCTGTTGCAGGAGATCAAGACCGTGGACGCGGGCTTTCCGCGCGAGGTGTTCGAAGATATGGGCTACCGCGTCGAAACCCACGGGCAAAAAAGCTTCAACGGAGTCGCGATCCTGTCGCGGCTGCCGCTTGAAGACGTGGCGCGCGGCTTGCCGGGTGACACATCTGATGAACAGGCGCGCTGGATCGAAGCCACGGTGATCGGCCTGCGCGCCGTGCGGGTCGCAGCACTCTATACGCCAAACGGCAACCCCGCGCCGGGGCCGAAATATGACTACAAACTTGCCTGGATGGGCCGCGCCCGCGCCCGCGCCGCAGCCCTTCTGGCCAGCGAACAGCCCTTCGTGCTGGGCGGCGACTGGAACGTGATCCCGCAAGATGCCGATGCCGCCCGCCCCGATGCGTGGCGCGAAGATGCCCTTGCGCTGCCCGAAACCCGCGCCGCCTGGCGCCGCCTTCTCAACCTTGGCCTGACCGATGGCCTGCGCGCCCGCCACCCCGAGCCGGGGCTTTACAGCTATTGGGATTTTCAGCGCTGGGCCTGGGAAAAGAACGACGGCATCCTGATCGACCATCTCTTGCTGTCGCCGCAGGCCGCCGACCTGTTGACCGCGGCCGGGATCGACAAGGACCAGCGCGGGCGCACCCGCCCTTCCGATCACGTTCCGGTCTGGGTGGAACTGGACGCCTGATAGCGGCCTTTCTGGCGCTTCTTCTTTGTACAAATACCCCCCCGCCGGAGGCGTATCCACGCCGGCCAGGCGCGCGCGCTCAGCCGCCCGCGCCCTCGGTCACATCTGCCCCGTGCACCCAGGCATAGCGGTTGAGAAGCGCGTTAGGCGAAAGCGCCGAAATCGCGCGCAGCCCGGCATGGGCCACGGCGCGGCGCGCGCCGCCAAGGTGGTAATTGCGCGCGTTGGCGTTGGCCGCCTCAACGATGCGCGTGCAGCGCGGCGCGCGCATGGCCTTGTATGACGCGAAGGCGGCGGCGGTGGTTTCGTGGCACGAAAGCCGCTCGGCCAGAACCCAGGCATCTTCCAGCGCCATCACCGCGCCCTGCGCAAGAAACGGCAGCGTCGGGTGCGCGGCGTCGCCCATTATGGCCGCGCCATAGCCCTGCCAGCGCACCGCGACCGGGTGGCGAAAGAGACCCCAGAGCATCGGCGCATCGACGTGATCGAGCCAGCCTCTTACCTGCGGGCAAAACCCCGCAAAGCTTGCGCGCAGCGCCTCGGGGTCATCTTGCAGGGTCCAGCTTTCCTCGACCCAGCGCCGCCGCTCTTCCACCGCCACAATGTTGCGCAACCCGCCACCAAGCGGGTAGCTGACAAGGTGGCGCCCCGGCCCCATGAACACCTGCGCCACCGGGGCGGCATCAGGTTCGGCCGCGATCACCGCGCGCCATGCCACCTGATGCGTGAAGAACGGCATCGCAGGCCCGTTGAGCGCCTCGCGCACTTTTGAATGCAAGCCGTCGGCGCCGATCAGAATCTCGGCTTCGACCTCGGCGCCCTGATGGGTGATGAAGCGCGGCGGGTGGGCGCCAAGCTGCACCCGGTCGATCTGCTGCAAGAAGCGAAACTGCACACCTGCCGCCCGCGCGCCCTCGGCCAGCAGCGCCACCAGCGCGCCGCGGTGCACAAAGCGGTATTCGCCGCGCGCCAGCGCCATGCGCGCCACCGCATCGCCGCTAGGCCCGTCGATCAGTTCCACCGCCTCGCCGCGCGGCGCCACATCGGCCAGCGCATCGGCCAGCCCGAGCGCGCTGAGCACGCGCACGCCATTGGGCGAGATTTGCAGGCCCGCGCCAACCTCGCGAATCGCGTCTGCTTGTTCGTAGACCGTGACCTGCGCGCCGCGCAACGCCAGCGCGCGGGCCACCGCAAGCCCGGCAATACCCGCCCCCAGCACGGTCACCTTACGCCCGACCAGCATCGGCCGCTCTCCTGCATCACGCCACCGGGCAGCCCCGGCGACGCCGGGGTCAGTCGTCGCGGTGGACCCGTTCGCGGCGTTCGTGCCGCTCTTGGGCCTCGAGCGTCAATGTGGCAATCGGGCGCGCATCGAGCCGCTTGAGGCTGATCGGTTCACCGGTAATCTCGCAAAAACCATATTCGCCGTTGTCGATGCGGCGCAGGGCGGCGTCGATTTTGGCAACCAGCTTGCGCTGGCGGTCGCGGGTGCGCAGTTCCAGCGCGCGGTCGGTTTCTTCGCTGGCGCGGTCGGCGATGTCGGGCACGTTGCGCCCTGATTCTGCCAGCCCTTCGAGCGTGTCGGCCGATTGCTCCATCAGTTCGGCTTTCCACGTCAGCAATTTGCGGCGGAAATATTCCAGCTGGCGCGGGTTCATGAACGGCTCATTCTCGGCCGGCCGGTAGTCATCAGGCAAAAAAGATTCAGGCTTCATCGGCTTTGTCTCCCGCGAACCGGGCGACACAATGCTGTCAGGCTTTGTCATCCACCCCTCCTGTTGCGCGCTCCATACCCGATGCGCGATACGATGTCACGCCCCCGTTTGACGCCGCGGACGCCTTGCTTGCGCGCCCCGGGCAGGGTAAGTTCGCGTTTGCAGAAAACCCGGCAAAGGTATGCGCGCGCATGACATTCGGTACAACCGCAAGCTACATCGCGCCGCCCGACCTGAGCATGGCGGTCAACGCCGCAGTGGCGCTGGAGCGCCCGTTGCTGGTCAAGGGCGAGCCGGGCACCGGCAAGACCGAGCTGGCCCGCGAAGTAGCGGCCAGCCTTGGGCTGCCGCTGATCGAGTGGCACATCAAATCGACCACCAAGGCGCAGCAGGGGCTTTACGAATATGATGCCGTCAGCCGCCTGCGCGACAGCCAGCTGGGTGATGCGCGGGTGTCGGACGTGGCCAATTACATCCGCAAGGGCAAGCTGTGGCAGGCGTTCGAGGCGCCGGGCCGGGTGGTGCTGCTGATCGACGAGATCGACAAGGCCGATATCGAGTTCCCGAACGATCTGTTGCAAGAACTCGACCGGATGGAGTTTCACGTCTACGAGACCGGGCAGATGGTGCGCGCGGCGCACCGCCCGGTGGTCATCATCACCTCGAACAACGAGAAAGAGCTACCCGACGCCTTTCTGCGCCGCTGTTTCTTCCACTACATCCGCTTCCCCGATGTCGACACGCTACGCGCCATCGTCGCGGTGCATTTTCCCGACATCAAGGACGCGCTACTGACCACCGCGCTGACGCAGTTTTACGCGCTGCGCGAGACGCCGGGGCTAAAGAAAAAGCCGTCCACCTCGGAGGTGCTCGACTGGCTGAAACTGCTTTTGTCCGAGGATCTGGCGCCCGAAGACCTTGCGCGCGACCCGGCCAACATGCTGCCGCGCCTGCACGGGGCACTGTTGAAAAATGAACAGGACGTGGCGCTGTTCGAGCGCCTCGCCTTTATCGCGCGCGCCCGAAGGTAGGCGCGTGGCCCTTCGCGGAGGAGGGGCCGGGGCAGATGGGGGGGAAGGCGCTGCATGCGCCACAAACCATTTCGCGCATGACGCGCGGCGAGTATCGGAGAACGACATGACCCTTCCGCTGACCGGCATCACGGTGATCGACCTCACCCATGTGCTTGCAGGCCCTTTTTGTTCAACCCAGTTGCAGGAACTTGGCGCAAGGGTGATCAAGGTCGAGCGCCCCGGCGCGGGCGATGACACCCGCGCTTTTCCGCCCTTCGTGAACGGCCAGAGTGCCTATTTTGCCGGGCTGAACCACGGCAAACAGTCGATCGCGCTTGATCTGCATTCGCCCGCCGACCGCCAGATATTCGAGGCCCTGCTGGCGCGCGCCGATGTCGTGCTGGAGAACTTCCGCCCCGGCGTAATGGAAAAGCTCGGCTACGGCTGGGAGGCGCTGCACGCACGCCACCCCAAGCTGATTTACGGCGCGGTCTCGGGCTTTGGCCACACCGGCCCTGAACGCCTCAAGCCCGCCTATGACATGGTGGTGCAGGCACGCGGCGGCGTGATGAGCATTACCGGCGAGCGTGACCGCGAGCCGGTGCGCGTCGGCGCCAGCATCGGCGACATCGTGGCGGGCCTCTACTTGACGCAGGGCGTCATGGCTGCGCTGATCGCGCGCGGGCAAACCGGGCGCGGGCAGAAAATCGACATCGCCATGCTCGATTCGCAAATCGCGATTCTCGAACATGCGGTCGCGATCACTACCGCCACCGGCACCCCGCCGGGCCGCTCGGGCGCACGCCACCCCACGATCACCCCGTTTGAAACCTTCCACGCTGAAGACGGCCTCTTCGTGATCGCTGCGGGCAATGATTCGCTGTTCATGAAACTCTGCACCGCTCTGCGGATGGGGCCGCTTTACGAAGACCCGCGCTTTGCCTCGAACCCCGCGCGCTGCGAAAACGCGCGGCTCTTGAAGCGGCTGATCGAGGCGGTCACAATCGAAAAACCCCGGTCGCACTGGATCAAGGTTCTGGAAGCGGGCGGCGTGCCCACCGGCCCGATCCAGAACGTGGCCGAAGCGCTGGCCGACCCGCAGCTCTTGTCGCGCAACATGCTGGTCGATATCGAGCCCGCCCCCGGTCGCCCGGCATTTCAATGCGCCGGCAACCCGATCAAGATGAGCGAATTGCCCGAACATAAAACCCGCGCCGCGGCGCCGCTGCTTGATGGCGACCGGCAAGCGGTGCTCGACTGGCTCGGGCTGGCTGCCGCTCCTGCCGACTGAGGCGTCGCCGGTGGCACTTGCGCATGGGGCGAGGCAGCCTACAAAGGGCACCGATGTTCAGCAAGAGGCGCACATGACCGAGACCGTACAGGTGATCTTTACCCCGTCGGGCAAACGCGGGCGGGTGGCGCGCGGCACCACCGTGCTGGCAGCGGCGCGCGCGCTGGGGGTTGACCTCGATTCGGTCTGCGGCGGGCGTGGCATCTGTTCAAAATGTCAGGTCAGCCCCGGCTACGGCAGCTTCGCCAAGCACGGGCTGAACGTGGCCGAAGGCGCGCTTTCGCCCGCGAACGCGGTCGAGGACCGCTATGACCGGCTGCGCGGGCTGGCGCCGGGGCGTCGGCTTGGCTGCCAGGCCTGCATCCTGGGCGATGTGGTGCTCGATGTGCCGCCCGAAAGCCAGTTGCACCGCCAGGTGATCCGCAAATCAGCCTCCGAGCGGGTGATGGTAATGGACCCGGCCACAAGGCTTTACTACCTCGAGGTGGCCGAGCCGGGTATGCTTGAACCCTCCGGCGATTTTCAGCGCCTTAGGGCGGCGCTGGAAAGCCAGTGGCAGATCAGCGGCTTGCAGGTCGATCTTGAGGTCTTGCGCAGCCTGCAGCCGATCTTGCGCAAGGGCGCCTGGAAGGTGACCGCCGCCGTGCACCGCGATGGCAGCGCGCCGCCGCGCCTGCTGGCGCTCTGGCCCGGCTACCGCGATGCGCCGATCTTGGGGCTGGCGATCGACCTCGGGTCAACCACCATCGCCGGGCATCTGGTGGCGCTCGATGATGGCCGGGTGCTGGCCTCGTCGGGGCTGATGAACCCGCAGATCCGCTTTGGCGAAGACCTGATGAGCCGCGTCAGCTACGCCATGATGAACCCCGGCGGCGCGGCGGAAATGACCGCGGCGGTGCGCGCGGCGCTGGCCGCCCTTGCCCAGACGCTGGCCGATGAGGCGGGGCTGCCCGCGGCCGACATCGTCGAGGCGGTGATCGTAGGCAACCCGGTGATGCACCACCTTTTGCTGGGGATCGACCCGGTGGAACTGGGGCAATCGCCCTTCGCGCTGGCCTCAAGCGATGCGCAAAACCTTGCGGCAGCGGCGGTGGGGCTGACCACCATCGCCCCGGCCGCCCGCCTTTACATCCTGCCGCTGATCGCGGGCCATGTCGGGGCCGACAGCGCGGCGGTGGCACTGGCCGAAGCGCCAGAGGCGCGCGATGACCTGTCGCTTGTCGTCGATGTCGGCACCAACGCCGAGATATTGCTGGGCAATTCCACCCGCGTTCTGGCCTGTTCCTCGCCCACCGGCCCCGCCTTCGAGGGCGCGCAGATCTCATCCGGTCAGCGCGCCGCACCCGGTGCGATCGAGCGGCTGGAGATTGACCCGGCCAGCAAAGCCCCGCGCTTCAAGGTGATCGGCTGCGATCTGTGGTCCGACGATCCGGGCTTTGCCAAGGCGACGGCGGCCACCGGGGTCACCGGCATCTGCGGCTCGGGGATCATCGAGGCGGTGGCGGAAATGCGGATGGCGGGGCTGGTGGATGCCTCAGGGCTGATCGGCAGTGCCGAACAGACCGGCAGCGCGCGCTGCAAGCCGACCGGGCGCACCCACGCCTGGCTTGTGCATGATGGCGCCGCTGCGGGTGGCCCGCGCATCTTCATCACGCAAGCCGACATCCGCGCGATCCAGCTTGCCAAATCGGCGCTCTATGCGGGGGCGCGGCTCTTGATGGATGAGATGGGGGTCGACAGCGTTGACCGGGTGGTGCTGGCCGGCGCCTTTGGCGCCCATATCAGCCCCAAACATGCGCTGGTGCTGGGCATGATCCCCGATGCACCGCTTACCCATATCACCAGCGCGGGCAATGCGGCCGGCACCGGGGCGCGGATGGCGCTCTGTTCGCTCGCGGCGCGGCGCGCGATTGAGGCGCAGGTGCGGCGCATCACCAAGGTCGAAACCGCGATCGAGCCGCGCTTTCAGGAGCATTTCGTGGCCGCAAACGCAATTCCGCATGCGACAGCACCCTTCCCGGAACTGGCAAAAATCGTGACCCTCCCCAACCCTTCGTTCAACGCCGCAAGTGCCGACCCGAACCGCCGCCGCCGCCGCTGACCCCCCCTTTCTTCTACGCCCAAATACCCTCGGGGGGTGCAGGGGGGCAGACGGCCCCCCTGCCGCTGACCCCCTGTGTCAGGGATGTTGTCCGCTGCTCTACTTTTCCTCTATTTCTCAGGTGGGCGGGATAGGATGATGATTTGGGATACTCACCGGAACGCAAAACGGCCGTGCTGAAGCGGATGCTTCCGCCGAACAACATGGCCATTCGGCGGTTGTCGCAAGAGGAAGGGATTTCCGAGGCGACGCTGCACAAGTGGCGTGCAGAGGCGCGTGGCAAGGGGCAGTTGCTGCCTGACGCGGAGGCAGGCCCGGAGGGCTGGTCCTCGCGGGACAAGTTCGCGGCGGTGTTGGAAACGGCGGCGCTCAATGAGGCTGATCTGGGCGAATATTGCCGCAAGCGCGGGCTTTATCCGGCGCAGATCGCGGCGTGGCGGGCAGCGTGTGAACAGGCGAACGATTGGGATCGTGCCAGCACGGCGCGTCTCGGGCGGGCGACCAGGGACGAAAAAAAGCGGGTCAGGGATCTGGAGCGGGAATTGGCGCGCAAAGACCGCGCATTGGCTGAAACGGCAGCGCTGCTTGTTCTGCGAAAAAAGGCGGCAGCGATCTGGGGGGGCGACGAGGACGCATGATCAGCACCCCATATCGCCAAACTGCCGCCCTGCTGATCAATGAGGCCATCACTGCCGGCGCGCGGCGTGCCAAAGCCTGTGCCGAGCTGGAGATCAGTGACCGCACCCTGCGGCGCTGGACAAAAGGCGGCCAGATACACGCCGATCAGCGCCCCCTTGTGCCGCGCCCGGAACCGGCCAACAAGCTGAGCGCCGAGGAACGCGCGGCCGTGCTTGAGGTCTGTAATTCAACGGAATTCGCCAGCCTTCCGCCAAGCCAGATCGTCCCCAAACTGGCTGATCAGGGGCGGTATCTGGCATCCGAGTCCAGCTTTTATCGCATCTTGCGGGCGGATGGGCAGCAGCATCACCGGGGCCGGGCCAGGCCGCCGGTCCGGCGCAAACCGCCCGCCAGCTACAAGGCCAGCGCGCCCTGCGAGGTCTGGACCTGGGACATAACCTGGATGCCGGGACCCATCGCGGGCATGTTTTTCTACCTCTATCTGATCGTGGACATCTTCAGCCGCAAGATTGTCGGATGGGAAGTCCATGAACGCGAGAGCGCGGATCTGGCGGCGATACTGATCAGCAAAGCGGTGCTGGCCGAGGGATGCACCCTGCGCCCGCTGGTCCTGCATGCCGACAATGGCAGCCCGATGAAGGGTGCGACGATGAAAACGACCATGGAAAAGCTTGGCATCACAGCGTCCTACAGCCGCCCGCGCGTCAGCAATGACAACCCCTTCTCCGAGGCGCTGTTCCGAACCTGCAAATATCACCCGGACTGGCCGACCAAGGGTTTTGCCACCAAAGAGGACGCCCAAGCGTGGGTGAAATCCTTTGCCACGTGGTATAACGGCGAGCACTTGCACAGCGCCATTCGCTTCGTCACACCGGCCGCGCGCCACGCTGGCCATGATCGTGCAA